>NC_012522.1:4261088-4869815 GCF_000010805.1 Rhodococcus opacus B4 | reverse complement strand
CGACGTGACCGAGCGGGGAACCCAGCTGATCGCGGAACTGAAGGAACGAGAAGCCGCGGCTCTGCGGTCGATCGAGAAGTCGAATGTGTCGACAGCCTTCTGGTTCGCCGACACCAAGAGTCCGTACGTGGCCGGCGGCCTGGGGTCCGCGAGCCTGCTCGCCAAGTCGGTCGGCGCCACCAATGTGTTCTCCGACCTCACCGACGACTGGTCGCCCGTGGGCTGGGAGATCGTGGTGGAACGGAACCCGGACGTCCTGATCCTCGGCGACCTGCTCCGCAACCGCTTCCCCGGCGACCTGCTGGCGGACAAGATCGCCTTCCTCGAATCCGACCCGGTGACGCAGAACCTCGATGCGGTGCGCGACAAGCGGTACATCGCGCTGCACGGCGCCGAGATGAACCCGTCGATCCGCGCCGTCGACGGCCTCGAGAAGGTCGCTGCCGGCCTTCGCGACCAGAAGGTTCCGTCCTGACTGCGACCCTCGACCACGCCGAGACCGGTGTCCCCGCACCGGTTCGGCGGCGGTGGGTGTTCGGGACGCTGATCGCGGCCGGCGGCGTCGTCGCGCTCGGACTGTCGATTCTCGTCGCGGTCACCCTCGGCCCGGCGGATGTCTCACTGGTCAACGTTCGCGACGTGCTGCTCAATCACCTGGGACTCGCGGATATCCCGGTGCGGCTGTCGAAGAACGCGATCGTGTGGGAGGAACGCCTGCCCCGGGCACTGGTCGCCGCCGCGTGCGGCGCCGGACTCGGACTCTGCGGCGTCATCATGCAATCACTGCTGCGCAACCCGCTCGCCGACCCGTTCGTCCTGGGGATCTCGTCGGGTGCGTCGACCGGCGCGGTGGTGGTGGGCGTGCTCGGGGTCGGCGGCGCAGCGCTCGGACTGTCCGGCGGCGCGTTCATCGGCGCACTGGTCGCGTTCGGGCTGGTGTTGCTGCTCGCCCACCTCTCCGGCGGCAACAACGACCGTGTCATCCTCGCGGGCGTCGCGAGCACCCAATTGTTCTCGGCGCTCACGTCGTTCGTGATCTTCGCCTTCGCCGACTCCGACGAGACCCGCGGCGTGATGTTCTGGCTGCTCGGCTCCCTCGAGGGCGTCCGCTGGGACGACGTCACCCTGTGCGCGATCATCGTGTTCGCCGGCACCGCCCTGTGCCTGCGCTACGCGTACGTCCTCGACGCCTTCTCCTTCGGCGACGAGGTGGCGGCGTCGCTCGGCATCGCCGTAGGCAAGGTCCGACTCCTGCTCCTCGTGGTCACGGCGATCATCACGGCGACCCTCGTCAGCGTCGCCGGGGCGATCGGCTTCGTCGGGCTCGTCCTCCCCCACGCCGCACGATTCCTCGTGGGCCCCACACACAGTCGCCTGATCCCGGCGACCGCGGTGATGGGTGCCGTCTTCATGGTGTGGGTGGACGCCGTCTCCCGGGTCGCGTTCGCACCCACCCCGCTTCCGGTGGGTGTCGGCACCGCCCTCGTCGGCGTTCCCGCGTTCATCGTCATTCTGTCCCGGCGAAGGAGAGCCCAGTGACACTCCACGCAGACGACGTCACGTGGAACCGTGGAGGTGCACTCGTCGTCGACGGTGTCACCGTCACACCGGAACAGGGTGCGACCGTGGGTCTGCTCGGACCCAACGGATCCGGCAAGTCGTCTCTGCTGCGGCTGCTGAACGGCGTCGTCCGCCCCACCTCCGGTGTCGTGACACTCGACGGCGACGACCTCACCACCGTGCGTCGCAAGGACATTGCGCGAGCTGTCGCCGTGGTGAGTCAGCATGCCGACACCGATGTCGACATCAGTGTGCGCGACGTGGTGCGACTCGGACGGATCCCGCACCGCGGGACGTTCGGCGGCAACCCGGCCGCCGACGACGCCGCCGTCACCGACGCGCTCGAGCACACCGGTCTCACGGCGAAGGCGGATCGGCTCTGGCACAGACTGTCCGGCGGCGAGAAACAACGAGTGCAGATCGCCCGTGCCCTGGCTCAACAACCGCGCGAGCTGCTCCTCGACGAGCCGACCAATCACCTCGACATCCACCACCAACTGGAGTTGCTCTCACTCGTCACGCGGTTGCCGGTCACCAGCGTGATCGCCCTGCACGACCTCAACCTCGCCGCCATGTTCTGCGACACCGTCATCGTGCTGAAAGACGGTCGCGTGGTGGCCGGCGGAACCCCGGCCGAGGTGCTGACGTCGGACCTGATCGCCCAGGTGTACAACGTCCGCGCCGAGGTACTCGTCGACGAGGTGAAGGGTCGGTTGTCCATCCTGTTCGAGCCGGGACCGGTTCCCGTCCCCGTCCACTGAGGAACCTCGACTCGTGACGGAGACGGACACCCGTGGTCGTTTCGTGGGCCGATGGTCGCTGCTGCGCAGTCTGGCCGCGGCGACCCCCGAGGTCCGGCTGCTCGTCCTCACCCAACTCGCATTCAACGTCGGCTTCTTCATGGTGCTGCCCTATCTGTCGGTGCATCTGTCCGAGGATCTCGGTCTGCGAGCGGCATTCGTCGGCGCCGTGCTCGGTCTGCGCACCTTCTCGCAGCAGGGACTGTTCTTCGTCGGCGGTTCGCTCGCCGACCGCTGGGGTGTCAAACCGGTTGTGCTGTCGGGCTGCGTCTGCCGCATCCTCGGTTTCGCCGGGTTCGCATTGTTCACGTCGGTCTCCGGGATCGTGGTCGCGACCATCCTGACCGGGTTCGCGGGCGCCCTGTTCTCGCCCGCTGTCGAAGCGGCGCTCGCCACGGCTGCGGGCGGAACCGACGACGGGGGACGGTCCCGGGTGGACGCGTTCGCGCTGTTCAACGTGTGCGGGCAGATCGGGTCGTTCGCCGGTCCGCTCGTCGGATCGGTACTGCTGCTCGCCGACTTCTCGGCCGCGTGCCTCGCCGCGGCCGGGGTATTCGTCGCCATCCTGCTCGCGCACGTACGGTGGCTGCCGTCCGGGCCGGGCTCCCACGCCACCGACAGCTGGTGCGAGGGCTGGTGGGAAATACTCGGGAACAGGCGGTTCCTCCTCTTCGCCGCGGTGATGAGCACGCAGTTGGTCGCGTACAACCAGCTGTACCTGCTGCTGCCGCTGGCGGTGGAGCGGGTCTGGGGCTCGCAGTCCCCGCTCGGCTGGTTCTTCGCCCTGTCGTCGATGTTCGTCGTCGCCGCACAACTGCCTGTCACGAGGCGGGCGAACACCCACGCCGCCCTTCCCCTCGGTCTCGCCGTCATGGCCGTCGGTTTCGGCGTCATGGCCCTCGCCGTCCCCGTCCAACCCCGCGGGTTACCCGGACTGATACCACTCGCCGGCTTCGTACTCCTGCTCGCGCTCGGCCAGATGATCGCCATGCCGGTCGCACGAGATGCGATTGCCCGCATGGCCTCCGGTCGCCGGCTCGGAACGTATTACGGCCTGTTCGCCTCCGTCGGTGGAGCCGCGGTCCTGCTCGGATCCGTTGCCCTCGGCGCCCTGGTCGACGCCGTACCGTCCACCGGGTGGCCCCTCGCCGCACCGTGGTGTGCCGTGGGAGCTCTCCTCACCGGCAGCGCAGTGGCCGTTCGGGTCCTCCTCCGCAACGGTCGGAACATCGACCGCGGATAACGGAGGGCCTGCCGATCCGTGTCCCTGGGACAATGACGTGACAACGAAGAGGCGGCGACCGTATTCCGTCGCCCGGTCGTGTCGAGATCCGGTCGGTCCGTTCGTCATTTCTTCGAGACATCGTGACAGTGGTGATTGGAGGAGCTGTGCAGTACATGCTGCTGATCTACAACTGTGAGCGGCCCGACCCGGACGACCCGGAGTTTCCCGGGGCCATGGCCAGGGTGAATGCGTTCGCCGACGAGTGCCGCCGCCGGGGCGTGTTCGTCGGCGGGCACCCGCTGCACCCCGAGCACACCGCCACCACCGTCAGTGTCCGGGACGGCCGGACGCTGATCACGGACGGACCCTTCGTCGAAACCCACGAGCACCTCGGCGGGGCCTACATCCTCGACTGCCGCAACCTGGACGAGGCCCTGGAACTGGCCGCGCTGTGCCCGATGGCGGAGCAGGGTTCGATCGAGGTGCGGCCGATCGTCGGGGCGGCGAACGAAAAATGAGTTCGGCGGCGATCCTGCAGCGCGTCTACCGCGAGCACCGGACCCTGATGCTCGCGGCCCTGATCCGCGCACTCGGCGACTTCGAACTCGCGGAGGACGCGCTCCAGGACGCGTGCGCACTCGCGCTGCGCAAATGGGGTGACACGGCGCCGGACGACCCGGTGGCCTGGTTGCTGACCGCGGGCCGCAATTGCGCCGTCGACCGGCTTCGGCGCGCGCGGGTCGGACGGGACAAACTCGCGCAGCTCGGTGCGCAGCCCGAGGCGGTGACGACGATGACGAAACTCGGCGAGAGCAGCCTTCTCGAAACGGGCGACGAGCGACTGAGCTTGATATTCACGTGCTGCCACCCCGCCCTGTCGGAGGACGCACGGGTCGCGCTCACTCTGCAGGCCGTGGCGGGGCTGACCGCCGGGGAGATCGCCCGGCTGTTCCTCGTCGGCGAACCGACACTGGCGCAACGCCTGGTGCGGGCGAAACGGAAGATCCGCGACGCCGGCATCAGCCTGGACGTCCCGGCCGACCATCTGCTGCCCGAACGGCTCGCCGGCGTTCTCTCGGTGGTGTACCTGATCTTCACCCACGGCTACACCACCGACCCCGACCGACCCGAACACCGCACACTGCGCCGGGAGGCGATCCGGCTCGCCGAACTGGTCGCCGCCCTCATGCCCGACGAGCCCGAAGCGGCCGGACTGGTCGCGCTGTTGCTGCTGCACGACTCGCGCAGCACCGCCCGCTACGACCCTGCCGGTGATGTGGTGCTGTTGGCGGACCAGGATCGGTCCCGCTGGGATCGCGCCGAAATAGTCGAGGCTGTCGGGCTGCTGGATCGGGCACTGCGCCTGGGAAGACCGGGCCCGTACCAGTTGCAGGCCGCGATCGCCGCCCTCCATGCCCAGGCCGCGTCGGCCGATCGGACGGATTGGCGCGGCATCGCTGCCCTCTACGCCGAACTGCTCGCGGCGGCCCCCTCGCCGGTGGTGACGCTCAATCACGCGGTCGCCGTGGGCATGGCCACCACCCCGGGCGAGGGTCTGCTGCTGATCGACCGGATCGACGGCCTCGACAATTACCACCTGCTGCACGCGGCCCGCGCAGATCTCCTGCGCCGCCTCGGCCGCGCCGCGGAGGCCGCAGAGGCGTATCGGAACGCACACCGGCTCGCCACCAACCCCGCCGACCGACGATTCCTCGCCGGCCGTCTGCACGACCTCGACGCTCAGGAGTCCCGATGAGACTGTCCGTTCTCGACCACGGCCACCGCCGCCGCGCCACACTCTTCCTCACGCTCACGTCGACGATGTCGCGCGTGGACAGTCCCGACATCGTGAAGATGCTGCTGTACCGGCCGGGCTTCCTCACCCGCCCGCTGCTCGACCTCACCGCCGACGCGATGCGCGGGCCGTCGTACTGGACCGCCGGAGAACGCGAATACCTCGCGATGTGCACCGCGCAGCTGTACCGATGCCCGTTCTGCATCGACACGCACGCCGAGCTCACCCGCATCGCCGGCCGGGGCGAGATCGATCCGGCCGATCCCGCCTCGGCACGGCCGCCACTGCGCGCCGTCCGCGAGTTCCTCGACCAGCTCAACCGGACACCGGACCGCGTCGACGCCACCGGCATCGCCGACCTGCCCGAACCCGCAGTCCTGGACGCTCTGCACGTGAACCTGGTGTGGAACATCGTCAACCGGCTGGCCAACGCGTTCGGGTTCACTCTTCGCGAGGGCCAACTGCACAGCGGCACCCGAGCATTACACCGGTTCGGCTACCGCTTCCCGGGATTTCTTCTCGCCGAGGGGAAGACGACCGACCACGGTGACGTCGCGGCCAACCTGCGCCAATCGGTGCTGAACTCCCCTGCCACCACCGACCCGCCCCTGCGCGCCGCCGCCGCGGCAGGCGGCCCGCTCCCCGAGCCCTGGCAGTCCTACGTCACCGCCGTCCGTGACGCCTCGTACACGATCACCGACACCGACGTCACCCGGCTGACCGCCGCCGGGCACACCGAGGATCAGATCTTCGAGGTCACCGCCGCGGCAGCGGTCGGGGCGGCGCTCCGCAGCTTCGACGCCGGCCGGAACGCGCTGGGCCGCAGGGTCACCGACTGAATCCGGCTCCGTCGCAACGTATTCGTCGATCTCCGGCGGATCCTCAGGTGGTGCCCGGTAGGTATTCGGCGCCGATGTCGTCGGGGGCGGTGTCCTCGCAGAGGTGCGGGTCGGCGTCGAACCACATCGCCTTTCCAGTGCCCTCGTAACGGGGCCAGCCGGGATCGCCGTGGGTTGCGAAGTCGACCCAGGTTCGGTGCATCGCGTGGGTGAGGGTTTCGGGTGCGGCGTCTCCGAGGAGGCCGCGGCACGCCTGTGTGGTGTCGAAGACGAAGGGGACGTCGAGGCCGTGTGCCGCGCCGTGTAGTGGTGATCGCCATGCGAATTCGTAGACGTAGGCAGGGCCCGGGTGACGCCGCGCGGTGCGGCGGCTCGGTGATCGGAACATCAAGTCGGTGTAGGCGGCGGTGAGTGCCTGCGCGGGGGTGACGGCCGGTTCGTGGAGACGGTGTCGCGCGAGGAGCGCTTCGGCGTCGGGGTAGGTGGCGGCCAGTTCGGCGACGGCGTCGTCCGCGTCGAAGTCGGCGAACTCGTCGGCACCGAAGCCGAGGTTGGCTTCCTCGAGCGTGGTGCCGATCAACAGGTCCACGCCGCGCGCGTGGGCGCTCGGGACTCCGACCGGGTCGGGCAGGACGTCGTCACCGGTGGTGGGGAGGAACAGCGCACGACCGTGGCCGGGGTCGACACCGTTGTCGTCGCGCAGGTCGGGGCGGGGTTCGTGCCTGAGCAGAGCGCCCTGCGCGCGCAGCAGGTCGGGCGCGGAGCATGCTCGGAATGCGCCCGCTGCCGGGGAGATCCCGAGCCGGGCGGCGAGTGCCTTCGTGAGATCTTCGGCGAGACCCAGCGGGCGCGCCATCTCGTCGTGTCCGCTCTGGACGATCGCTCGCCGGAACAGTCCGGCGGCCGCCGGGGAGTGCAGCAGGAACGCGACCGACGTGCCGCCGGCCGACTCGCCGAAGACGGTGACGTCGTCCGGGTTCCCGCCGAACCCGGTGACGTTGTCGCGGACCCAGTGCAGCGCCGCGATCTGGTCGCGCAATGCGATGTTGGTGACCTCGCCGGGCAGTGCGAGGAACCCCTCCGCGCCGAGGCGGTAGTTGACCGTGACCAGGACGACGCCGTCGCGGGCGAACGCCGTGCCGTCGAAAGCCGGGGCGGAACCCGAGCCGATCATGAATCCGCCGCCGTGGATGTAGACCATCACCGGGAGCCCACTCGTGCCCGGGTCGGGTGTCCAGACATTGAGATTGAGGAAGTTGCCGTCCCCGGTCACCCACCCCGGCCCGACCAGCGGCGCCAGACACGCCTGAGTGGGGTGCAACGACGGCTGAGGTGCGGTCGCGCCGTACGCGGTGGCGTCCCTGACCCCAGCCCAAAGTTCGACCGGGCCAGGGGGTGCGAATCGGCGTTCGCCCACCGGAGCTGCCGCGTACGGGATGCCCAGGAAGCGGGCGACGCCGCCGGTGTGGTCACCGGCGAGTCGCCCTGCCCCTGTGTTCACGGAACGGACGGTCATCAGCGGCCGTCCTAGGCCTCGAGGCCGGATCCGCCGTGGCAGTCGGCGATCGTGGGCGGCGCGGCGAGGAACGGGCGCAGCTCGAGCCATTCGTGGATCGGCTTCCCACCCGCACCCGGCGCCGCGGACAGCTCTCCGGCCAGCTCGAGCGCCCGCTCGTGGGTCTCGACATCGATCACCATCCAGCCCGCGATCAGGTCCTTCGTCTCCGCGAACGGGCCGTCGGTGACCGGTGGCCGTCCCTCGCCGTCGTAGCGGACGAACGTGCCCTCCGGGGACAGTGCCTGACCGTCGACGAACTCACCGGTCCCCTCGAGCTTGGTCGCGAAATCCTGCATGTACTGCACGTGCGCCGAGATCTCCTCCGGTGTCCACTCGGCCATCGGCACGTCGTTGACCGCCGCCGGCGCGCCGCGGTAGTGCTTGAGCAGAAGGTACTTGGCCATCAGGTTCTCCTCGGTTCTGGTGCGACCCATTCTGGCCGCATTCACCACGGGGACGGAGCCGATCACGGGTTCTCGACATCGCCTCCGGAACTATTTCCGATCGACGCGATCGAGCCAGTCGGCGAACAGCGCGGCGAGCAGTGCGGGCCGCTCGTGCATCAGCGCGTGACCGGCGTCCTCGACGACCGCCAGGGCGGCGTGCGGATAACTGTCGAGCAATGCGCACGCGTCGGCGTACCCGGCGACCGAATCGTGCCGGCCCGCCACGATCACCGTCGGCCCCGGGAACGCACCCGACCCGACATCGACCGCCCACCCGGCGAAGATGCGACCGAGCGCATCCTCGTCGACGAGCGTCGTCCCCGGCACCACGTGGTCGCGGTAGCGGCGAGCGGTGGCCCCGGTGCGCACGACGAAGTACTCATCGAACCCCGCCCACTGCGCACGCTCGAGTTCGTCGTAGGCATCGGTGTCCCGGCGAACCACCGCGTGGCCGGGCACGTTCCGCGACCGCTCGGCGACCGGACACACCAACGCCAGACCGAGTACCGCGTCTGGTCTCTGCGCGGCCACGCCACGAGCCAGGTAGGCGCCGTACGAATGCCCCACCAGCAGCACGGGGCCCGCCGCCACGCCGTCGACGAAGTCGCCGAGCAGCGTCACCACGTCGTCGTTGCAGGTTAGCCCGTCCGCTGTCGACAGGCCCATCCCCGGCAGGTCCGGGTAGATCCGCCGGTACCCCGCGCCCGGAACGACGGCCTCGATCGCCGCCTCGATCTCGCGATGATCCACGCCGGCACCGTGCAGGGCGACGATCGGCACGCCACTGCCGTGCTCGACCCAGTGGACCACGGCGTGGTCGAACCGGCGCTCCATGGCAACACCCTAACGATCCTGGCGCCGCAGCTCCCGAGACGTCGGACGAAACAGGGCGCGGGCACCACAGGCCACGCGCCGTTTCGGCAGGTCAGCGACTGGCCGCGGCCGGAGAGAAAATGGTTGGCGGGCACGACGCCCGCACTGCTACCGTTCGACGGACCGTGACTTCGTGCGAGGAGGTGGGACCCATGAACGCTGTAACCCTGTGGGTGCTCCCCCTCTGCACGGCCGGGCGATCGACGTAGGTGTCGCCGGGAGCGCCTCGACCACAAGGCAATCCCGAAAGGCAACACCATGCACTTCACCTCCGAGACATCGTCGAACGGTGTCATCGAACGAACCTTCACCCTGGGCGAGATCACCGGCGTGCTCTGGACACCCGAATCCGGAACCGCCGGTGCGCCGCTGCTGCTGTCGGGACACAGCGGCGGCATGCACAAGAGGGCGCCGGGCCTGGTCGCCGGCGCACTCCACTGCGCGACCACCTACGGGTACACCGTCGCCGCCATCGACGCGCCCGGACACGGTGACCGGCCGCGGAATATCCAGGATCAACGGTGGGCCGACGCGATCCATCGGGCTCGGGCGGCGGGCGAGCCGATCGCTCCGATCGTCGTCGACTACAACGCATCGCTGGCGGAGCGTGCGGTGCCGGAATGGCAAGCCGCCCTCGACGCCCTGCAGGCACTGCCCGACATCGGCACCGAAGCACCGATCGGCTACGGCGGCATGACGTTGGGTGTCGCGACCGGGCTGATGCTGGCGACGGTCGAATCCCGGATCGCTGCCCTGAGTTTCGGTGCGGTCTTCGTGGACGACGCTCTGATCGAGACGGCACGAAAGGTCACCGTCCCGGTCGAGTACCGGATTCCGTGGGACGACGAGTACATCGACCGCAATGCCGGACTCGCACTGTTCGACGCCTTCGGCTCGAAGGAGAAGACACTGCACGCCCACCCGGGCGGGTACAACCAGGTGCCCGACTACGAGCGCGACAGCTCGGCCCGGTTCTTCGCCCGCCACCTCCGCCGGGCCGGCGTGACACCGGCCTGACGTGCCCGGTATCGGCAAGTTTCGGGCCGTAGCGCCCTAGACTCGGGGCCATGGGACGGACCGACCGCGTCAGCCGGGTGATCTCGGCGTCACCGACGACCGTGTACGACGCCCTGGTCGACCGGGAATCCGTCGAGGCCTGGTTGCCACCGGAAGGCATGCGGGGTCGGATCGAGAAGTGGGACCCCCGTCCCGGTGGCGGGTTCCGGATGGTCCTCACCTACCTCGACGCCGCCGACAGCCCCGGCAAGAGTTCGGCAGCGACGGATGTCGTCGACGTCGGATTCACCGCCTTGATGCCGGCGGAGCGGGTGGTACAGCAGGCGGTGTTCGAGGCCGACGACCCGTCGTACGCGGGCACCATGACGATGACCTGGCAACTCGCCGCGACCGAAGGTGGCACGTCCGTGACCGTCACAGCCACGGACGTGCCACCCGGCATCGACCAAGCGGACCACGAGGCCGGCATCGCGTCCTCGCTGGCCAACCTGGCGTCATACGTCGAGGTCGCCGACTGACGTCCTGCCCGTCTCGCGAGCAGTGACGATGCAATTTTGCACATCCCCTTTGCAGGTTCGGTGATTCCGCGATCCTCGGCGCGCGGGCACACTCGAAACCGATCCTGGCGGAGAGCGACGCACAGCGGCCCGCTTCCCCGGGATTCACCCACGACCTGTTGTTCGGATCGATGCCCCGGGTGGGCTTCCTCCTCGGCCCGTGCGTGGAACGTCGGCAACCACAAGGAGTACAGATGAGCAAGATCGCTTTCCTCGGGCTCGGAAACATGGGCCTGGGTATGGCCACGAATCTGACACGAGGCGGCCACACGGTCGTCGGATTCGATCCCTCCCCCGCAGCAGCGGAGAAGGCTCGGGCACACGGAATCGCTTCCGCTGACAGTGTTGTCGACGCCGCGGAGAACGCCGACGTGATCATCACGATGCTGCCCAGCGGCAAGCATGTGCTCGACGTCTACGCAGACCTGGTTCCGGCAGCACAGCCGGGAACCCTGTTCCTCGACTGCTCGACGATCGATGTCGCCGACGCGCGGGCCGCCGCCGAACTCGCTGTCGCCGCCGGCCACAGCGCCGTGGACGCCCCCGTCTCCGGCGGCACCGTCGGCGCGGACGGCGGAACCCTCACGTTCATGGTCGGTGGTCCGGCCGACGCGGTGGACCGGGCCGCCACGTTCCTCGATGCCATGGGCTCGCGCATCGTCCGATGCGGCGACGCCGGAGCCGGTCAGGCTGCAAAGATCTGCAACAACATGATCCTGGGAATCTCCATGATCGCCGTCAGCGAAGCTTTCGCGCTGGGCGCCAAGCTCGGCCTGACCGACCAGGCACTGTTCGATGTCTCGTCGACCGCGTCCGGCCAGTGCTGGGCGCTGACGACCAACTGCCCGGTTCCCGGTCCCGTTCCGACCAGCCCCGCCAACCGCGACTACGCCGGCGGATTCGGGAGTGCGTTGATGCTCAAGGACCTTCGGCTCGCGCAGGCCGCCGCAACCGACAACGGGGTGGACACTTCGCTCGGGCGGCGTGCAACCGAACTGTACGAACAGTTCGTCGCTCAAGACGGCCCGGGTCGTGACTTCTCCGCGATCGTCACGGCGATCCGTTCCGGCGCTCTCGACGCGCAGGCGTAACCGTGCGCATCATTCTGACGGGGCCACCGGGAGCGGGTAAAGGAACTCAGGCGCAGTCGCTTTCGTCGAAGTTGCAGCTCCCCCACATCTCGACCGGCGATCTGTTCCGCAGCCACATCGCGGAGGGCACAGACCTGGGCCGGCGAGCGAAAACGTTCCTCGATGCGGGCGAACTGGTGCCGGACGAGGTCACCATCGGCATGGTGGTGGAGCGACTCGCTGCCGACGACGCGACCGCCGGGTTCATTCTGGACGGCTTCCCCCGCACCGTCGCTCAGGCAGTCGCTCTCGACGAGTTCCTGGCCGAGCAGCTGATCCAGATCAACGCTGTACTCGATTTCTCGATCGCGGACGATGCCGTCGTCGGGCGGATGCTGGCCCGTGGACGCGCCGACGACACCGAGGACGTCATTCGCCGGCGTCTGCGGGTCTATCACGACGAAACCCGCCCGCTGCTCGACTACTACTCGGCGCTGCTGGTCTCGGTCGATGCGGACGGTGAGGTCGACGAGATCTACGCCCGCGCGATCGGCGCGTTGTCCGAGCGCGTCGCGTCGACCCCTTAGCACTGTTCACCCGCACCCCTATTGCTTCCGTCCTCGCTGCACTCGCAGCAGAGCCATCCGTATGTCAAGGAGATTCCGATATGACCTCCACACAGCCCACCCTCGCCGATCTCGAGATTCCCGAGGCACGCGACTACCCCATGTTCGTCGACGGCAGTTGGGTGGAAGCCCGGTCCGGCGACTGGACCGACGTGACGACCCCGATCCTGCGTGAGCACGTGATCGGCCGTGTGCCGTCGTCGAGCACCGAGGACGTCGATCGGGCGGTCCGCGCGGCGAACAAGGCGTTCCCGCAGTGGCGTTCCCAGCACTTCACCGCACGAGCCCGGATCCTCGCGAAGATCGCCGACGCCATCGACGCCCGCTCCGAGGAACTCGCACGCCTCACCGCGCTCGACACCGGCAACGCGCTGCGCACCCAGGCCCGCCCCGAGGTCGCCACCCTGGCGAACCTGTTCCGCTACTTCTCCGGCGTCGCCGGGGAGATCAAGGGCACCGTGCTGCCCGCCGGTGACGACCAGCTGCAGTACTCCCGGCAGGAGCCGCTCGGCGTCATCGGCGCCATCCTGCCCTGGAACTCCCCGCTGATGATCGCCGGTTTCAAGATCCCCGCGGCCCTCGTCGCCGGCAACACCGTCGTCGTCAAGGCCGCCGAAGCCGCACCGCTCAGCGTCCTGCTGCTCGCCGAGATCTGCGCCGAATACCTCCCCGCCGGTGTCCTCAACGTCATCACCGGATCCGGTCGGGTGGCCGGTGAGGCGCTCGTGCAGCACCCGGACGTCCACAAGGTCTCGTTCACCGGCTCCACCGAGGTCGGCCGCCACGTGGCCCGCGAAGCCGGTGGCCGCCTGGCCCACGTCTCCCTCGAACTCGGCGGCAAGAACCCCTCCATCGTCTTCCCCGACGTCGACGTGGACGACGACTTCATCAGCCAGCTGCTGCTCTCGACCCGGGTGCACCGGCAGGGCCAGAGCTGCACCGCCGGATCCCGCCTGTTCCTGCACCAGGACATCTACGACCAGGTCCTCGACCGTCTGGTCACCACCCTCGCCGGCCTGAAAGTCGGTAACCCGCTGGACGAGGCGACGGACATGGGCGCGATCATCAACGACAAGCAGTTCGCGTCGGTGAACGGGTTCCTCGAAGACGGCCTGAGCTCGACCAAGGTCTCCACCGTCCTCGACGGCTCCCCCGACACGATCGGCAACACCGACGGCTACTACATGGGCCCGACCGTGTTCTCCGGCGCCGACAACACCTGGCGACTGTCGCGGGAAGAAATCTTCGGACCCGCCCTCGTCGCGATCCCGTGGAACGACCACGCCGACGTCGTCGCGATGGCCAACGACTCGCACTACGGTCTGGCCGCGTACGTGTGGACGCACAACCTCGACCTGGCCCTGTCCACGGCCCACGCGCTCGAAACCGGGTGGGTGCAGGTCAACCAGGGCGGCGGCCAGATGGTCGGCCAGTCCTACGGCGGATACAAGCAGAGCGGCCTCGGCCGCGAGGTGTCCCTCGAGGGCATGATCGCCGGATTCACCCAGACCAAGCAGGTCAACGTGCGCCTGCGCACACTCTGAGGAGGAACGCATCATGACTGTCGGACCTCTCAATGACATTCTCGTGCTCGACCTCTCCCGGGCACTGGCCGGGCCGATCGCCGCGATGATGCTCGGCGACCTCGGCGCCCGCGTGATCAAGGTCGAAGCCCCGGGCACCGGCGACGACTCCCGCACCTGGGGGCCGCCGTTCGTCGGGCCGCAGGACGACCCGCAGTCGTCGTACTTCATGTCGGCGAACCGGAACAAGGAATCGATCGTGCTGGATCTGAAATCCGAGCACGGTAAGGACGCGCTGCGCCGGCTGATCCGGCAGGCGGACGTGCTGATCGAGAACCTCCGGCCGGGCGCCTTCGATCGCCTCGGGTTTTCGCCGGAGGTACTCGAAGAGCTCAACTCACGGCTGATCACGTTGTCCATCACCGGGTTCGGGCACGACGGTCCGGAAGGTTCCCGCCCGGGCTACGACCAGATCGCCCAGGGCGAGGCCGGACTCATGTCGGTGACCGGTGACCCCGACGGGGAACCGACGCGGATCGGAGTGCCGATGGCGGACGTCCTCGCGGGTGTCCACGGCACCGCCGGAGTGTCGGCGGCGCTGGCCGCCCGGGAGAAGACCGGCAAGGGCATGGTCGTCCGGACGTCGCTGTTGGCCGCCGCGGTCAGCGCACACACCTTCCAGGGCACGAAGTGGACCGTCGGTGGTCAGGTCGCGCAGCGGTCCGGCAATCACCATCCGCAGATCGCCCCGTACGGCAGTTTCCGCTGCGCGGACGGCTACGTGCAGATCGCGGTCGGCAGCGAGGCGATCTGGGCGAAGTTCGCCCCGGTGGCCGGTCTGTCGGCCGACGATCCGCGGTTCGCGGTCAACCGTGACCGGGTCGCGGGCCGGGATGCGTTGATCGCCGCCATCGAGGCCGACTTCGCCGGCCGTACCCGGGTCGATGTGCTCGCCGCGCTCGAGGCCGCGGGTGTTCCCGCGGGGTCGATCCGCACGATCGACGAGGTGTACGAGTGGGAGCAGACCCGCAGCCAGGGACTGCTGCTCGAGGTCGACCACCCGGTGGTGGGACCTGTGCAGTTGCCGGGTCCGTCCTTGCGGATGGAAACGGCCGGCGGCGACTCGCTGGTGCGCGCCGAGCATGCCGCACCCCCGGTGCTCGGGCAGCACACCGAGCAGATCCTCGACTGGCTCGACGCGGTCGACGCCGCCGAGTCGCGGGGCACCATGGTGCCCGCACAGGCGTGACGCCGAGCGGCCGTGCTACGCGGTGGGGACCAGTTCCTCTCGACGGCTGAGGGCCTCTTCCTGGATCGCTTGCCGGACAGCCTGTACCGCAGGATTGGTCAGGCTTTCGCGGCGAGCGGCCAGGGAGAAGGCGAGCCGGACATCGACGACATCGGGCAGGATCCTGCGCAGATCGGCGTGCTGGTCGGCCATGAACGCCGGCAGCAGTCCGATGCCGCCGCCCGACCGGGTGGCAGCGACGTGAGCGAAGATGTTGGTGGACATGAATTTTGCCGCGACACCGGGCAGGTGCCGGTTCAGGTCGAGATCCCCGACCTGCAGCAGGGAATCGACGAAGAAGACCAGCGGATGCGCCGTCAACTCCTCGATGCTGCCGGGTTCACCGTGGTCGCGGAAATACTGTTCGCTGCCGTACAACCCGAGCGAGTACTGGCACACGCGTTCGGAGACCAGCCGGCTGGTGATCGGTGTCCCCACCGCGACGGCCAGGTCGAACCCCGATTGATAGAGGTTGAGTTGCCTTGTATCGGTGATCAATTCGACGACGAGATGCGGATGGTTCATTCTCAGCTTGGCCAGCGCCGGAGCGACGAACAACGAGCCGAATCCGTCCGGGGCGGTGATCCGGACCGTTCCGCGGAGTGGATTCTCGCTGATGCCGAGGACCACGTCGGCAGCTTCCTGAACGGCTTCCTCGATCAGTTGCGCCTTCTCCGCGATCGATCGGCCGACATCGGTCAACTCCCACCCGTCGGTGCTGCGCTGCAGCAGACGGACGCCGAGGACCTTCTCGAGCGCGCGCACTCGCCGCGAGACAGTGGTGTGATCGACGCCCAGGTCCATCGCCGCGGATTGGCGGCGACCGGTTCGCGCCACGGCGAGCAGATACCGCAGATCATCCGAGCGAATATTGCGCACGTCGATCACGGCCGGCCTCCCGCCAGGTCGGCGGCCGCGGTCGATGCCCGCCGGGTTGCGGTGAGCAGCTGTTGCAGACCCTCGTGGAGACGGTGCATGTCCTGCGGGTCTGCGAGCGCGACGCCATCGAGGGCGCGGCTCGCCGAGGCCCCCACCTCGCGCCCCTTGTCGGTGATCGTGACGAGGGTCGAGCGGCGATCGGAACGGTTGATCGCCCGCACGCACAGCCCGGCCTCTTCGAGTCCGTCGACGAGCGTTCCGATGGTGGTCGGGTGCCGGTCCAGGGCGCGAACGATGCGCACCATGGGCAGTGGCCCGTTCGCGGCGACCATCATCGCCAAGACCTCGTACCGGGCGAAGGACAGTCCGAGTGGGCGCAACGTGGAGTTGAGGTGGTGGGTGATCAGCTTCTGCGTCTGCAGGACGGCGGCGATCAGCGCCGTGGCCGACGCGACGGAATCGGCGCCGGGCGCCGGGTGGGGTGGTTGCGGAGTGGCCACCGGTAGCCTCCTCGTGGTTCGGAATCGGACATCCAATGAACGACCACTTTCGGGTCACATCCCACTGGCAATTTACATGGATATCCAACTATAGTACTTCCAACTACCCGAACCTGAAAGGGTCGATTGATATGTTCACCTTGACCGATGACGAGCGGGCGATTCGTGACACGGCCCGTGATTTCGCGGCCGAGCATCTCGCGCCGCATGCTGTGGAGTGGGATCAGACGAAGCATTTCCCGGTGGATGTGCTGCGGAAGGCGGCGTCGTTGGGGATGGGCGGGATCTACGTCCGCGAGGACGTGGGGGGTTCGGAGCTGACCCGGGTCGATGCGGCCCGGATCTTCGAGCAGTTGGCGAAGGGCTGCCCGTCGATCGCCGCCTATATTTCCATTCACAACATGGTGACCTGGATGATCGACAGGTTCGGCACCGAGGAGCAACGGCATCAGTGGGTGCCTCGGTTGTGTGCGATGGATCAGCTGGGCAGTTACTGCCTGACCGAGCCGGGTGCGGGTTCGGATGCGGCGGCGTTGAGCACCCGCGCGGTCCGCGACGGCGACGACTTCGTCCTCAACGGGGTCAAGCAGTTCATCTCCGGGGCCGGGACGTCGGAGGTGTATGTGGTGATGGCCCGCACCGGCGAGGGCGGGCCGCGGGGGATTTCGGCGTTCATCGTGCCGAAGGAGTCGGCGGGGCTGTCGTTCGGGCCGAACGAGGTGAAGATGGGCTGGAACGCCCAACCGACCCGGCAGGTGATCTTCGAGGATGTGCGGGTGCCGGCGGCGAACCTGCTCGGTAGCGAGGGCGGCGGGTTCCGGATCGCGATGGCCGGCCTGAACGGGGGCCGCCTCAACATCGCGGCGTGCTCGGTCGGCGGGGCGCAGACCGCCCTGGACAAGGCCGTCGCCTATCTGGCGGACCGGAAGGCGTTCGGGGCGGCGTTGCTGGACTCGCAGGCGTTGCAGTTCCAGCTCGCGGACATGCGCACCGAACTCGAGGCCGCCCGCACCCTGTTGTGGCGGGCGGCCGCCGCCCTCGAGGAGGGTGCCCCGGATGTGGTGGAGTTGTGTGCGATGGCGAAACGGTTCGCCACCGACACCGGGTTCGAGGTCGCGAACCGGGCGCTGCAGCTGCACGGCGGGTACGGCTACCTTGCCGAGTACGGGATCGAGAAGATCGTCCGCGACCTGCGGGTGCATCAGATCCTCGAAGGCAGCAACGAGATCATGCGGGTGGTCATCGCCCGCAGCATCATCGCGGGACACGGAAAGGGAGCGGCATGACAGGCGCGGGAACCACGGAGCCGGAGGTTCTGATCGACACCAGCGGCGGGGTGGGCCGGATCGTGTTGAACCGGCCGAGGGCGATCAACGCCCTCAACCATTCGATGGTCCGGCAGATTGCGGCGGCCCTGACGGAGTGGGCCGGCGACGATCAAGTGCGGGCGGTGCTGATCACCGGCGCCGGGGACCGCGGGTTGTGCGCGGGCGGGGACATCGTCTCGATCTACCACGACGCCAAAACCGGGGGCACCGGGTCGCGGGAGTTCTGGCGCGAGGAGTACATCCTCAACGCCGCCATCGCGAACTACCGCAAACCGTATGTGGCGGTCATGGACGGCATCGTGATGGGCGGCGGGGTCGGGGTGTCGGCGCACGGCAGCGTCCGGATCGTGACGGAGCGGTCGATGATCGGGATGCCCGAGACCGGGATCGGGTTCGTCCCCGACGTCGGCGGCACCTACCTGCTGGCCCGCACCCCCGGCGAGTTGGGCACGCACATCGCGCTCACCACGGCACGGCTGAGCGCCGGGGATGCGATCGCGTGCGGGTTCGCCGACCACTTCATCCCGTCCGAGCAGATCGCCGCGTTCGTACAGAAGCTGTCGGAAACCTCGGTGGAGGCGGCGGTGGCCGCGTTCACCGCACCGGCGCCGGCCTCGGACCTGCTGGCGCAGCAGGGCTGGATCGATGCCGCGTACTCGGCGGATTCGGTCCCGGAGATCGTGTCCCGGCTCCAACGCAGTGGGGTGCCGGAGGCGGCGAAGGCGGCCGAGCAGATCCTGTCGAAGTCGCCGACCGCGTGCGCGGTCACCCTGGCCTCGCTGCGCCGCGCCCGCGCGGCGGGCAGCCTCGAGGACGTGTTGAACGACGAATTCCGGGTGTCCGTCGCCTGCCTGAACTCGCACGACCTCGTCGAGGGAATCCGGGCGCAGGTCGTCGACAAGGACCGCAACCCACACTGGTCACCCGCCACCCTCGACGAGGTCACCGACGACGACGTCGCACAGTTCTTCACACCCCTCGGAGACCTCGAACTCGGCCTCCCCCATCCCACCACGACGACGACGACCGGAGCACAGCAGTGACCGACTACGAGACCATCCTCCTCGACCGCAAGGGCCGGGTCGGGATCATCACCCTCAACCGCCCGAAAGCGCTGAACGCGTTGAACTCCCAGCTTCTCCGCGAACTCGTCACGGCAATCGAAGAGCTCGACACCGACAGCGGCATCGGCGCCATCCTCATCACCGGGTCCGAACGCGCGTTTGCGGCCGGCGCGGACATCAAGGAGATGCAGACCAAGTCCTACATGGACGTCTACCTCTCCGACTTCTTCTCCATCGGCGACCGCATCGCCGCCGCCCGCAAACCCATCGTCGCCGCGGTTGCGGGATACGCCCTCGGCGGCGGGTGCGAACTGGCGATGATGTGCGACATCCTCCTCGCCGCCGACACCGCCAAGTTCGGGCAGCCCGAGATCAAACTCGGCGTCATCCCCGGCATCGGCGGCTCACAACGCCTCACGCGCGCCGTCGGCAAGGCCAAGGCGATGGAACTGTGCCTGACGGGCCGGACCATGGACGCCGAGGAAGCCGAACGCGCCGGACTCGTCGCCCGCATCGTCCCCGCCGCCGACCTGTTCGACGACGCCCTGCAGACGGCCACCACCGTCGCCGAGATGTCGCTGCCCGTCGCGATGATGGCGAAGGAAGCGGTCAACCGATCCTTCGAGACCACCCTCACCGAGGGAATCCGCTTCGAACGACGCGTGTTCCACTCGACGTTCGCCACCGAGGACCAGAAGGAAGGCATGGCCGCATTCGTCGAAAAGCGGGCGCCGGACTTCACCCACCGGTAGTCCCCACCCGGTCCGAGCCGCCCCGCACCGAGCATCGGTGCGGGGCGGCTCTGCCTCTAGACCGGTACGACCACAGAATCGTCCTGCACCGGCCGGGCTTTCGACCGCCGGTCGAGGGTGGTGGCGACGAGGAGGACGGCGAGCGCGGCGACGGTGAGGGCCGCTCCCATCCAGATCGGGGACGTGAAACCGAGTCCCGCGGCGATGGTGATGCCGCCGAGCCAGGCCCCGAGTGCGTTGCCCACGTTGAAGGCGGCGATGTTCGCGCCGGATGCCATGGTCGGGGCCTGTGCCGCGTAGTTCATGATGCGCATCTGCAGTCCGGGGACGGTCGCGAAGCCGAACGCGCCCATGAGGAACAGGGCGACGATCGTCATCGGCTTGCTGCCGGCGGTGAGGGCGAATACGACGAGCACGACGGTGAGCACGGCGAGGACGGTGGTCAGCGTGCGGGTGAGTACCTTGTCGGCGGCGCGTCCGCCGAGGACGTTGCCGACGAACAGTCCACCGCCGAAGAGCACGAGGAGCCACGGCACGCTGCTCGACGCGAATCCGCCGACCTCGGTGAGGGTGAACGCGATGTACGTGAACGCACCGAACATGCCGCCGAACCCGAGGATCGTGACGGCGATCGAGAACCACACCTGCGGGTTCCGGAAGGCCCCCAGCTCGCTGCGCAGACCGCCGGATTCCGGTGCGTCTTCCGTGCGGGACACGGACGGCACAAGTGCCGCGATGCCGAGCAACGCCACGACGCCGATGACGGTGATGGCCCAGAACGTGGAACGCCACCCGAACTGCTGACCGAGGAACGTGCCGAACGGGACGCCGAGCACATTGGCGATGGTCAGCCCCGCGAACATCGTCGCGATGGCGCCGGCCCGCTTGCTCGCGGGCACGAGGTCGGCGGCGAGGACCGACCCGATGCCGAAGAACGCGCCGTGGCACAGGGCCGCGAGGACGCGTCCACCCATCATGACCTCGTAGGTCGGGGCGAGCGCGGAGAGGAGGTTGCCGCCGATGAACAGCACCATCAGTGCCTCGAGGACGCGTTTGCGGTCGAAGCGGGTGACCGCCGCGGTGATGACGATGGCTCCGACGGCGACGGAGAGGGCGTAGCCGGAGATGAGGTAGCCGGCCACGGATTCGCTGACCTGGAAATCGGTCGACA
Organism: Rhodococcus opacus B4; assembly: GCF_000010805.1. Taxonomy (NCBI): domain Bacteria; kingdom Bacillati; phylum Actinomycetota; class Actinomycetes; order Mycobacteriales; family Nocardiaceae; genus Rhodococcus; species Rhodococcus opacus. Next base: position 4,848,944 of record NC_012522.1, on the reverse strand, counting down.
CCTCCGGCAGCAGTCCCATGATGACGAATTCGGTGAGACCGATCCCGAAGCCGCCCATGGCGAGGGCGAGCAGACCCAGTGGCATCGCAGCCACTCCTTTCGTACAGACTGGAAGATAAGAGCGCTAGCTCGAATACCGCGTCTGCATTAGTTGCAGGCGCGTCATAAATAGTTGCACACGCCTTCTATGTGCGCAAGCTGGTATTCTGACCTGGCAGTCGTATCCACAGGAGGTGGCCCATGGCAGTCGCTGACGACGCCGTCGAGATCCGGTCGCAGGGCTGGCGCACGCTCGCGGCGCTGCACGGCCTGCTCGAGGCGGAGCTCGAACGCGCCCTGCAGCGGGGTCACGACCTCTCGGTGGTCGAGTACACGGTGCTCGACGCACTGAGCCGCCAGGACGGCTGGCACATGCGGATGGCGCAGCTCGCCCGAGCAGCCGCGCTGAGCAGCAGCGCCACCACCAGGCTGGTGAACCGCTTGGAGAACCGCGGCCTGCTCACCCGGATTCTGTGCGACGACGACCGTCGCGGGATCTACACCGAACTCACACCCGCGGGACGGGCGGCACTGGACGAGGCGCGTCCCACCCACGACGCCACCCTGGAGTCGGCGCTGGACCGGGCGGCCGAGGTTCCCGAGCTCGCCCATCTCGCCCGCGCCCTGCACGAGCTCCCCGCGTAGGTGAGCGGCAAAGCGTGCGGGAGCACACTTTGCCGCTCACGTCAGGGCAGCGGCGTGAAGTCGCGTGACGCGATGTACTCCGGCCGCGGACGCGGTGAGGCGAACGGCTCGACGAGCGTGTTCTCGACACTGTTGAACACGAGGAACAGGTTCGACCGCGGGTAGGGCGTGATGTTGTTGCCCGACCCGTGCATGACGTTGGAGTCGAACCACAGCGCCGTGCCCGCCGCACCGGTGAACTGTTCGATCCCGAACTCCGCGGCCATCCGGGTCACGTCCTCCCGGCGCGGAACCCCGACCTCCTGCGCGACGAGGGAGGACGTGTAGTTGTCGTCGGGGGTGGCGCCGACGCACTGGACGAAGCGCTGGTGCGATCCGGGCATCACCATCAGGGATCCGTTGAACGGGTAGTTCTCGGTGAGGGTGATCGAGCAGCTGACGGCCCGCGGCACGGGGAGACCGTCCTCGGCGTGCCACGTCTCGAAGTCCGAGTGCCAGTAGAACCCGGTGCCCTTGAAACCGGGCATGGAATTGATCCGGCTCTGGTGGATGTAGACGTCGGAGCCGAGGAGTTGACGTGCGCGGTCGAGAATCCTGCCGTCGCGGATCAGCGCGGCGACCACGTCACTGCGCCGGTGCACGTCGAAGACGGACCGAACCTCGTCGGTGCCGCGTTCGGTGATGACGCGCCCGCTGTCGCGCATCGACGGGTCCCGGGACAGCCGGTCGAGTTCCTTCCGGCAGGACTTCACTTCGCCGGCGTCCAGCACGGTGTCGACGATGGTGAAGCCGCGCGCCTCGTGTCCGGCGAGGGCGGCCGTGTCGAAGGGTCCGTCCGCGGGGCCTCCCCACACGGCCGGTTCGTTCCGTTGGAGCATCGACGGCTCGGCGGCGATCCGAGTCGGGTAGCGATCGTGGCGGTTGGTGTCTCCCTGGATCTCGGCTACCTGGGTCATTGCCCCTCCTCGGCACTTACCTCTACGTCGCTGTCGCTATGACGACAGCGTCTTCTGATCGGCGCGCAGCCGCTGGACGGCGTCGTCCAGGTGCTCGGCGAGCAGTTTCTGTACCTCGCCGGCCGTACCCGTGCGGATGGCCTCACGCAGGGTCGCGTGTTCCTGCGCCTGCTCGCGGATGTCGTCGTAGGTGGTCTGCAACGCCCCCAGGCACATCCGGGTCTCGGTCAGCAGCGTCCGCGCCGCGCGGATGAGCCGCGGGCTCTGCGCGCTCTCCACCAGGATCTGGTGGAACTGCTGGTCGGCGTCCGAGACGGCGGCGGCGTCGCCGCGCTCGGCCGCGGCCTGCATGACGAGCACGATCGGTTCGAGCGCGAGGTAGGTGGCTTCCCGGCGACCGTCGGCGAGAATCATCTCGAGGGCACCGCGCTCGATGACCGACCGGCTCCGGTACACGTCGACGACGTCGTCGAGGGTCAGTTCCGTCACGAAGATCCCGCGGTGACGGATGCTGTGCAGTATGCCCTCGGAGACGAGCCTCTGCATGGCTTCGCGCAGGGGCCCGCGCGAGACCTGGAAGTGCGCGGCCAGTTCCGCCTCGCCCAGCTGTGCACCCGGTTCGAGCGCACCCTTCATGATGGCGACCCGCAGGCGGTCCGCGATGAATTCGGCAGTCGATTGACGACTGACGGGTTCCAGGTCAGTCAGAGCCATGACTGTGGCCTTTCTCGAACAACGTTCCCAACGACGGTTGTACCGCCGTGTGGCCCGCAAGACGCAGGCCTTCCCAGATGGTGACCTGGTTTGCCGTGAGGACCGGCTTGCCGAGGCGCTGCTCGAGAGTACTCAGCGCACCGAGCGTCCTCATCGCAGTATCGGGGATGAGCAGGGCCTCGGCGTCCGGGTGGTCGTTCTCCACCGCGAGTTCCACCACGGATTCCGGGCTGAGCAGACCGACCTCGGCGGCGGTGTCGATCCCCGCGCTCGACATCGACAGCACCTCGATGCCGGCGGCGGCGAGGAATTCGACGAACAGCTTCGCGACGTCCTCCGGGTAGCTCGCGGCCACCGCGACCCGGGTGATCCCCAGGGCGTGCAGTGCGTTGACGAACGCGAAGCTGGTGCTGGAGGTGGGCACACCGGTGGCCGCGGCGAGCGTCTCGGCCTGCTGCTTCGCACCGTCGGGGCCGTAGACGAAGCTGCCCGACGTGCACGCCCAGACGACGGCGTCCGGCTTCTCGTCGGCGAGCAGTGCGGCCCCGCCGGCGAGCTTCTCGGGGCTTCCGAGGTCGAGCAGTTCGGGCACGGCGTGCAGGTCGGTGCCGTAGATGTGCACGACCGGCAGATCCACTCCGAGCATCTCCGCGGCGAAGGGGTAGTCGTCCTCGGCGGCGTGATCGGGGTAGATGAATCCCACGGTGGGGGTCGGCGTGCTCGTCATACGTTCTCCTCTGTGCGGGTCGTGCGGGCTGATGTCAGAAGACGTTGCGCAGCCATTTGCCGGGGCCGGTCATGGGGAGTTTCATCCGGCCGAGACAGGCCCAGATCGTGAGCTGGTTGGCGGTGAGGACCGGTTTGCCGAGTTCCTGCTCGAGCGGGGCGATGACGTCGTAGGTCGGCAGATTGGTGCAGCTGACGAAGATCGCCTCCGACCGGGGGTCGTCCGCCGCGATGATCCGCTCGGCGATCGTGCGGTAGTTGACCTTCCAGATGCCGCCGCCGAGCCCGAGGTGATCGGAGCGCACCACCTCGGTGCCCGCCTCGTCGAGGAACGCGTGCAGCCGTTCGGTCAGCGGGGCGTCGTACGGCGTGATCACCGACAGCCTGCTCAGCTCGAGGTGTTCGATCGCCTCGACCAGCGCCCCGGACGTGGTGACCGCGTGCGGGGCGCCGGCCTCGCAGATCGCATCGCACAGGGTTCGCTCGTATTCGAGGCCCTTGATGAAACTTCCCGACGTGCACAGATAGGCGACGACCTCCGGCTCGACGTGCAGGACGTCGCGCGTCGCCGCCATGAGGTGTCTTCGCTCGGACACGAGTTCAGCCATCTCGAGGCTGACGGGCACGGGTTCGTACGGCGTGCGCGCCAGATGCAGGCTCACCTCGAGGGGAGCCCAGCGCCAGAGTTCACGTTCGAGCGCCAGGTCGAACGGGGCGATGATGCCGATTCCCCGCTGCGCGATCGGGCCCTCGAATTCGGGAATGTTCAGTTCCAACACCAGGCCTCACCTTCGTTCCGGCCACGCCCGAGCATTATCAGATTGTTGACAATCATACGAGTTACTCTTACGGTGTCAACGTGAGTCGGAACCCGATCGTCGCGGTGCTACATGCCCACGTCCTGCCGAGCGACGAACTCATGGCACCGGTTTCGTCCCGTGCCGAAGTTCGCTACACCGGCAAGGCGGGGTTGAGCGACGCCCTCGACGGCGCGGACGTGCTGTTTCTCTACGACTTCCTCACCGACGCGGTACCCGGAGCGTGGCACGCCGCCGGTTCGCTGCAGTGGCTGCACATCGCCGCGGCCGGCGTCGATCCCGTCATGTTCCCCGAGGCGCGCGACAGCGACGTCACGATCACCAACTCCCGGGGCGTGTTCGACGGGGCGATCGCCGAGTACGTGCTGGCTCAGATCCTCTCGTTCGCGAAGGATCTGCCGGGTTCGCTCCGGCTGCAGCAGTCCCACACCTGGCAGCACCGCGAATCCGAGCGGATCGCGGGCCGCACGGCCCTGATCGTCGGCACCGGACCCATAGGCCGCGCGATCGCCCGACTTCTCCGCGCCGCGGGGATGAAGGTCAGCGGGTCGGGTCGCACCGCCCGGGGCGCCGATCCCGACTTCGGGACGGTCACCGCCACCGAAGATCTCCCGGATCAGCTCGCCGTCGCCGATTACGTGATCGCGGTGGCACCGCTCACCGGGCAGACCCGCCACCTGTTCCGCGATACGACGTTCGCCGCCATGAAGCCGGGCGCCCGGTTCGTCAACGTCGGACGCGGCGAGCTCGTCCGCACCGACGACCTCGTGGCCGCCCTGCGGGCGGGAACGATCGCGGGCGCCGCGCTCGACGTGTTCGACACCGAACCGCTTCCCGCGGACCATCCGCTCTGGGACATGCCGAACGTGTCGATCACGCCCCACAATTCGGGCGACTTCGCCGGCTGGCGCGACGACCTCGTCACCGTGTTCACCGACAATTTCGAACGCTGGGTGACGGGGTACCCGCTGGAGAACGTAGTTGACAAGCACCTCGGGTACGTACCGAGCCGATGACGACAGGGCCCGAACGTCCAGGCTGAAGGAGTTCTCATGAATCCCACCGACATGACCGCCGTCGAACTGGTCACGGCCTACTCGTCCGGAGAACTTTCGCCGGTGGACGCCACGCAGGCGATGCTCGACGCCATCACCGAGCGTGATCGCGCCATCAACTCCTACTGTCTCGTCGACGAGGAGCGGGCGCTTGCGCAGGCCCGGAAGTCCGAGGAGCGCTGGAACACCGGCTACTCCAAGGGACTGCTCGACGGCGTCCCGATCTCCATCAAGGACATCTTCCTCACCGACGGCTGGCCGACGCTCCGCGGATCGCAGGCCGTCGACGAGGACCAGCCGTGGGACGTCGACAGTCCCGTGGCCGCCCGGCTGCGCGAGGACGGGATGGTGTTCCTCGGCAAGACCACGACCCCCGAAATCGCCTGGAAGGCCGTCACCGACAGCGCCCTGTGCGGGATCACCCGCAACCCGGCCGACCCGACCAAGACGGCCGGTGGTTCCTCGGGCGGCAGTGCCGCTGCGGTCGCGGCGGGTCTCGGCCCCTGCTCCGTCGGCACCGACGGCGGGGGCAGTGTGCGGATCCCCGCGTCGTTCTGCGGCGTCGTCGGGTTCAAGCCCACACACGGTCGCATCCCCCTGTTCCCGGCGAGCCCGTTCGGACCGCTGGCGCACGCCGGTCCGATCACCCGCACGGTCGAGGACGCGGCACTGCTGATGGACATCCTGTCGCTGCCCGACCCGCGCGACCCGACGTCGCTCGCCCCGTTCCCGACCACCTTCCGCGGCGAGATCGGCCGCGACGTGGTCGGACTCGGCGTCGCGTACTCCCCCACGCTCGGCTACGTGACCGTCGACCCGGAGGTCCGGACGATCGTCGACCGAGCGGTGCAGGCACTCGACGCCGCGGGTCTCCCGGTCACCGCCGCCGACCCCGGGTTCGGCGATCCGATCGACGCCTTCGAACTGCTGTGGGCGGCCGGGGCCGCGGCAATGCTGAAGAACTTCCCGGATGGCGCACGCGACAAGGTCGACCCGGGCCTCGGCAAGGTCTGGGAACGGGGCGAGAAGTTCAGCGCGGTCGACTATCTCGACGCTCGCGCGGTCGCCGCGGACATCGGCATCACGATGGGCAAATTCCATCTGACGCACAACGTCCTGCTGACACCCACCGTCCCCATTCCAGCTTTCGAGGCGGGCTACGACGTGCCGCCGGGCAGCGACCTCACCGGCTGGCCGCAGTGGACGCCGTTCACGTACCCGTTCAACCTGACGCAGCAGCCGGCGATCAGCATCCCCGTCGGGCGCACCGCGGCCGGTCTTCCGGTGGGCCTGCAGATCGTCGGGCCCCGGCATTCGGACGACCTCGTGCTCGCGGTCGCGCGATACGCGGAGCACGTCCTCGGCTAGGTCGACCGAAAAGCACACGATTCGCGTGACATCCGAGGATGATCAGGGTGAGGCCCGGTACCGCGAACGTCTGCTCTGCTGCCGGGTGACGGTTGCCTGACAGGAGTTTTCGGGGTCGGGGAGAGCCCGGGAGAGTAGATGACAGCAATGCCGGTGTCCGGGGTCCCGCCGCATTCGCCGCAGGACCGGGATCAGTACGCCCCGGGCACGCTCGTCGCCACTCGATACAAGCTCCTCGGACGATTCGCCGGACCCGACTGGGTGCAGTGGTGGCACGCCCACGACACCGAACTGTGCCGGGACGTTTCGCTCGGCCTCGTCGATTCGGCGCACCTGCGCGACACCGACACCCACCCGGATCCGGTGACGCGGTTCTGCCGGAACACCACCGGGACCAGCTTCAACCACGAGGGGCGGATCGCGCAGGTTTACGACGTCGTGGCGGCCGGCGACCGGATCGCCGTGGTCGCGGAATGGACGCCCGGATGGCGGGTCGCGGATGTCGCGCGCACGGTTCCGCGGCCGCTGGACGCCGCGCGCATCGTGCGCGACCTCGCCGCCGCCACCGCGGACGCGCATCATTTCGGTGCCCGCATCTCGCTCGATCATCCCAACCGGGTACGGATCTCCCGGGAAGGACTCGCGGTCCTCGCCTTCCCTGCCACCCTCGCCGACGGGACCACGGCCGACGACGTCGCCGGCCTCGGCGCGCTGCTGTACGCGCTGTTGCTCGGCACGTGGCCGCTGCCGTCGTCCGGCGCGACCCTCGCAGCCGGACTTCCCCCCGCAGGCCGTCGGGGCGACGGTTCCGTCGTCCCTCCGCATCGGGTGCGGCCCACGATTCCCCGCCGGCTGTCCGACGTGGCCGTGAACGCCCTCACCCGGCGACCCGGGATGGACACCGCGCAGGCAATGGTCGACGCCCTCGACCGGATGCTGGCGGACGCGCGGGCTCGTTCGGCTCCCGCCTTCGCCCCCAAGAAGAAGGTCCGACCGAAGCTCGACGACCGGTCGGCCCGACCGCGGACGCCGCTTCCCGCGATGAGCGCCGCACTCGGCGTGGTTGTCGCCCTCGGCGCCGCCGGATGGGCGATCGGCACCTCGTTCACCGCGTCGGACGCGCCGCCGGCGGCCGTCGCGGACAGCACGCTCAGCGAGATCGTGCCCGCGCCGGAACCCGATCCGACACCGCTCATCCCGTCGTCCGCGGCCGTCTACTCGCCCCAGCATTTCCCCGACAACGGGACGAGGGCCTTCCTCGCGGTCGACGCCGACCCGGCAACGTTCTGGGCGACGGACCGCTACCCGCAGCAACTAGCGCCGACGAAGGGTGGAGTGGGCCTGATCGTGTCGTTCCCGAAACCCGTCGACCTGCGGACCGTCTGGATCGAATCACCCACGCCGGGCACCAGGGTCGAGATCCGGACCGCGCCTGCCGCCTGGGCCGGCATCGGCCACACCCAGTTACTCGGCGCCGCCACGCTCGCGCCGGGAGTCACCCGGATCGCCGCCCGGACGCCGGCACCCACCACCCGCGTCCTCGTGTGGATCTCCGGACTGTCCACGGTCGAATCCGGATTCCAGTCGAGTCTGTCGGAAATCGGATTCCTCGGTGACGGCGGATGAGCCGCGACATCTTCGGCCCCACCCAGCCGAACACGGGCAGCACCGCGCGCGATCACCTCGCGAACGAGCGAACCTATCTCGCCTGGCACCGCACGGGCATCAGCGTCGCCGCACTCGGTGTGGCGGTGGCGAAGTTCGCCCCACACCGCGGCGACCACGCCATTGCCGCCGGTTTCATCCTGATCGCCGCGGGACTGCTGGTATCCGCGTACGGCACGTTCCGCTACCGGGCCATCAGCAAGCAGATCGAATCCGGGGAATTCGCGCCGGCGACGTTCGCCGCCGTCGCCACCTCCAGTATCGTGACCGTGCTCGCGCTGCTCGCCGTGGTGGTCCTACTCTGAGACGGGCACGGCCTCGACGCAGCGGAATCCGATGTGGCTCATCCCGGTATCCACCATCTGCGGCCGCCGCGCCGCGGGCCGGTACCGGCGACAGTAGCTGTCGGCGCAGAGGAACGATCCACCCTTGATCACCCGCCGTGGAACCCGGAACTGGGGTTGGCGGGGGTCGAAGCTCGCCGTCATGCCGGGCCCGCGCGGATTGCGCGGCGCGCAGCACGACTCCGCGGTGTCACGGTGCCGATCGGCGTACCAGTCGGCAGTCCATTCCCACACGTTGCCCGCCATGTCGAACAGCCCGTAGCCGTTGGGCCGATAGCTACCGACGGCGGTCGTGGTGCCGTACCCGGGGTCGGCGCGCCACGGGAAGTCCCCGTGCCAGTAGTTCGCCGACGGCTCGCTTGCGGGCGCGTCGCCCCAGGTGAATTCGGCCTGGTCGAGACCGCCGCGCGCCGCCGCCTCCCACTGCGCCTCGGTGGGGAGCGACCGCCCGGCCCACTGTGCGTACGCGGCCGCATCCTCGTGGGCGACGTGGACGACGGGATGTCGTTCGCGGCCGGCGATCGTCGACGCGGGCCCGGTGGGGCGCTGCCAGGACGCGCCCACCGTCCAGGTCCACCACTGGCTCAGGTGACGGAGGTCGACCGGTCCGCGGGTGGGGGTGAACACCATCGATCCGGGTTGCAGATTCTCTGCGGGAGCCCCGGGAAAGTCGGCGGGGTCCAGCGGACGCTCGGCAACCGTGACGTATCCGGTGTCCCGGACGAACGTCGTGAACTGTGCGTTCGTGACCTGGTGCGCCTCGATCGCGAACGCGTCGACCGCCACCCGATGCGCCGGTCCTTCTTCCGGATAGTGCCGATCCGAGCCCATGGTGAACGTCTGGGCGGGGATGCGACGGACGGCGGAAACGGTCACGGTGTCCACGAGGTTCCCCCTTCCGACTGCTCAGGTGACGGCCGGCGAGAAGACGCTCGTCCAATCGTTCTTCATGCTTACCACGGTCCAGTTGTTTGCTCGTGCCTCTTCGAGGGCCTGCTCGGCTCCGGCGACGTAGTCGAATTCGCGGTCGGCGTCGTCGTGCAGGATCAGCACCCGCAGGGACGGACGGTCGGGTAGCCCGGAGAACGCGAGCATCGGCAGGTCGCCGTTGGAGTTGCCGACCGACAGGATCGGCCGACGCCCGATCCTGCTCCAGATCCGGACCGGTTTCTCGGGTCCGTCGTCGAAGAAGTCCATTGCCGCCTTGTAGAGCAGATCCGTCCGCCCCTCCTCGGCGCGGTAGGAGAGGCCGAGTGCGCTGCCGATGATCCGCTCCGGCGGCACCCCGTAGAGCTGCCCGGCGATCGGGCGCATGAAGTCCCGGTCACCGCCGGACGCGATGTAGATCGTGAACCCGTTCGCCTCGAGATAGCGCAGCAACTCGACCATCGGTGCGTATCCGCATCCCCGGTACGGGCGACCGAGAGTCGGGTGGTCCGCCCCGTCGAAGAACGCGGTGACGCGGGCGTCGTAGTTCTCGACGCTGACCTCGTCGAACGCCCGGGTGATCGCGCCCATCAGCAGCTTCAGATCCGTGTCGTCGCCGTGGTAGTGCTTGATCATTGCGGCGCCGAGCCATTTCAGGTCGTGCTCGTGCGCGGCCTGCCAGGGTTGCGTCCGTTGCAGTTCGGGTTCGTCTGCCGCCATCTCCGCCAGACGCCGGATGGTGAAGTCGAGCTGGATGGGCATCGGCTTCTCACACCACAATGTGCCGTCGTTGTCGAACACGGCCACCCGGTCTCCCTGCTCGACGAAGTCCGGTCCCCGGGTAGTCACCCGGGCGACGAAATCCTCGATCGTGGACCGCGTCGACCCGTCCGCCCAGGAACCACTCAGCCCGGCTCCCACGACGGTCAGTCCTTCGCCAGGAAGGCGTGCAACTTCGCCACCGCGTGGTCGATCGTGAAGCTCGCCGGCTCGTGCCTCGGGGGAAATTCCTTGAACGTCTCGAGGAATTGGGTCGTGATGAATGTTCCGTAGATGGCGATGTAGTCGTGGTCGAGGAACCAGTCCCAGTAGGTGTTCGACGTGATATCGGCGCGCTCGAACGGGTCGGTGCGCAGGTTGAACAGTTTCGGCAGCCGCAGGGGGGTGAACGGCTCCGCCCACAGTCCGAGGGTGCCCTGCGCCCGCTGCTCCATGAACACGATTTTCCAGTTGTCGAAACGGATACCCAGCACGTCGCAGTCGTCCGAGAAGTAGACCATTCCCCGGCGCGGGGACGTCTCGACCTCACCGGTGAGGTACGGGAGCAGGTTGTATCCGTCGATGTGCACCTTGAATGTCTTGTCGCCGACGTCGTAGCCGGCCTTCAGTTGCTCGACGACGTCGGGTGCTCCGGCGGCGGCGAGGAAGGTGGGTAGCCAGTCGTGATGCTGGACGATCTCGTTGGACACGCTGCCCGCGGGTATCTTGCCCGGCCAGCGGATCACCTCGGGGACGCGGAACGCACCCTCCCAGTTGGTGTCCTTCTCGCTGCGGAACGGGGTGGTGGCGCCGTCCGGCCACGTGTTCGCATGCGGGCCGTTGTCGGTGCTGTAGATGACGATGGTGTTCTCGGCGAGACCCAGTTCGTCGACGGCGTCGAGCAGCAGGCCGACGTGCTTGTCGTGATCGACCATGGTGTCGTGGTACGGCGACTGCCAGTGCCCGGCCTGGCCGAGGCTTTCCGGCTTGGTGTGGGTCCTCAGGTGCATGTGGGTGGTGTTCATCCACACGAAGAACGGTGTGTCCGCTTCCTTCTGGCGCGTGATGAAGTCGATTGCCGCGGACACCGTCTCGTCGTCGATGGTCTCCATCCGCTTCTTGGTCAGCGGCCCGGTGTCTTCGATGCGCTGCTTCCCGTGCGGTCCGTACCGCGGATCGACCTCGCCGGCGTCCTCCTCCGTGGCCCAGCAATGGAGGACTCCGCGAGGCATCATCACCTCATGCAGTGTGGGATAGTCCTGCGCGCTGGGATAGTCGGGGAGTTCGGGTTCTTCCTCCGCGTTCAGGTGATAGAGGTTGCCGAAGAACTCGTCGAACCCATGCACGGTGGGCAGATATTTGTTCAGATCGCCGAGATGGTTCTTCCCGAACTGTCCGGTGGCGTATCCGAGGGGCTTGAGGAGTTCGGCGATGGTGGGGTCCTCTGGCGACAATCCGACGTCGACTCCCGGGATTCCGACCTTGCTCATGCCGGTGCGATACACGCTCTGCCCCGTGATGAACGACGCGCGACCGGCCGTGCAACTCTGCTCACCGTAGGAGTCGGTGAACTTCATGCCCTCGTCGGCGAGACGATCTATGTTCGGTGTCCGGTACCCCATCAGTCCGTCGCTGTAGCAGCTGAGATTGGTGATTCCGATGTCGTCGCCCCAGATGACCAGGATGTTGGGTTGCGCGTCCGTCATCTGTCTCTCCTCGCCTCATCGGGTCGTAAGCGATTCCCGTGCCCCACCGAAATCGCAATGCTGACGTTCCTCGCCGAGCCGCAGCGCCACATCACCCGTACGGGGTGAGACGGCGCTCAGTCCGGCGAGGTCGACGGCGGCCGGTCCATCGCGAGGATGTACACACTGATCACCAGCACCCACGCGGGGAAGACCAGCGTCACCCACAGGCTGAAGCTGACAACCACGAGCAGGGCGAACGACAGCAGGTAGGTGGTGACGGCGAGCCATCTCGGCATCAGGCCGGTGCGCAGCCAGATGGTTCCCAGCGAGATCATGAACACCCCGGCCATGCGAACGGCGTAGACGTTGTTCACGTGCAACATCACTTCGCGCCCGAAGTAGACGAGGTCGTTCTGCGGACCGGTGGTGAGCCGGGAAATGGCGAGCATCCCGCCGGCGAGTGCCATCGACACGAACGTCATCGCGAGGAACAGGATCCCACTGCCCAGGAAGACCGTCGAGAAGAAACGGTCTTCGAGTTCCCCGAGACGGTCGCGGATGACGCCGATGAACCACAGGAACGCGATGCCCGCGAAGGGCGCGAGGATCAGGGCCGTCGTGATCTGCCGCTGATGGCTCACCCATGGGTCACCCGGTGCACCCGGCAACGCGCTGCGCAGCAGGACGATGCTGCAGGCGAACAGCAGGCCGAACACGACACCGGCGACGGCCGCGGCCCGTGGAGTGGACAGCCGATGGAACTCCGCGTCGCCTCGTATCTCGGCCATGAGTCCAGTCTTCGCCGAGGTCGAACGTCAGGGCAACAGTCGTCCCCGGTTTCAGAACGACGTCTCCAGGGTGCGCCTGAGAGCGGTGAGATCCAGCGTTGCCGCCAGATCTGCAATGGTCACGCCGGACAGTGATGCACGCCAGGCCCGTTCGGCCTCGGCCATGACCTTCGCGATGCCGCAGGGGGTCTTGCACTGTTCCGGTGGCGCGGCGAGCAGCCCCTGCTGCCGGATCTCGGTGCACCGAAATGCCGGCCCCGCGCCGTCGACCGCCTGCACGACGTCGAGCACCGTGATGTCCGCGGGCGCCCGGGTCAGGACGTACCCGCCGTCGCGGCCCTCGGTCGGGTGGACGAGGCCGGCCCGTGCCAGCGACTGCAGGTGCTTCGCGAGATAGGACTTCGACACCCCGTGCAGGTCGGCCAGCCGGGCGGTCGGCACCGGGCCCTCGGCCTGGCTGAGCACGACGCAGCAGTGGAGCGACCACTCCACACCACCGGAAATCTTCATGCTCACGACCCTATTTGCGCAGCCATTCGTCCAGTGTGGTCGGGGCGATCCAGGCGCCGGAGCCGGGTGTCGGCGTGATTGCCGCGTCGTCGAGTTGCGCACCGAAGTAGCCGGCGTCGGGATCGGTCGTCACGGATCGCTTGTCGCCGGTCGACGCGAACAGCCGGCGCACCAGTTCGTCGATGCCCAGCGGCTCGGGACCGGCAATCTCGACCGTGCCGTTGAGCGGGGAGCCGGTGACGACCTCGGCCACCCGGGACACGACGTCGCGCGAGGCGATGGGCTGAAGGTGCGCCGGGGTGGCGTGCACCGTGTCGCCGACGGTCCCGGCGTCGGCGATACCCGCGATGAACTCGAAGAACTGCGTCGATCGCACGATCGAGTAGGGCACCGGGCCCGCCTTGACCACGTCTTCCTGCGCGACCTTGGCCCGCAGGTATCCCGAGTCGGGGAGTCGGTCGGCGCCCACGATCGACAGGATCACGTGGTGCCCGACGCCGGCAGCCTCCTCGGCGGCGAGCAGGTGTTTCGTCGACTCGCGGAAGAACGCCAGGACGTCGTCGTCCTCCCACGACGGCGAATTGGTCAGGTCCACGACCACGTCGGCTCCCTCGACGGCCTCCGCTACGCCCTTGCCGGTGGTGGTGTCGATGCCGGCCTCACGGCCGAGGGCCACCGCATCGTGGCCGGCTTCGGCGAGCTTCGCCGCGACCTGGCTTCCGATGAGCCCTTTTCCGAAAATGACGATCTTCACGACTCTCTCCTTTACTCGGATAATCCGTGTCTGAGTTTACTCCGACAGTTGTTGTCCGAGTCAAGGGTCCGCGTCACACAGATTCGGGCCTCACCACGACGGGGACCCCCTCGTACGGCGCGAGGGTGATCGGGAAACTGTGAAGCTCGTCCACGGCGCCGATCTGCTCGTCCGTGAACAGGTTGACCGCGGCCGATCCGGCGGGCAGGAACTGCGACTGGACGGTCGCGGCAATCTCCTCGGACGTGAAGTTGAGAACCGTGACCTCGAGACTCGCGTCCGCCAGTTCGTGAACCATGACGAGCAGCCCCTTGTGCGACACGGTGGGCACGTCGAGTTGCACCGCGGTGGCGATGCCGAATCGGTTCCGGACATCGATGATGCGGGCGAGACGGCGGGCGAACGAATTCGGATCCTGCAGCTGCACAGGCAAACTCCCGTACAGGCTGCGTCCACGCGGGATGCCCGACTCCGACCGGGCGGCGTCGGGATTGACCCCCATGAGGTCGTGTGCACCCCGGTTGATCCAGCGGGTGTCCCCCTCCGCGAGAAGATCGGCGACGTCCTCGGACGGCACGGGCAGCAGTCCGCACAGATCCCACCCCGACAGGGCGAAGACACCCGGTTGCAGCGCGTTGAACATCGCCAGCAGCAGATGAGCCTGCTTGACGGTGTCGATGTCGGCGTCGTCCATCCGGTCGAGGTCGCGGATGCCCAGCGCGGCGGTGATGACGCTGGCCGTCGTGCAGGCGATCCCGTTCGTGGTGAACGTGCGGTTGTACGGCGCCCACCGCCCGGTGAGCCGCTCGCACAGGTCCTTGCGGATGCGGTCGCCGAGGTCGGACCCGGTGACCGACTCGCCGGCGTAGTCGAACTCCTCGTCCTTGTGCAGCGTCGCGAAGTGGACCAGTTCGAACGTCAGCTCGTCGTGGTTCTGCAGGGCATGGACGAGTGAGGCGGCGTCGACGCCGTGGTCGCGGGCGAGATTCATGGTCAGCCGGAGGAACTCGGTGTTCCCCATGACCAGCGCGTGATGGTAGGCGGGACGGTTGATGAAGTCGTACGACAGGTCGGCCCCGGTGGTGCCCATCGCCTTGATGTCGTCGATGGTGAGGTTCAGCTCCTGGAACGTGAACCCACCCATCTTCCGCACGATGCTGGCGATGAGGTGATTCGCCGCCTCCGACAGCGGGTGCCCCTCCGACCAGCCGGGAAGGCCCTCGGTGCGGCGTTCCACCCCGAGGAATCCGTTGGCGTCCAGGCGGAGCGCGCCTGCGCCGAGGTCCGCGATGGAATGGCAGGCGTCGCCGATGACGAGGCGCATGCCCGCGAACGACGGATCGAGCCAGTTGATGGACGGCTGGCCGGCCTTGAAATAGTGCAGGTACACCCACCTGCGCTC
This sequence comes from Rhodococcus opacus B4, assembly GCF_000010805.1. Taxonomy (NCBI): domain Bacteria; kingdom Bacillati; phylum Actinomycetota; class Actinomycetes; order Mycobacteriales; family Nocardiaceae; genus Rhodococcus; species Rhodococcus opacus. The sequence continues at coordinate 4,833,786 of NC_012522.1, read as the reverse complement.
GATGCCGTCCACTCCCTTCACCGCGGGGGTGACGCTCCAGTTGGTCTCCTTCACCCCGAGTTCGTAGAAGATGACGCGCTGGAGTTGCCCGATGATGTACCCGGCGCGGGCGAGTTGCGCCTCGGTGTCTGCGTCGATGTTCACCGCGTCCCGGCCGTCCGGCACGCGAGGGAGCAGGTGCCAGTCCTGCTGTTCGATCTCCACCATGTGATAGATGCCGGGATAGTCGGCGTACGCCATCTCGGCGAGCCGGAAGTCGGCACCCTTCCCGGTGTGACCGGGGACGATGTCGTCGATGACGATGCCGTCGTACGCCGCGGCGACGACGCAGAGCTTGCGGAACTCCTCCTCCGTCCCGAACGCCGAGTCGATCTGCATGCTGATGCGGTCGAAGTGGCCGTCCACCGACGGCGTGGCCCGCCACCCCTTGATCCCGCCGGCCTGCTTCACCGGCCCCGTGTGCACCGCCGTCACCCCGATCTCGGAGAACGCCTGCCACAACGACTCGTCGCCGAGCGAACTCAGGAAACTCGCACCCGGCGCCGTGATGATCGAAATCGGGTACGCCGTGAACCACACCGAACCCCGCTCCACCGCGGCCCGCGGATTGGGATCGGCATACGGGTTCTGCCACATGCTCCCCTTGCCGGACAGCTGCTCCGCGATCAACTTCGCATCGTGCAGGATCGACTGGTTGATCAGCCACTCCACATACTTCGGGTTGTCCGGCACCGGCTCACCCGACTGCGCTTCCACCCTCGCCGCCCGGCGAACCGACGGTTTCAGCGGCCGCGGCCGGGCCGGGTAGAACTGCTCGTCGTAGCTGATCTCGCTGGGCTCGTGATGGATCTCGGGGTTCATGGTCCTCCGTCGTCATCTCGTCGACTCCGCCGCACCGGTCGGCTATCCGTCCACCGTCCCACGGAAACGACCGCCCGGCATGCGGAGTCGGAGGACTGTCAGCGAACCGCAGAACGTTCGTGAGCCACGTCGCCGGCAGGGGCATCGCTCAGACTGGCAAGTTACTGCCGGACGCCGACCGCCACTCCTCACGTGAGTGCGAAAGTGTGCTCGGGCACTCTTTGCCACTCACGTGGGGAGCAGGGCCTGACGGCACGGCCGAGGAACTCGACGAGGCACCGCACTCGTCATCGATCCATCATGAGGGATGGCGCCCACCCGACGCGGGCCATCGCCGTCATTCGCGCGGCGGGGCGGTGCTGGATTCGCAGGGAGGCGCGGTGCTGGCACGGACGACGAGCGACGTCTTCATCAACGACCGTGTGCGGGTGCCGCCGCCCAGCCGATCGAGCAGGATCGTGGCCGCAGCGCGGCCCTTCTCGACGATCGGCTGATGAATCGTGCTGAGACCGAGCAGTTCCGCGACCGGCGCGTCGTCGAACCCGATGACGGACAGGTCGCCGGGTACCGAGAGGCCGCGCTCGCGCAGCACCTCCCACGCCGCCACGGCGTGCACGTCGGAGGTCGCCACGAGGGCGGTCGGCAGAGCGGAGCCGAGCAGGATCCGGGTAGCCTCCGCACCGGCGGCCCGATCGATGTTCCCCGCCACGACGATGGACAGCTCCTCGGGGGCGAGGTGGTGATCGCGGGCCGCGTCGAAGTAGCCGGCGAGGCGTTCGCGTGCGTTGCGTTCGGTCGCCGCGCCGACGTCGTCCAGCGTGGCCATCCGGCAGTCGGTGTGCTGGTCAAGTTTGTCGACGATGACCCCGATGCGCCGGTGACCCAGCTTCAGGATGTGGTCCATCTGCAGGTAGGCGCCGTTCCGGTCGTCGATGGCCACGAACGGCAGTCCCGCACTTCTCGGCGAATCGACCACGACGGCCGGAACGCCGCGCGCGATGATCGCCTCGACGAGAGGGTGACCGTCGGGGACGTTGTGGATGACCACGCCGTCGACGAGTCCGCGCAGAACTAGCGAGTTCGGCGGGGAATCCGGGGAGCCGCCGCGTGAGGCCGGGAACAGGGTGAGGGCGATGTCGGCCGAGTTCCCGATCTCCGCGATGCCCTTCATCAGCAGCGTCACCGACGGATCCTCGAGGGCCTGCACCGGGGAGTCGGGCACTATCACGCCGACCGCGCCGATCCGCCCCGACCGCAGGCTGCTCCCGGCGATGTTCGGCCCGGCATAGCCGAGGTCCGCGGCGACGGAATAGATGCGTTCCCGTTGTGTCGCAGAGACCTTCGACGATTTACTGAAGGCGTAGGAAACGGTGGCGACCGACACTCCGGCAGCTTTGGCGACATCCTTCATCGTGACCAAGTGGTTCTCCCTCGTCGGCGATCATCGGCCACAACCGTTGCGCGCCGAGGCGCGCAGCGAGACCGATCCTAGTCCGCGCCCCCGCGCTCCCGACGTTCCCCTCGAATTCACCCATTGACAGCACTCCCTCTGGTGATACGATTCACCACCATAAGTTAATCGTTTCACCCTCCGCTTTTCACCCTCTGCCGTTTCACCACTCACGGGAGCACTCATGACCAAGGTCCTCTACCTCTACGGCGGCTGGCCCGGCCACCATCCGTACGACATCGCCGCCTGGGCACGCGAACTGTTTTCCGAGCTGAACTACCAGGTCGAGGAGTCCCAGGACATCTTCACCCTCGACCGCGACCTGACCGGATACGACCTGATCGTGCTCGGCTGGAACAACGCCCTCACCACCGAAGACCTCAGCGATTCGCAGGAGAAGAATCTGCTCGACGCCGTCGCGGCCGGAACCGGGGTCGCGGCGTGGCACGGTGCCGCCGCCGCGTTCCGGGCAAGCCTGAAGTACCACTTCCTCCTCGGCGGCGACTTCGTCGAACACCCTGCAGGCGAGGCGTTCCCGCAGCCGTACAAGGTGAGCATCAGCGACCGCGAGCACGAGGTGACCGCGGGTGTCGAGGATTTCGCCGTGGCGTCCGAGCAGTACTACATGCACGTCGATCCGAACAACCACGTGCTCGCGGAAACGGAGTTCACCGGCGAGCATCTGCCCTGGCTGGAGGGGCTGCGCAGCCCGGTGGCGTGGGTGCGGCAGTGGGGCGCCGGGCGGGTGTTCTACCACTCGATCGGCCACACGCCGGCCGACTTGTCGGAGCCGAACGTGCGCCGACTGACCAAGCAGGGATTGCGCTACGCCGCCCGCGTCGCGCACTGAAGAACGAGGAGACACGATCATGGCGAAATTGACCGGCGGGCAGGTGGTCGCCCAGGTTCTGAAGCAGTACGGCGTCGAGTACGTCACCGGCATTCCCGGCCACGGAATCTGGTCGCTCACCGATGCGTTCCTGGAGAAGGGATCCGAGATCCCGTTCATCCAGGTCTACCACGAGCAGAGCGCCACTCACCTCGCGGACGGGTACTACCGGGTGTCCGGTAAGCCGATGGCGGCGGTGGCGTCGATCGGGGCGGGTGCGGCGAACACCGTGCTCGGTCTCGCGACCGCGTACAGCGACTCGACGAGTCTGCTGTGCATCACGGGCGGGCCGCCCACGCACATGCGCGGACGCGGTCTGCTGCAGGAACTCGAACGGCACACCGACAACGGCTTCCCGCAGGTCACGGATGCGGTGTCGAAGCGCAGCTGGGTCGCCACCCGCGTGGAGGAGCTGCCGTTCATCATGCACCGCGCGTTCAGCACCATGCTGACCGGTCGCCCGGGCCCCGCGCACATAGAGGTACCGATGGACGTGCAGGCCGAGGCAGCCGACGTCAATCTCCACGACCTCGCACGACGGTTGCCGGTCGGACTCCAGCAGCCCGACCCGCTGGCGATCGACAAGGCCGTCTCCGTGCTCCGCGACTCCCGCAGGCCGGTGATCGTCGTCGGCGGCGGCGCCATCACGTCCGACTCGGCCGACGAGGTGCTCGCCCTCGCCGAGGCGTGGCAGATCCCCGTGGTCACGACCTGGAACGGCAAGGGCGCGTTCCCCGAGGATCACGCCCTGTTCGCCGGGAGTGTCGGGCAGACCGGAACGATCGTGGGCAACGCCGTCGCGTCCCGCGCCGACGTGGTGCTCTCGATCGGCTGCCGCTTCACGGACTGGTCGTCGTCGAGTTACGCACAGGGCGTGACGTTCTCGATCCCGCCGGCGAAACTGATCCACATCGACATCGACCCGCACGAGATCGGCAAGAACTACCCGGCGGAGGTCGGGATCGTCGCCGACGCCAAGCCGACCGTCGCCGCCATCGTCAGCTCGCTCCCCCGTAGCAGCGCCGACCGCTCCGAATACCTCGCCGAACTCGAGCAGCTGAAGGCGGAGTGGGAGGCCAAGCTCGCCGGCCGTCGCGACTCCGACCGGTTCCCGTTCACCTCGCAACGCCCCCTCGGCGGTCTGCGGTCGGTGATGGAACGGGACGGCATCATCGTCGCCGGTTCCGGCAACACCCAGGGCGCCGTGAAGCAGACGTTTCCGGTGTATCACCCGCGCACCCACCTGACCTCGGGCGGATTCTCGTCGATGGGCTGGGCAGTGCCCGCCGCGATCGGCGCCAAGCTCGCCGCCCCCGAGCGGCAGGTGGCGTGTGTCGTCGGTGACGGCGATTTCCTCATGACGTCGCAAGAGATCGGCGTCTGCGTGCAGCACGACATTCCGGTGGTCTTCGTGGTTCAGGACAACGCGGGCTTCATGTCCATCCGCGGCGGACAGCGCAAGCAGACCAGCCGGCACATCGGCACCGAGTTCAACCGCCCCGACGGCACCCCGTACAGCCCCGATTTCAAGGCCCTCGGCCAGTCCTTCGGCCTCGAATCGTTCCGGGTGGACGACCCGGCCGACCTCGAGGCCACCTACCGGAAGGCCTTCGACGCGAAAGCACCTGCGCTGATCGAGATCCCGACCGATCGCGACGCGGCGGGACCGTGGGTTCCCGGTTGGTGGGACTTCCCCGTTCCCGCGTACATCGAGGACGAGCGTCAGGACGAGTACTGGGCCACCCGAGCCAAGGAACAGCACCTGTGAGAACCTCCGGACACGATCAGATCGACGCGTATTCACCGCTGCGCGAGGGCGCGGTGGTCGATGTGGGCGACTCCGACACGGTCACCGCCGATGTCGTGGTCGTCGGATCCGGAATGGGTGGTTCGACGCTGGCGTGGGCGCTGCGCGATCGGGACGTCGACGTCCTGGTCGTCGAGCGCGGGCGGTTCCTCCCCCGTGAGGTGGAGAACTCGCAGGCCGCGGAGATGTTCCTGGAGGGCCGGTACAAGACCGCTGAACCGTGGTTCGACGGCAGCAACGGTGAGCCGTTCCAGCCCGGTGTCTACTACTGGGTGGGAGGCAACACCAAGTTCTACGGCGGCAGCCTCCCCCGCTTCCGCGTCACGGATTTCGAGGAGACGCAGCACTACGACGGCATCTCGCCGAAGTGGCCGTTCAGCTACGCCGATCTCGAACCGTTCTATGCCGAGGCGGAGCGTCTCTACCAGGTGCACGGCATCGACGGCGAGGATCCGACGGAACCTCCGCGGTCGTCGCCGTACCCGCTGCCGCCGCTGCCGCACGAACCGACGATCGAGCGTTTCGCGTCCTCCCTCCGTCGGCAGGGTCTGCACCCGTTCCACACACCGAACGGCATGAACCTGACGACGCAGGAGCACCGCCGGCAGTCGACGGCGTCGGACGGCACCCCGTCGCAGACCGATCACAAGAGTGAGGCCGAGAACCGGGCGTTGCGTCCCGCTCTCGAGTCGGATCGGGTGCGCCTGCTCACCGAGGCGAAGGTGACGCGTCTGCTCACCGACGCGAAGGGCACGCGAATCGTCGCCGCGGAGGCCGAGTTCCGCGGTCGCACGATCCGGATCCAGGCCAACCAGTTCGTGGTCTCGGCCGGGGCGGTCAACACCGCGGCGCTGCTGCTCCGCTCCGCCGACGAGCGGAATCCGGATGGCCTCGGTAACTCGTCGGGGCTGCTGGGCCGGAACTACATGGTGCACAACAGCACCTTCTTCATGGGAGTCAACCCTTTCCGGACCAACACGACCGCGTGGCAGAAGACGCTGGGCATCAACGACTGGTACGTCGCGGGCCCGGACAACGAGTTCCCGCTCGGCAATCTGCAGATGCTCGGCAAATTGCAGGCCGCGCACGTGAAGGGTGCACGGCCCTGGGCGCCGATGTGGGCGCTCGAGGCGGTGGTGGATCGCAGTCTCGACATCTACCTCACCACCGAGGACCTGCCGACCCGGAACAACCGGGTCCGGATCGACGGCGACCGGATCATCGTGGACTGGACTCCCAACAACACTGCGCCGCATCGTGAACTGGTTCGCCGTGTCTCCGCCGCGGTCCGCAGGGCGGGGTATCCGATCATCCTCACCGAGCGGATGGGGATCGCGACGAACTCGCACATGTGCGGAACCGCGGTCGCGGGCACCGATCCGGCGACGAGCGTGCTCGACCCGAACTGCCGAAGTCACGACGTCGACAACCTGTGGGTGGTGGACGGATCGTTCTTCCCGTCGTCGGCGGCGCTCAACCCCGCGCTGACCATCGCGGCCAACGCGCTGCGCGTCGCACCCCACATCGCCTCTGCCGCAGAATAGCGTCGATCCGCGGACCCTCTGACCGCGTCACACCCACCGCACCGGGTGTGACGCGCAGGAAGGGTCCGCGGATCTTCGCGCTCACTTCACGTGGGCGAGTGCAGACTCCTCGGTCTCGCGTGTCTGTCCGGCCGCACCGGCCACCAGTCCGGCGAGGACGGCGCCGGCCAGGACGACGTAGAACGCCTGCAGGAGACCGAATTGCTCGCCGAGAAGACCGAGCAGCGGAGGCCCGACCAGAAACGCCATGTACCCGAGCGTCGACACCGCGCTGACGCGTCGCGCGGCGTCCGCGTTCGATTCGGCTGCCGCGGACAGTGCGAGCGGAAAACCCAGGGCGACACCGACACCCCACAACGCGCAGCCGAGCGCAGCAAGTACCAGGTCCCCCGCCAGGATTACCGTCAGGATCCCCGCCACCGCGAGCACAGCGGACCAGCGGACGGTCACGGCGCGGCCGTACCGGTCGACGACACGCCCGCCGAGCAGGCGACCGGATGTCATTGCGGCCACGAACACGACGTAGAACACAGCGCCGGTCGACGAGGTGACTCCGTAGCCGTCGACGATCCCGAGCGGCAACCAGTCGTTGGCACTGCCTTCCGCGAATGCCATACCGAGAGCGATCAGGCCGAGGAGAACGATCCGGGTCTCCCGCCAGACCGTCGCGTTCCGGGACGCGCTCGTCCTACGGCGGGTGCGCGTGACCTCTCGTCCGGACGCCGGCGGAAGCAGTGCCACGACGCTTCCGCTCGCCACCAGGACGACGACGGCGAGCACCCCGAGATGCACGGGCACCGGAACGTCGAGTAGTTCGGCAATCGCGCCGAGACCGGCGCCGGCGAGCGTTCCGAGACTGAACGCACCGTGCAGCGACGGAAGAAAGCTGCGTCCCATCCGTTTCTCGATCGCGGCGCCCTCGACGTTGAGCGCCACCTCGCACATGCCGAATCCCGCGCCGGTGAACGCGAGTCCGAGACCGACCAGGGCCGCGATCGCGAAACCCGAACCGAGCCCGACCGTCAGGAGTCCGAGGCTTGCGACCGTGGCCGCAGCCGTGATGACGTGACGGGCACCGACGCGGGCGACGACGGGACCGGCGAGCAGTAGTCCCGCCATCGATCCGATCGACAGACCGAGGATGATCAGACCCATGTCGCCGGTACCGACGCCGAGGGACGAGCGGATGGCCGGGGTGCGGGTCACCCAGGACGCGTACGTGATCCCCGTTCCGACGAAGATGACGAAAGTTGCGAGTCTCCAGCCACGCTCACCGCGCTTCAACTGCGAACTCTCGGTAGGCACAGCTCTCTCCTGCTCGTGTCGGGAAGGTTTGGTTAATCGTATCAACACAAACGGTCCGGCACCTCGTGGAGAGGTGCCGGACCGCGGCGAAGTGCGGACGACCTACCCGGCAGCGACCTCGTGCCGGTTCGTCTCCGACACCGGCTTGTGGTAGCGCGGCACCAGACGCATCAGTGCGGGCCCGCCGATCGCGATCAGTCCGAGCAGGATGGCCGGCAGCAGCGGCATCCATTCGATTCCGAGGTTGTCGACGACGACGGTGATCGCCGCCGGCCCGACGAGCATGCCCACGTAGCCGATGGCGTTGACGAGACCGATGTTCCGCCCCGCGTTCTCGGGATCGCGTCGCCCGGCCGCCGACAGCATGAGGGGCGCCATGCAGGCCAGGCCGAGCCCGAGCAGCACGAAGCCGGTGAGCGCGAGCGGCGCCGATCCGCCCAGCATCGCGAGCAGCGCACCCGCGGCGCCGATGACACCGCTCGCGCCGACGATGAGTCGGGCACCGAAGTACTCGGCCAGCTTGTCGCCGAACAACCGGCCGACGAACTGTGCTCCCGAGTAGAGCGTCACGGCCGTCGCTGCCAGTCCCGCCGTGGTGCCGACCGCGCGGCGAACGAATTCCTGACCCCAGTCCAGGACCGCGCCCTCGCTCAGCATCGACCCGAGCAGGAGCACCCCGAATCCGATCATCACGAGCAACGTCGCCGTCGTGGCCGACCGCTTGCCCGGGTGCGCGGGGTCGGCTGCGCCCGGAATTTCGTCCTGTTCCGGCGGCAGCAACTCGTCGAGGGACAGAAGCCACTTGCCGAAGACGACACCGAGGACCGACAGGACCACGCCGATCGAGATGTAGGCGACGGCCGGGCTGTCGGTGAAGTGCCGGGCCAGGGCGCTGCCGACGAGACCGAGAACGAAGCCGCCCGCCGGGTAGGCGGCGTGGAACGCCGACATGATGGGTCGCCCGTAATACCGCTCGACCTGCACACCGTGGGTGTTGAACGCCGTGTCGAAGGCACCGCGGAGCAGACCGATGAGCACGCCGATCACCATCGCCCCGACCAGTCCGTCGAGGAAGGCGAGGGGGATGTAACAGAGGGGGTAGACGACCATCGTGGGCATGGCCGTGTTGCGCGGGCCGTACCGATCGATGAACGGGCCGATGGCGAAGCAGCCGACGGCGGCGCCGATGCCGATCGACAACGCGAGGAGGCCGAACTGGGAGTCGCCGCCGTCGCCTTCCCAGCCGAGGTGACTACGCAACGAACTGGTGCTCGTCGACCACATCAACATCACGGCGCCCAGTTGGAAGAAGCCGAAAAATGTTGCGATTCGCGCCTTTCGCACGCGTGTATGGTCGAGCACGGGAGCGGTGCCTGCTCCATGTGTTGCCATGATTTCGTCCTTGCGGTAGGTCTCGGATCGCCGCGAGCGCCTATGGGGGTAGGCATCCGTTCAGCGAGTAGCGAGTGCGTGAACTTTCGATCAACGCCGACTGGATGGCCGGAATCTTGGTGAAAACACTACGAAGGTGACGCGCCGCACAACAGGTACAGACCGTGTACCTCCTGCGCACAGACTGCACAGAATGAGAAGGCCGCGCGCCCCGCTCCGCACTCATGGTCGCGCCCCGCTCCGCACTCATGGTCGCGCCCCGCTCCGCCGCGCCACGACCGACGACCCCGCGAGCAGATCCAGCCCCTTCACCGCGAGCAGCAGACTCTGGCGGGTGGCGGCGTCGTCCAGGGATTTGCCCAGGATCGCGGCGATGCGGTCGAGCCTGTTGTACAAGGTCCGGCGTTGGATGAAGAGTTTGTCCGCCGCTTCGGTCTTGCGGCCGTCGACGGCGAGGAACGCGCGCAGCGTCGGTAGCAGCGGGGTGGTCGACTGCGCATCCTTCGTGAGCAGGGGGCCGAGTTCGTCCTCGACGAAGCTGGCGAGCTCGGGGCCCTGCGCCAGTGTCACGAGCAGACGTTCGACGCCGAGGTCGTCGAAATGCAGCACGGGCGAGGCGGGCAGGGACCGCGACACCGCGGCGGCACTCTTCGCCTGCGTGACCGCGACCGGCAGCATCGAGGCGGGCACACCGCGGCTCATGCCGCCGCCGTGCTCCATTGTCCCGAGCAGGCCTGCGAGCTCGTCGCGCGTTCGGCCGGACTCCGCCGCGACGGCGACGACGTAGTCACCCATGTCGGCGCTGATCGCACCCGTGTCGATCGCGCGGCCGGCGCGCGGACCGGGGGGCTCGTCGCGGGCCTCCTTGTTCGCGATGACGACGACGATGTGACCCGACCCCAGCTGGTACCCGAGTCTGCCTGCCTGGTCGACGAATTCGGCCCCGGCGAGATCACCGATCAGCAGTCGGGTGATCAGGGCAGTGCTCCGCTGATCGTCCCGCGCTTCCCGGCTCCGGTCGGTCAGCAACGAGATCGCGACGGACGCGGCGGCACGCTCGGTCGCGAAGGCCGCGGTGGACCGTTCGGTCGCGGGCCGGTCGGTGAAGACGTGGATCCAGCCCCACGGCTGACCACGCATGAGAACCGGCCGGCGGACGCATCCGCTGTCGTCGCTGTGGAGGCCCCGCGCATGCCGATCCCAGGCCTCGATGCCGGCGTCTTCGTCGAACTCGCCGACGTACGCCATCACGCGATGCGCGATGTTCTCGAGCACCACCGTGCCGTCGGTGAGTTCGGCCAGCGTCTGCACGATCGAGAGGTAGTCCGCGCCCTCCAGGAGAAGGTTCGAGAACGTGGACTCGACTTCCCGCTCGTATGTGAGCGCCTGCAGGCGCTTGTCGGTCAGGATCTCGTGCACCTGTGAGGACACACCGGCGAACGACACCTCGCGGGCGAGGGCGATGATCGGCAGGTCGCAGGCCTGCCCTTCGGCGACTACGGCATCCGGTACGCGGTCGAACATCCGTCCCGACTCCTCGATGACGAGAGCGGCGGCCCCGGCATGGGCGGCTGCGCGCACGAACACCTGCTGAAGGGCGTCCGTCCTGCCCATTCCGAGCCCGGCGGTCAGGAGTAATTCTCCACCTCGCAGGAAGCGGGCGATATCGGAGATCTCCGACGAATGCACCCAGCGGACCTCACGGTCGAGGCTGCCCGATCCGGTGAGGACACGGGCTCCCGCATCCTTCAGGAGATCGATTTCGAGAGCGTCGGCGACGGTGAAGACCATGCTCAATGGTACACAGAACGTGCATGAACCGACGCAAATGATTCTCACAATGCAACTGTCGGAACCGGGTGTGGCACCGCGATGCTGAGTGGCAACAGTTCCAGCCCTCGCTGATCCGAAGGAAGCATCCCATGTCATTCGTTCTCAAGGCCGCCGTCGGTGAACCAGCGCAGCGGGCGAGCAACCCCGCCGTGGTCGACACCGTCGCCGCCGTCATCGCCGACGTCCGCGCGAACGGCGACGAGGCCGTCCGGAAGTACTCCGAGAAGTTCGACGGCTGGTCCCCGGAATCGTTCCGGCTGAGCGAGGACCGGGTCGAGGAGATCGTGAAATCCGTTCCCGAGACCGTCCTGGACGATCTGCGATTCGCGCAGCGCCAGATCCGCGACTTCGCCCAGGCGCAGCGGGACTCGATCCAGGACCTCGAGGTCGAGACGCTGCCGGGTGTGTTCCTCGGGCACCGCAACGTCCCGATCGACGCGGCGGCCGCTTACGTCCCCGGTGGGCGTTACCCGCTGACCGCGTCCGCACACATGACGGTGCTCACCGCGAAGGTCGCGGGTGTCGAACGTGTGGCCGCGACGACGCCGCCGAATGCCGGCGAGCCGCCGCAGATCAGCGTCGCGGCGATGCACCTCGCCGGCGCCGACGAGATCTTCGTCCTCGGCGGAGTGCAGGCCGTCGCCGCCCTGGCGCTCGGCACCGAGACCATCGACCCGGTGTCCATCCTCACCGGCCCCGGCAACGCCTATGTCGCCGAAGCCAAGCGCCAACTGTTCGGCGAGGTCGGGATCGACCTCTTCGCGGGACCGACCGAAACACTCATCGTCGCCGACGACCTGGCCGACCCGTTCACCATTGCCGTCGATCTGCTCAGCCAGGCCGAGCACGGTCCGGATTCTCCGTGCGTGCTGATCACCACGTCCGAGACCGTGGGACGCGCCGTGATCGACCACATCGAGGCCCTGCTCCCCGGCCTGGTGACGAATGCCATCGCCGGGCCCGCGTGGCGGGATCACGGCCAGATCCACGTGGTGGACACCCTCGACGAGGCGTATCGGCTCGCCGACGTCTTCGCGTCGGAGCACGTCCAGATCCTCACCGAGGATCCCCGCCAGGCCCTCACGTCCATGCGGAACTACGGCGCGCTGTTCCTCGGCGAGGGCACGTGTGTTCCTTACGGCGACAAGCTGATCGGCACCAATCACGTCCTCCCGACGCTTGGCGCCGCCCGCTACACGGGCGGCCTGTGGGTGGGCAAGTTCCTCAAGACGCTCACCTACCAGGAGGTGCGCGACCTCGGCAGCAGCGCGAAACTCGGCGAGGTGTGCGGACGCCTGTCGCGCCTGGAGAAGTTCGAGGGGCACGCCCGTTCCGGCGACCTCCGCGCCGCCAAGTTCGGCAACGCCCCGCTCCCGTGGGGCGACATCCCGACCCGCGTGACGTCCGAACGATGACCCGCATCGAACACGATCTCCTCGGCGACCGCGAGGTCCCGGACGACGCCTATTACGGCATCCACACACTGCGGGCGACGGAGAACTTCCCGATCACCGGCATCCCGCTGGCCAGTCATCCCGACCTCGTGTCGGCGCTGGCGTCCGTCAAGCAGGCGGCGGCGCTGGCCAACGCCGGACTCGGACTGCTGCCGCGGCGCGAGGCGGACGCCATCGTGGCGGCCTGCGAGGAGATCCGGGCGGGCGCGCTGCGCGACCAGTTCGTGGTGGACGTCATCCAGGGCGGCGCCGGCACGTCGACGAACATGAACGCGAACGAGGTGGTGGCCAACCGGGCGCTGGAATTTCTCGGCCACCGAAAAGGCCGCTACGAGCATCTCCATCCGCTCGAGCACGTGAACCTGAGCCAGAGCACGAACGACGTCTACCCCACCGCGATCAAGGCCGGCCTCCAGACGGCGTTGACCCGGCTGCGGGCGGCGATGCAGGACCTGGCTGCGGCGTTCGCCGTGAAGTCTGCGGAGTTCTCCGACGTCCTCAAGGTCGGCCGCACCCAGTTGCAGGACGCGGTCCCGATGACCCTGGGGCAGGAAATCGCGACGTTCGCGCTCATGATCGACGAGGATTCCCAGCGGCTCGGGGAGGCGGCGACGCTCATCTCCGAGATCAACCTGGGCGGAACGGCGATCGGGACCGGACTCAACGCGCACCACGAGTACGCGTGGCGGGTGCGCGAGCATCTTGCCGCGATCACCGGGATCGAGGTGACGACGGCGTCCGACCTGATCGAGGCCACCCAGGACGTCGGGGCGTTCGTCCAGCTGTCCGGGGTGCTCAAGCGCACCGCGGTGAAGCTGTCCAAGATCTGCAACGATCTCCGGCTCCTGTCGTCGGGTCCGCGCGCCGGATTCGGTGAGATCACGTTGCCGCCCGTGCAGGCGGGGTCGTCGATCATGCCGGGGAAGGTGAACCCGGTGATCCCGGAGGTGGTGAACCAGATCGCCTTCCGGGTGGTGGGCAACGACCTGACCGTGACGATGGCGGCCGAGGGCGGGCAGCTTCAGCTCAACGCGTTCGAGCCGGTCATCGCGCACAGCCTGTTCGAGACGATCGAACTGCTCACCCGCGGATGCACCGTCCTGCGGGAGCGCTGCGTAGTCGGCATCGGCGCGAACGTCGAGCATCTGAAGAACATGGTGGACGCGTCGATCGGCGTGGTCACGGCCCTCAACCCGCACATCGGGTACACCGCGGCCACCGCCATCGCAGCCGACGCCCTCGCGACCGGTCGCACCGTCTCCGCGCTCGTGCTCGAGCGAGGGCTGCTCAGCCCCGAGCAGCTCGACGACGTGCTGCGGCCGGAGAACCTCACTCGGCCGCTCGTGCCCTGACGGCCACGGGCAGCTCGTCCCACCGAGGACGAGTCGCCCGTGCGGGGTTGACATCCACCACGCTGCCGCTAACCTTTAGTTATACGTATAACCACATCACCGACTGCCGGTTCGTGTCGACCCGCCCGGCAGAACGTTGACACCACTCTCTACGACCGAGGAGCAGGACCCATGAGAGACGCATCCGCGGGGGAGCCCACAGGCCCGAGCAAACACGGCTACGACGTCGTCATCGTCGGCAGCGGTATGGGCGGCGGAACGCTCGCCTACGCGCTCGCAGACTCGGGAGTCGACGTGCTTCTGATCGAACGCGGCGACTTCCTGCCGCAGGAGAAGCAGAACTGGAGCCCGCAGGATGTCTTCGAGGGGCACCGGTACGCGAACGCCGAGCAGTGGTACGACACCGAGGGCAGGCCGTTCAGCCCCGGCACGTACTACTACGTGGGCGGGAACACGAAGCTGTACGGCTCGTCGCTGGTGCGGTTCCGGCGTGAAGACTTCCAGTCGACGCAGCACGAGGCCGGCGAATCTCCGGAGTGGCCGTTCTCGTACGACGAATTCGCGCCGTATTACGCACGTGCAGAAGAGGTCTACCGGGTTCACGGCGATCACACCGACGACCCGACGCTCCCCCGCGACGAGCCGTTCCCCTACCCTGCCATCGGTCACGAGCCGCCGGTGCAGGAGGCGGCCGACGCACTGCGGCGTCTCGGGTACACCCCGTCGAACATCCCACTGGGCATCGACCTGCGGGACGGCGGCGGATGCATCCGATGTCAGACCTGCGACGGATTCCCCTGCCGGTTGCTGGCGAAGTCGGATGCGGATGTGCGCTGCGTCCGGCCGGCCGTTGCGTCCGGCTCGGTGGAACTGCTGACCAACGCGTACGCCGAGCGCGTCCTCACCGACGAGACCGGGAAACAGGCCACCGGCGTACGACTCCGGCACCGCGGTGCCGAACTCGTCGTCGACGCCCGCACCGTCGTGGTGTCCTGTGGCGCCGTCAACTCGGCGGCGCTGCTGCTCCGGTCGGCGAACGCCGCGCACCCGGACGGTCTTGCCAACTCCTCCGGCATGGTCGGACGAAACTACATGGTGCACAACAACTCCATCATGGTCGGCATCAACCCGCTGAAGAAGAACACGTCCGAGTTCCAGAAGACGTTGTACATCAACGATTTCTACGCTCAGGGCACCGCGGATCACCCCTACCCACTCGGTCACGTGCAGCTCATCGGCAAGTTGCAGGGCGAGATGATCAAGGGCCAGCGGCCGCTGATCCCCAAGTGGGCGCTGAGCCAGGCCACCGCCCGCAGCATGGACTGGTGGCTGTTCACCGAGGATCTGCCCGATCCGGACAACCGCGTCACGCTCACCGACGACGGCAACATCCAGATCGCATGGATCCCCAACAACACTCGCGCCCACGAGGTCCTCGTCCGGGAGGTACGCAAGATCCTCCGGAAGATCGGCTATCCGTTCGTCTTCAGCCAGGGCACCGGCATCGAGGTCAACTCCCACCAGGCCGGCACCGTGCGGGCCGGAACCGACCCTGCCACCTCGGTGCTCGATGCCGACTGCCGCGCCCACGACGTCGACAATCTGTACGTCGTCGACTCGTCTTTCTTCCCGTCGCTACCCGTGATGAACCCCGCCCTGTCCATCGCGGCCAACGCCTTCCGCGTCGCCGAGGCGATCACCGCACAGCACCGCACGACCGCAGGCCGGACCGCCCCGGCTGAACCCGCATCCGCCTGAACCCGTCCCACGACAGCTAGGAACCACCGACATGACTACACAGCAACTCACCGGCGGACAGATGGTCGTCGACTTCCTCATCCGCGAGGGAGTCGAGAAGGTCTTCGCGATCCCCGGACACGGCAACACTGCGCTCCTCGACGCGTTCGTCGACCGCGCCGACGAGATCGAACTGGTGCCGGCCATGCACGAACAGGGCGCCGCCCACATGGCCGACGGTTACTACCGGGCCTCGGGGAAGATCGCCGCGATCTGTACCTCCATCGGACCGGGCGCCACCAACACCCTCACCGGTCTCGCGACCGCCTTCGCCGACTCGATGCCGATGCTCCTCATCACCGGCGCCGTGCACACCTACATGGAGAACCGCGGGGTTCTCCAGGAGATCGACCGCCCCCACGGCAACAACTTTCCCCGCATGGTCGAACCCGTCGTCAAGCGCTGGTGGCAGCCCAGTCGCCTCGAACAGCTTCCGGTGGCGCTCGCGCAGGCGTTCAACACCATGCACGAGGGCCGGCGTGGACCCGTGCTCGTCGACATCCCGCAGGACCTGCAGGCCGAGTACGGCGACTACACCCCCGACACCGGCGCCCGCAGACCCGCCACCCGGGCCACCGGCGACCCTGCCGTGATCGCCGAGGCCGCACGCCTGCTCGCCGGCGCGAAACGTCCCGTCATCGTGGCCGGCGGCGGCGTCATCCACGCCGAGGCCGCCGCGGAACTGATGGCCGTCGCCGAGCACCTCGGAGCACCGGTGACGCACTCCTTCCAGGGCAAGGGCGCATTCCCCGCCGACCACGACCTGTACGCGTGGCCGTGCGGCGACATGGGGTCGATCCCCGGCAACGGCGTGACCCGCACGGCCGACGTGATCCTCGCGGTCGGCTGCCGGTTCAGCGACCGCATCACGTCGTCGTACCGTCCCGGCGTCACATTCGACATCCCGAACACCAAGCTGGTGCAGATCGACATCGACGGCTTCGAGATCGGCCGCAACTACCCCGTCGAGGTCGGCGTCGTCGGCGATGCGAAAACCTCCCTGCGGAGCCTGCAGGAAGCACTCGCCGACCTGGGGCCGGCCCTCGACTACCGCAGCACCGACTACTTCGCCGAACTGCAGGACCTCAAGACGCAGTGGGACGAGCACCTGCGGCCGATGCGCACCACCGACTACCTGCCGATGACGAACTCGCGTGCGATGGTCGAGATCCGCAAGGCCCTTCCGCGCGAGGGCATCCTGGTCACCGACTCGTCCAACCCCGCGAACCAGGCGTTCAACGAGTTCCCGATCTACGGCCCGAAGACGAACATCGTGGCCGGTGGCTTCTCCGGCATCGGATTCGGTGTGCCCGCGGCGATCGGTGCGCAGATCGGTGCCCCGGACACCCCGGTCCTGGCCATGGTCGGCGACGGCAGCTTCCTCCAGACCGGCACCGAGATCGCGACCGCCGCGATGCTCGGAGTGCCGCTGGTGATCGTCGTCCTCAACAACGGTGGCTGGGAAGCGATCAAGGACCTCCAGATCAGCCTGTTCGGTGAGGAACGCGAAATCATCTCCGGGTGGAAGAACCTGGACGGGACACCGTATTTCGCCGACATCACCCGGTTCGCCCAGTCGCTCGGCTGCAGCGCCGAGCGCGTCGAGGACCCGGAGAAGCTGGCCGACGCGATCGAGCGTGCGTTCGCGACGCCGGGCCCGGTCATCATCGAGGCGATGAGCGCCCACGAACTGCCGTGGACCGAGATGCACCCGACCGGGTGGTGGGACATCACCGTCCCCGCCTACCACGGCGAGGTCCGCGACGACTACGTCGCGCAGCGCGGATTCTGATCGGGGGCCGGCATGGGTGAGATCAAGCTCGGTCTGAACCTGGAGTTCGCGCGCTTCGAGAACGGCTCGTTCGACTGGGCGATGGACCGGGCCGCGGAGATCGGCTACAAGTACGTCGAGCCGATGGTCTACTGGGGCCGCGAGTTGCTGAGCACGGCCGGGTATTTCCACACCCGGTCGATGCTCGACGACCCGCTCATCATGCGGGACGCCGCCGAATCGCGTGGGCTGAGCATCTCCTCGTTGTCCAGCCATGCGCCGCTGGCCAAGCCGGACGTGAGCGTCGACTACCTGAAGCAGTCGATCCGCTACGCGGCCGAGGTCGGATCGCCGATGATCATGGTCGACGACGGGCCGCTGCCGACGTGGACCACCGAGGCGGAGAACTACACGCTGATGCGGTACACCCTGCAGGAGGCGGCGAAGGTGGCCGAACCCCGCGGCATCAAGATCGCGATCGAGACGCACGGTGAGTACACCGCGACCCCGGAGCGGCTGGAGAAGATCATGACGCTGATCGACAGCCCGGCGCTGACGATCAACCTCGACACCGGCAACAGCTACCTCAGCGAGAACGACCCGCACGAGTGGCTCGACCGGATCGTCGGGGACGTCACGCACCTGCACGCCAAGGACATCGGCGTCGAGGACGCGAAGAGACTGCGCGGCAGGGTCCGTGGCATGCTCGGCTGCGCCTGCGGCGACGGCGTCATCGACTGGGAACGCATCGTCACCACGCTGCACAAGGCCGACCACGACGTCGTCCTGTCGGTCGAGTGCGGCGGCCTCGACGCCGCGAAGAAGAGCTACACCTACCTCACAGATCTGATCACCCGCATCCAGGGCAGCTGACAACGACGTCACCGGTCCTGCAGGTGATCTCGCGACACGCTGGGTCCTGAACCGACATTCGAGTCCCCGGTGCGTCGTGTCCACCGTGCCGCCCGACACCCCGGGTGTCGGGCGGCACGCCTCACCCACCAACAGTGCGGATGGCGATAGGCGCGATCCGGGAAGAGCCTTGTCATGAATACTTCTGCCCGCACCGTGGCACGTCGTCGCGTGGTGATCATCGGTTCCGGATTCGGCGGTCTGTTCGCCGCGAAGGCGTTGCGCCGGGCCGACGTCGACGTGCTCGTCGTCGACCGCACCAGTCACCACCTGTTCCAGCCGCTGCTGTACCAGGTGGCGACGGGGATCCTGTCCGAGGGCGAGATCGCACCGTCGACCCGGATGGTGCCGAAGAAGCAGTCGAACGCCTCGGTGATGCTCGGGGACGTCACCGACATCGACCTGACCGGGCGCACCATCACGTCGACCCATCAGGGCAGAACGACCACCACCGGGTACGACAGCCTGATCGTATCGGCCGCTGCCCGGCAGTCGTACTTCGGCAACGACCACTTCGCCGAGCTGGCCAGGCAGCTGGCCGAGCAGTCGGGAGCCGAACTCGACCGCGCCGGGCGGATCGCCGTCCGCGAGGACCTGACGGTCCCGGGACACCCCGAGGTGTTCGTGATCGGCGACATGATGGCCCGCGACCGCCTTCCCTGGGTCGCGCAGGTCGCAATCCAGGGTGGCCGCTACGCGGCGCAGCAGATCCCAGACGGCGGCCCACCGTCCGACCGGGCCCCCTTCCGCTACCGGGACAAGGGGTCGATGGCGACGGTCTCGCGATTCAACGCCGTCGTGAAGGTCGGAGGCATCGAACTCGCGGGGCTGCCGGCCTGGATCCTGTGGCTGGCCGTCCACGTCGTCTACGTCGTCGGCTTCCGGAGCCGCCTGTCCACGCTGATGTCGTGGACGTGGACGTTCCTCGGGTCGTGGCGGGGACAGTTGACCGTCACGGACCAGCAGTCGCGGCACGCAACGTCATGGGCAAGCCCGTTCTCCTCGACCGGTGTGAGGAGAGCGATGACGGTGTCGTCGCCAGAGCGAGCTGACACCCGGACGGCGGGGGCGGTCCGGCCGATAAGCTGGGCTCGACAACCGCGCGACGGAGAGGATCGGCATTCGTGACCACGATGCACGACGTCGCCCGCGCGGCAGGCGTGTCGCAGGCCGCGGTCTCATACGCCTACAACCAGCCACACAAGCTGTCGGCGGCCCGGCGCGCCCACATCTTCCAGGTCGCCGCCGAACTCGGCTACGCCGGACCCAACCCCGCGGGCCGCAATCTCCGCACCGGGCAGGTCGGTGCGCTGGGGCTGATGATCACCGACTCGTTGCGCTACGCGTTCGACGATCCCGCCACCTCGCAGTTGCTCAAGGGCATCTCGGAGGTCGGTGAACTCGCCGAGGTCGCGCTGACGCTGCTGCCCTGCCCACTCGAGTCGACCCGTGTCGCCGAGGGTTCCGGCGTCCTCGTGCGGGGCGCGGTGGACGGCTTCCTCGCGTACGCGATGCCGGACGGCCACCCCGGGATGCAGACGGCGATGAGCCGCCGGCTGCCGATCGTCGTCATCGACGGTCCCAATCCGGGCGGACTGCCGCGGGTCGGAATCCGGGATCGGCAGGCCGCCAAGGAGATCGCGGAGCACGTTCTGTCACTCGGGCACCGGCGGGTCGGGTTTCTCGTCGACCGCCTCGTGCCCGACGGCAAGGGCGGACCCGTGGACGCCGCCCGCATCAAAGCCGCCCGTGACCACGTGATGAAGGAACGCCTCGCCGGATACGCGTCTGCCTGCCGCAAACACACCGTGCCGTGGTCGTCCGCCGTCGTCGTCGAAGCGGGCGGGTTCGACTACGAACTGTCACGCACCGCCGTCGAGACGCTGCTCGACTCCGGACCCGTGACCGCCGTCGTCGCCGCGTCCGATCTGCTGGCCCTCGCAGCGATCGACGTCGCCCAGGAACGTGGACTGCGAGTTCCGGAGGATCTGTCGGTCGTTGGTTTCGACGACATTCCCGCGGCCCGTGCGGCCGGACTCACGACGGTCCGGCAACCACTCGTCGACAAGGGCCGAGAGGCGGCGCAACTACTGCTCGACATCATCGGCGGCGGGACGGGACGGGAAATCACCCTCCCCACCGAACTCGTCGTCCGCGAGAGCTCCGGACCCGCCCCCGCCGATCGGTGAGTCACCCTGCCGCGCCGCGTAGTTCGGGATTGCCGTCGACGACGGCGTAGAGCGCCTCGGTGATCGCCTTGACCCGCGCGAGTCGCGTCAACTCCCGCGGCACCACCAGCCAGTAGGTGCGGTGGGCGATGAAGTCGTCGGTGAGAATCGGCACGAGATCCTCGTCGAGCGCCCCGATGTAGCTCGGCAGCGGCGCGATCCCGACGCCGTGCTTCACCGCCTGGTAGTGGCCGGCGATGTTGTTGGTCTGGATCTGCGCCCGGAAGTCCGGCAGAAGCCGATCGAGGATCCGCAGCGGTTCGACGTCCAGGAACGCGTCGACGTACCAGATGAGCGTGTGCGTACGCAGGTCGTCGATCGTGGCGATGGCGTCGTGCGTGTCGAGGTAGTGCCGCGAGGCGTAGAGACGAAGATCGTACTCCGCGAGTTTGCGGACCACGACAGACCGGGGGGACGGGCGTTCGAGCGTCACCGCGATGTCGAAGTCCCGGCCCGTCAACACGTCGTGCGTGGTGGACGTGACGAGTTCGGTGAAGAGGTCCGGATGCTCGGTGCGTACCGCGGCCAGGCCGGGCACCAACACGAACGCCCCGAACCCGTCGGGAGTGAGTATCCGGACGGTCCCGGTCAGGGCGCCCGGAGCTGCGGACGACGTCACGTCGAGGGCCGCGAGCAGCGTCGATTCCACCGATTCCGCGTACGGGACCAGACGTCGGCCGGCCTCGGTGAGCTGCCACCCGGACGCGCCGCGGTCGAAGAGTCGCGTCCCGGTGTCCTTCTCCAGGCGGGTGATTCGGCGTGACACGGTGGTCTGGTCGACGTCGAGACGCTTCGCGGCATCCGCGAGACGACCCGTCCGCGACAGTTCGAGCAGATAGCGCATGTTGTCGGCGGTGAACACGGCCCGCACCTCCCCGGCATTTTTGCAGTTTCCAATGCCAGATTACTCGTTGACGCAGGCATTGTTGCCAGACCAGACTCGGAGGCACCCCCCGAACTTCCAGGAGTGAACCCCGATGGCCGTCATCTCGCATTGGCTCAACAACAAGACCTACCCCGGAACGCGCGTCGACACCGCTCCGGTGACGAACCCGGCGACCGGCACCGTCACCGGTCAGGTCGCCCTCGCCAGCGTCGAGGATTCCCGCGCGGTGATCGACGCCGCCGCCGCGGCGTTCCCCGCGTGGCGGGACACCTCCCTCGCCAAGCGCACCCAGATCATCTTCAAGTTCCGGGAACTGCTCAACGAGCGTAAGGGCGAGCTGGCGGAGATCATCACCGCCGAGCACGGCAAGGTCGTCTCCGACGCATTGGGAGAGGTGTCCCGCGGCCAGGAGGTCGTCGAATTCGCCTGCGGCATCGCGCACCTGCTCAAGGGCGGCATGACCGAAAACGCCTCCACCAACGTCGACGTCGCCTCGATCCGCCAGCCCGTCGGCCCGGTCGGGATCATCTCCCCGTTCAACTTCCCCGCCATGGTCCCGATGTGGTTCTTCCCCGTCGCCATCGCCGCCGGCAACACCGTCGTCCTCAAGCCCTCGGAGAAGGACCCCACCGCCGCCATCTGGATGGCCGAACTCTGGGCCGAAGCCGGCCTCCCCGCCGGGGTGTTCAACGTCCTCCAAGGGGACAAGACCGCCGTCGACGAACTGCTCACCAACCCCGCCATCAAGGCCATCTCCTTCGTCGGCTCCACCCCCATCGCCCAGTACGTGTACGCCACCGGCACCGCCCACGGCAAACGCGTCCAAGCCCTCGGCGGCGCGAAGAACCACGCCATCGTCCTCCCCGACGCCGACCTCGACCTCGCCGCCGACGCCATGGTCAACGCCGGCTTCGGCTCCGCCGGCGAACGCTGCATGGCCATCAGCGCCCTGGTCGCGGTCGGCGACATCGCCGACGAGTTGGTCGCGAAGATCACACAGCGCACCGACACCCTCAAGATCGGAGACGGCACCAAAGACTCCGACATGGGACCGCTGGTAACCAAGGTGCACCGCGACAAGGTCGCCTCCTACATCGACGCCGGCGAACACGACGGCGCCACCATCGTCGTCGACGGCCGTCAGGTGCAGCCCAACGGCGGCAAGGACGGGTTCTGGCTCGGACCGACCCTGATCGACCACGTCACCACCGACATGTCCGTGTACACCGACGAAATCTTCGGACCCGTCCTGTCCGTGATCCGAGTCGACTCCTACGACGAGGCCCTGGAGTTGGTGAACTCCAGCGAGTTCGGCAACGGCACCGCCATCTTCACCAACGACGGCGGCGCCGCCCGCCGGTTCCAGAACGAGGTCGAGGTCGGCATGGTCGGCATCAACGTCCCCATCCCCGTCCCCATGGCCTACTACAGCTTCGGCGGGTGGAAGAACTCGCTGTTCGGCGACAGCCACGCCCACGGCGCCGAGGGTGTGCACTTCTTCACCCGCGGCAAGGTCGTCACCACCCGCTGGCTCGACCCCAGCCACGGCGGCCTCAACCTCGGCTTCCCCCAGAACAACTAAGGAACCTCTCCCATGACCGCACAACTCTCACTCCCCCGTTTCGCGAGGATCGGGGCCGGAGCAGTCGACGAGATCGGCTCGGTTGTCGACCAATTGGGCCTGCAGAGGCCCGTTCTCGTCACCGACTCGTATCTGACCGGCACCGGCGCGGCCGACCGGATCATGACCCTCCTCAGGTCGGCGGGCAAGGAGCCGGCACTGTTCTCCGGCACCGTGCCCGACCCGACCACCGATTCGCTGGAGGACGGGCTGCGGATCGTCGCCGAGCACCGGGCGGATTCGGTGATCGGGTTCGGCGGCGGCAGTCCGATGGACACCGCGAAGGCACTGGCAGTATTGTCCGCGAACGGCGGCGAGATGCGCGCGTACAAGGCACCTCACGTGTACACCGGGAAGGCGCTGCCGATCATCGCGATCCCGACCACCGCCGGCAGCGGCTCCGAGGCGACGCAATTCACGGTCATCAGCGACAGCGCGTCCGACGAGAAGATGCTGTGTCCGGGGCTCTCGTTCCTGCCGATCGCCGCGATCGTGGATTTCGAACTCACGATGTCGATGCCGCCGCGGCTGACCGCGGATACCGGGATCGATGCGCTCACCCACGCGATCGAGGCGTACGTCAGCAGGAAGGCCCAGCCGTTCACCGACGGACTCGCGCTCGCCGCGATCCGCACCATCGGCAAGCACATCGGCACGGCGTACGCGGACGGTGAAGACCGCACCGCGAGAGAAGCGATGATGGTCGCATCCATGCAGGCCGGCATGGCGTTCTCCAACTCGAGCGTGGCGCTGGTGCATGGAATGAGCAGGCCGATCGGCGCGCATTTCCATGTGGCTCACGGACTGTCGAACGCGATGCTGCTGCCCGCAATCACGGCGTTCTCCGTGCAGGGAGCGGAGAGCCGCTACGCCGACTGCGCGCGGGCGTTCGGGGCGGCACCGGAATCGGCGGGCGATTCCGTCGCCGCGCAGTTCCTCGTCGAGACCCTCACCACGCTGTGTCACGACCTGAAGGTCCCGACGCCGCTCGCGTACGGCATCGACCGCGCCGCCTGGGACGGCCTCATCCCGCTGATGGCCGAGCAGGCGCTGGCGTCCGGATCGCCCGGCAACAATCCGGTCGTGCCCACCGCCGGCCAGATCGAGACGCTGTATTCGGAGGTCTTCAGCTAGAACTCGACGGTTCCCCTCAGGTACCGCCGGTATGTCCCGGACAGGTGAACGCGGTCGCCGCGCACCTCGCAGCGCACGATTCCTCCCCGCGCCGACAGTTGGCGTCCGACAAGGCTGTTGCGGCCGAGGACGCCGGCCCAGTACGGCGCGATCTGTGAGTGCGCGGACCCCGTCACCGGATCTTCCCGAACCCCGGCGGCGGCGCCGAACCATCGCGACACGAAGTCGACTCCGTCCGTGTCCGACGCCGCGGTGACGACGATGCCCCGCACCTTCAGCGGGCTGATCACGGCGAAGTCGGGGGTCATCGACGCGATGTCGTCTTCGGATTCGGCGACGAACACGAGGTCGGTGGCCTTCAGGCACGTCCGCACCGGGATGTTGAGCGCCGCGACGATCCGGGGGTCGGCGTCGGCCGGGACGGGCGGCTCGGCGGGGAAATCCATCACCAGTGTCCCGTCCGGTCCCCGGTCGACGTGCAGCCACCCGCTCCGCGTCCAGAACTGGATGCGGTCGGCGTCCGGGTGCACGTCCTCGAAGATCTGCGCGGCCGCGGCGAGCGTCGCATGGCCGCACAGGTCCACCTCGACGGCGGGGGTGAACCACCGCAGGTGATAGGCCGGGTGGGCCGGGTCGTGGGGGCTCGCGTCGTCGGGTAGCCGCGCCGTGTAGAACGCGGTCTCGGACAGATTGTTCTCTTCGGCGAGTTGCTGGAGAACCGAATCGTCCAGCCAGTCGGTCAGCGGCATGACCGCCGCCGGGTTGCCCTCGAAGGGTCCGGCGGCGAACGCGTCGATCTGATAGATGTCCAGCTTCATAGCGTCCGATGGTGGTGGACGATCCGGCGCCCGTCGAGGGCCATCTCGCACACGCTGGACCGGTCGCGCCGACGTCAGGCTCGGGCGAAGCTCATCGTCTCGCCTTCGACCCCGCGCATCCACAGGTCGTTGCACGCGGCCGCCAATTCCGGCAGTCCCTCCTCGATGGCGGCGAACACGTTGCCCGGCACCCAGCCGACGTCGCCGTTGAGCAGGAGATTGTTGCGGCCGTAGAAGATCGCGAGGTCGGTGGCGCCCTGCGCGGCGTGCGCCTCGGAGCCCGGCTCGTACCCGTAGGCGGAGTTGCCGATCTCCCAGGGCTCGAAGTCGAACAGGCACACGTCGCCGGGAATCGGTGTGACGGTGGGATTTTCCCGCCGCGGCGCCGCGGTGATCCGTGGGATGAGGGTGTACACCTCGTTGCGCGCGTACTTGGCGTGGTACGCGTCGCCACTCTGCGGAAGCACGTCCCACACCGCGTCGCAGGTGAGCGGCGCGTCCTCGTCGAGGAGCCGGGCGCGGCACGTCACGCCGCGCTTGTCCAGGGTGATGGTGATGTAGCGAGCCATGATGCCTCCTTCGGAGCGTGTGAGTATTTGTTAACCGCCCGCGGTTAACAAGTACTCACAGGTGCGGGTCACACTTCGTCGAGAACCTCGGACCAAATCTTCAGGGCATCCTCGATCTGTTCCGACGTGACGATGAGCGGTGGAATCATCCGTACCACGTTCATGTGGGCGCCGCAGGTCAACAACAGCAGCCCCTTCTTCGCGGCCAGTTGCTGCGCCGCAGCCGCTTTCGCACGGTCCGCGCTACCGTCGGCGGCGGTGAATTCGCTGCCCACCAGCAGTCCGAGGCCGCGGACGTCGCCGATCCCCTCGATGGCCTTTTGCCTCGCACCCTCGAGCAGCTGGATGCCGCGGGCGGCGGCGTTGGCGACGAGGTCTTCCTTCTCGATGACCTCGAGCGTCGCGACCGCGGCCGCGCAGGACACGGCGTTGCCGCCGTACGTCCCGCCCTGCGACCCCGGCCAGCCCTTGGCCATGAGTTCCTCGGACGCCGCGATGCCCGACAGCGGGAACCCGCTGGCCAGCCCCTTGGCGATGGTAATGATGTCGGGCCGGACGTCGAAGTGCTGGTGCCCGAAGAATTTGCCGGTGCGGCCGAATCCGGTCTGGATCTCGTCGATGACGAGCAGGATGCCGTACTTGTCGGCACGCTCGCGGAGTCCCTGGAAGAACGCGGTGTTGCCGGGCACGTAGCCGCCCTCACCGAGGACGGGTTCGACGACGAACGCGGCCGTCTCGTTCGGCGCGGTGAGCGTCGCGAAGATGTAGTCGAGTTCCTTCAGCGCGAACGCCGTCGCCTCTTCCTCGGACCAGCCGTAGCGGTAGGCGTTGGGGAACGGGGCCACGTGGACGCCGCCCATCAGCGGGCTGAAGCCGGCCGAGAACCGGGTGCCGGACGTGGTCATGGTCGCCGTCGCGACCGTGCGTCCGTGGAATCCGCCGTGGAACACGATGATGTTGGGGCGGCCGGTTGCCTGCCGCGACAGTCGGAGCGACGCCTCCACGGCCTCGCTTCCCGAGTTCGCGAAGAACAGCGAGTCGAGTCCCGGGGGCAACACCGACCCCAGCCGATCGACGAGTTCGAGCATCGGCTGGTGCATGACCGTCGTGTACTGCCCGTGGATGAGGGAGCCGACCTGCCTGCGCGCGGCCTCCACGACGTGCGGGTGGCAGTGCCCGGTGCTGGTGACGCCGATGCCCGCGGTGAAGTCGAGATAGCGGCGACCGTCGGTGCCGTAGAGGTAGCAGCCTTCTCCGTGATCGACCGTCACGGGTGTGGCCTGTGCGAGCAGTGGAGATAACCGAGTCACGAGAACCCTCCCACGCGTAGACGCCGCCGAATGTCGGCAAGTGCATTGTCAGATTGTCAACAATCTGTATAACATGGGCCACGTCACTTCGGCAACGGAGAATCGGGAGTAACCATGCTCGAGGAAGCAGCAATCGCATCCGTACAGACCGGCCTCTTCATCGGCGGCAAATGGCGCGACAGCGCCCGCACCATGCCGGTCCACGACCCGTCCACCGGACAGATCCTGTGCACGGTCGCCGACGCCGACGCGTCGGAGGCACGGGAGGCGCTGGACGCAGCGGTCGCGGCGCAACCGTCGTGGGCGGACACCACCCCCCGCGAGCGCAGCACCATCCTCATGAACGCGCACCGGTTGCTGCTCGAGAACGTCGACCGGCTCGCGCTCGTCATGACACTGGAGATGGGCAAGCCACTCACCGAGGCCCGCGGCGAAATCGCCTACGCCGCAGAGTTCTTCCGCTGGTTTGCCGAAGAAGCCGTCCGTATCGACGGCGGCTACATGACGGCGCCGGGCGGCGGGTCGCGATTCCTCGTCACCAAACAGCCCGTCGGGCCGAGCCTGCTCATCACCCCGTGGAACTTCCCGATGGCGATGGGCACCCGCAAGATCGGGCCCGCGATCGCCGCCGGCTGCACGTCCGTCATCAAACCGGCGGCGCAGACTCCGCTGTCGATCCTGGCGCTCGCCGACATCCTCACCGAGGCCGGACTTCCGGACGGCGTCGTCAACGTCGTCACCACGTCCAGCCCGGACGAGGTGATCACTCCCCTGATCCTCGACGGCCGGGCCCGCAAGCTGTCGTTCACCGGTTCGACGAAGGTCGGGAAGCATCTGCTCGAACTGTGCGCCCGCACGGTCATGCGCACGTCCATGGAACTCGGCGGCAACGCGCCGTTCCTCGTGTTCGAGGACGCGAACCTCGACGACGCCGTCGACGGCGCCATGGCCGCGAAGATGCGCAACATCGGCCAGGCCTGCACGGCCGCCAACCGCATCCTCGTGCACAGTTCGGTGGCCGAGGAATTCACCCGCAAGCTCACCCAGCGGATGGAGGCGCTGCCGGTCGGTCGCGGCACCGAGGACGGCGTCGTCGTCGGACCGCTCATCGACGAGGCCGCCGTCGCCAAGGTGGGCAGCCTCGTCGCCGATGCCGTCGAACGCGGGGCGTCGGTGCTCACCGGCGGCGCGGCACTCGACCGGCCGGGCAACTTCTACCCGGCGACGGTGCTCACGGGCGTGCCCGACGACGCCGAGATGTGCCACAACGAGATCTTCGGTCCGGTGGCCGCGATCAGCACGTTCGAGACCGAGGCCGAGGCCGTCGAACGGGCCAACGACACCCCGTACGGGCTGGTGGCGTACGTGTACACCGAGAGCCTCAAGCGCGGCATCCGCGTGTGCGAGGCGCTGGAATCGGGGATGGTCGGACTCAACCAGGGCGTGGTGTCGAACCCGGCGGCGCCGTTCGGCGGCGTGAAGGAATCCGGACTCGGGCGCGAAGGCGGGACCACCGGCATCGACGAATTCCTCGAGACCAAGTACATCGGCGTCGCCGTCTAGAACGCTAGAGCCAGGTGTCTTCCGACGACGTGGTGAGGAACGCCTCGAGGTCGTCGCGCCACGGTGCGGGCACCGTCTTGTCCGGTTCGATGCCCGTGTACTGGCCGCGGTAGAACAGCAACGGCCGCTCCTCCCTGATCTCGCTCAGGGAGGAGACCCGGCCGAACGCCACCCAGTGGTCGCCGCCGTCGTGCACGCTCTCGAGCGAGCAGTCGATGTGGGCGAGCGAACCGGTGAGGATCGGCGAACCCAGCGGCGACGCCGTCCAGTCGATTCCCGCGAACTTGTCCGGTTCCCGGGACCCGAAACGGGCGCACGTCGACTGCTGCTCCTCGGACAGGACGTTCACACAGAAGATGCCGCTGCGCTCGATCGCCGCCCACGACCGTGACGTCTTGGTCGGGCAGAACAACACCAGCGGCGGTTCCAGCGACAGCGCCGCGAACGACTGACACGCGAACCCCGCCGGCTCACCGCCGTCGAGGGTGGTGATGATGGTGACACCGGTGCAGAACTGGCCGAGCACCGTCCGGAACCGTCGCGGATCGATCGCCTCGGCCGTGACGGCCCCGTCCCCGGTCACCTCGGTCACGGCTGCATCCCGACGCTGAAGTCGTGACCCCACAGGCTGACGGCCGTGCTCTCCCGCGCGATCCAGCTCTCGTCCTCCACCTGGCGTCCCTCGCAACCGAATTCGACGTCGAACCCGCCCGGAGTCTTCATGTAGAACGACAGCATCAGGTCGTTGACGTGCCGGCCGAGCGTGGCCGACATCTTGACCTTCTTGCGCAGCGCACGGTCGAGGCACAGCCCGACGTCGTCGGAGTTCTCGACCTCGATCATGAGGTGCACGATGCCGCTGGGTGTGGGCATCGGCAGGAACGCCAGGCTGTGGTGCCGCGGGTTGCAGCCGAAGAACCGCAGCCACGCCGGTTTGCCGTCCGCGGGCCGCCCGACCATCTGCGGGGGCAGCCGCATCGAGTCGCGCAGGCGGAAACCGAGCACATCGCGGTAGAAGTGCAGCGACGCCTCGTCGTCGGTGGTCGAGAGGACGACGTGCCCGAGGCCCTGCTCACCGGTGACGAACTTGTGCCCGTACGGGCTGACGACCCGCCGGTGTTCGAGAGCCGCGCCGTGGAACGCCTCGAGCGTGTTGCCCGACGGGTCCTCGAACGTGATCAGCTCGTCGACCCTGCGGTCCTGCAACTGCTCGGCCGTGCCCTCCTTGAACGCGACGCCGGCCGCCGACAGGTTGTCGCGGACCTCCTGCAACTCCGCGGCGTTGGCCGTTTCCCAGCCCGACACCGACAGCCGGTCGTGGTCCCCGGGGACGATCACGAGGCGCGCCGGGAAGTCGTCCATCCTCAGGTACAGGGCGTCCGGGTCGGCCCCCTTGCCCTCGACCATGCCGAGCACCTTGAGACCGTATTCGCGCCACGCGGCCATGTCCGTGGCCTCGATGCGCATGTACGCCAGCGAACGAATACTCATCACTTACCCCCGTCCAGGAGGAAATCGGTTGCCAGACGGTTGAACTCGTCGAACTTCTCGAGCTGCGCCCAGTGTCCGCACCCGCCGAAGACGTGCAGCTGCGCCCGCGGGATCAGCTTGAGCGCCACCAGCGCGCCGTCGAGCGGATTGACGCGGTCTTCGCGACCCCAGATCAGCAGCACGCGCTGGCGCAGCTTGTATGCGTCGCGCCACAGCATGCCGAGCTCGAAATCGGCCGAGGAGAACGACTTTCCCATCGCCTTCGCCGCGGCGAGCGACTCGGGAGTGCTTGCCGCCGCGAACCGTTCGTCGATCAGTTCGTCGGTGATCAGCTTCTGGTCGAACACCATGATCCGCAGGAACGCCTCGAGGTTCTCCCGGGTGGGCGCGTAGCCGAACTTGCCGAGGTTCTTCACTCCCTCGGTGGGGTCGGGGGCGAACAGGTTGACGCTCAGCCCGCCGGGCCCCATGAGGACGAGCCGGCCCGCGCGGTCCGGGTAGTCCAGCGCGAAACGCACTGCTGCACCGCCGCCGAGGGAGTTTCCGAGCAGGTGGACGCGTCCGCCGATGTCGAGGGTGTCGAGCAGATCCTTCAACGCGGACGCACTGTGCACGAAGTACTGTGGGTGCTCGGTCGGTTTGTCCGACAACCCGTATCCCGGCTGGTCGACAGCGAGGACGTGGAACTTCTCGGCGAGAACCGGGATGTTCCTGGCGAAGTTCGACCACGACGAAGCGCCCGGCCCGCCGCCGTGCAGCAGCACGATCGTGGTGTCGTTGCCGACGCCGGCCTCGTGGTAGTGCAGTGTCAGGTCCGGCCGGACCTGGGCGAACTTCGAGGTGGACTCGAACGTGAGGGCCTCTTCGGTAGTCGTCACGGGTTCTCCTAGACCATCGTGTCGGTGACGGGCAGACCGAATTCGCCGGTGCCGTACATGACGTAGGCGCGCTCGGGATCGTTGGCCGCGTGGACGCGTCCGGCGTGAGCGTCGCGCCAGAAGCGTTGCAGCGGTGTTCCGTTGGCCAGCGCGGTCGCGCCGGAGCTCTCGAACAGTTTGTCGATCGACGAGATGGCACGGCCCGTGGCCCGCACCTGGTCACGGCGGGCCCGCAGCCGCAGCTCGAACGGGACCTCCTCGCCGGCGACGAGCAGCGCGTATTCGTCGGCGACGTTGCCGGACAGCTGGCGCCAGGCGGCGTCGATGTCACTCGACGCCTCGGCGATGCGGACCTTGGCGAACGGGTCGTCCTTCGCCTTCTCACCGGCGAACGCCGCGCGGACGCGCTTTCCCTGGTGCTCGACGTGCGCGTCGTACGCGCCGTACGCCAT
This sequence comes from Rhodococcus opacus B4, assembly GCF_000010805.1. Lineage (NCBI taxonomy): Bacteria > Bacillati > Actinomycetota > Actinomycetes > Mycobacteriales > Nocardiaceae > Rhodococcus > Rhodococcus opacus. The sequence continues at coordinate 4,802,469 of NC_012522.1, read as the reverse complement.
CCCGACGATCGGTGCGGAGATGGTGGTGGGATGGATTGTTCCCCAGGGCATCTTGTAGACGGGCGCGGTGTTGCGCTGGAGCCCGGGAGCGGTGAGGGTGCTCATCGCCTTGAAGCTGAGGACGCGGTGCGTCGGGACGAACACGTCCTCGACCACCACCGTGTTGCTGCCGGTTCCACGGAGCCCCACGACGTTCCATACGTCGTCGATCCGGTAGTCCCCCCGGGGGATCAGGAAACTGACGAAGTCGACGGGGCGGCCGTCCTTGATGACCGGTCCGCCGAGCACCGCCCAGGTGGCGTGGTCACAGCCGGACGACCAGGCCCACGCGCCGTTGACCGTGTATCCGCCGTCGACGACCTGTCCGGCGCCCATCGGTGCGTACGACGACGAGATGCGGACGTCGGTGTCGTTGCCCCACACGTCTTCCTGGGCCTGCTGGGAGAACAGCGCGAGGTGCCAGTTGTGGACACCGATGATCGACGAGACCCAGCCCGTGGAACCGCAGGCGCTCGCGATCTTCCGCACGGCGGAGTAGAACAGCACCGGATCCGCCTGGTAGCCACCCCACTGTTCGGGCTGGAGCAACCGGAAGAACCCGGTCTCCTGCAGCGCCTTCATGGAATCGTCGGGGATGCGACGGAGATCCTCGGTCTCCTGCGCCCGCTCACGCAGCGTCGGCAGTAGTGCGTCGAGCCGCTGCATCACCTCGTGACTGTCATGGTCACCCACAGGACGCTCCTGTCTCGTTCGATGGTTCACTTGTCTTCTGAGACTAGAACACGTTCCCATTTATGTCGAGATAGCAGCAAAGGCGCTGTTTGACGGCCCGGGTCTGGAAGAAGTCCCTCGATAATCTGGCGGATCGGGACGAAGTTCTATAACGTGTTCTACTAACAGTATGAAGGGATGTGAGGGCACAATGGCGCAGATTCGCGAGATCGATGTGGGCACGGTCCAGACCCGCTTCGCGCGTGGCTGGCACTGCCTCGGTTTGACCAAGACGTTCAAGGACGGCAAACCGCATTCGATCGAGGCATTCGGCACCAAACTCGTAGTCTTCGCCGACAGCAAGGGCGAACTGAAGGTTCTGGACGCGTACTGCCGGCACATGGGCGGCGACCTGTCGCAGGGCACCGTGAAGGGCGACTCCATCGCCTGCCCGTTCCACGACTGGCGCTGGGGCGGCAACGGCAAGTGCACCAGCATCCCCTACGCACGCCGGGTTCCTCCGATCGCCCGCACCCGGGCCTGGACCACCCTCGAGCAGAACGGTCAGCTGTTCGTCTGGAACGACCCCGAGGGCAATCCCCCGCCGGAGAACGTGACCATCCCCCGCATCGAGGGCGCCTACAGCGACGAATGGACCGACTGGACCTGGAACTCGATGCTGATCGAGGGTTCCAACTGCCGCGAGATCATCGACAACGTCGTCGACATGGCGCACTTCTTCTACATCCACTACGCGTTCCCGACGTACTTCAAGAACGTCTTCGAGGGCCACATCGCGACGCAGTACCTCAACACGAAGGGCCGCCCCGACGTCGGGATGGCGACGCAGTACGGCATGGAGTCGCTGCTGCGCTCCGAGGCCGCGTACTACGGGCCGTCCTACATGATCAACCCGCTGTGGAACAGCTACGGCGGGTACGAGGTCGAGAGCGTCCTCATCAACTGCCACTACCCGGTGACGAACAATTCGTTCGTGCTCCAATACGGTGTCACCGTCAAGAAGCCGACCGGCATCGACGACGAGACGGCCGACAAGCTGGCCGCAAAGTTCACCGAGGGCATCGCCGAGGGCTTCCTGCAGGACGTCGAGATCTGGAAGAACAAGACCAAGATCGACAACCCCCTGCTGTGCGACGAAGACGGTCCCGTCTACCAGCTGCGACGCTGGTACGACCAGTTCTACGTCGACGTCGCCGACGTCACCGACAAGATGACGCAGCGCTTCGAATTCGAGGTCGACACCACCAAGGCCAACGAGGCCTGGCAGCACGAGGTCGACGAGAACCTGGCCCGGCAGAAGGCCGAACGTGAGAACAGGGAAGCGCAGGTCTGACGATGAGTGCCTCGACCGAATGGGCCAAAGCTCCCGACTTCGCCGGGCAGCCTGCGCGGCTCGAGGCCATTCATGCGCAGACGGTGGCCGACAAGGCCACCTACCTCGACGACGGTATGAACGAAGTCGAGTGCCGCACGTGCGGCACCTGTGTGCTGGTGCGCAAGAACAGCCTCGAGCACACGAGCGTCCAGTGGACGGACGACCCGGCGAAGACGTGCCCGACATTCCGGGACGCCGTCGGCGAGGGGCAGTCCACCGCACTCCGGGAGGGGTGTCCACGACTGTGGGACAGCATCAACCACGCGGTGATGGAGGGGTTCATCGACGTGCGGGATCGCGTCGAATAGTCGTCGGCGCCGTCGCGCCCGGGTAGATCGCCCGATGTGACATCAGTGCAGTCTGTCTGCACGAATGTCATATCGGGCGCTTACGCTGGAATGAGCCGTCGGACGCGGCGGCGTCAGCCGAACCCCGGAGGCGTGCCATGACAGGTCGAATCGTGCACTTCGAGATCCCCTTCGACGACGGTGACCGCGCACGAGCGTTCTATCGGGACGCATTCGGGTGGGCCATCGCCGAAATCCCCGACATGGACTACAGCATGGTCACCACCGGCCCCGTCGGCGAGAGCGGCATGCCCGACGAGCCGGGGTACATCAACGGCGGCATGATGCAGCGCGGCGAGGTGACCTCCCCCGTGGTCACCGTGGACGTCGAGAGCATCGACGCGGCCCTGGAGAAGGTCGAATCCCTCGGCGGGAAGACCGTCACCGGCAGGACTCCCGTCGGGAACATGGGCTTCGCCGCGTACTTCACCGACTCCGAGGGCAACGTCGTCGGGCTGTGGGAGACCGCCCGCTGACCGTGAGTACTTATTAACCGCAGGCGGTTAATAAGTACTCACAGGTGCTCGCGTTGCAGTTCGAGGGCAATGTCGATCAGCTGGTCTTCCTGGCCGCCGACGAGTTTGCGCTTGCCCGCGCGGACGAGGAGTTCGGCCGACGAGACGCCGTACCGTTCGGCCTGGCGTTCGGCGTGCTTGAGGAAGCTCGAGTAGACGCCGGCGTACCCCATCATCAGCGCCTGCCGGTCGAGGAGGCATTCGGCGGGCATCGCCGGACGCACCACGTCCTCGGCGGCGTCGGCGATCGCGAAGAAGTCGATGCCCGTCTTGACGCCGATCTTGTCGCACACGCCGACGAACGCCTCGACCGGTGCGTTTCCGGCCCCGGCCCCGAATCGCCGTGTGCTGCCGTCGATCTGCTTGGCACCCGCCCGGACCGCGGCGATGGAGTTCGCCACACCGAGGCCGAGGTTCTCGTGCCCGTGGAAACCCACCTGGGCGTCGGCGCCGAGTTCCTGGACCAGCGCCTCGACGCGGTCGGACACCTGTTCGAGCACGAGCGCGCCCGCGGAGTCGACGACGTACACGCACTGGCAGCCCGCGTCGGCCATGATCCGGGCCTGCCGGGCCAGCTTCTCCGGCGGAATCGAATGCGCCATCATCAGGAAGCCGACGGTCTCGAGACCGCGGTCGCGGGCCAGGCCGAAGTGCTGGATGGACACGTCCGCCTCGGTGCAGTGCGTGGCGATGCGGCAGATCGACGCGCCGTTGTCCTGGGCGACGATGATGTCGTCCTTGATGCCCAGCCCCGGCAGCATCAGGAACGCGATCTTCGCGTTCCTCGCCGTGTCGACGGCGATCGAGATGAGTTCCTGCTCCGGCACCTTCGAGAACCCGTAATTGAACGAAGACCCACCGAGTCCGTCGCCATGCGTCACCTCGATGACCGGGACCCCGGCGCTGTCGAGGGCGCCGACGATGGCCCGGACCTCGTCACCGGTGAACTGGTGCCGCTTGTGATGCGAACCGTCCCGCAGGGAGGTGTCGGTGACGCGGATGTCCCAGCTGCTGCTCATATTTCCCGTCGCTCCGCTCGCCCCGTCGAAATCGACCATCGTGCTCATGCCTCCACACTCAGGAGTTTCTGGGCGATCTCCTCGCCCACCTTGGTTGCCGCCGCGGTCATGATGTCGAGGTTGCCCGCGTACGGCGGCAGGAAGTCGCCCGCACCCTCGACCTCGACGAACGTCGTGACCGTCGCCTGCCCGCCCGACACGACGCTCGGGTCGTCGAACTGCGGTTCGTTGAGCAATCGGTAGCCGGGGACGTACTGCTGGATGTCGGCGACCACGCGGTGGATGGAATCGGTGATGGCGGCGCGGTCGGCGTCCTCGGGGATCGCGCAGAAGATCGTGTCGCGCATGATCATCGGCGGGTCGGCGGGGTTGAGGATGATGATGGCCTTGCCGCGCTGCGCACCGCCGATGGTTTCGATGCCGCGGCTGGTGGTCTTGGTGAACTCGTCGATGTTGGCGCGGGTGCCCGGGCCCGCGGAGACGGACGCGACCGATGCGACGATCTCGGCGTAGGGCACGTCGACGACGCGGGAGACCGCGTACACGATCGGGATCGTTGCCTGCCCGCCGCACGTGATCATGTTGACGTTGGGGGCGCCGAGGTGTTCGCGCAGGTTGGCGGGCGGGACCACGGCCGGTCCGACGGCGGCGGGGGTGAGGTCGACGGCGCGGATGCCCGCGGCCTCGTACCGCGGTGCGGAATCCCGGTGCACGTGCGCCGACGTCGCCTCGAAGACGAGGTCGGGCTTCTCCGGCTGGTTCAGCAACCAGCCGACACCCTCGGCGGACGTCTCCAGTCCCATCGTTCGGGCCCGGGCCAGGCCTTCGCTCTCGGGGTCGATCCCGATCATCCACCGGGGTTCGAGCCACTCGGATCGCTGCAGCTTGTAGAGCAGGTCGGTGCTGATGTTGCCCGAGCCGACGATCGCCACGCTTGCCTTGGTCATGAACAGACTCCTACTTGAACTGCAGGGATACGGTGCCGAGCCCACTGAACTCGGCGCGGAAGTGATCGCCCGGGTGCGCGTCGATGGCGCGGGTGCAGGAGCCGGGCAGCACGATGTCGCCGGCCTTCAACCGGACGCCGAAGCTCTCGACCTTCTGCGCGAGCCAGGCGACGGCGGTCACCGGGTTGCCGAGCACCGCGTCGCTGCGGCCCTCGGCCTTGGTCTCGCCGTTGCTCGTCAGGACGGCGTCGATGGCCTTGATGTCGATGTCGGCCGGCCGTACCCGGTTCTTACCGAGCACGAAGCCGGCGGACGACGCGTTGTCGGCGATCGTGTCCGGCAGGGTGATCTTCCAGTCGGTGATCCGGCTGTCGATCAGTTCGATGGACGGCGCGAACGCCACCGTGGCGTCGAGGACGTCCTGTTCGGTGCAGCCTGCGCCGGGGAGGTCGGCGCCAAGCACGAACGCGACCTCCACCTCGACGCGCGGGAAGCAGAACCGGGCGGTGTCGACGGGCTGGTCCTCGAACACCTCCATGTCGGCGAGTAGGTGGCCGTAGTCGGGTTCGTCGACGCCCATCATCTGCTGCATGGCGAGGGAGGACAGGCCCACCTTGTGCCCGACGACCTTCGCGCCGTCCTGCAGCCGGCGGCGGATGTTGATGAGCTGGATCTCGTAGGCGTCGACGACGTCGATGTCGGGATGGTCCGCGGTCAGGGGGCCGATGGGGGCCCGGCCGCGCTCCGCGGCGTCGAGCCGATCCGCCAACTCGGTGCGTAGCTGCGTCGAGAGCATGGTGTGAGGCCTTCCCTGAAGTTCGTGTGCGTGCGCACGCCCACCGGTTTCCACTGCAACGTGTTTCGTTCTTCTTCGTTGACGTCAGTAATACTTCCTGGCAGAAACGATGGACTGACAACCCCATCATTCTATAACGTGTTCTACATGAGCAAGCACGAATACGACATCGTGGTCGTCGGTAGTGGTGCCGGTGGAATGACCGCGGCCCTCACCGCGGCCCACAAGGGACTCAGCGTCGTCATCCTCGAAAAGGCAGCGCACTTCGGTGGCTCCACCGCGCGCTCCGGCGGTGGCGTCTGGATCCCGAACAACGAGGCGCTGATCGCCGCCGGCGTCGAGGACACCACCGACGCCGCGCGGACCTACCTCCACAGCATCATCGGCGACGTCGTCCCGAAGGACCGGATCGACGCCTACATCGACCGCGGCCCCGAGATGCTGTCGTTCGTGCTGAAGAACAGCCCGCTGAAACTGCAGTGGGTGCCCGAATACTCGGACTACTATCCCGAGGCCCCCGGCGGTCGGCTCGGCGGGCGGTCCGTCGAGCCGACCCCGTTCGACGGCCGGAAACTCGGCGCCGACCTCGCGAAGCTCGAACCCGATTACGTCAAGGCCCCGTCGAATTTCGTGATCACCCAAGCGGATTACCGCTGGCTGAATCTCCTGATGCGCAACCCGCGCGGTCCGCTGCGGGCCGCCCGCGTCGGGCTCCGGTTCCTCGGCGCCAAACTCACCGGCAAGCGCCTGCTCGTCCGCGGTCAGGCGCTCGTCGCCGGACTGCAGGCCGGACTGAAGGCCGCCGGCGTCCCGATCCTGCTCGACACCCCGCTCACCGACCTGTACGTGGAGGACGGCGTGATCCGCGGAGTCACCGCCACGGTCGACAGTCAGCCGCAGGTGTTCCGCGCGCGCCGCGGCGTGGTGATCGCGTCGGGCGGATTCGAGCACAACGACGAGGCCCGCAAGAAGTACCAGCGGGCGCCGATCGGCACCGAGTGGACCGTCGGCGCGAAGGCCAACACGGGCGACGGCATCTGGGCGGGCGAAAAGCTCGGTGCCGCGCTCGATCTGATGGAGGACGCCTGGTGGGGTCCGTCCATCCCGCTCACCGGCGGACCGTGGTTCGCGCTGTCCGAGCGGAGCCTGCCCGGCTGCATCATGATCAACGAGTCCGGCCGGCGCTTCGTCAACGAATCGGCGCCGTACGTCGAGGCGACGCACGCGATGTACGGCGGGACATACGGCCAGGGCGACGGACCGGGCGAGAACGTCCCGTGCTGGCTCGTCCTCGACCAGCGGTACCGCGACCGGTACGCGTTCGCCGGCGTCACCCCCCGTTCCCCGTTCCCCGGCCGCTGGCTGAAGGCCGGTGTCGTCGTCAAGGCAGGCACCGTCGCCGAGTTGGCCGGAAAGATCGGCGTCCCTGTCGACGCCCTCACCGAAACGGTCTCGCGTTTCAACACTTTCGCGAGGAACGGCAGGGACGAGGACTTCGGCCGCGGCGAGAGCGGCTACGACCACTACTACGGGGACCCCCGCAACAAGCCGAACCCGAGCCTCGGCGCTCTCGAGAAGGCACCGTTCTTCGCCGTCAAGATGGTTCCGGGCGACCTCGGCACCAAGGGCGGTCTCCGCACCGACCGCCACGCCCGCGTGCTCCGGGAAGACGGCAGCACCATCGAGAACCTCTATGCGGTGGGCAATGCCAGCGGCCCGGTGATGGGCCACACCTACGCGGGCCCCGGCGCGACCATCGGCCCGGCAATGACATTCGGCTACCTCGCCGTCCTCGACATCCTCGCGAAAGCCGACCAGACCGAGCTGACCGGAGACGCCACCAATGCCCATTGATCCGGACATCGCCATCGGGGCCGAACTGCCCGCTCAGGAGTTCTCCTGGACCAGTTCCGACGTGCAGCACTACCACCTCGCTCTCGGCGCCGGGTCGCGCCCGCTCGACGAGAAGGAATTGCGCTACCTGACGGACGGGACGCCGCAGGTACTCCCCACGTTCGCCACGGTCGCCGCGAACTTCCATGCCACCGAGGCGCCGAGCGTATCGTTCCCGGGAGTCGAGATCGACCTCGCCAAGGTGGTCCACGGCAGCCAGGACGTGACCGTGCACCGGCCGATTCCGCCGGAGGGCAAGGCCCGCACCACCACCCGCATCGCCGAGGTGTGGGACAAGGGCAAGGCCGCCGTCATCGTGCAGGAATCGGCGACCACCGACCTCGACGGCACTCCCCTGTGGACCGGGCGGTCGTCCATCTTCGCCCGCGGCGAAGGCGGTTTCGGCGGCGAGCGCGGACCGTCGACATCCGTCACATTGCCCGACCGGCCGGCCGACGCCGAGGTCGACACCCTCGTCCTGCCGCAGCAGGCGCTGCTCTACCGGATGTGCGGCGACCGCAACCCCCTGCATTCCGACCCGAAGTTCGCTTCCGCCGCAGGGTTTCCCGCCCCCATCCTGCACGGCCTGTGCACCTACGGAATGGTGTGCAAGGCGGCCGTGGACGCGGTCCTCGACGCGGACGTGTCGCAGGTCGCGGGGTTCCGGGTCCGGTTCGCAGGCGTGGTGTTCCCCGGCGAGACACTGCACACCCGGATCTGGAAGGACGAGGGCAGACTCCTCATCTCCGCGACGGTCCCCGAGCGCGACGACGCCCCGGCCCTGGCCGACGTGGTGCTGACACTGGCACAGGGGTGACAGTTACCGAAATTTGACCGAATCCGCCCAGTTCGGGCGGGATGTTCGCAATTACCAGGCACGACACCGCAACACTTTGTACGCTTTCCGTGACCTCATCGAGACGTGTCAACCGATGGTCGGGGCGGTTCCACGGCTCTTCACGAGCAGTAGCGAACAAAGGGGGGACCTCGTGTCCCAGCGCAGTCCTCTCCGTCCCGTGCGCCGTGCCGCCGTTGCCGGTGCTCTCGCGTTCTGTGCGACCGCTCTCGTCGCACTACCCGCCAATGCCGCACCGGTGGCCGGCAGTTCCGACAGCGGCAGCACGGGCGGCAGTTCGATGGGCTCCTCCGTCCTCCCGACGCCCATCCCCACTCCGACCGGGCTGGCCGCGCTCGCGGCCGCGACGACGCAGACGGGCAAGCCCTACCTGTGGGGTGGGACGGGTCCGGACGCGTGGGACTGCTCGGGTCTCGTGCAATGGGCATTCCGGCAGGCGGGGGTGAATCTGCCGCGCACCACCTGGGAGCAGGCCGAGGTCGGTGCCCCCATTCCACTGTGGGCGCTGGCTCCCGGCGACATCGTGGTGCTCAACGACGACGCGTCGCACATCGGTATCTACGCGGGCTTCGGTCAGGTCTTCAACGCATACGGACGCGGCGTGCCGGTCGGGCTGGCGCCGCTGTCGCAGTTCCACATCTACGGCATCCGGCGGTTCTGACGGTCGGGGGCGGTGCGTCCGCCGACGTACGGCCACACCGCGGCGACGAACAGTCCCACCACCGCGACCGGCCCGAGCAGAGACGCCCACGCGGGCAGGTCCGGCAGTGCCGCTGCCAGAACGGCCGCGGCGCCGGCGGCGACCGCCCCCAGCAGTAGCGTCGGGATTCCCCGCGCCGGGCCGGCGTAGGCGACGAGCAGCAGCGCCGTCGCCGCGACCCCGGCCGCAGCCGCCGCGCGCGCGGACGCGTCGCCCAGGACGAGCGCGACCATCGCCCCCTGCACCGCGAGCACCGCAACCCATCTCATCGGCGTGCCCCCGACGGTCGACGACCGCGATCGGCGAGGGTCAGCGCCAGGTCCAGCGCGGAATCGTCGTCCCACGCCACCACCGGGACCCCGAGTACCCCCATGTTCCGGTACATGTTCCGGCGTTCGAGCCGCCACATCCGCCCGGTCATCGGGTCGAGTTCGTGCTCGAACGGCGGGCCGCGGAGGACGTCGACGGCCACGACGACGTGCCCTCGGCGCCTCAATTCCAGCAGCGACAGCGCGAAGCCGGTGTCCAGCATGGTGGAGAACGCGATGACCACCGCCCGAGGCGGCAGCGCGACCCGCGGGACCAGTGTGCCTTCCGCGGCTCCGCCGACCTCGTGCACGGAGGTGCCGCCGGCGTCGAGGACAGTGTCGAGGATCCGGTAGAACTGCCTGCGCCCGATGTCGGCGCCGAGCCATCGCAGCCGGAGCCCGTGGGCGACGACCCCGGCCCGGTCGCCGCGCTGCAGGGCCGCCTGCACCACCTGTGTCGCACCGCGCACGGTCCGCTGCAGGCTCTCCGACGCCGGTCCGGGCGCCTGCGGGGTGGTGTCGAGTACGGCGACGACGTCCGCGGCGCGGTCCATGATCCGTTCGGTCACGTGGAGCCTGCCGCGCCGGGCACTGACGGGCCAGTTGACGCTGCGCAGCGGATCGCCGGGGGCGTGCGGCCGGATGTCGCCGAACTCGACGCCCGAACCGAATCGGCGGGTGCTGTGCGCGCCGATCCGGTCCGGAAGCGGGGCGTGCGGAAGCGGAGTCGGCATCGGCGGTGCGAGCGGAAAGATCCGCAATTCGGTGACGGGGACCCGCGCCGTCGCCGTCAGCAGACCGCCGCCCGCGCGTGCCGTGACGATCAGGGCGGGATCGTATCGACCCCACCGGTCCGCCGACAGCAGGTACTCGCCGTCGCCGGCCTGCTCGACCGTGTAGCTGTCGGACGGTGCCGGGGTCACCGCGAGTTCCGCCGCACCGCCGCACGCTCTCACGTCCACCGAGAACCGGGCGGACTCGGATTCGAAGCACCGCAGCACGTCGCCCGACGTCTCGACCCGCACACGTGTGGCCGGTCGCGGCAACCACCTCAGTGCACCGAGCGCGCCCAGCATCGGGGCGGCGAACGCCATCAGTTCCCACCACCGCCCCACGACCGCGGCGGTCAGTGCCACGGCCGCACACGTCGTGAGTGCGAGCGCTGCCGGCGACGCCCGCCACGTGAGCGGATGCTCCGTCATCGCGCCCTCGGCGCGGGCAGGCGGCGCAGCAGTTCGGCGAGGACGTCGTCGCTGCGGATGCGGCGCACCCACATCTCCGGGCGCAGGCTGATGCGGTGCGCGACAGCGGGAACGGCCAGCGCCTTGATGTCCTCGGGGATGACGAAGTCGCGGCCGGCGAGGAGGGCGCGGGCCCGCGCCAACTGGACGAGATCGAGTTCGGCGCGGGGGCTGGCCCCCACCTCGACCTGCGGGTGATGCCGGGTGGCGTTCGCGAGCGCGACGACGTACCCGAGGACGTCGTGATGCACGCTGACCTGTTCGAGCGATTCGCGCATCGCCAGGAGGTCGGCGGCATCGACCACCTGCTGGACGACGGCGGCGGCGGATCCCCGATCGAGCCGTCGGCGCAGCATCTCGTGCTCGTCGGTCTCGGTGAGGTACCCCAGTCGCAGGCGGAGCGCGAACCGGTCGAGCTGCGCCTCGGGCAGCGGGTAGGTGCCCTCGTATTCGATGGGATTGTCGGTGGCGAGTACGACGAAGGGACGCGGCAGCATTCGGGTGGTGCCGTCGACGCTGACCTGCCCCTCGGCCATGGCCTCGAGCAACGCGGCCTGGGTCTTGGGCGGGGTTCGGTTGATCTCGTCGGCGAGGAGCAGGTTGGTGAAGATCGGGCCCGGACGGAACTCGAACCGCCCCGACGGCATGTCGTAGATGGTGGCGCCGAGCAGGTCGGCGGGCAGCAGGTCGGGGGTGAACTGGACCCGCGTGAAGTCGAGCCCGAGCGCGGCGGCGAAAGAGCGCGCCACCAACGTCTTTCCGAGTCCGGGCAGGTCCTCGATGAGCACGTGCCCGCCCGCGAGCACGGCGAGCAGGATCGACGTGAGTTCGTCGTGCTTGCCGACCACCGCCCGTTCGACCTCCGCCAGCACCGCGTGGGCGCGCGCGGTGGTGACCTCGGCGGGCATCGTCACAGCTGCTCCAGTCGTTGCAGGATCCGGTCGAGGACGTCCCGGCCCGGACCGGGCTCCGTCCTGTCGAAGCGCCGCACGCCGTCGGGATCGACCCACCGCCACAGGTCGCCGAAGAACACCTCGCCCGCCGCTGCGGTGTCGGCGGGATCGAGTCCCTGCCGCTGTCCGGTCGACTGCTGGAATTCGCGCGCCAGCAGCGGACGCAGATGGTGATCCCAGTCGCCGCGCGTGCCGTCCGCCCAGCTGATCAGCGATTCCGTCCGCGCCATCCAACGGGCCGCCGCCTCGGCCCGTTCCGCTTCCGGACCGGACGTTTCGGCGTCGGCGTCTGCGGGTGCCATCCGTCGTCGAATCTCGAACAGCACCAGCGCGGTCACCGCTCCCGCGATCAGCACCGCGGCAGCGTACCGGCCCGCGGCCACCAGCGGAACCTCCACAGCCAGTACCGCTCCGACACCGATTACCGCGACGGCGAGCATGCGTCGCTCCCCACGTCTTCGAGCACGCGCCGCAGCAGATCCGCGGCCTCGTCACGGTGATGTTCACCCATCGGATGCAGGCTGAACCGTGCCTCCGAGAACAGGCGCACCAGTGGTGCCGCCGCCTCGAAGCGCAGCGCTCCGAGTTGGACTGCGCGAGCGAGCACTTCGGATGGCGTGTCCGAATCCCGCGGCTCGGCGCCCGGCGCCGCCCGCAACGCGTCCTCCATCGCCGCGTAGCTGGCAATGATGGCCTCGCGCGGCGGCAGACCGGGGGCCACGACCACGGCGAGACCTTCCTCCGCGGCCCGGGCCAACGATTGCGTGCCGGCCGGAGCGTCGGGGGAACTCGCCGCCGTCCAGGCGCCGACCCGGGATCTGAGGGGACGCCGGGCCACGGCACCGAGGATCAGCACCGTCACCAGGATCGGACCGACAATCGCTGCCGCGGTCCACAATTCCGCGAGGTCCTCGCGGGTCTCCGCGACCGTGTCGGGCGGCGGGGCCGGCTCGGTGGACACCACCTCGCCGGTTCGGTCGTCCCCCTCGTCTGCGGCCTGGCTGGTCGTCGCCCGCTGACGGTCGAGAGGCTCGTCGCCACGGACGGATCCGAGGAGGAACGCCGCGGCCACGACAAGGGAGGCGAACACCGCCCACCCGACCACGTGCCTGCGGGAGACCGACGACCCGGCGTTCCCGGTCGACCCGACCGTCGGCGGGTCGGGGGCGACCCGGGGCCGGCCACCACGGACGGCCGACGCGAGCGCAATGGCCGCGACGACGACGGCGATCGCCGAGAGCACGACCAACGCCCGCGTCGCCCCCGCACTCGGCTCCGCCGCAGTGGCGGGGGTGTCGGGTGCGGGGACCGCCCTGACCACAAGGGTGGCCGTCACGACGGCCGCCAGCAGGGCGACCGTGTGGACGATCCTGCTCATCACCCGACGGTCCGGCATCCTCACTCCCGAGTTGCCCCTCCATCGTGACACGCGGAGACCGGGAAAATCACTCGTTCACGGCCGCGGACGGCGCAGCATGTTCTCCGGCGCACCATCCACGAAGGAGAGTTACTTGACGATGTCCCCGGCAACCGGAGCAGAATTGGCTCGTTCATTGGAACCTCTGGGGGTTGCGATTCCCTCGGCCGTTCCCACGCATTGGTACAACCTGGCGGCCGATCTTCCGGAACCCGTTCCGCCGCATCTGCATCCCGGGACGCGGGAGCCGCTGGGACCGGAAGACCTGGCGCCGCTGTTTCCGGCGAGCCTGATCGAGCAGGAGGTCGCGACCGACCGCTACATCGAGATCCCCGAAACGGTGCGGGAGATCTACGGCATGTGGCGTCCGTCGCCGCTGGTGCGCGCGCATCGGCTCGAGCGGGTGCTCGGCACCCCGGCGCGGATCTACTACAAGTACGAGGGCGTGAGCCCGGTCGGCTCGCACAAGCCGAATACGGCTGTCGCGCAGGCCTACTACAACGCCCTCGAGGGCACCACCAAGCTCACCACCGAGACCGGCGCGGGCCAGTGGGGCGCGTCGCTGTCGTTCGCCGGTGCGCTGCTCGGTCTCGACGTCGAGGTGTGGCAGGTCCGCGCGTCCTACGACGCGAAGCCCTACCGCCGGCTCCAGATGGAGGCGTACGGCGGCATCTGCCATCCGTCCCCGTCCGACCTCACCGAGGCGGGCCGCGCGATTCTCGCCGAGCACCCCGACACGACGGGTTCGCTGGGGATGGCGATCAGCGAGGCCGTCGAAGTGGCCGCGAACGACCCCCGCGCGCACTACTCGCTGGGCAGCGTCCTCAACCACGTCATGCTCCACCAGACCGTGATCGGCCAGGAGGCGATGGCCCAGCTCGAGGATGCAGGCGAACCGATCGCGCACACGGTATTCGGTTGCGCCGGAGGCGGTTCCAATCTCGCCGGCCTGACCTTCCCGTTCCTTGGCCGCAACCTGCGCGAGGGCGCCACCACCCGCCTCATCGCGTGTGAACCGGCGGCCTGCCCGTCGCTCACGCAGGGCGAGTACCGCTACGACTTCGGCGACGTCGCGGGCCTCACGCCACTGTTGAAGATGTACACGCTGGGCAACGACTTCGTACCGCCTGCGATCCATGCAGGCGGTCTGCGGTACCACGGCATGTCGCCGATGGTCTCGCACGCCGTCGCCCTCGGACTGATGGAGGCCACCGCGATCGAGCAGGACGACGCTCTCACCGCGGGATTGCTGTTCGCCCGCGCCGAAGGCATCATCCCCGCGCCGGAGTCCACGCACGGCGTGGCCGCGGCCATCGCGCACGCCCGCACGGTCACCGAACCGGAGGTCGTGGTCATCGGACTGTCCGGCAACGGCCAGCTGGATCTGCCCGCGTACAGCCGGTACGTCTGATCGACACACCCCCGCCGAGGCAGACCCCCTGGTCTGTCTCGGCGGTCACCGGCGCAGCGTCGACAACCGGGCTGACCAGGCGATCGACGTCGAGTGTGCCCGCGAGTCCGGTGAACATCTCCTCCCACCGTGCGTCCGCCACGACGGTCAGCGCGGTGCCGCCGTCGTACAGCACGTCGACGACGTTCGCGAAGCGTCGCAGGGTCTGCGCGCCGGCCTCCCGCAGCCGGGGCACGCCGATGAGCACCCAGTGGCCGAACCGTTCGGACAGGTCGAGGTAGTCGGCGGGCGCGGTCGGGGTGCCGCACAGCGCCGCGAACTCGAACCAGACCGTCCGGTCACGTACCGCCGCGGCCGTCACGGTGCGTGTGCCGACGGACACGACGACCCGCTCCGACGGGGCCGGAACCTCGATGTCGGTCGCGGGGACGAACCGGCCGGCGGCGAACCCGGTCTCCGGCGTGGTCGCGGTGCGGTAGTCAACGGGACCGCCCACCCGCACGACGGTCAGATTCCGTTCGAGCACGGTGATCGTCGGCGCGAACAGGTGATGGAACAGCGGGTTGGGCAGCAGACCCTCGGGCGGATAGTTCGACGTGACCACCAGCGTGATGCCGCGAGCGAACAGCGCCTCCAGCAGCCGCGCGACCAGCATCGCGTCCCCGACGTCGTGGAGGTGGAACTCGTCGAAGCACAGTAGCCGGACGTCCCCGAGCGCCGCGTCGATCGCGAGGTCGATGGACCCCAGCGTGTGTGCGTCGGCGTGGAGGCGGCGGAAGAACGCGTGGAAGTGCACGCGCCGGCTCGGGACCTCCGAGGCCGCGTGGAAGCGATCCATCAGCCACGTCTTGCCACGTCCCACAGGCCCCCAGAGATACACGCCGCGAACCCCGGGCCTGCCCTGCGCCAGGCCGTCGGCGGTCTCGTCCAGGACGGCCACGGCCGAGCGCTGCGCTTCGTCCAGCAGAACCTCTACCTCCACGGGAGGAGACACTACGAACGGAGAGTCTCGGGCGACAAGCCGATGTGAGGAGGAAGACTGCGCGGCGCGAGGGCCCGAACCTGGCAGACGAGGCGACGGGAATCCCGCATTTCTGCGAAGATCGTGACGTGAACCCCCAGTACCTCAGCCGTCTCCCGGACAGCGGTTTCGACCGCGTCGACGCACTCCTCACACCCGTCGACAGCGACCTCGCGGCGGCCTTTCCGGGTGATCGGCAGCAACCGCAGCCCATCCACACCGTCTACGTGAGCGCGGCGGACTCCGGCCCGGACACCCCGAGGGTGTGGGGCGAGCAGGCTGTCGAACTGCTGGACAGGTACACCGGCGCGTTGTCCGAAATCGGCACGACCGGTGCGCTTCCCGACGTGCGCGCGACGCTCGAGCGCTGCCCGATCCAGGATCTGCGGATCGACTTCGAGGACGGCTACGGCTGGCGGAGCGACGACGTCGAGGACGCGGCCGCGCTGGAGACGGGTCGCACGCTGCGACAGCTCTCGTCCGCCCCGTCGGGCCCGCGGTCGCTGGGTATCCGCGCGAAGGGGCTGGCGCCGCACGAGCGCCGCCGCGGCATCCGGACGCTCGAACTGGTCCTCGAAGGCGCGGGTGGGGTTCCCGACGGCTTCGTGTTCACCGTGCCGAAACTGCGTGCGGCCCAGCAGGTCACCGCCGTCGTCGCGCTGTGTGAGGAACTGGAGAGCGCGTACGGGCTCCCCGACGGGTCGCTGCGCTTCGAGTTGCAGATCGAGAGCCCGCAGGCCGTCCTCGGGCCGGACGGCACCGTGACCGTCGCGAAGGCGATCCAGCTCGCCGAGGGGCGCTGCACCGGATTGCACTACGGCACTTACGACTACAGCGCGGCTTGCGGGATCGCCTCCCGATTCCAGTCGCTCGAGCACCCGGTGGCCGACCACGCCAAGTCCGTGATGCTGGTGGCCGCGGCCCAGACCGGGGTGTGGGTGTGCGACGGGTCCACCCAGGTGGTCCCGCAGGGCAGCGACGAGGAGATCCGCGCCGCGCTCGCCCGGCACTACCGGCTCGTCACCCGGTCGCTCGAACGCGGGTACTACCAGGGGTGGGACATGCATCCCGGGCATCTGATCACCCGCTGGCTCGCGACGTTCGACTTCTACCGCGACGCGCTGCCCGCCGCGGCCACCCGTCTGCAGGCCTACCTCGACCGCCAGGGCGGCGGGGTGATGGACGAGCCGGCCACCGCGCAGGCTCTCGCGACGGTGGTGCTGCGGGGGCTGGCGTGCGGCGCGTTCGACGAGGACGCGGTCCGCGCGCAGGCGCCCGGATGCACGGTGGACACGCTGCGCGACCTCCTCACCCGGGCGGTGGTTCCCGAGAGCTGAGCGCCTCCCCGCGTCCGGCAGACCACCCGCACCACCCCTCCGAGGTCCTACACTTGGCCCACGCCCGATCAGGAGGTAGCAGCACCCGTGACCCCGAACGCCTTGACCCCGCCCAGCTTCCGGAGTCTTCCGGACCTGGCCGTACGCACACTCGGCGGCGCCGTCGTGTGGGCCAACGACGAGTTGTTCGCCGAGCGGGAGAACCTCATCCGCCCCACGGCCGCCGTGTACCAGCCGGCGACGTTCGGCCACAAGGGTCAGGTGTACGACGGCTGGGAGACCCGCCGCCGCCGGGTGGCGGGCACGGACGAGGCAATCGTCCGGCTCGGGGTTCCGGGCGTGGTGCGCGGCGTCGTGGTCGATACCGCCTGGTTCAAGGGGAACTATCCGCCGGAGATCTCGGTGCAGGCGGCGTCCGTCGACGGCTACCCGTCCGCCGAGGAACTGGTCGGCGCCGACTGGACCACGATCGTCGAGCGCAGCCCCGTCGAGGGTGACACCGAGAATCCGTTCGCGGTCGACTCCGGCGCTCGGTGGACGCACGTGAAGCTCACGATGCACCCGGACGGCGGCGTCGCCCGCCTGCGGGTGCACGGCGAGGGCCGCCCCGACCCGCGTTTTCTCGATGCGGGCCCCGTCGATCTCGCGGCGCTCGAGAACGGTGCCCGAGTCACGTCCTGTTCCAACATGTTCTACGGATCGCCGCAGAACATGCTGCTCCCCGGCCTCGCCCGGGTGATGGGCGACGGCTGGGAAACGTCCCGCCGCCGCGACGACGGCAACGACTGGGTCGAGATCCGGCTCGCCGCCCAGGGCACGGTGTCGCTGGCCGAGATCGACACGTCGTACTTCCTGGGCAACGCCCCAGGTGAGGCGAGCCTGCTCGGACGGGACGGGGACGGCGAGTGGGTGGAATTGCTCCCGCGGACGCGTCTGCAGCCCGACACGAGGCACCGCTTCGTCATCGACGGTGATCGGCCCGTCACGGACGCCCGGCTCGACATCTTCCCGGACGGCGGCATGGCGCGGTTGCGGTTGTGGGGTTCCCTGACCGAGGCGGGTCGGGCAGGCTTGGAATCATGACCCACGGTTTCGACACCAACTACCCTCGTGACCTGGTCGGATACGGGCAGCACCCGCCCGATCCGCAGTGGCCGGGCGGGGCGAAGATCGCCGTCCAGTTCGTCCTCAACTACGAGGAGGGCGCCGAGAACAACGTCCTCCACGGCGACCAGGGCTCGGAGACGTTCCTGTCGGAGATGGTCGGTGCGCAGGCGTTTCCGAACCGGCACATGAGCATGGAATCGATCTACGAATACGGTTCCCGCGCCGGACTGTGGCGGGTGCTCCGGGCGTTCGAGCGGCGCGGGCTGCCGCTGACGATCTTCGCGGTAGCCAAGGCGATGCAGCGGAACCCGGAGGCCGTCAGCGCCTTTCGCGAACTCGGCCACGAGATCGCCTGCCACGGTCTGTGGTGGAAGTCGTACCAGCTCTCCGACGAGGACGCCGAGCGCAGAGACCTGGCCGAGGCGGTGGACATCCTGCGGGATCTCACCGGCGAGGCCCCGCTGGGCTGGTACACCGGCCGCGACTCCCCGCTCACCCGGAAACTGGTGGTCGAGCACGGCGGCTTCGAGTACGACTCCGACTCGTACGCCGACGACCTGCCGTACTGGGTGAAGGTCGACGCCCCCGGGAAAGGCCTCGTCGACCACCTGGTGGTGCCGTACACCCTCGACACCAACGACATGCGGTTCGCGTCCCCCGGCGGTTTCCCGAGCGGCGAGCAGTTCTTCGCGCACCTGCGGGACGCGTTCGACGTCCTGTACGCGGAGGGGACGGCCGGGGCGCCGAAGATGCTGTCCGTGGGCCTGCACTGCCGCATCGTCGGCAGGCCCGCCCGCACGGCGGCGCTGGAGCGCTTCCTCGACCACGTGCAGTCCCACGACGGCGTCTGGGTCGCCCGGCGCATCGAGATCGCCCGCCACTGGCGCGCCGTCCACCCCGCCTGAGGACGGCCCCGATGCCCCCGCGACGACCGTCGCTGCTGGTCACGAACCTGGCCAACCGGGATCCCGGCAGCTCTCAGACCGTGATCCTGGAGGAACTGCGCCGGGTGATCCTCAGCGGCGGCGCCCCGCCGGGCACCCCGATCCCGGTGGACGAGGTGGCCGAGCACTTCGGTGTCAGCCGGATCCCGATCCGGGAGTCGCTGAAGACACTGATCGGCGAGGGCCTCGTCGATCACCGAGCCAACTCCGGGTACACGGTCGCCCGGCTGACCGTGGACGAACTCGAGGAGCTCTACCTGGTGCGGGGCGTCCTCGAGTCGGCGGCGCACTCGGTGGCGATCACCCTCGCCGACCAGGCCGACGACACGAGGGCCAGGGAGACGTACGCGGCACTCGACCGGTCGGTTCTCGAGGACGACCTGACCGCGTACCACCGGGAGAGCCGCAACTTCCACCTCGCCCTCGCGTCACCGTGCCGGATGCAGCGGCTGCTGCACATGTTCGAGGCGGCGTGGAACATCACCGAGCCGGTGCAGCCGATGTCGCAGGTGGGGACGCCGGAGCGGCTGCGGCTGCACCTCGGGCACCGCGACATGCTCGCGGCGTTCCTCGCCCGGGACGCCGCGGCGCTGAAGGCGGCCACCGATCGGCACAACGAACAACTCGACACGGTGATCGCGGCCCTGCCCACGGACACCGGAATCTTCCGGGACACGCCCGGGTAGGCACTCCGGCAAGATATATTCTCGGCCCGCTCGGGCGCCCCCGAGAATATATCTTCGCCGTCACAGTCAGGAAATATCCGAAAACTACTTTTGCTCCCAGCGCTTCGGTGGTGTGCTTTTCACCGGGGCACCCTCACGTCGAAGCAGTCTTTTTCCGGACTGCACCAGGGAGCAAAACGATGACTCAGACAGCGTCCTCCCCCGAAGGGGAAACCGTTCCCGGTGCACACCTGGCCGGCGCCGGACTGATCAAGCCCGGCTATCACCCGCGACTGACCAACGACGACCTCGCGCCGCTGAAGACCCAGTCGTGGTCGTCGTACAACATCTTCGCGTTCTGGATGTCCGACGTGCACAGCGTCGGCGGGTACGTCACCGCGGGCAGCCTGTTCGCGCTCGGACTGACCAGCTGGCAGGTCCTCGTGGCCCTGGTGGTCGGCATCGCGATCGTCAACGTGTTCGCGAACCTGGTGGCCAAGCCCAGCCAGGTCGCCGGTGTCCCCTACCCGGTCATGTGCCGCAGCGCCTTCGGCGTGCTGGGGGCGAACGTCCCGGCCGTCATCCGCGGCCTCATCGCGGTGGCGTGGTACGGAATCCAGACCTACCTGGCGTCGCACGCGTTCGTGATCCTCGGCCTGAAGATCTGGCCCGGCCTCGCGCCCTGGGCGGACGTGCACGAGCACGGATTCCTCGGACTGTCGGCGCTCGGCTGGGCCGGGTTCATGACGATGTGGGTGCTGCAGGCGCTCGTCTTCTGGCGCGGCATGGAGAGCATCCGCAAGTTCATCGACTTCTGCGGCCCCGCGGTGTACGTCGTGATGCTGATGCTCGCCATCTACCTGATCAGCGAGGCCGGCTGGTCGAACATCAGCCTGAACCTCGGCGAGGTGAACTACACCGGATGGTCGGCAGTGCCCGTGGTGCTCGGCGCGATCGCCCTTGTCGTGTCGTACTTCTCGGGACCGATGCTCAACTTCGGCGACTTCTCCCGGTACGGAAAGACATTCGGCGCGGTCAAGCGCGGCAACTTCCTCGGCCTCCCGGTGAACTTCCTGTTCTTCTCGATCCTCACCGTCGTCACCGCGTCCGCGACCCTGCCCGTGTACGGCCGCCTGATCACCGACCCGGTCGAAACGGTCGCGCAGATGGACAACCTGTTCGCCGTCGTCCTCGGCCTGCTCACCTTCATCGTCGCCACCATCGGCATCAACATCGTCGCCAACTTCGTGTCCCCGGCCTTCGACTTCTCGCACGTCAGCCCGCAGCGCATCAGCTGGCGTACGGGCGGGATGATCGCCGCCGTCGGTTCGGTGCTGATCACCCCGTGGAACCTCTACAACAACCCCGAGGTCATCCACTACACGCTCGAAACGCTCGGCGCCTTCATCGGCCCGCTGTTCGGAATCCTCATCGCGGACTACTACCTGGTGCGCAGGCAGCGGGTGATCCTCGACGACATGTTCACCATGTCGCACGACGGAACATATTGGTATAGAAAGGGTTACAACCCCGCTGCGATCACCTCCACCGTCATCGGCGCGCTCGTCGCGATGATTCCGGTGATCCTCAAGGCACAGCCGTTCGGACTCGACGTGTGGGGCATGGCCGGCGCCGCCCAGTACTCGTGGTTCCTGGGCATGGGCATCGGATTCCTCTGTTACCTCGCGCTGTCCACCGGCGCGCGTCGTGCGCACCGCACCGCAACGGTCGAGGCGTAGGTCGGGGAACGTGCACATCAAGATCGTCAATCCCAACACCACCCGGGCGATGACCGACAAGATCGGCGACTGCGCCCGCTCCGTCGCCGGGCCGGGGACGCTCGTCGAGGCCGTGAGCCCGCAGATGGGCCCCGCCTCGATCGAGAGTCACTACGACGAAGCACTCAGCGTCCCCGGACTTCTCGAGGAGATCGCACGCGGCGAGGAGGCCCGCGTGGACGGGTACGTAATCGCCTGCTTCGGCGACCCGGGCCTCGACGCGGCCCGCGAACTGGCCTCCGGCCCCGTCCTCGGCATCGCCGAGGCGGCCATGCACACCGCGAGCTTCCTGGGCCGCGGGTTCAGCGTCGTCACGACACTGGCGCGCACCCGGGGGCGGGCGTGGGAACTCGCCGAACGGTATGGCATGCAACGCTTCTGCCTCGGC
The DNA here is from genome assembly GCF_000010805.1 of Rhodococcus opacus B4. Classification (NCBI taxonomy): domain Bacteria; kingdom Bacillati; phylum Actinomycetota; class Actinomycetes; order Mycobacteriales; family Nocardiaceae; genus Rhodococcus; species Rhodococcus opacus. The sequence goes on along the minus strand of NC_012522.1, from coordinate 4,780,719 downwards.
GTGCACGCGTGCGAGATCGCGGTCCTCGACCTCGACCGCGACCCGGACGCGGTGAAGGTGATCACCGAGGCGTGCCGCGCCGCCCTCGACCGGGACGGTTCCGACGCGATCGTACTGGGCTGCGCGGGCATGGCCGACCTGTGCGCCGTCATCTCCGCGGAACTCGGGGTGCCGGTGGTCGACGGCGTGGCGGCGGCCACCCTCATGGTGCAGTCCCTCGTGACGCTCGGACTGCGGACCGGTGCACGCGGCGAGTTCGCGGCTCCCCTGCCGAAGAAGTACAGCGGACTGCTCGAAGGTTTCGGTCGCTGACCCGACCCGTGCGCCATAGTGGTAGCCGGAGGTACCGAAAAGGCGCACGAGCGAGGAGCCCTCATGACCGAACCGCCCGGCCTGATCGCATTCAACGCGCTGAGCGACGCGCGGGCCGTCGACCTGCTCGTGCAGTGCTGCTCGTCGACAGCATGGGCGCGACGGGTGGCCGCCGCCCGGCCGTTCCCGTCCGCCGACGCGCTGCACACCGCCGCCGAGAACGCACTCGCCGACCTGACCGAGCCCGAGGTCGACGCGGCCCTGGCCGGGCATCCGCGAATCGGCGACCGCGCCGACAACCCGTCGTCCGCGCGCGAGCAGTCGGCGGTCGCGTCCGCCGACGACGAGATCCGCGCACGCCTGCGGGCGGGTAACGAGGAGTACGAGCAGAAGTTCGGGCACGTCTACCTGGTGTGCGCGTCCGGTCGGTCGGCGCAGGAACTGCTCGACGTGCTGCACGCGCGTCTCGGCAACGACGCCGCGACGGAACGCAGGATCCTGCGGACCGAACTGGCCGCCATCAACCGGTTGCGCCTGGACCGCCTTCTCGGCGAGAACGGAGACTGATGTCCAAGATCCTGAGCACCCACGTACTCGACGCCACCGACGGCACACCCGCCGCCGGGGTGCGGGTGGAACTGGTGTCCCCCGACGGCGGCGTCCTCGCGAGCGCGGTGACCGATTCGGACGGCCGCGTCGCCGAGATCGCGCCGGAGGGTCTGCCCGCGGCGACGTATTCGCTGGTCTTCGCGACCGGTGAGTATTTCGCCGCCCGCGGCCGGGAGACGTTCTACCCGGAGGTGACCGTCACGTTCGTCCTCGACGACCCCCAGCGCGGGTACCACGTCCCGTTGCTGTTGTCCCCGTTCGCCTATTCCACCTACCGCGGGAGCTGAAGAATGACCGACCTCACCGGCGCCATCGTTCTGGGCGACAACCAGTACGGCAAGGCCGAGAACCGAATCGTGCGGATCTACCGCGACACCCCCCGGCACGAGATTCGGGACGTGAGCGTGTCGACGTGCCTGCGCGGCGACTTCTCAGCGGCGCACCTCGCCGGCGACCAGAGTTCGGTGCTGCCCACCGACACCCAGAAGCAGACGGCGTACTCCTACGCGAAGGAGAAGGGACTCGACTCCATCGAGGAGTACGGACTGACGCTGGCCCGGCACTTCGTGGACGACGTGGCCCCGGTCGCAGGTGCTCGCATCGAGATCGAGGAGTACGCGTGGCAGCGGGCGGTGGTCGACGGAGCGGAACACGACCACACCTGGGTGCGCAAGGGCGAGGAGGTGCGCACCGCGGCGATCACCGTCGACGCCGACGGCACGTGGGTGGTCGGCGGTCTGAAGGACCTGGTGATCCTCAAGTCCACGGGCAGCGAGTTCTTCGGATTCCTGAAGGACGAGTACACGATTCTCGAGGAGACCCACGACCGGGTGATGGCGACGTCGCTCGTCGTGCAGTGGCGGTTCGTCTCCACCGACGTGGACTGGAACAGTGTGTACGCCGGAATCAAGGAGCAGATCGTCGCGACGTTCGCGACCGTCCATTCGCTCGCCCTGCAGCAGACGCTGTACGAAATCGGCAAGGCGATCCTGGAGCGTTACCCCGTGCTCGCGGAGGTGCGCCTGTCGGCCCCGAACAAGCACCACTTCGCCCACGACCTCGCGCGTTTCGGCGTCGAGAACGACAACGAGGTCTTCCACGCCGCCGACCGCCCGTACGGCCTGATCCAGGCCACGGTGCAGCGGTCCGACGCACCCGGCGCCGGCCCCGCGTGGTCCGCGTACGCGGGGTGGCTCAGCTGATGAACGCCGGCCCCGGCACGGTCGTCGTCTCCGGCGCCTACGTCGCCACGGTCGACGCCGTGGGCACCGAGCATCCGGACGGCTACGTGGTGGTGCGGGGCAACCGCATCGTCGACGTCGGTGCCGGTCCCGCCCCGGTGATCGAGGGCGCACGGGTCGTCGACGGACGCGGCTGCCTGCTGACACCCGGACTGGTGAACACCCACCATCACCTGTACCAGTGGATCACCCGCGGACTCGCCGCCGACGACACCCTGTTCGGCTGGCTGACCACCCTCTATCCGATCTGGGCGGGCATCGACGCCGACGCCGTCCGGACCGCGGCCACCGGCGGTCTCGCCTGGCTGGCGAAGCACGGGTGCACGACCACCACCGACCACCATTACGTCGTGCCGCGCGACGGCGGCGACGTGTTCGGCGCCGAGATCGAGGCCGCCCGGACCGTCGGGCTGCGGTTCCACCCCAGCCGGGGGTCGATGGACCTCGGCCACAGTCGGGGCGGGTTGCCACCCGACTCGGTCGTGGAGCGTCTCGACGACGTCCTGACGGGCACCCAGGACCTCATCGACCGCTGGCACGACCCTTCGCCCGACTCGATGCTGAGGGTCGCGGTGGCGCCCTGCTCCCCGTTCTCCGTCACCGCCGACCTGCTGACCGGGGCCGCGGCCCTCGCCCGGTCCGCCGGCGTGCGACTGCACACCCACCTCGCGGAAACCGTTGACGAGCAGGACTTCTGTCTCGACCGGCTCGGCTGCACCCCGGTGCAGTACATGGAGCAACTCGGCTGGGTGGGACCCGACGTCTGGTACGCCCATGCCGTCCACCTCGACGACGTCGCGATCACCACCCTGGCCGGCACCGGGACGGGCGTCGCCCACTGCCCCACGTCCAATGCCCGTCTCGGCGCCGGCATCGCCCGGGCCCGGGACCTCCACGCGGCCGGAGTCCCGCTGGGGCTCGGAGTCGACGGCGCCGCCAGCAACGAGGCGTGCAACATGCTCGAGGAGGCTCGTCACGCCGTGCTGTTCGCCCGGGCCCGCGGCGGCCCGGCGGCGATGACGGTGCGCACCGCCCTCGAACTCGCCACCCGCGGCGGGGCCCGGGTGCTCGGCCGGGACGACGAACTCGGCTCCCTCGAACCCGGCAAACTGGCCGATCTCGCGCTGTGGCGGGTCGACACCCTCGCACATTCCGGTATCACCGACCCGGTGGCGGCTGTGGTCCTCGGCGCCACTCCGCCGCTGGAGTTGCTTCTGGTAAACGGGCGGGCGGTCGTCGAGCGTGGAAGAGTGATCACCGTGAACGAGGACGACGTCGCCACCGAGGTCGAGCGGGCCCATCGCGCCCTGGTGCGCAAGGCGGGCTGACACCATGGACCTGTCGTTCGTCACGCAGATCTCGGCCCCGCGCAGCCGCGACGACCTGCCCGCCCCGGAACCTGGAACGGCATACCTGGCGGGCGGCACCTGGCTGTATTCGGAACCGCAACCGACGATCACCCGGCTGGTCGACCTGGCCACCCTCGACTGGCCCGCGATCACCGTCCACGACGACGAGCTCGAACTCGCCGCGACGTGCACCATCGAGAATCTCTGCGACGCACCACTTCCCGCCGAGTGGGTGGCCAAGAGCCTGTTCCGGCCGTGCGCCGAGTCGCTGGTCGCGTCGTGGAAGATCTGGCACACCGCTACCGTCGGCGGCAACCTCGCGCTGGCGCTCCCGGCCGGCGCGATGATCACGCTGTGCTGCGCGCTCGACGCCGAGGCGCTGGTCTGGGCCCCCGACGGTGGCGAACGCCGGGTTCCGGTGGACCGGTTCGTCACCGGGGCAGGCCGCACGACACTGGGGGCCGGTGAACTGATCCGCAGCATCCACCTCCCCGCCGCCGCGTTGCGGGGCCGCACGTCGCTGCGGAAGATCGCGTACTCGCCGCTCGGACGGTCCGGTGCGCTGCTCGTCGGACGCGTCGGCTCGGACGGATTCACACTGACCGTCACGGCGTCCACGATCCGGCCGTTCGTGCTGCGTTTCCCCGCTCCCCCCGACCCCGGCCTGTTGAGCCGGTCTCTGTCGGAACAGATTTCCGTCGACGACTACCTGACCGACGCCCACGGCGCCGCGGACTGGCGTCGGCACGTCACGGGAGTTCTCGCCGAGGAGATCAGGAGGGAGCTGGAATGAAGTTGACGGTCGACGGGCAGACGGTGGATGCCGATCCCCGGCCCGGTCAGTGCCTGCGCACCTTCCTGCGGGAGCAGCAGCGGTTCGCGGTCAAGAAGGGCTGCGACGCCGGCGATTGCGGCGCGTGCTCCGTTCTGCTCGACGGGAGTCCGGTGCATTCGTGTGTGGTGCCGGCGCATCGCGCGGAGAACCGCGAGGTGACCACCGCCGCCGGTCTCGGCGGTCCCGATCGACTCCATCCCGTGCAGCAGCAGTTCGTCGACGCGGCGGGATTCCAGTGCGGATTCTGCACGCCCGGGATGGTGGTGACCGCATCGGCGCTCGACTCCGCGCAACGTGCCGACCTGCCGCGCGCCCTGAAGGGGAATCTGTGCCGCTGCACCGGTTACCGTGCGATTCGCGACGCCGTCGGCGGCGTCTGCACCACCGAATCAGACAGTGTTGGTAGGTCGTTCGGCCGTTCCATTCCCGCTCCTGCCGCCACGCGCGTGGTGTGCGGCGCCGAACCCTACACGCTCGACCTCGCCGTCGACGGGCTGACGCACATCCAGATCCTCGGCAGCCCGCATCCGCACGCCCGCATCACCCGCCTCGACACGTCCGCCGCAGAGCGACTGCCCGGCGTCCACGCGGTGCTCACCCACCGCGACAGTCCCGACGTGGCCTACTCCACGGCCCGCCACGAATTCCGTACCGACGACCCCGACGACACCTACGTGTTCGACACCATCCTGCGGTTCCGGGGGCAGCGCGTCGCGGCCGTCGTCGCCGACTCGGTCGACATCGCCCGGCGCGCAGTGGAACTGATCGAGGCGGAGTACGAGGTCCTCGAACCGGTCTTCGACCCCGACCTGGCGCGCCGCCCCGGTGCACCCCTGCTGCACGGCGACAAGGGCGCCGAGTCCCGGATCGCGGATCCGGCCCGGAACCTGGTGGCCGAGGTGCACGGCGAGGTCGGTGACCTCGCGGCCGGACTCGCGGCGGCACGGGACACCGGCGCGGTGGTCGAGGGCACGTGGCAGACACAACGCGTGCAGCACACCCACCTCGAAACCCATTCGGCCATCGGCTGGCTCGACTCCGACGGGCGGCTCACCCTCCGCAGCAGCACCCAGGTGCCCTTTCTCGTCCGCGACGAACTCGCTCACCTGTTCTCCCTCGACCGCGCACAGGTCCGGGTGTTCACGGCCCGCGTCGGGGGTGGCTTCGGCGCGAAGCAGGAGATGCTGGTCGAGGATCTCGTCGCCCTCGCCGTGCTGCGCACCGGCCGACCGGTGCAGTATGAATTCACCCGCTCCGACCAGTTCACGATCGCACCGTGCCGGCATCCCATGCGGGTCTCGGTGAAGGTCGGGGCCGGCGGCGACGGAAAGCTGACCGCGCTCGCCGTCGACGTGCTCTCGGACGCCGGAGCCTACGGCAATCACTCGGTGGGGGTGATGTTCCACGGCTGCAGCGAATCCGTTGCGCTGTACCGGTCGCCGAACAAGCGGGTGGATGCCCAGGCCGTCTACACCAACAACCTGCCGTCCGGGGCGTTCCGCGGTTACGGTCTGGGCCAGATCATCTTCGCGGTGGAGTCCGCGCTCGACCAACTGGCCGCGGAGCTGGGGATCGATCCGTTCGAGTTGCGTCGCCGCAACGTCGTCGTGCCGGGTGACGACTTCGTCGACTTCGAGGTGGAGCACGGCGACCTCACTTACGGCAGTTACGGACTCGACCAGTGCCTCGACCTCGCGGAGGCTGCTTTGCGCCGCGGCAACGACGTGCACCCGCCGGACGGGCCGCAGTGGCGGGTCGGCGAGGGCATGGCGGCGTCCATGATCGCGACCATTCCGCCGCGGGGGCACTTCGCGGACGTGTCCTGCACCCTCGTCGAGGGCGGCCGGTACGAACTTCGGGTGGGCACCGCCGAGTTCGGCAACGGCACCACCACCGTCCACGCGCAGCTCGCCGCGTCCGCGCTGGGCACCACCGCCGACCGGATCACCGTGATCCAATCCGACACCGACGTCGCCGACCATGACACCGGAGCGTTCGGCTCGGCAGGCACGGTCGTCGCCGGAAAGGCGGTACATCTCGCCGGAACCCGGTTGCGGGAGCAGCTGTTCGAGGTCGCTCGCCGCGTCGCGGGCGCCGCCGAGGACAGCGACTGCGCGCTGACACCCGACGCCGTCGAGGTCGCCGGGCGAACCGTCGAACTCGACAAGCTGGTGCCCGAGGGACCGCTCCGCGCGGAGGGGCACCACGACGGCACCCCGCGGTCGGTGGTCTTCAACGTGCACGCCTTCCGGGTCGCGGTCGACACCGTCACCGGGGAGGTCCGGATCCTGCAGTCCATCCAGGCGGCGGATGCCGGCACGGTCCTCAACCCGCAGCAGTGCCGCGGGCAGGTCGAGGGCGGCGTGGCACAGGCGATCGGCAGCGCGCTGTACGAGGAGATCCTGCTCGACGGAGCCGGGACCGTGCTCAACCCGCAGCTGCGGAACTATCACATCCCGCAGCTCGTGGACGTCCCGGACACCGAGGTCTATTTCGCGGACACCTACGACGAGCTGGGTCCGCACGGCGCCAAGTCGATGAGCGAATCCCCGTACAACCCGGTCGCGCCGGCCCTGGCCAACGCCATCGCGGACGCAACGGGCGCCCGGCTCCGCAGCCTCCCGATGACCCCCGCCGCCGTCTGGCGATGCGCTTCGCCCCCGTGAGTACTTATTAACCGCCCGACGTTAATAAGTACTCACGGGTGCGAAGCACAATCGGGCGCTGGCCCTTGACCAGTTTCGTCTCGGCGACGCTCACCGGGAACCAGCGGGCGTCGTCGACCTCGGGGAACTGCTGAAACTTCCCCGACCGCGGCGGCCACTCCAGTTCGAAGGTGTTGCTCCCGACGAAGGTGACGTCGTCCTTCGCCTCCGCCAGGTAGACGGTGATCAGCTTGCGGGACGGCTGCTTGAATTGTCCGAGCAGGTGATACTCGACGTCCGGCGGCGGTGCACCGATCTCTTCCTCGTACTCGCGCAGCGCTGCCGCGAAGGGATCCTCCCCCTCGACGTAGATGCCCTTGGGGATCGACCACGCGGCCTCGTCCTTACGCGCCCAGAACGGGCCGCCCATGTGCACGATCCACAGCTGGAGCACCCCCGCATCGTCGAAGCGATACAGGAGCACTCCAGCGCTGGTGACGGTCATGGGACCACGTTAGGCTGCGGCGTCCTCTCGCTGGTCGCGCAACTCGATGGTTTCGATCTCCTGGGCGTAGTGGAAGTGCGGGCGGCGGTGGCCGAGGAACGATCCGAACCACGACATCACCGCGACGTACCGGTTGCGGAACCCGACCAGGTAGACGAGGTGCACGGCCAGCCACAGGAACCAGGCGAGCACACCGGTCAGCTCGATCTTACCGACGCGGGTGATGGCGCGGAACCGGTTGATGATGGCCATGCTGCCCTTGTCTCGGTACTTGAACGGCGTTCCGAGGGCGCGCTTTCCGGTGATGATCGCCGCGACGTGCCTGCCGCCCTGCATCGCGAACGGCGACTGCGCGGGGAGGTTGTTCAGCGAGGCCATGTCGCCGATCGCGAAGACGTCGTCGTAGCGGCCCACCGTGAGGTCCTCGTCGACCAGGAGGCGGCCACCGCGGCCGGTCTCACAGCCGGTCCGGTCCGCGAGTACGGCGGCGAAGTCGTTGGCCTGGATGCCGGCCGACCAGATGATCGTGTCGGCCGTGAGGCGCTTCTCGAAACCGGTACTCGGCGACGACAGCGTGGCACCGTGTTCGTCGATGTCCGTGACCATGGTGCCGAGCACCACCTCGACACCCGCCTTCTCCAGCGAGTCCTGCGTGTACTTGCTGAGCTTGCCGCCGAAGACCGGCAGCGTCTCGCCTGCGCCCTCGACCAGGGTGACGGTGACCTCTTCGGCCGTGATGTCGCGGAGCGACTTCTCGAAGTAGCGGCCGGCCAGTTCCTTGATCTGACCTGCCAGTTCGACACCGGTCGGGCCGGCACCGATCACGATGAAATGCAGCAGGTCGCGCCGGCGCTCCGCGTCGGAGGTGGTGTGCGCCTCCTCGAAGCAGCGGACGATCTGGCGCCGCAGCCGGTCGGCGTCGGCGACGGTCTTGAGCGCGTACGTGACCTCGGCGAACTCGTCGCGGCCGAAGTAGGCCTGCCGTGCGCCCGTCGCGGCGACGAGGCTGTCGTAGCCGATCGTGTGGCGGATGCTGCCGGCCTCGTAGACGACCTCTTTCTTGTCCGGGTCGACGTCGACGACACGGCCGAGCCGGACGTCGCCGCTGGGGTACTTGGCGAGGATCGCGCGGATCGACGGGGCGATCTCGCCGGGCGAGATGACACCGGTCGCGACCTGGTACAGGAGCGGCTGGAACAGATGTTCGGTGGTCTCGGAAATCAGCACGAACGGCGTGCCTGCCTTGCCGAGCTTCTTCGCCGCCGCGAGGGCGCCGAATCCCGATCCCACGATGACGACCTGTGTGCGATCCACCGAAAACCTCCTACTGCCTTGTGCATCTCTTAGCGCTGCGTATGAGCTCCACATTAGGGATCGGCCGATGTTAATTGCCAGTAAGCTGGGGAAATCGAAATTGTGTTATCTCGATTGCTCATAAGTCGTGTGGAAAGGACGTAACCTCGAGTCATGGAGTTCCGACAGCTTCGCTACTTCCTCGCGGTCGGCGAGGAGGGCAGTTTCTCGCGCGCGGCGCAACGCTGCTTCATCTCGCAGTCGGCGATCAGCCATCAGATCGCCAAACTTGAGCAGGAGTTGGGCACCACCCTGCTCGAGCGGACGACCCGCGCCACCAAGCTCACTCCCGCCGGCGAGCGCCTCATGCCGATCGCCGCCGAGATGATGGGGCTCGAGGCGCGCGCGCTGTCGGTGGGTCTCGATCCGCGCAACCGTCTGCGCATCAGCGCGAGCATGAGCTTCGCGACGCAGAGTCTCGAGGCGATTTCACTTGTGCGCGAAGATTTCCCGCAGCTCGACATCGAATTCGTCATCAAGGACTTCACCGACCGCATGACCGCGGTCGCGTCGGGCGACGCCGACCTCGCACTGATCCGCGGCGGCGTCGATCGGCCGGGTCTAGAAACGGTGGAGTTCGGGCTGGAAGATCTGGTGATCGTCACGTCGAGCAAGCACCCGCTGGCCGGGGTCTCGACCGTCGACCTGAGCGAACTGGCGCCGTATCCGCTGCTCCTGCCGCCGCGCAGCAGTCAGATCCTGATCCACACGGTGGTCGAGGACGCGTTCCGGCAGGTCGGGCAGCGGGTGATGCTCGGACCGTCGATCCCGAGCGACCACACCGCGACCCTCGACGTCCTCACCACCCCGCGGTCGTGGACCGTGCTGTACGCCGACACTGCGGACGCGACTCCCCGGCGGGGGCTGAGCTTCCTGCGCGAGGCCCACGACCGTCTGCGCATCCCGGTGTGCGGGGTGGTCCGCAGCGGGACCGCGACGAGGCCCGAACTCACGCACCTGTTCCTGGCGCTCGCACAGTCGATCGCCGGGTCCGGCGGTTCGACCTAGATCTCGATCAGCCCGTGCCGGTCGACCCAGGCCTGCACGCGGTCGAGCAGAACGCCGGGGACCTCGAGCTGCGGCGTGTGCCCCACGTCGGCGAGAATCACGCTGTCCCACCGCGGATTTGCCGTCGCGACCTTGCGGGCGGCCGCGACCGGGACCAGCCGGTCGCGGTCGCCGTGGAGCAGCAGGACGGGCTGCGCAATCGACTGCATGACGTCGAGGTACCGGCGCGGACGAGCCAGCACCCGCATCAGCGACCGGCTGGCCTGAAGGAACGCCGCATCCTCGGACGGCTGCCCGCGCCGGTAGCCCGCGAGCGCCGTTGCGGCGACGAGGGAATCCTCGGACGCCCGGCTCGGGTCGGCGAAGCACAGGTCGATCATGCGCTCGACCAACTGCCGGTCCGTCATCTTCCTGCTCGAGTACTGCAGGAACCGCTCCCCCACGTACGGCGTGAAATACATCGCGAACTGTGCCGCGATCCGCGGGTCCGGGATCCGTTGGGCGACAGGAAGTGCGGGGTCGACGAGAACGAGGGCCGAGACGGCGTCGGGGTGCGCCGCCGCCTCGAACAGCGAGATCATGCCGCCCATCGAGTTGCCCATGAGGATCACGGGACGGCCGACGACCTCGCGCAGGAATCGGTGCAGCACCTTCGCGTTGGCACCGACCCCCGTCTGACGACGACCGGACGGGCTGAGCCCGAAACCGGGGAGATCGACGGTCAGCACCCGCGTGCGCCTCGCGAGTAACGGCGCGATGCGGACCCAGTTGAGGTGCGAGCCGCCGAGTCCGTGGACCATGACGACCGGGGTGGCCCCGGTGTCTTCGCCGTACTCGACCCAGTGCACCGGCCCGTCGAGGTCGACGACGCTGCCCGCGCCGCCCCACCGGTGCGCGAACTCCTTCTGCGCAGGTACACCGACTCTGCTCGGATCCACCATGTGTCCGTCCGTTCCGACTGTTGCCGTGTCGAGGCCACCGGCCAGTCTACGATGCCCCGCGAACTTGTCCGAGGAAAGTAGGTTGTACGCATGCAGCACAGACCGGTGAGAGTTCGATGACGATCGGAGGCGTGCTGCTCGCCGCAGGGGCCGGTTCACGCATGGGCATGCCCAAGGCACTCGTCGTCGGGGCCGACGGACAGCCGTGGCTGGAGCGCGGCGTCCGGGTGCTGGCGGACGCGGGATGTGAACCCACCGTCGTGGTGCTCGGTGCCCGCGCCGACGAGGCCGAGGTCCTTCTACCCGACGGCGTCCCCGTGACCGTCGGGATCGCGGAGGACTGGCAGTCGGGACTGTCCGCGTCGCTGCGCCGGGGACTCGAGGTCGCGGCGACGTTCGACGACGTCGAGGCCGTGGTCATCACCCTGGTCGATCTCCCCGACCTCGGTGCCGACGCCGTCCGGCGGGTGGCCGCGGTACCGTCCGGCGACGCCCGGTCGGCGCTCCGTCAGGCCCAATACGGCGGACGCCCGGGCCACCCCGTGCTGATCGGCCGGGACCATTGGCTCCCGTTGCGGCGCAGCCTCACCGGAGACTCCGGCGCGCGGAAATACCTCGCGGCGCACGGCGCCGAGGCGGTCGACTGTTCCGACCTGGGGTCGGGCCGCGACGTCGATTCGCCGCGCGAACTCGGCTGACTTCTCGGACGAACGGGACGCTCGTTCGATCTGACGCAACCGGCGTCCCGTTCGTCCAGTGGTGGGGAGCTAGCGGCTGACGGCCTTCTTGTACCGCCGGATCGCGAACGGCACGAAGATCACCAGCAGCACCGCCGACCACAGGAGTGAGGCGATGACCGGGTGCTGCAGCGGCCACGCGTCGGGAACGGTCATGGCCGGGTTGGTGTTTCCGAACAGTTCCCGCACCGCCTGCGTCACTGCCGACACCGGGTTCCATTCCGCGATCACCTTCAGCGGGCCGGGCAGGTTGGTGGTCTCGACGAACGTGTTCGCGATGAACGAGAGCGGGAAGATGACGATGAAACTGGCGTTGTTGAACACCTCCGGTGTCCGGATCCACAGCCCGACCACGGCCATCACCCAGGACAGGGCGTAGGCGAACAGCAGCAGGAGCAGGTAGCCGAGAAGCGCTTCGCCGAGACTCGAATGGATCCGCCACCCGATGATGAGACCCGTCAGCGACATCACGACGAGGCTGACGATGTTGATCAGGACGTCGGTGGAGGTGCGGCCGAGGAGGACTGCGGACGGGGCCATCGGCAGCGACCGGAATCGGTCGATGATCCCCTTCTGCAGATCCTCGACCATCCCGAGTCCCGTCCACGTGGCCCCGAAGATGACGGTCTGCGTGAAGATCCCGGCGATCAGGAACTCCCGATAGGACATGCCGGGAACCTGGATCGCGCTGCCGAAGACGTACGCGAACAGCAGCACGAACATGATCGGCGACAACGTGGTGAACACGATGAGGTCGGGGACGCGCTTGATCTTGATCATGTTGCGTTTGGCGATCGTGAGCCCGTCCGCGAGCGCGGTGTGCACGGATGCCGTCTGTGGGGCGGTCATGAGACTTGCTTCTCCTCGGCTTCGTGTCCGGTCAGGGTGAGGAAGACGTCGTCCAGAGTCGGCCTGCGCAGTCCGACGTCGAATACCTTCACTCCGCGATTCGAGAGTCTTCCCAGCGCCTCGACGAGGGCGTCGGCACCCCCGGACACGGGAACCGTCACTCGGCGGACGTTCTCTTCCACCAGGATGTCGCCGGCGGCGAGCGGGGCCAGTTCGTCGCGCACCACCGAGAGGTCGATGCCCTCGCGGACACTCAGCTCGATGCGCTCGCCGCCGACGCGGTCCTTCAGTTCGTCGGCGGTTCCGCGGGCGATGACGGAGCCGTGGTCGATGACCGCGATCTGGTCGGCGAGCCGCTCGGCCTCCTCCATGTACTGCGTCGTCAGCAACAGGGTGGTGCCCCTGGCGACGAGGTTGTCGATGACGTCCCACAGTGCCAGCCGGGCGCGGGGGTCGAGCCCGGTGGTCGGTTCGTCGAGGAACAGCACCTCCGGCTCGGCCACGAGTGCGCCCGCGAGGTCGAGGCGGCGCCGCATGCCGCCCGAGTAGCCCTTGACGGGGCGATCTCCCGCCTCGACCAGGTCGAACTGTTCGAGCAACTCGCGGGCGCGCGCCTTACTGCGTTTGGCGCCGAGGTGGTAGAGCCGCCCGACCATCTCGAGGTTCTCGAAACCGGTGAGGTACTCGTCGACGGCCGCGTACTGCCCCGACGCGCCGATCCGGGATCGGAGGACCCGCGCGTCGTGGACGACGTCGAGTCCGGCTACCTCCGCCCGGCCGGCATCCGGGACGAGGAGGGTGGTGAAGACCCGCACCGCCGTCGTCTTGCCTGCGCCGTTCGGGCCGAGCAGCGCCATGACCGTTCCCGAGGGGACCGCGAGGTCGACCCCGTCCAGCGCTGTGACCTTGCCATACTTCTTGACCAGACCCTCTGCCGTTATCGCATCGACCATCAGAAGTTCCCATCCGTTGGCGTGTCGAACCAGTGTGACTCGAGGCACCGACAGGTGCAGGGGAATATTCGACGTTCCGGGCAGGCCCTCTGCGGCGGTACTCTGAGATTCGAGCAGGTCAGCGCACAGATCTTCGGCAGGAGACCAAGATGTCGGACGCGGCGTCGGAACTCCGGACGGGCCGTGCGGCCTTCGAACGGCGAGACTGGCGCGACGCGTACGCACGCCTGTCGAGCGCCGATCGGCAGGACCCGCTGTCCGGTGACGACCTCGAACTGCTCGCCACCGCCGCCTACCTGCTCGGTGAGGACGACGCCAGCACCGAATGGTGGGAGCGGGCGGTGCACGAGTGGACCCGCACGGGTCGGCCGGTGCGCTCGGCGCGGTGCGCGTTCTGGCTCTCCTTCGGCCTGATCATGCGGGGCGAGCAGGCGCGCGGCGGCGGCTGGCTGGGCAAGGCCCAGCGGCTGCTGGACACCGCGGGCGTGGACTGCGCGGAGCGCGGCTATCTGATGGTGCCGCAGGGGCTGCATCGAATCGACGACGGTGACGGCACCGCGGCCCGGGACATCTTCCGCACGGTGACGGAGGTGGGTATCCGGTTCGCCGACCCGGATCTGACGACGCTCGGAGTGCTGGGCACCGGCCATTCGCTCGTCCTGCTGGGGAACGTCGACGAGGCGGTGTCCGCATTCGACGAAGCGATGGTCGGGGTGACGTCCGACAACGTGTCCCCGGTGGTGGCGGGGATCGTGTACTGCGCCGTGATCGAGCAGTGCCAGAACATCTGCGATCTCCGCCGGTCGAGGGAATGGACTGTGGCGCTGGAGGAGTGGTGTTCCACGCAACCCGGCCTCGTCCCCTACCGCGGCCAGTGCCTCGTCCACCGCGCGGAGATCCTGCAACTGCAGGGCGAGTGGCCGACGGCGATGGACTCGGCCCGGCGGGCGCACGAACGACTCGCCTCGCATGCCGCGGCCGGGTCCGCCGCCTACGTGATGGCCGACCTCCACCGTCTGCGCGGCGAGGTCGCGCAGGCCGAGAAACTGTTCCTGGAGGCGAACCGCTGGGGTCGGCGCCCGCAACCCGGACTCGCCCTGCTGCGGATGGCGCAGGGGCGGGTCGGCAGCGCGGCCGCGTCGATCCGCTGTGCGGTGGACGAGTCCACCGGCGCCGTGGAACGCGCCCGGCTGCTGCCCGCCTGCGTGGAGATCCTGCTCGCCGCGGGCGACATCCCGGCGGCGCGGTCCGCCGCAGACGAACTCGACTCGACGGCAACGCGGTTCGCGATTCCCTATCTGTGCGCCCTGGCCGCGCAGGCCTCGGGATCGGTGCTGCACGCAGAGGGGCGGGGCAGCGACGCGCTGACCGTTCTGCGCGACGCGTGGCGGCGCTGGCAGGAGGTCGGCGCGCCCTACGAGTGCGCGCGGGTCCGGGAATCGATCGCGCTGGTGTGCCGCGGCCTCGGCGACGACGACACCGCGCAGATGGAGCACGACCTCGCGTCCGCGACCTATCGGCAATTGGGCGCGCTCCCGGACCTCGAGCGACTGCGGGCCGAGTTCCGCTCCGACGCGGCGGACTCCACTCCCCTGACTCCTCGCGAAGTGTGCGTGCTGCGACTCGTCGCGGCAGGCAAGAGCAACCGGGCGGTGGCGACGGACCTGTTCCTCAGCGAGAAGACGGTCGCGCGGCACCTGAGCAACATCTTCGTCAAGCTGGGAATCTCGTCGCGGTCGGCGGCCACCGCCTATGCCTACGAGCATCATCTCGTCGGCCCGTCTGCATGAAAGTACCCATACGGTCGTACGTATCTGCGCCTTTCTCCCGACGCGCCCCGATCGGTCCGCTCATAGCGTTGAGCACAACCACCGATCACCGAGGGAAGAAGGCACCCGATGTCCACAGAACATTTCGACACGATCGTGATCGGTGCCGGTCAGGCCGGCCTCGCCACCGGCTACCACCTCGCCGGACGCGGGCAGCGATTCGTGATCCTCGACGCCCACGACCGGGTCGGGGACGTGTGGCGGGAGCGGTTCGACTCGCTCCGGCTGTACAGTCCGGCCCGGTACGACGGACTGCCCGGCTGGGGAATTCCCGCCCCGGCGTGGTCCTGGCCGGGGAAGGACGAAGTCGCCGACTACTTCGAGGCCTATGCGGAGCGGTTCGCGCTGCCGGTCCGGACCGGCGTCACCGTGGACGGACTGTCCCGCGTCGGTGACCGTTACGTCGTCACCGCCGGAACGGACCGGTACGAGGCCGACAACGTCGTCGTCGCGTCCGGGACGTGGCAAACCCCGGTCGTCCCGGAACTCGCCGAGCAACTCGACCCCCGGATCCGCCAACTGCATTCCAGCGACTACCGCAATCCCTCCCAACTGCAGGACGGGCCGGTGCTGGTGGTCGGGTGCAGCCACTCCGGCGCGGACATCGCCCTGGAGGCCTCCCGTTCGCATCGCACCACGATCTGCGGTCCGGTCCGCGGTGAGGTGCCGTTCGACATCGAGGGCCGCGCCGCACACGTCGCGATCCCGATCATGTGGTTTCTGGCCAATCACGTTCTGACCGAACGCACACCGATCGGCCGGAAGATGCGCGTCCACGTCCGTTCGGGTGGCGGACCGTTGCTGCGGGTCAAACGCGCCGACCTCGCCGCGGCTCGTGTGGAGCACTTCCCCGCGAAGGTGACGAGTGTGCGCGACGGCCGACCGGTACTGGACGACGGCACCGAAGTCGACGTCCGCAACGTGGTCTGGTGCACCGGGTTCCGGAAGGATACGTCGTGGATCCAGATCCCCGTCACCGGCGCGGACGGCTGGCCCGAGCAGTCCCGCGGAGTCTCACCGGACCATCCGGGACTGTATTTCGTGGGGCTGCCGTTCCTGCAGGCGTTCGCGTCGATGCTCACCGGCGGAGTGGGCCGCGACGCCGCGTACGTCGCGAAACACATTGCGCGCAGACAGTCACGGGCCGGCGTCAGGCCGTCAGCACCAGCCCCGACGTAGGCACCCCGGTGCCTGCGGTGACGAGGACGTTCTGCGCGCCCGAGACCTGATTGACGGATGTGCCGCGGATCTGCCGCACCCCCTCGGCGATGCCGTTCATGCCGTGGATGTAGGCCTCGCCGAGTTGGCCACCGTGGGTGTTGAGCGGCAGGCTGCCGTCGAGGTCGATGGCCCCGTCGGCGATGAAGTCCTTGGCCTCACCGCGACCGCAGAAGCCGAGTTCTTCGAGCTGCATCAATACGTAGGGTGTGAAGTGGTCGTACAGGATTGCCAGATCCATGTCCCGCGGTCCGAGCCCGGCCTGCTCCCACAGCTGCCTGCCGACCAGCTCCATCTCCGGCAGTCCCGCGAGCTCGGGTCGGTAGTAGCTGGTCATGATGTACTGGTCGCTGCCGCTGCCCTGGGCTGCCGCCGCGATCACCGCCGGTTTCTGCTTCAGGTCCTTCGCCCGCTCCGGGGACGTGACCACGATCGCGATGCCGCCGTCGGACTCCTGGCAGCAGTCGAGCAGATGCAGGGGCTCGGCGATGAAGCGGGAATTCTGGTGGTCCTCGAGGGTGATCGGCTTGCCGTAGAAGAAGGCGTTCGGGTTGGTGGCCGCGTGCGTGCGGTCGGTGACCGCGACCCGCCCGAAGTCCTCACTCGTGGCGCCGTATTCGTGCATGTACCGCTGGGCGACCATCGCGACGAACGCCGCCGGCGTCGACAGGCCGTGCGGGTAGGAGAACGCGTTGTCGGTGCCGGACGAGTTCACCTGCTGCACCAGACCGGAGTTCACCTGCCCGAACCGCATCCCCGACCGCTCGTTGAATGCCCGGTACGCCACCACCACGTCGGCGACACCGGTGGCCACGGCCATCGCGGCCTGCTGCACGGTGGCGCACGCCGCGCCGCCGCCGTAGTGGATGCGGCTGAAGAACTTCAGATCCGGGATTCCGACCGAACGGGCAACGGCCGCTTCGGTGTTGGTGTCCATCGTGAAGGACGTGAGGCCGTCGACGTCCGAGGGGGTCAGCCCGGCGTCGACGAGCGCGGCCGTGACCGCCTCCGCCGCCAGCCGTAATTCGCTGCGACCGGAATCCTTCGAGAAGTCGGTGGCGCCGATCCCGGCGATGACGGCCTTGCCCGACAATCCGCTCATGCACCCGCTCCGTTCGTGCGCCCGTCCACGACGAGGGTCACCTTCGACGTGATGTGGTCGCCGAGACCGTTCTTCCCGAGGACGTCGAGTGTGACGACGCCGTCGTCCACCGACGCCACCGTGCCGCTCAGCGTGAGCGTGTCGTAGGCGTACCACGGAACCCCGAGGCGGAGCGCGATCGACTTGATCACCGCGGTCGGTCCCGCCCAGTCCGTGACGAACCGCTGCACCAGCCCGGTGTCGGTGAGGATGTTGACGAAGATGTCCTTCGATCCGCGCTGCTGCGCCAGGTCGCGGTCGTGGTGGACGTCCTGGAAGTCGCGCGTCGCGAGGGCGGCGGAGACGACGAACGTCGGGTCGCCGGTGACGGACAGTTCCGGAAGCGTCGTTCCCACCGCGACATCGAGAGTGGACGTCATGACTGCTGCTCCTTCGCTCCGCGTTGCCACGCGTACAGGGTCCACGGCGCGCCGCCCGTCTCTTCGTCGCCCGGGAAGTCGAGGTAGATCGCCTCCACCGGCATCCCGATCGTCACCTCGGCGGGCTCGACCCCGCGCAGCTCGCCGAGCATGCGGACGCCTTCCTCCAGTTCGACCAGCGCCACCACGAACGGCAGCGAGCGTCCCGGAACCTTCGGCGCATGATGGACGACGTAACTGAACACCGTGCCACGACCCGACGCAACGACGTAGTCCGTCGCCTCCGCCTTGTCCTTCCACAGCGCCGGCACCGGCGGATGCTGCAGCGACCCGTCCTCGCGCTGCTGGATCCGCAGTTCGTGGGCGGCGATCCCGTCCCAGAAGAACTGGGTGTCCTGGGAGGCGCTGGGCCGCATCATCTTCGTCGGGTCCAGGTCGACGTAGGACGCGCCCTGCCCGTTCCCCGACGGCCCGGGCCGATCGGTCTTCGGCACGAACTTCAGGATCCGGAACAGCATCTCGGCCACCGGCTCGCCCGCGGCGTCGCGCCACACACTGCGGGTGTTGAAGAAGAACCCCTCACCGAGACCCGTCTTCTTCGGGCCCACCACGTCCTCGAGCGTCGTGGTGATGGTGACCTCCTCGCCGACCAACAGGTAGCGGTGGTAGATCTGATCGCAGTTGGTGGCGACGACGGACGTGAACCCGGCCTCGTCGAGGATCGTCGTCATGCGCCCGAGCGGGTCGTCGGTCTGCCGAACGGCATTCAGGCCCTGCATCGTCCACACCTGGGCCATCGCGGGCGGGGCGACGATGCCGTCGTGCCCGGCAGCCCGCGCCGCCGCCTCGTCGACGTAGATCGGGTTCCTGTCGCCGATCGCCTCCACCCAGTTGCGGATCATCGGCAGGTTGATCGGGTCCCGTCCGGGCCGGGGAGCGCTCGGGCCGGCCGACCGGACCTCTTCTGCGGCAGCGAGAATCTGTTCGGAACTCATAGCGCGCGGCGCTCCTATCGCGGGACTCGGGGAAGTTTCAGGCCGGCTGTCGCGATCAGCTCACGCATCACCTCGTTGACCCCGCCGCCGAACGTGATGACGAGGTTGCGCTTGACCTGCATGTCGAGCCACGTCACGAGGTCGGCGGTCGCCGGCTCGGACGGGTCGCCGTACCGTCCGACGATCTCTTCGACGAGCCGGCCGATGCGCTGAATGCGTTCGGTGGCGAACACTTTCGTCGCGGACGCGTCGGCGACGTCGACGGCGTCCGCCTCACTCGACGCCACCTGCCAGTTGAGGAGTTCGTTGAGGCGGTACGTCGCGTGGATCTCGCCGAGCGCGCGCCGCACGTCCGGTTCGCCGAGCAGGTCGTGCGCGGCCGCCCAGTTGCGGACGCGGTCGTAGAGTCCCCCGACCCGGCCGGCGGGCCCGAGCATGACGCGTTCGTGGTTGAGCTGGGTGGTGATCAGCCGCCAGCCCTGATTCTCCTCGCCGACCAGCATGTCCGCGGGCACCCGGACATCGGAGTAGTACGTGGCGTTGACGTGGTGGGCGCCGTCGCACGTGATGATCGGTGTCCAGCTGTAGCCCGGGTCCTTGGTGTCCATGATCAGGATGGAGATGCCGCGGTGCCGCGAATCCGCCGGGCCCGTGCGGACGGCGAGCCACAGGTAGTCGGCGTCGTGGCCGCCGGTGGTGAAGATCTTCTGCCCGTTGACCACGTACTCGTCGCCGACGCGCACGGCGGTGGTGCGCAGCGCCGCGAGGTCGGTGCCCGCCTCCGGTTCGGTGTAGCCGATCGCGAAGTGCACCTCGCCGGCGAGGATCGCGGGGAGGAACTTACGCTTCTGTTCCTCCGTGCCGTACTTCTGCAGCGTCGGGCCGACCGTCTGCAGCGTGACCGAGGGCAGCGGAACATCGGCGCGCACAGCCTCGTTCACGAAGATCTGCTGCTCGATCTCGCCGAAACCGCGGCCGCCGAATTCCACCGGCCAGCCCACACCGAGCCAGCCGTCCTTGCCCATCCGGCGGATGACCTCGCGGTAGGTGGCGCCGTGCCGCTCCGTGCGCATCACCTCCGCCTCGGCCGGGGAGATCAGCCCGGAGAAATAGCGGCGGAGTTCCGCTTGCAGTTCACGCTGCTCGTCGGTCAGATCGATGAACACCGGGCCCCCACGAGGTCGAGTCGGTACGAGGCGCCGCCCACGAGGCGGGCCAGGTCTTTGGCAGTCGAGTAGTAGCGGTGCAGCGGGTACGTGACGTCGACGCCGATGCCGCCGTGCAGGTGGTGCAGAACCTGCATGGCGGCAGGCACTTCCGCGGCGATCCAGTACGCCATCACGTCCAGATCGTCCTGCGCGTCCAGGCCTTCGGACACCCGCCACGACGCCGCGAGCGCGGACACGTGCAGCGTGCGGGACGTGACGTAGACGTCCGCGATCTGCTGGGACACGGCCTGGAACGTGGCGAGCGGCTTGCCGAACTGATGGCGGGTGGCGAGGTGTTCGGCCGCCAGAGCCGTTGCGCCCGAAAGCAGTCCGTCCGCGACGGCGCCGATCGAGGCCAGGGCGATGCGGTACAGCGCCTGCACCGCGTCGTCGCCGGCCGCGAGCAGTGCGCCCCGCGCACCGTCGAACGTGATCGCGAATTCGGGGCTCCCCGACGCCGAGGGGGTCGGTGCGAGCGTGACGCCGTCCGCGCCTGGATCCACGAGGACCACCCCGGCATCCGTCGGCACCAGGATCCGATGCGCCCCCTCCGCGAACGGCACCGCGAGCACCCGCCCGGTGACGGAGTAGCCGTCGCCGTCCGCGACCGCGGTCACCGACGGCCGTGCCGGGAACTGCGCCCCGGGTTCCGCGAGCGTCGCCGTGAACGTGCGGCCGTCGGCGAGACCGGTGAGCAGCGCGTCCTGCGTCGCGTCGTCGCCGAGCGCGACGATGGGCAGCACGCCGAATCCGAGCGTCGCGAGGGCCGGGACCTGCGCCGCCTTCCGCCCGACCTCGGTGAGCAGCGCACCGACGTCGGTGACCGACAGTCCCTCGCCGCCGAGGCGTTCCGGCAGTGCGAGGGTCAGCAGATCGGCGTCGGCGAACGCGGCCCAGAGGGCGTCGCCGTCGAGGTCGCGGGCCAGCAGTCCGGCCGCGACCTGGGCCACGGCCTCCTGGGTTTCGTCTCGAGTGAAGTCCACGCTGACAATCCCACTTTCAATTTAGAACGTGTTCTAGTTGTATCACCATCCCGGACCCCGCGGAAGACCATCGCGACAGGCTCAGCCGCGGGGCAGCCCGAGGATCCGCTCGGCCGCGACCGTCAGCAGGATCTGCGTCGTTCCGCCCGCGATGGACAGGCAGCGGGTGTTGAGGAACTCCCGCGCCAGCGGACCCTCCACCCAGCCGTCCGGGCCGCCGAGTTCCATCGCGAACTCCGCGACGGCCTGCCGCTGCCGCACACCGACGAGCTTGCGGACGCTCGATTCAGGTCCGGGATCCTGCCCGTCCAGCTGCCGGAGGGTGGTGCGCAGTTCGAGCTGGGAGCCGACGAGCGCGTTGCCGATGAGGTGCCCGAGCCTGTCGTCGATCACCGGGTCGCCGTCCCCCGCGAGCGCGAGCAGGTCCTCCATCGCCGCACCGAGCGAGGAGCCCCCGCCCATCGCGACCCGCTCGTTCGCCAGCGTGGTGCGGGCCAGTTTCCAGCCGTCGCCGAGATTCCCGACCACCAGCTCGTCGGGCACGAACACGTCCTCGAGGTACACCTCGTTGAACAGGGCGTCGCCGGTGATCTCGCGCAGCGGCGAGATGGTGATGCCCGGGCTCGTCATGTCGACGAGGAAGTAGGTGATGCCCTTGTGCTTGGGCGCGTCCCGGTCGGTGCGGGCGAGGCAGATCGCCCAGTCCGCCTCCTGAGCCCGCGACGTCCACACCTTCTGACCGTTCAGCGTCCACCCGCCGTCCACCCGCTCCGCGGACGTGCGCAGCGCCGCGAGGTCGGAGCCGGCGCCGGGTTCGCTGAACAACTGGCACCAGATGATCTCGCCGCGCAGCGTCGGGGTGGCGAAGCGCTCGATCTGCTCGGCGCTGCCGTGCTCGAGGATGGTCGGCACCGCCCACCAGCCGATCACGAGGTCGGGCCTGCCGACCCCGACCGCCGCCAGTTCCTCCTCGATCAGGATCTGCTCGGCGGCACGAGCGCCGCGTCCGTAGGGTGCGGGCCAGTGCGGGGCGAGGTAGCCCGAGTCCGCGAGGGCCGCGCGTCGCTCCGACTCGGGCCGCGCCACCAGCTCGGCGATCTCGGCGCGGATCCGCGCCCGTTCTTCGTCGAGCCCGGACAGGTCGATCGACAGATGCCTGCGGGCACCCGCGCGTGTCAGTTCCGTGACCCGCGCCCGCCAACGCGTCGAGCCGCCGAGCAGCTGCCGCAGCGACGTGGCCCGGCGCAGGTAGAAGTGGGCGTCGTGCTCCCAGGTGAAGCCGATGCCGCCGAGCACCTGGATGCAGTCCTTGGCGGTCTCCACGGCGGCGTCGAGCGTGATCGCCGCCGCGACCGCAGCTGCGACCGGCAGTTCGCCGCCGTCCGCATCCCAGGCGTGCTCCGCCGCCACGGCCGCGTCCCACGCCGCCGCCCCGGACTGTTCGACGCGGCACAGCATCTCCGCGCACAGATGCTTGATCGCCTGGAACGATCCGATCGGTGTGCCGAACTGTTCGCGAATCTTGGCGTACTCCACCGCCGTTCGCAGGCACCAGCTCGCGATCCCGGACGCCTCCGCCGCGGCGAGCGTCGCGGCGAGGTCGGTCACGAGCCCGTCCCGCACGCCCGTGACCACCCGGTCGGCCGCGACCGCCACCCCGTCGCAGCGCACCCGCGCGAGGGGTCGGCTCTTGTCGATCGTGTCGGCAACCGTGATGTCGAGGCCGTCGGAGTCGCCGTCGACCAGGCACCACACGACCCCCTCGCCCGCGTCGGCCGGCAACAGCACCGACACTCCCGCGTCGCTGCCGATCGCGAAGCCGGCGTCGCCGGTGATCGTCAACCCGCCGTCGACGCCGAGCGTCGCGTTCACCGGGGAGTTGCTGCCGAGAGCCACCGCGCACGGCATCGCGCCGTCGGCGAGGTCCTCGGACCACCGTTTCGCGGCGGCGCCGGAGCTGCGACCGACGACGAGAGCGGCCAGTGCGGTGGAGAGAACAGGACCCGGGACGAGTTCGGTCGCGGCCTGTTCCAGCATTGCGGCGAGATCGACGATCTCCGCCCCCGATCCACCGACCTCTTCGGGCACGGCGACCGAGAAAATTCCGAGCGCGGAGAAGGACGGCCACGACGTGCGCCACGAATCTGCTGGTCCTTGCCGTACTGTGACCAGCGGATCCGTCGACCGCGCCCACGCCTGGATCGCACCCGCTGCAGCCCTCTGTTCTTCGGTGGTGGCGATAGTCACAACGGGTATCCGCCTCTCCTGAATGACACATTCGTCTAGAACGTGTTCTAATATGACACCTGGCCATGAGTCAAGGCGCGAAGGAAAACAGGTAATGACGACCAGCTCTCGATCACGGTCCACGACGGTCGCTGCGGCGACGCTGGGCGAGGACGATCTCAGTTCCAACGCGCAGAAGGAACGGCGCAAGCGGATCCTCGACGCGACCCTGGCCCTGGCGTCCAAGGGCGGATACGAGGCCGTGCAGATGCGGGCCGTCGCCGAACGCGCCGACGTCGCCGTGGGAACGCTGTACCGCTATTTCCCGTCCAAGGTGCACCTGCTGGTGTCGGCGCTCGCCCGCGAGTTCGAGCGGATCGATTCGCGCGGAAAGAACCCGCCGGGCCGGAACCCGCTCGAGCGGATGCAGCTGATTCTCAGCCAGATCACCCGGGCCATGCAGCGCGACCCGCTGCTGACCGAGGCCATGACGCGCGCGTTCATGTTCGCCGACGCCTCGGCGGCCGCCGAGGTCGATCAGGTGGGCAAGCTGATGGACCGTCTGTTCGCCCGCGCGATGACGGACACCGAGCCCACCGAAGACCAGTTGGCCGTCGCCCGCGTCATCTCCGACGTGTGGTTGTCGAACCTGGTGGCCTGGCTCACACGCCGCTCGTCCGCGACCGATGTCGCGAATCGGCTCGAACTCACCGTCGAACTGCTGCTCGGTGACGGAAGCCGCAGACCCGAGTAGGACCCGATCGGGGCACAGCCCCCGCCGACAACGCGCTCACAGCCGCCGCATCCCCTAGATTTGATCATGTGAGCGCCCACGATCTGCCCATCGAACTTCGTCGTGCCCTGTCGAGGGTTGCACGGACCCCTCGTCTGCTCGTCGCTTCCGATTACGACGGCACGATGGCCCCCATCGTCTCCGACCCCGAGAAGGCGTTTCCCCACGCCGAATCGGTGCGCGCTCTCCGCGCGCTGGCCAGCCTCGCAGGCACGACGGCGGCCGTGATCTCGGGCCGGGCCCTCAAAGACCTCGCCGCGCTGTCGCGGCTGCCCGCCGAGGTTCAACTGGTCGGGAGCCACGGCTCGGAATTCGACATCGGCTTCATCCATGCGATCGACGCCGACGCCAAGAAGCTTCTCGTCGAGATCACCGAGGAACTCACCCGAATCTCGAAGCTGCACCCCGGCACGTCCGTCGAGGCGAAGCCTGCGAGCGTCGCCCTCCACGTCCGCAACGCCGATGCGGAGGAGGGCGCCCAGGCCCTGGCCGCGGTGCGTGCCGACGCCGGGCAGCGGGTGGGCGTGCAGGTCACCGAGGGCAAGTCCGTCGTCGAACTGGCCGTCGTCGCCACCGACAAGGGCCATGCCCTCGACCTGATCCGCCACCAGGACGGTGCGACGGCAGCGGTGTTCGTCGGCGACGACGTCACCGACGAGAAGGCGTTCGCCCGTCTCCAGGGTCCCGACCTGGGGGTGAAGGTCGGCCCGGGCGAGAGTCTCGCCGAGTACCGGGTCTCGACCACCGAGGACGTGGCCGCGGCCCTCGCGTTCCTGCTCGAGGAGCGCCGCACCTGGCTGTCGGGGGCCCACGCGCCGCCGATCGAGCGCCTCACCATGCTCGCCAGCCCGCGGACCGTCGCCCTCGTAACCCCCGACGCGACCCTCACCTGGCTGTGTCACCCCGAACCCGACTCGGCGTCCGTGTTCGCGCACCTTCTCGGCGGACCGGAGGCCGGCCACTTCAGCGTGGGCCCGCACCGCAGCGCCCTGCCGCTGAGCCAGCGGTACATCGACAGCACGATGACCGTGCAGACCCGGTGGGCCAGCCTCGCCGTCACCGACTACCTGCCGCACGACGTCCGCCAGGGCCGCACCGACCTGACCCGGGTGATCAGCGGTAAGGCCGCCGCCGTCGTGACGTTCGCGCCGCGACCCGAGTTCGGGCAGGGCCAGGTCATCCTGGAGGCGGTCAGCGAGGGACTGCGGGTGCACGGCACCAACGAGCCGATCGTGCTGCGCTCCCCCGGCGTCCAGTGGAACGTGACTTCGGACGGCAACCAGCAGACCGCGCACGCCGTCGTCGACCCGTCCGGCGGCGACATCGTGCTGGAATTACGTTGCGGCACCGAGGAAATCGGACCTTCGGAAACTCCGGAGGAAGAGCGCCGCGCACTCGCGGAGTCGTACTGGTCGGATTGGGCGAAGAGCCTCACCCTGCCCACCCTGAAACCCGACCTGATGAAGCGTTCGGCGCTCACCCTCCGCGGTCTCGTGCACGTCGACTCCGGCGCGATCATGGCCGCCGCCACCACCTCCCTGCCCGAGGAAATCGGCGGCGTCCGTAACTGGGACTACCGCTACTGCTGGCTCCGCGACGCCGCGCTCACCGCGTCCGCACTCGTCAGCCTCGGTTCCCTCAGCGAGGCCGAGGGCTACCTCGACTGGGTGCACGACGTCCTCGAGACGCTGCCCGGCCCCGAACGCCTGCACCCCCTCTACACGCTGCACGGCGGCGGCCTGCCGCCCGAGGCCGTCATCGATTCGCTGCCCGGATACGCGGGCTCGCGTCCGGTCCGCATCGGCAACGCGGCCAATCAGCAGGTGCAGCTCGACGTGTTCGGACCCATCGTCGAACTCATCCACGACCTGTCCCACGCCCGCGAGAAGCAGGGCGCCGAGGTCGCGCTCAACGACCGCGACTGGGAACTGGTCTGCGCCATGGTCGAGGCCGTGGAACGCCGCTGGTTCGAACCCGACCACGGCATCTGGGAAATCCGCGACAACCCGCGTCACCACGTGTACTCCAAGGTGATGGGCTGGGTCACCATCGACCGCGCGGTCGCGTTGGCCGAGCACTTCGGCCGCGACATCGAGCCCGGCTGGACGCCGCTGCGCGACAAGATCGCCGACGAGGTGCGCGAGAAGGGCTGGAAGGACGAGGTGCGCTCCTTCACCGCCGCGTACGACGGCACCGACCTCGACGCCGCCACCCTGTTCATCGGACTCTCCGGGCTGATCGACCCGTCGGACGAGAGGTTCGCGGCCACCGTCACGGCCACCGAGGCCGAACTGCGCAGCGGGTCGACCGTGTACCGGTACCACCACGACGACGGACTGCCCGGGACCGAGGGCGGTTTCCACCTCTGCGCGGCGTGGCTCGTCGAGGCGTACCTGCTGATCGGTCAGCGGTCGCAGGCGGAGGCGTTGTTCGCGCAGCTGGTCGACGCCGCCGGACCGACCGGGCTGCTCAGCGAGGAGTACGACCCCGTCGCCGAACGCTCACTGGGCAACCACCCCCAGGCGTACAGCCACCTCGGGCTGCTGCGCTGCGCTCAGCTCCTGGCCTAGAGCCCCTGGGCCTCGGGCCGGTCAGCGTCTGGCCGGCCCGGCGGTCGTGCCGCGCAGCAGTTCGGTCTCGAGCATCTCGACGGTCGCGACACCGGAGTGCGACGGGGACATGAGAAGGGCGCCCGCCCGGCGCCCCTTCTCCTCCTGCGGTTGCCGGACGGTCGTCAGACCCTCGCGCAGGGCGTCGTCGACGCCGTCGAACCCCGTGACCGACAGCTGTGCGGGCACGTCGATGCCCTGCCAGCGCGCCCAATCCAGGGCGCCCAGGGCAAGGACGTCGGTGGTGCACACGAGCGCGGTGATCCGCGGATTCACCCCGAGTGCCTGCGCGGCCCCGGCATGCCCCGACTTCGCGGTGTGCTCGAAGCGTTCGATCACGGTGAGGGTGGCAGGGTCCAGGCCGGCGTCCGCCATCGCGTCGCGCACCCCCTCGATGCGTTCGCGCTGCACGTGGAAGTTCGGTGACCGCAGACGCTCGGCGTCGGCGACTCCGTCCGAACGGTCGCGCCCCAGCCTCATACTCAGCACGCCGATGTCGCGGTGGCCGAGGCCGATCAGATAGTCGGCGAGACCGCGCATCGCACCTCGGTCGTCGATCCCGACGAGCGACGCCCCCGGGATCTCCCGCGGCTGATCGCACACGACCATCGGCAGGTGCCGCTCGCACACCGCCGCGAGATAGGGGTCGTCGTCCGCCACCGAATACACGACGAATCCGTCGACACCCGCCTGCTGCACGACCGCAGCGGCGTCGGCCTCCTCGCGTCCCGGCCCCGCGGGAATCAGGAGCAGCCCCTGCCCGGCCGCCTCGCACGACTCGGCCAGTCCGGACAGAAAGCTCATCGCGGCGGGGTCGCGGAAGGAATAGCTGAGGGCCTCGGTGAGCAGCAGTCCGACGGCGCCGGCCTTACGGGTGCGCAGGGATCGGGCCACCGGGTCGGGGCCGGGATAGCCGCGGCGCTTCGCCGCCTGCAGCACCCGGTCGCGGAGTTCCGCGGAGAGTTGATCCGGCCGGTTGTAGGCGTTGGAGACGGTCGTTCGCGAAATATTGAGCTCGGCCGCGAGCGACGCCAGCGTGGCTTGGCGACGTGGCTGTCGAGACCTGGGCATAGGGGGACGTTAGTACCTGGCCCGGCTTCTGGCTCGTCGGGGCTGCACCGAAAGTGCACTACCAGGACCGATCCGCTAAAGTGCAACGGTAACGGTTTCCAATAGCGTTTAGTGTTCGTCTTCTGTCAGGAGTTTTCTGTGCGCGCTTTCCCAGGTTTTCGTGCCGCCTCGGCGGCCGTCGGGCTGTCGTTCGCCGCGGCCGTCACCCTCACCGCGTGCGGCTCCGACACCACCGGCGACGGCACGCTGACCGTCGTCGCGTCGACGAACGTCTGGGGCAGCGTCGCCCAGGCCGTCGCCGGCGACAAAGTCGACGTCACCTCGATCATCACCGAGCCGTCTTCCGACCCGCACTCCTTCGAGGCGACCCCGACCGACGCCGCGAAGCTCACCGACGCGTCGCTGATCGTCTACAACGGCGGCGGGTACGACCACTTCGTCGACGACATCATCGGCACCGGCAACAGCGACCAGCTCACGGTCAACGCGTTCGACCTCCTCGAGGGCGGCGCGCACGCGAACGAAGAAGAGCACTCCGGCGAAGGCGACTCCCACGAGGGCCACGACCACGACCACGGCGACGTCAATGAACACGTCTGGTTCGACGTCGACACCGTCGACGCCACCGCGCAGTCCATCGCCGACAAACTCGGACAGCTCGACCCCGACAACGCCGACGCGTACAAGGCCAACGCCGCCACCTTCCACGGCCGGCTCGAGCAGATCTCCGCGATCACCGACGGCATCGCCGCAGCGCATCCGGGCGCGCCCGTCGCGCAGACCGAACCGATCGCCTACTACCTGCTCCAGTCCGCGGGTCTGAAGGACGTCACCCCGCCCGACTTCACCAGCGCCATCGAGAACGGCAACGATCCCGCACCCGCCGCCATCGCCGCGACGCGGCAACTGCTCACCGGCAAGCAGGTGCAGGCCCTCGTCTACAACGTGCAGACCCAGGACCGGGTCACCCAGGACGTGCGCGCCACGGCCGAGTCGGCGGGCATTCCCGTCGTCGAGGTGACCGAAACCCTGCCCGAAGGCCTGGACTACATTCAGTGGCAGACCAATACCGCCGAGTCGCTTGCCGCGGCTCTGCAATAGAACTGATCGGCTTGTGACTGAACCCACTTCGAAGAACGCCGGCAACGGTCGCGTCCCCGCGCTGGAACTGACGGGGGCGCGGCTGTCCTTCGGCGAACGCACACTCTGGCAGGACCTCGACCTCACCGTGGAACCCGGCGAATTCGTCGCCGTCCTCGGACCCAACGGGTCGGGCAAGACGTCGCTGCTCAAGGTGCTGCTCGGCCAGCTCGCCCTCAGCTCCGGCACCGCGCGCATCGCCGGAACCCCGGCGCGGAAAGGCAATTCGCACGTCGGGTACATCCCCCAGCAGAAGTCGCTCGACGACGGGTTGCCGCTCCGCGGCCGCGACCTCGTCGGGCTCGGCGTCGACGGCCACCAGTGGGGAACTGGTCTTCTCCGGCGCGGCCGTCGCCGGGCCATCGTCGACGCGGCGATCGCCGAAGTCGGCGCCCAGCACTACGCGGACGCACCGATCGGTTCCATGTCCGGCGGCGAGCAGCAGCGACTGCGGATCGCGCAGGCCCTCGTCGGCAACCCGCAGATCCTGCTGTGCGACGAACCGCTGCTCAGCCTCGACCTGGCCAACCAGAACCTCGTGTCCGGCCTCATCGACCGGCGGCGCCGCACCCACGACACCGCCGTCCTCTTCGTCACCCACGAGATCAACCCGATCCTTCCGCTCGTCGACCGCGTGCTGTACCTCGTCGACGGCCAGTTCCGCATCGGCACACCGGAAGAGGTCATGACGTCGGAGGTGCTGTCCGAGCTGTACCGCACCGACGTCGAGGTGCTGCACGTACGCGGCCGCCTCGTCGTCATCGGCACCGGCGACGCCATCGACGCACTCGGCAGCGCGGGCGGCCTCCGCCCCGGCGAGGGCGTGCACCACACGGACGAGGGACACGCATGAGCAACAAATTCACCGACGCCATGTCACGCATGTTCGACGTCCCCGCCACCGTCGACCTCCTGCAATACGACTTCGTGCAGCAGGCGTTGATCGCGGGCGCCATCCTCGGCCTCCTCGCGGGCGCCATCGGACCGCTGATCGTGAGCAGGCAGATGTCGTTCGCCGTGCACGGCACGAGCGAGCTGTCCCTGACCGGCGCATCCGCTGCCCTGCTCATCGGCGTCAGCGTCGGGGCCGGTGCCATCGCCGGTTCCGTGGTCGCGGCCGTCCTCTTCGGACTCCTCGGCGCGAAGGCCCGCGACCGTGACTCCGTGATCGGCGTGATCATGGCGTTCGGGCTCGGTCTGTCGGTGCTGTTCATCTGGTCGTATCAAGGCCGCACCGGCACCAGTTTCTCGCTGCTGATCGGGCAGATCGTCGCCCCCGGAGACAGCGGGCTGCAGTTGCTGCTGCTCTGCGCCGTCCTGGTCATCGGGGTCCTCGGCCTGATTTACCGCCCCCTCCTCTTCGCGAGCACCGACCCCGACGTCGCCGAGGCCCGCGGCGTCCCGGTGCGCGCGCTGTCCATCGTGTTCGCCGTCCTCGTCGGCATCACCGCCGCCCTCGGCGTGCAGATCGTCGGGGCTCTGCTCGTCATGGCACTGCTCATCACCCCTGCCGCAGCCGCCGCCTACGTCACCGCCAGCCCCCTCAAGGCGACCATCCTGTCCATCGTGTTCGCCGAACTCGCCGCCGTCGGCGGCATCCTGCTGTCCCTCGCACCCGGCGTCCCCGTGTCCAGCTTCGTCACCACGATCTCGTTCATCATCTACCTCATCTGCAGACTCAGCGGCTCCTCACGACGCAAAAACGCCGGACGCCTCGCCCACTCGCACGCTCACACACACTGAGCCGCCTACAGGTGGTCGGGGAAATACGGCGCCAGCGACGTCGCCACCTTCGTCGCCTGATCACACGCCGCCTCGACGGTGGTGAACTCCTCCAGCTCGCTATAGCCGATCATGAACTCGAGAATCCCCGGCTCGATCGCCACCGACACCGTGCACGCACTACCCCCACGAAAATCCGACACCAGCGCACTCCGCCCGCCGATCTGTGTCTCTCTCAGGACGTTGAATCGGTCGCTCGACTCGATGTCTTCAAACGTCTCGGCACGCGCGGCGATCGTGATGCCGTAGTTTGGATTGTTCGACAAATACCCACAGCCGCGGGCGCTTGGGACGTCGGTGTCATCGCGTTCCGGCGGCCGCACATCGAGACCGACAGCGCGGATAGCATCGGGCGGGAGTCCGTCGCAGGGATGGAACGTGATCTCAGGTTTCGGTTGCTGGCCCGCCTGACCCTCGACTGATTGATTGCAGGCGCTGAGCGTTAAGACTGCGGCGAGAATTGCCACGGAGCCGACACATTTGCGGTGATGGATCACAGTTGCTGTCCTGACTGATTCAAGTCTCCGGCAAGCGCTGAATCTTGCTCTTGGTACCGCGTGAGTGTCGCCTCGAACATCGACTTCATATCGAGTGCGTAGGCCTCATGAGCGAGAAACAACCCCACCGCGGTATTGCCGGAATCGATGGTTTCGCTGCCGCCAATTGCCTTCTCGTCAAATTTTCGAGCAAGGTCCTTCGCTGATTCGATGTCTTTTTCGCCGATACCGAGGTCCAGAGCTCGAAGGTCGTTTCGCGCGCGTCTGGCCAATTCACGCATATCCTCCGCGTGCTCCTGGCACAGCTTGATGCACTGCTCTATCCCGTCCGGGTCGAGTTCGAGCCTGCCTCCCCCGACGACGTTCTCGGTGAATGCCTTCCAACCGGCTTCCGGTGCTTCTGGCCCCGCCATGTTCGTGTCCCCTCCGTGTGTCGTGCCGTGTCCCCACCTGTGCAATCGCCGGCGCGTGGCAATCTACCAACCGCGGCCGCCGACCGACCCTGCGCGAGGAGTAGCACCGACCCTGATCAGGGTGTCGAGTGAGGCTACGAGCTGGTCGGGGCCTGCCGGGTGCGCGGCGGCGGGATCGTGCGGGCCGATCACGTAGCGACCGTCTCCGGCGATGTCGATCCAACTCATGACGCCGACGTCGCGGCCGGTGCCGTAGCGCGGGCCGCGGAATACTCGGATCTTGCCGCGACCCGCGTATCCCTTCTGCACGGCGTTTTCGAGTCGCGGGACAGGAGCCGCCCGATTGACCTCTTGCAGGATTCCCTGGGAGAAGCCGAACTCCTCCTCGTCCCGTCGCTGGAACCGGCGCCTGCCGGCGGCGTTCTGCGGGATGACACCGATCAGTTGCGCGCCCAGTCGTCCGGCGTGCCCGGCGCCGATCACCACGTCTCCGCCGATCTGCGGTGCCCGGCCGGGGAGTTGTGAGGCGATCACAACCCATTGCCGGTGCTGCGCACCGATGATGCGGATCGGTGTGTCGTCCGCGGTGGTACCGGAGATCTCCACATACACTTCGGGCTCGGCGAGCACTGCCAACGCCGACCTCACGTCGTCGTGCTCGGCACCTGCGAAGGTTTCTCGTACCCGGTTCTGCTCGGCCACATAGGCGTTGAGCCCGGGGTGTGCGCTCACGATCCGGAAGGGGTACGGGATGCGGTCCTGCCCGGTGCCGGCCCACAGCGCGTCGAACAGTTCGGGACGCAGCCGCCAATTACGCATGCTCATGCACCGATCACCGGCGGCGAGACGAGGGGCAGTGTGCCGATCAGCTCGTTGCCGTTGTCGAGGGTGATCAGGTAGTCGGGCGTCTTGTGTTCCTTGTCCTCGCCGCCGCCCCTGGCAGCCCCCGGGGCACCGCCCATCATTCCGCCGCCCATCGGGCCGGTGCCCCGCATCCCGGCACCCACGCGACCACCGGCAGCAGCACCCGCGGCCCCGGGTACCGAGCCCGACCGGGCTCCGACGCCCATCCGACTTCCGGCGCCGCCGGCGTTGCCCGGCCCGCCGAGTCCGAATCCGCTCGCTCCGGCACCTCCACCCGCACCCGCGGATCGTGAGCCGGCACCCGAAGTCGAATCGGTTCCCTGCGGCATCGCCGACCGGCTCTGTGCCTGATCACCCGTCACCGAGGCGGGCGCCGTCGCCGCCGGTCCGGGGGCCGACGACGGCGCGGTGGCCGCATTCTGCTCCGCGCCGTCCGCTGCGGGAGTACCGGGCGCGGCGGAGGCGTCGCTGTCCGGAGCCGCGCTATCGGGCGCGGGGACGGAACTCGGCTGCCCGGAGCTCGGTCCCCCGAACCGATCGCTCGAGGTCGGGGCGCCGCTGGAGTCGACGCCGGGCGCGGACGGACCCGAAGGCACATCGACGATGCTCTCCGGTTTCGTGAACGACGGGACGTTGCCGTCCGAGGTCGCGAGTCCCGGGTTGAAGATCGTGGCCATCTTCTCGCGCGCTTCGCCGTCGCGGCGGTAGTACTCGTCCTCGGTGTCCGTGTCCCAGGGCGTCAGCTTGTCCCACAATCCGGTGCCGATGGTTTCGGGAACCTGCGACCGCAGCGACGCGACCGTCT
Organism: Rhodococcus opacus B4; assembly: GCF_000010805.1. Lineage (NCBI taxonomy): Bacteria > Bacillati > Actinomycetota > Actinomycetes > Mycobacteriales > Nocardiaceae > Rhodococcus > Rhodococcus opacus. The sequence continues at coordinate 4,747,428 of NC_012522.1, read as the reverse complement.
CCGCCAGCGGGGTCAGCGCGGCCGCCACTCCGTGAAGTTGATCCTGTGCCTGCGGTGCGGAGGTCGAGTACCGCTCGGTCTCGCTGTAGGCCACCGACGCGGCAGCCCCCTGCCAGCTCTCGCTGATCGTCTTCTTGATCGCGTCGCTGAACTCGACGATCGCGTCGTGGGCCGTCGTCCCCAGTTCGGTCCAGGCTCTCGCGATGCCACTCAGGTGTTCGACGTCCATGCCGGCGACGGCGCTCGCAATCCTCGCGTGGTCCCACTGGTCCGAGTGGAAGTTCTCGGGATCCTTGATGTATGCCGGGTCGGTCACGTTTCCCCCTCCGATGGCGCGGTCCGCCACACACGGTCAATTGTTCTGACGCAGCAGGACCCTCACCGGTTCCGCCCGCCCCCGCGAGAGAATCTACAAGACGGCACTCGGAACCCTAGTATCGAATATGTGCCGGCAATCGATCTGAACAGCGACCTCGGCGAGAGCTACGGTGCCTGGACCCTCGGCGACGACGTGGCGATGCTGAAACTCGTGACCAGCGCAAACGTGGCCTGCGGGTTTCATGCGGGCGATCCCGCGACACTGTGGGCCTGTTGTTCCGCGGCGTCCGAGTTGACGGTCCGGATCGGCGCGCAGGTGGGCTATCACGACCTCGCCGGGTTCGGACGTCGGTTCATCGACGTGGCCCCGCGTGACCTGACGGCCGACGTCGTCTATCAGATCGGAGCCCTCGACGGCCTCGCCCAGGTGTCCGGGTCCGCGGTCGCGTACGTGAAACCGCACGGCGCGCTGTACAACGCGATCGTGCATCACCGGGAGCAGGCCCGCGCGGTGGTCGCGGCGGTGAGCGCGTACGACGACACGCTTCCGGTTCTCGGTCTGCCCGGTTCGGTGTTCCTCGAGGAGGCCGAGAAGGCGGGACTGCGGACGGTCACCGAGGCGTTCGCCGACCGTGCGTACACACCCGAGGGAACGCTGGTGCCCCGTTCGACGGAAGGCGCCGTCCTGCACGATCCGGCGGTCGTGGCGGAGCGAGTCCGCAGGCTCGTCGTCGATCACACCCTCGAAGCGGTGGACGGCACGGTCCTCCGGGTCACTGCCGAATCCGTCTGCGTCCACGGCGATACACCCGCGGCCGTCGAGATGGCCACCGCCATCCGGTCGTTGCTCGACGCCGAGGACGTCACGGTGGAGCCGTTCGTGTGATGCGCATCCTCGACGTCGGAGAAAGCGCCATCCTCGCCGAGTTCGGGGACCAAGACACCGTGCTCGCACACTTCCGTGCCCTGGACGAGTCCCGGCTACCCGGTGTCCGGGAGGTGATCCCGGCCGCGCGCACCATTCTCGTGCGGTTCGACCACGGCGCGACGAGCCGTGACCGCGTCGCCAAGTGGGTGCGGACGACGGAACCGGTGGCGGCGGTCGCCGAGGACGCCCCGGAGGAGATCCGGATCGCCGTGCGGTACGACGGACCCGACCTCGAGGACGTGGCCGAGCTGACCGGCCTGGGTGTCGACGGCGTCGTCGAGGCGCACACCGGAACACCGTGGACGGTGGCGTTCTGCGGCTTCGCACCGGGTTTCGGGTACCTCACCGGCGGCGCACCCGAACTGCACGTGCCGCGACGCGCGACGCCCCGGACCTCCGTCCCCGCCGGCACCGTGGCTCTGGGCGGGGAGTTCACCGGAATCTACCCCCGCAGTTCGCCCGGCGGCTGGCAGCTCATCGGGACCACGGACGAACCGATCTGGGATGCCGGACGCACTCCTCCCGCTCTGCTCCGTCCCGGCGTCGTGGTGCGCTTCGCGCCCGTGAGTACTTATTAACCGCCCGACGTTAATAAGTACTCACAGGTCGAGGACGAGGCGGGCACCGCAGGCCCGGGACACGCAGATCATCATGCTGTTGCACTGCGCACGTTCGCTTTCGGTGAGGAGGTCGTCGCGGTGGTCGACGTCGCCGCCGAGGACCTTCACCTCGCAGGACCCGCAGATGCCCATCTCGCAGGACGACGGATGGTCGATGCCGGCGTCGCGGACCGCCTCGAGCACCGTCTGGTCGGGACGTACCGGGACGACCTTCTCGCTGCGGGCCAGTTCGACCTCGAATTCGCCGCTCGACCCGACCACGGGTGCCGCCGCGGCGAACCGTTCGAGGTGGAGATCGTCACCGCGACCCGCCCGCGACATCCGTTCCACCAGCGCATCCATGAGCGGCGTGGGACCGCAGCAGTAGACCGCCGCCCCCGACGAGGACGCCACGACGGACTCCAGATCGAGGTGACCGTGCGTGTCCTGCGGCACCAGTTGTACCGCGGACGGGTCCAATTCGCGGACGAACGCGAAGTGCTCGACGGTGCGCGCGCCGTACACCAGTTCCCAGGTTCCGCCGCGTCGCTGCACTTCCCGGATCATCGGCAGCATCGGGGTGATGCCGATGCCGCCGGCGACGAACACGTACCGATCCGCTTCTGCCAAGACGAAGTTCGAACGCGGGCGGCCGATCGGGATCACGCGGCCCGGACGCAGCTCGCGATGAACCTCCACCGAACCGCCTCGGCCCGCGGGCAGTTCGAGGACGGCAATCCGGTACCGCGACGTATCGGTGGGGTCGCCGCACAGCGAGTACTGCCGGACCGTCCCCGACGGCAGGTGCACGTCGACGTGGGCGCCGGGCTCCCAGGCGGGCAGTTCGCCACCGTCGGCACGGGCGAGCTCGTAGGAGGTGATCGACTCGGACTCCCAGCGGGCGGCGACGACGCGCAGCGGAAGTGTCTGCGAATCAGACGAACTCGTTGACATGACTGCCGTCCTTGACACGATTCATCAGCTCGGTGAACGAGCGCCGGTAGTTGAGGGTGAACAGGTCGGCGGGCACGGAGAATTCCTGGAACTCCGAATCCCAGGGGATCTCGCGGGGTTCGATGAATTCGACGATCGGGATGTCCTCGAGGTACACCATCTCCTCGACGCGCAGGCATTCCTCGAGGTCCGCGCCCCGGTAGCCGACCTCGTTGGCGACGCCCCAGAAGATCTTGACGTGCTCGTAGTCGATCGGCGACGGGAACCCGGCGACGACGCGGCGTCCGAGCTTCTCGTAGTGGTACGTGATGGACGCGAGACCCGGTGCGGAGCAGCGGTACCGCATCATGCAATCGCCGTCGTTGGCCCAGTCGCCGGAGCCGGCGTCGAGCGGCCGGTCCATCCAGACGTCGAGGCCGTCGCGGTTGACGATCAGCGGTTCGACGACCTCCGGGGTCGGGCCCATCGACACCTTGTGGACGAACGGGAAATGCGCGACGTCGCGGAAGTTCTCGATCGTCACCCCGACTCCGACGGACGAGTCGATCGGGTCGGCGGCAAGCCATTCGAGGTCGAGACCCTGCCACTCCTCGATCTCGTACATGTCGCGGATCGGATCCTCGAGCACCGTCCAGACGTGGCCGAACCGTTCGACCGCCGGGTAGGTGGCGATCGACGCGCGCGGCGGGATCTTGCCCTGATCCGCCAGGGACGGGATGCGGCTGCAGCTACCGTCGGCACTGGAGAACTCCCAGCCGTGGTACGGGCAGCCGATGGAACTCCGGTGTACTTCGCCCATCGACAGGTCGCCGCCGCGGTGCGGGCAGCGACGCGACTGCACCGAGATTCGCCCCTCGCCGTCGCGGTAGATCACCAGGCTGACGCCGAGGAGCGTGGCCGTCTGGGGCGTGTCGAGGTCGCAGAGTCGAGCGACGGGGAACCAGGAGCGGCGCATCGACGCTTCGGCCAGTTCACGTTTCGTGGGGGCGGGGATCGAGGTGGTCACGATAGTCCTTTCTGGGAGTTCAGGCGCCGACGACGAGCGCTCCACCGTTGACCGCGAGGGTCTGACCGGTGATGAATGCTGCTCCGTCGGAGGCGAGGAAGGCGACGGCCGCGGCTATTTCGTGGGCGTCGCCGAGACGGCCGAGGGGGACGGCGGCGAGTTCTTCGGCGTAGACGTCGTCGGGGACCATCCGGGTGTGGATCGCGCCCGGGGCGACGGCGTTGACGAGGATCTTCTGCGAGACAAGTTCGGCAGCAAGGGCTTTCATCAGGCCGAGTTGCGCTGTCTTGGAGACCATGTAGCCGTACGAGTGACCGTCCGGCACCTGCCCCCACTGCGAGGAGATAAAGATGACGCGTGGGGCGTCGCTGCGCGCGAGGAGCGGCGCGGCGGCGCGGATGATGGCGTACGGTCCGAGGACGTTGACGTCGAGATACGGTCGCAGGTTCTCGACAGGTGTCTCGCCGAGCGCCTTCCAGTCGTGCATGATGCCGGCGTTGTGGACGAGGATGTCGAGGCGACCGAAGTTGTCCTGCGCGATGGCGACGGCCCGCTCACCCGCGTCCGGTGCGGTGACGTCCAGTTCGAGGCATTCGACACGGCGCCCGGTGCTGTCGCGAATCTCCTTGGCGACCGCCGACAGTTCCGCGGTGTCGAGATCGGCGATGATCAGGTCGGCCCCGCGGGACGCGAGGGTCCGCGCGTGGGCGGCGCCCATCCCCCGGGCCGCGCCGGTGACGAATGCGACGCGGTCGTCCAACCGGACACTCGGAATTGCGGTGAGACTCATACTCCCGCCCCCACGATGTGCGGCTCGGTGACGTACAGCATGTTGCCGTCGGGATCGAAGAACGGACGGTACTGGTACCACGTTCCGCTGGGGTGCTTCCACTGGATCCGCTCGTCGACCCATTCGACGCGCCCGTCCAGCGCGGCCTCGGCCTCGTCCAGACTGTCGACCTCGAATGCGATCGAGTCGTAGCCGGGTGCGTTGTCGGGATTGACCGCCGTGCGGCGCGGAGCATGTTCGCCCACTTCGGATTTGAAGATGTAGAGCGTCACGTTGCCCATGTCGATCGCCGCCCACTCCTCGTCCCTCTCGTACGGGAGGTGGAAGGGCAGCCCGAGGACGCCGTGGTAGAACTCCACGAGTGCGTCGACATCGCGCGTGAGGATGTCCATGTTGTCGATACGCTTCAGTTTCAGCACGGTGTTCTCCTTGGTCGGTGCCGCGAAATCGGCGGGAATGGTGCAGGGCCCACCGGAATGGGCGGTCAGGGTTCCGTTCTCGACGTCGAGCGAGACGGTGGCGAGGGTTTCGAAGCGAGCCGACGCGGGCAGGGCCGGGTCGCCGTGGCAGCACGTCGCTCCGCCGCCGAGCAAATGTGACGTCATCGCCTCGAGGACTGCGGGAGTACCGACATCCGGCCTGCCGGACAGTCGACGGTGGAGCATGTCGAACCGGATCACGGTGTCCGGTCCGTCCCGGAGTTCCGTGTCGTGCAGGTTCGCCGGACTACTGAGGAAATGGTTGGTGTGGACGAGCAGGCCGTCGTGATCCGGCAGAGCGTATCCGATTCCGCCGGGATTGAGTTCGACACTCACGGCGGCGGATTCGCCACCGGTGCTCGCGACGAGCGTCAGCGACGTCGACGCCGACACCTCCGCCTGGGCGAGCCGGACGAGCGCGTGGTTGAGGTCGCGCGACTCGTCTAGCACGGCGCGGGCCAGCACATGCACCGGGACGCCGATCCCGTTCCCGTCCTCGGTGTGATGGAGGATGTTGAAGTGCACGCCGAGTCCGCGGTCGTTGACGCCGATCTTGCCGACGATGCCGTATTCGGTGACGGTGGTGGTCAGGTGACCGTTCTCGTGCGGGATGTCCCAGACGAGCCAGAGGTCGGCGAGTTCGGCGAACCAGTCCCACGCCTGCACGGAGACCGGTGTGGACCCGTCCCGGAGCTTGACGACGGTCGAGCACTCGCTCGGCGTGGTCCCGCCGACCGCGGCCAGCACCTCGGTGCGTGCATTGATCGCCGCGACCGCGGTGACCGGCAGACCGGCGCCCTCCGCGATGCCGGCGATCTCGTCGGCGAGTGCGGGCGCGGCCGCGGTGATCCGCTCGAGGGCGAGGGTTCCCCAGTGGTTCAGGTCGACGGTCGAGCCGGCGGCGCGGTCGAAGAGCTGCCGGTACGCGGCCACGCAGGCGCCGACCTGTTCTGTGTGGATGCGGCCGAATTCGTAGCCCCGGTCCCACGGCCGGGTCTGCGTGGAGCGGAACCGGCGGGTCACGACGCCGCCTGCAGCTGCGGCGCCACCCGTTCGGCGACCTCGTCGAGGCGCGCGAACCACACGTCGCCGGATTCGGCCATGTGCGCCACGACCTGCTCGAACTGGGCGAGCCGGTAGGGACGTCCGATGACCTCGGGATGCATGGTGAAGCTCGTGTGCCTGCGTTCGGCGCGGGCCGACTCGAATTCGGCTGTCCAGCACCGGCGCAGCTCCTCCGGGTCGGCGACGTTGCCGCCGCCGTCGATGTTCCAGCCGAAGCGCGGCCAGTCGTCGAGCGACCAGTGCACGGGCAGTTCGAGGATCTCGAGCCCGTCCCAGGACTCGAGGTACGGGCGGTCGTCGCCCATACAGCTGGAGTCGTAGAGGAATCCGCGGTCGACGAGCAGTCCGAACGTCTCGGGAGTGAGTTCCCAGGAGGTGGAGCGGTATCCCCGCGGCCGGGGGACACCCAGCCGCTCCAGCGCCTCGAGGCCCCCGTCGATCTCGTCGATCTGCTGCTGCTCGCTCACCTTGTCACTGCGCAGGTGCAGGTGTCCGTGGTGGCCGATCTCGTGCCCCGCATCGAGCAGGCTCTCCACCATCGCGGGGTGGTGTTCCGCGGTGTGTCCGGGGACGAAGAACGTGGCCGAAATGTCGTATCGGGCAAGCAGGTCGAGGATGCGCGGCACTCCGCGCGTGACGCCGTAGCGACCCTCGGACAGGATGGTCAGGCGGCGTGCGTACTCGTCGCCCTCGCCGAGCCAGCCGACCTCCGCGTCGACGTCGAAGGTCAACGACACCGCGGCGGCCTTGCCGCCCGGCCAGTCTGCGGTGGGAAAGTCCTGAATCGTCAAGACACGCTCCTCTGTTTGCGCCGCTCCGGCGGCGGGTACGACTCGATGCTGCGCATTTCGTCATCCAATAGGCATTGATTCAACGCTTTGCGTGTTGAGGGCCACATTATCAGCGCGCAAACCGTCACACAACCCCAGAAACCCTAGACATTTGCGCGGATCCAGTCAGCCCTGCTGCGCATTGCGCAGCGTCACCCCACCAGGTTCGCCCGCCTCGAGCGCCGCATACACCGCTGGGCGGGACCGCCGCATCCGCAGGGCGACGACAACCCCGGCGACGTAGGCTGATGCCACCAGGCTCCCGATGACCCACGCGCCGAGCCGATCTCCGATGAGCAACTCGAAGTTGGTGACGACGAGAGCAACGACCGCGAGCAGACCGACGATCGCCGAAGTCGGCGCCACGACCGTGTTCCACCGGCGCTTGTCGAGATCGCGCCTGCGGAAGAACACGATGACGGCCAGGTTGGTGAGCGCCATGAGCAGAACGATCCCGAGCGTGGCCGCACCGGACAGCCACGTGTACGCCTGGGTGATCGGATCGATGCCGCTGACCGCCACCACCGCGAGCAGCACTCCGGAGATCGAGGTCAGGACGAGCGACGAGCGCGAGGGCGCGCCGTACTTCACATTGACCCGGCCGAGCGCCGACGGCAGCACTCCCATCGAGCCGAGCGTGAACTGATACCGCGTGATGACGTTGTGGAACGACAGCACGCACGCGAAGACGCTGGTCACGACGAGAAGCTGCATGATGTCGTGCACGACCGTTCCGGCATACCGCGTGGCGAGGTCGAACACCATGTTCACGGGGTCGTCCGACGCCGTGCCCACGGCATCGGTGACGCCGGCTCCGACGACGACGGCCCACGCGGACAGCGCATAGAACGCACCGATCGACACCACCGCGACATACGTCGCCCGCGGAATCGTGCGGTCGGGGTCTCGCGCCTCGTTCCGAAACACCGCCGTCGCCTCGAACCCGAAGAATGCAAAGAACGCGAACATCAGCCCCAGTCCGGGAGAGCCGTCGAACACCGTGGCCGGCAGCAGCGGCGCGGCGGTCAGTCCGGCGGCGCCACCCTTGACGAGGATCGCGAGATCGAGCACGACGACGATGAGTGCCTCCGCGATCAGGAGCACTCCGAGGATCTTGGAACTGAGTTCGATGTCGCGGTACCCGAGCACGGAGACGATCCCGAAAGCCACGAACGAGAACACCCACCAGGGGACGTCCACGTGCAGGTAATGCGCGGCGGCGTTGCTCGCCGCCACACCCTGATAGGAGTAGACGGCGATGAGGAGCATGGCGTACGACACGAGCGCCAGCAACGCGGCACCCAGCCCGTTCACCCGTCCGAGCCCGGCCTGCACGTACGAGTAGAACGCCCCCGCGTTGCGGACGTGCCTGCTCATGAGCGTGTATCCGACAGCGAACAAGGTGAGGATGACGGCGGCGACGAGGAAGAACAGCGGCGCGCCGATGCTGCCACCGAACGCCATGACGATGGGCACCTGCGCGGCGACGACGGCGAGCGGCGCCGCGGCGGCCACCACCATGAAGACGATGGCGCCGACACCCAGTCCGCTGTTCAAGGGATGCGGACTCGCGTCAGGGCCTGCGCCGCCGTTCTCGGGCACAGAGGAGTGCGGAGTCATGTATCTGCCGTTCTCGTGAGAAGGGTCGATGCGCCGTGCGGCGCACCGCAAAACAGAAAGGCGGCACCTCGACGCCGTTGTCGAGGTGCCGCCTTCCGGCGTGGGACCGGTTGCGTTACAGCAGGGTCCAGGCTTCGGTGAGGACGCTGCGCAGGATGGATTCGATTTCGTCGAATTCGGTCTGCCCGCAGATCAGTGGGGGTGCGAGCTGGATGACCGGGTCGCCGCGGTCGTCGGCCCGGCAGTACAGGCCGGCGTCGAACAGGGCGGTGGAGAGGAACCCGTGCAGGATCCGTTCGGCCTCGGCGTCGGTGAACGTTTCCTTGGTGGCCTTGTCCTTGACCAGTTCGATGCCGTAGAAGAAGCCTTCGCCGCGCACGTCGCCGACCATCGGCAGGTCGGTGAGCTTGTCGAGGGTGGCCCGGAATGCCGGCGCCTGCTCGGCCACGTGGGCGTTGAGGCCTTCGCGTTCGAAGATGTCCAGGTTCGCCAGCGCGACCGCCGCGGAGACGGGGTGGCCGCCGAAGGTGTAGCCGTGCGCGAACATCGACTGCCCGTCGGCGAACGGTTCGAACAACCGGTCGGAGGCGATCATCGCCCCGATCGGCGAATACCCGGAGGTCAGGCCCTTGGCGCAGGTGATGATGTCGGGGACGTACCCGAAGTCGTCGCACGCGAACATCGACCCGATCCGCCCGAACGCGCAGATCACCTCGTCCGAGACGAGCAGCACGTCGTAGTCGTCGCAGATCTGCCGGACCCTCTCGAAGTAGCCGGGCGGCGGTGGGAAGCAGCCGCCGGCGTTCTGGACGGGTTCGAGGAAGACGGCGGCGACGGTGTCGGGGCCCTCGAATTCGATGGCCTCGGCGATCCGGTCGGCGGCCCAGATCCCGAACGCCTCCGGGTCGGAGCCGAGCGGTGCGGGGGCGCGGTAGAGGTTGGTGTTGGGGACCCGGAACGCGCCGGGGGTGAGCGGTTCGAACGGGGCCTTCAGGGCGGGGATCCCGGTGATGGCGAGGGCGCCTTGGGGGGTGCCGTGGTAGGCGATGGAGCGGGAGATGACCTTGTGTTTGCCGGGTTTGCCGACCTTCTTGAAGTACTGTTTGGCCAGTTTCCAGGCGCTTTCGACGGCCTCGCCGCCGCCGGTGGTGAAGAAGACCCGGTTCAGGTCGCCGGGGGCGTAGCCGGCGAGGCGTTCGGCGAGTTCGATGGCCGGTTCGGTGGCGTAGGACCAGAGCGGGAAGAAGGCGAGTTGTTCGGCCTGTTTGGCGGCGGCCTCGGCGAGCTCGGTGCGGCCGTGTCCGGCCTGGACGACGAACAGCCCGGACAGTCCGTCGAGGTAGCTCTTACCGGACGCGTCGAAGATCCGGGCACCCTCGCCGCGGGTGATGATCGGCGGGGTGATGTTCTCCCCGTGCCGGGAGAAATGACCCCACAAGTGGCGCGAAGCCGAGCGCTCGAGTCCGGTTTCCGCGGGTTGTTCGGTGACTGCAGTCATCGTAGTCCTCAATTATGTTTCGGTTCAGTCGAGTTCGGCCCGGTCCGGCTCTATCGACCGAACTCGGGATGATCGCCTCGGCAGATCTTCGAACTCCGAGGTTCGATCCGGCATGCGTCGATCATGACGGCTGAAGTCTGCGAATTCAAGTAGTTGAAGCGGAATTCTTGACGCAATACGCGGAAATCTTCGCGAAAGTGCTGCCAAATTCGCGGCGTGCGGTAGCCAACGCCGGATCGCTTCTCTACTGTGAGTGCATCTTTTCGCCCCCGTCTTGGAGTGACCTCATGACCGTCTCTGCTTCTTTCCCACCCTCTACCGCGATCGACGTGCCGACCACCGTGCCCGGCTGCTGGATCTCCGGATCCCCAGCCGAGGGCTCCGGCGCCGTCCACCGCATCGTCGATCCGGCGACGGGCGCGGCCGTCACGACGCTGACCCTGGCGAGTGCGTCGGACGTCGATGCCGCCGTCCACGCCGCGCGTACAGCCTTCCCAGGCTGGTCGGGGGTGGCACCGTCCGAGCGCGCCGCAGTGCTCACCACCCTCGCCCGCGCACTCGAACGCGACGCGGAACTGTTCGCCCGTGAGGAAGTAGCGCAGACCGGCAAGGCAATTCGGCTCGCTCGCGAGTTCGACGTCCCGGGAAGCATCGACAACATCGACTTCTTCGCCGGAGCCTCGCGCAATCTCGAGGGCAAGGCGTCGGCGGAGTACTCCCCCGACCACACGTCGAGCATCCGCCGCGAGGCCGTCGGCGTCGTCGGGTCGATCACGCCGTGGAACTATCCGCTGCAGATGGCGGTATGGAAGGTGATTCCGGCACTGGCCGCCGGATGCACGGTCGTACTCAAACCGAGCGAGCTCACCCCGCTCACGACGCTGCGGCTCGCCCGGCTGGCCACCGAATCCGGCCTGCCCGACGGCGTGTTCAACGTGGTCACGGGCACGGGCGCCGAGGTCGGTGCGGCACTCGCCGGCCATCGCGGAATCGACGTCCTGACGTTCACCGGATCGACCGCCGTGGGCCGGACGGTGATGGCGCAGGCGGCCGTGAACGGCACCCGCGTCCAGCTGGAACTGGGCGGCAAGGCCCCGTTCGTCGTGTTCGACGATGCCGATCTCGACGCGGCCGTACACGGCGCGGTGGCGGCGTCGCTGATCAACGGCGGCCAGGACTGCACCGCGGCGACCCGCGCGATCGTGGCGGACTCGTTGTACGACGACTTCGTCGCCGGCGTGGCCGAATTGATGGAACGGGTGGTCGTGGGCGATCCGCACGACCCCGGCACCGACCTCGGATCGCTGATCACGCTCGCCCATCGCGACCGGGTCGACGGCATGGTGCAGCGCGCCCGGGCCGCCGGTTTCCGGATCGTGACGGGTGGATCCGCGCCCGATCTGCCCGGAGCGTTCTACCTGCCGACCCTGATCGCCGATGTCACCGAGGACGCGGAGATCTACCGCGACGAGGTGTTCGGCCCGGTGCTCACCGTCAGCCGGCACTCGGGCGACGACGACGCGATCCGCCGCGCGAACGACACCGACTACGGTCTCGCAGCATCGGCGTGGACGACGAACCTGTACCGTGCGCAGCGCGCATCACGGGACATCGCCGCGGGTTGTGTATGGATCAACGATCACATCCCGATCATCAGCGAGATGCCGCACGGCGGGGTCGGTGCGTCCGGATTCGGCAAGGACATGTCGACGTACTCGTTCGAGGAGTACCTCACCGTCAAGCACGTCATGAGCGACATCTCCGGCGTGTCACGAAAAGACTGGCACCGCACGGTGTTCCGCGCCGGACAGTAGGACTACCCCTGCGAGGGCGTGCCGTACCGCAGCTTGTGCACCTTGAGGATCGAGGTGGTCTCGGTGGTACGCACGCCCTCGATGGTGCTGACGTGCTGATTCAGAAATGCCCACAATTCGGCGTTGTTCGCGCTGCCGACCTCGACGCAGATGTCGGCGCGCCCCAGCAGGGTCGAGACATAGGTGACCTCCGGCATCTCGGTCAGCGCGTCCACCACCTGCTCGTGCCTGTCCGGATCGACCGTCAGGAAGACGAGAGCGAGTTGCGAGTCGCCCAACCGCTCGGGATCGGCGAACGCGACGATGCGCAGGATGTTCAGATCCTGCAGGCGCTTCACGCGCGCCCGCACCGTCGCCTCGGACGAGCCCAGGTTGCGGGCGATCTCCCGGAACGCTCGCCGCCCGTCGTCTTCGAGTTGCCGCAGGATCGCGCGGTCCAGTTCGTCCAGTGTGTGCTGTGACATGGATCGACTCTAGCCAGAACGACGAGATCAGTGGCGTTGCGGGGGCAAGATGCTGCATTTCATTGATGTAAACGTCCAGAAGATACGCAATACATGAGTCATTCCACTCTTGTGTCACGCATTGCGTGGTGTTAGTGTCTTGAATCACATACTTGCGGCGGTCCGTCGGCATCCATCCACTCGACTCGAGTCGCCGAGGGCCGCATTCTGAATACACACACTGCGCCGACGAGGCCCAGAACTGGAGAACTCCCGTGAGCCTGCACGATTCCTTCGCCGACGATCACACCTACGAGAAAAACCTGCGGTGGTGGGACGGCTTCACCATCAGCCTCTCCATCCCCGCCGCACTGTTCGTCGGAATGGGGTACGCGATCGGCCTGATCGGCGCGTGGACGACGCTCGTCCTCCTCGGCGGCGTCGCCGTCCTGGCGTGCCTCCAGAATTTCATCTACTCCGAGATGGCCAGCATGTTCGTCGACAAGGTCGGCGGCATCTCGATGTACGCGCATCAAGGCTGGCGAACCCGGTCGACCCTCGTCGGCCCGCTCGCGACGTACGGCTACTGGTTCTCCTGGTCCAGTTCACTGGCCATCTACGGCCTGCAGATCGGAAAACTGGTCCAGGCCGAATGGTTCCCCGAACAGACGTGGACATTCTCCACGGGCCTGGCCACCATCGGACTACCCCACGTCATCGCACTCGGCGTCCTGGTCATGGGCTGGGGCCTGAACGTCCTGGGCATGCGTCCCGCGATGTGGCTGATGTACGCGACCGGCGCGCTCGTCCTCGTCCCGATCGTCGTCTTCGCGGCCGCTCCCCTCCTGTCCGACAACTGGTCGATGAGCAACCTGCACTGGGACATCGACGCCAGCGGTGAAGCGGGCTGGCGCACCGCGATCGCCTGGATGTTCGTCCTCGCCTGGTCGGTGTACGGCATCGAGGCCGTCGCCTCGTTCGTGCCCGAATTCCGCGACACCATCCGAGACAGCCGAATTGCATTGCGACTGGCCGGTTTCTTCGTCATCGCCGTCTACATCCTCGTCCCGCTCGGCGTCGGCGGACTCGTCGATCAGGCGGACGTCGCCGAGAACCCCGTCTCCTTCTACCTGACCGTGTTCGAGAGCCTCTTCCCCGGCGGCGACATCGTGATGGCGGTCTGCCTCATCGCCGGCCTCGTCCTCCTGATGGTCATGACCACGGCCGACGGCGGACGCGTACTCCACGGCAGCGCCCGCGAAGGCCTCACCATCAAACAGCTCGGCGAACTCAACCGTTTCAAGGTCCCGGGGCGGGCGATGTCGCTCGACCTGCTCGTCAACGTCATCCTGATCCTGTTCGTCGGCGAGGCCCTCGCCGTCATCGTCGCCGGCATCGTCGGCTACCTCATCTGCCACATCCTGTCGCTGACCGGCTTCCTCAACCTGCGCCGCGACGAACCGGACGCCCATCGCCCCATCAAGCTCGGCAAGCAGTGGGTGTACATCGCCGGCCTCCTCGTCGTCGTCGACACGATCATGGTCGTCGTCGGTGCCCTCAGCGCGTCCATCACCGGCTACGGCAGCACGAAGGAACTGATCGTCGGCGTCGTCGTTCTGTCGCTGTCGATCGTGCTGTATGCCTACCGTCGCGTCGTCCAGGACGGTCAGCCGTGGATCTGGAAGGAACCGGCGGCCGCCGTCGAGGCCGACTTCATCCCCGACGACGACGCCGACCCCGCGCGCACCCTGTAAGTGCGCTTCGCGCCCGTGAGTACTTGTTAACCGCCGGCGGTTAACAAGTACTCACGGGCGTGTTTTGCGTTGTGTCAGTGCGGCTCCGCCATGGACCGCACGTGGCGAGCTGCGACCGACAGCGAGGCCAGATCGTGAATGGGCGCGGCGTCGATTTCTCCCAGCGTCCTGCGAGCACGCTCGATCCTGGCCCGGTTGGTGCTCTCCCACAGAAGAATCCGGGAATCCGCCGAATCTCCGGGTTCACCCGAGGACAACACGTCCCGGGTCAGGAGGCGGACCGACCGGTACAGGTCGTCACGCAGCGCCAGACGGGCCAGGGTGTGCCAGCGTTCACCCCGAGGAAGCGCCGACACCTTGATCAGCCACCGATCCACGCCGAGGTGGTCGGAGAGCGCGAAATAGAGCGGCGCCACCTCGGCGACATCGTGGCCCAATTCGCGGGCGACCTCCTCGATGTCGAGCAGGCTGAACCGGTAGAGGCCGTCCGCGATACGCCGCGCGATGTACGTCTCCACATCGGTCTCGTCGTAGGCCCGGCGCGTTTCCTCCATCGCCAGCGCCTCGGCGCCGCGGAGCCATCCGCCGACGTCGCCGGAGTGCGTGTGGACGTCACGCCGGAACTCGTCGATCTCGGCGTCCACCGACAGCGGCTGGGGCCGGTTGGCGAGGAACCACCGCGACGCCCGGTCCAGCAACCTGCGGGCCTCGACGACCAATTCGTACTCCGTCGCCGGCGGCAGTTTCGCCGCGGCGATATCGGACCAGAGTTCCGCGAGCCCGAACACTTCCGACGTAATGACGAACGCGCGCACCACATCCGCGGTCCCGGCCCCCGTCTCCTCGCGAAGCCGGTGCGTGTAGGTGAGCCCGCCGCGCGCAAAGATGTCGTTCACGATCTCGGTGGCGAGAATCTCCTGGCGGAGAGGATGTTCGGCGACGGGGGCGACGGTGCGCAGTGCGGCCGGGAAGTACGCCTCGAGCCGAGCGGAGAAATACCCGTCGGTGAAGACGTCCGAATCCTCGAGTTCCGCTTTCAGATCCAGCTTGGCGTGGGCGAGGAGCGTCGCCAGTTCGGGCGACGTCAGCCCGAACCCCGCCTCCGACAGTTCGGCGAAGCCGTCGGCTGTCGGCAGCGCCTCCAGCTCGCAGTCCAGACCGCGCCTGTCGACGAGGTCGCTCACCATCCGTGCGTGCACGTCCACCATCCGGTGGGCGTTCGACCGGGCGTCGCCGAGCACCCGGTTCTGCGCGCGATTGTTCGCTAGCACGAGCTCCGACACGTCGGCGGTGAGCGCCCCGAGCAGGTCCGAGCGCCGGGCCGGGTCGAGCTGCCGGTCGACCGGCAGGGAATCGAGCAGGATCTTGATGTTCACCTCGTGGTCGGAGCAGTCCACTCCGGCCGAGTTGTCCAGTGCGTCCGTGTTGACGCGTCCACCCGCGCGGGCGAATTCGATGCGGGCGAGCGCGGTCATGCCCAGGTTGCCGCCCTCGGCGACGGCCCGTGCGCGGAGCAGACCGGCATCGATCCGGACGTTGTCGTTCGCCTTGTCCCCCGCGTCCGTGTGCGACTCCGAGGAGGCCTTGACGTACGTCCCGACTCCGCCGTTGAACAGCAGATCCACCGGGGCGGCGAGGATGGCGCGGATCATCTCCGGCGGCGTCAGTGTCGTCACCGACGGCGACAGTCCCAGCGCCGCCCGCATCCGACTGCTCACCGGAATCGACTTGCTCTCCCGCGACCAGACACCGCCGCCTTCACTGATGAGGGTCCGGTCGTAGTCGCCCCACGACGACCTCGGCAGCTCGAACAGCCGGCGGCGTTCCTGCCAGGCCTGCTCCCGGCCGGGGGTGGGGTCGACGAAGATGTGCCGGTGGTCGAACGCGGCGACCAGCCCGATCCCCGGCGTTGCCAGCATGGCGTTGCCGAAGACGTCGCCACTCATGTCGCCGATCCCCGCCACCGTGAACGGGTCACCGTCGACATCGATTCCGAGTTCGGCCAGATGCCGGGTGACGCTCACCCAGGCCCCCTTCGCGGTGATGCCCATCTTCTTGTGGTCGTAGCCGACCGAACCACCGGACGCGAACGCGTCCCCGAGCCAGAAGTCGTATTTTCGGGCCACCTCGTTGGCGGCGTCGGAGAACGTGGCTGTGCCCTTGTCCGCCGCCACCACGAGGTAGGGGTCGTCGCCGTCCCGGCACACGACACGGTCCGGATGCACCGACTCGCCTGTATCCGAACGGTTGTCGGTGACGTCGAGCAACCCGGAGATGAACTGCCGGTAGCAGTCCTGACCGGTCGACGACGGGTTACGCACGACGAAACCGCCCTTGGCACCGGCGGGCACGATCACGGCGTTCTTCACCGCCTGTGCCTTGACGAGTCCGAGGATCTCGGTGCGATAGTCGTCGGGGCGGTCGGACCAGCGCAGCCCACCGCGCGAAACCGGTCCGTACCGCAGATGCACACCCTCCATGTCCGGTGAATACACGAAGACCTCGTGGAACGGCCGCGGCCGCGGAAGTTCGTCGATCTCGCCGGAGCGGAGTTTCAGCGACAGCTGGGGCCGCGCCGGACCGAGCGCCCCGTCCCGGTAGAAGTTGGTGCGGGTCGTCGCCGAGACGAGATTTCCGTACGCGCGCAGGATCCGGTCGGCGTCGAGGCCCTCGACCTGTTCGAGCAGTGATTCGACTCTGTCTCGGCGAGTTTCGACCTCGCCGGTGGAATGCCCGCACGGATCGAAGTGCGCGTGGAACAGATCCACGAGCGCAGACGCGAACTCGGGACGCGACAGCAGCACCGCCTCGATCCGGCCCTGGTCGTAGGGCAGAGCACTCTGCCGCAGAAAGCGTGCGTAGGCGCGCAGGAGCACGACTTCGCGCCAGTCCAGGCCGGCGGCGAGCACCAGCACGTTGAACCGATCCGCCTCCGCCCGGCCCGACCACATCGCCCGGAACGTTTCCACGACGGCCTCGGGTTCGACGGATCCCGCGGCCATCGCGAACGCGACGAGCGGCCCCGCGGACACCCGGAAGTCGTAGAGGCGGCACACCAGACCGTCGGCGCGTCGGAACACCGACGTCCGCTGGTCGTCGACCTCGAGGTCGAGACTCCCGAGCAGGCGGAGCACCCGCTCGAGCGACACGGTCGAGCCGCCGCTGTAGAGCGTGACCCGGAGTTGCGGGCCATCATCGGGCCCGGCGGTGTCGATGTGAAGGTCGAAGGCGTCGGCGGTCAGTCGGTCGAGGATGGCGACGTCGGGGACCGGCGGCCGGTCCCGTTCTTCGACATAGCCTTCCGGCAGGGACAGGGCGAGCGTGGACGTAATCGAGCTCATAGATTCTCTCCGTTGAGATCCGGGCGCCGAGTGGTTGTCGTGGAATAGAGAAAGATCCGTCCCGCGGGCGCCATTGACCGCGGGACGGATCGAGTGTCGGGACACGGGTGTGTCGTCGGACGGGGTGTGTCAGGACTTGCGGTGTGCGTCCGCGATGTCGAGAACCGTGTCGAGGATCGCGAGACCCTCACGGACCTCGGTCTCGGTGACTGTGCACGGTGGCACGGCGTGGACGCGGTTGAAGTTGGCGAACGGCAGCAGTCCTGCTGCCTTGCACGCCGCGATCACCTCGTTCATCACCGGACTGGACGCGCCGTACGGGGCGAGCGGTTCCTTCGTGGCGCGGTCGGCAACGAGTTCGATCGCCCAGAACACGCCGAGCCCGCGGACTTCACCGATCGACGGATGCCGGTCGGCGAGTCCACGCAGTCCGGGACCGAGAATCTCGCTGCCGATCCGGGCGGCGTTCTCGACGATCCCCTCGTCTGCCATCGCGCTGATCGTCGCGACGGCGGCGGCGGTGGCGAGCGGGTGACCGGAGTAGGTCAGCCCGCCGGGGTAGGGCCGGTTCGCGAACGTCGCGGCGATCTTCTCGCTGATCGCGACACCGCCGAGCGGAACGTAGCCGGAGTTGACGCCCTTCGCGAACGTGATCAGGTCCGGGACGACATCGAAATGGTCGATCGCGAACCACTTTCCGGTCCGGCCGAACCCGGACATCACCTCGTCGGCGATGAACACGATGCCGTAGCGGTCGCAGATCTCCCGCACACCGGCCAGGTACCCGGGCGGGGGCACCATGATCCCCGCGGTCCCGGGCACCGATTCGAGCACGATCGCAGCGATCGAGTTCGGGCCCTCCAGTCGGATCAGCTGGTCGAGGTGCTCGAGCGCACGCTCGGTTTCCTGCTGCTCGTTCTCCGAGTGGAACTGCGACCGGTACAGGAACGGTCCGTGGAAGTGGATCACTCCGCTGTTGCCGTAGTCGTTGGGCCACCGGCGCGGATCGCCGGTGAGGTTGATCGCGGTGTCCGTGCCACCGTGGTACGACCGGTACCGGGAGAGCACCTTGTAGCGGCCGGTATGCAGGCGAGCCATCCGCACCGCGTGCTCGTTGGCATCCGCGCCGCCGTTGGTGAAGAACACCTTGTTCAGATCGCCCGGGGTCCGCTCGGCGATCAGCCGCGCGGCCTCGGAGCGGGCGTCGTTCGCGTACTGCGGCGCGATGGTGCACAGCTTCGCGGCCTGCTCCTGGATGGCGGCAACGACTCTCGGGTGCTGGTGCCCGATGTTCGTGTTGACCAGCTGGGACGAGAAGTCCAGCATCCGGTTCCCGGCGCCGTCCCACACGTACGAACCCTCGGACGCGAGGATCGTCATCGGGGTGATCTGCTCCTGCGCGGACCACGAGTGGAACACGTGCGCGCGGTCGAGGGCGTAGGCCCGCTCCCCCTCGGCACGAGCCACGTCGAGGGGCTGACCGGTGGGCAGGAGTTCCTGGGAGACTGTCGTCGTCATGACCGTGGTTCCTTTCCTGCTCAGTTGTTCTGTGGGAAGCCGAGGTTGATGCCACCGTGGCTCGGGTCGAGCCAGCGACTGGTCACGACCTTGCCGCGGGTGAAGAAGTGCACACCCTCGGTGCCGTGGGCGTGGGTGTCACCGAACAGCGATGACTTCCAGCCACCGAACGAGTAGTAGGCGGTGGGAACCGGGATCGGGACGTTGATGCCGACCATGCCGACCTCGACCTCGTTCTGGAACCGGCGGGCCGCGCCACCGTCGTTGGTGAAGATGGCGGTGCCGTTGCCGAACTCGCTGGAGTTCACCAACTCCAGGGCCTCGTCGTAGGAGTCGACTCGGATCACGGACAGGACGGGTCCGAAGATTTCGTCGGTGTACACGGACATGTCGGTGGTGACGTGGTCGATCAGGGTCGGTCCGAGCCAGAACCCGTCCTTGCCGCCGTTGGCCTGCACCTGCCGGCCGTCGACGACGATGGTGGCGCCGTCGTGTTCGCCGGCGTCGATGTAGGAGGCGACCTTGTCGCGGTGCACCTTCGTCACCAGCGGTCCCATGTCCGAGTCTTTGGTGCCGTCCCCGATCTTCAACGTGTCGGTGCGCTCCTTGATCTTCGCGACCAACTCGTCGGCGATGTCGCCGACCGCCACCAGCGCACTGATGGCCATGCAGCGTTCACCGGCGGAGCCGAAGCCGGCGTTGACCATGGCGTCGGCCGCGAGGTCGAGGTCGGCGTCCGGGAGGACGATGGCGTGGTTCTTCGCGCCGCCCAACGCCTGCACACGTTTGCCGTGGGCGGTGCCGGTGGCGTACACGTACTGGGCGATGGGGGTGGAGCCGACGAAGCTGATGGCCTTGATGGCGGGGTTGGTGAGCAGTTCGTCGACGGCGGTCTTGTCCCCTTGGAGGACGTTGAACACCCCGGCCGGCAGTCCGGCCTCGGCCCAGAGTTCGGCCATCCAGATGGCGGCGGTGGGGTCCTTCTCCGACGGCTTCAACACCACCGTGTTGCCGGCGGCGATGGCGACGGGGAAGAACCACATCGGGACCATGGCGGGGAAGTTGAACGGGGAGATGATCCCGACCGGGCCGACGGGCTGGCGGATCGAATGCACGTCGACGTTGGTGGAGGCGTTTTCGGTCATGCCGCCCTTGAGCAGGTGCGCGATGCCGCACGCGAATTCGACGACCTCCTGACCACGGGACACCTCTCCCAATGCGTCGGAGACGACCTTGCCGTGCTCGGCGGTGATGATCTCCGCCAGCTCGCCCTTACGCTCGTTGAGCAGTTCCCGGAACTTGAAGATGATCTGGGTGCGCTTGGCGAGGGAGGTGTCCCGCCACGCCGGGAACGCCGCGGCGGCGGCGTCGATCACCGCGCGGGAATCCTCGACGCTGGCGAGGGCGACCTGACCGGTGACCTCACCGGTCGCCGGGTTCGTCACCGGAGCGGTGTTTCCACTCGTGCCGGTGAAACTCTTGTTGTCGAACCAGTGCGAGATGGTCCGGACGGCGTCGCTGTGTGTCATGAGGTGGGTGTCCTTACCGAGAGGGCCGAGTCGCGGGAACTCCGCGTGAAGTGCGATGCCTCCACTCTGGTCCGTAAACCAGCCCCCAGGCCCCGACGATCTGTATAGAATTCCGCATTCTGATTTACACTGCGTAAATGCTGCCCACCATCGTCGACATCCTGGCGCTCCCGGTAGTCCAGGCCGGAACGCCCGAGGTGGTCGGCGGCGGACCACTGGACAGGCCGGTGCGATGGGTGCACGTCAGCGATCTGCCCGACCTGTCGAACCTCCTCCAGGGCGGCGAACTCGTCCTCACCACCGGGCACCCCCTCGCGGACGACTCGTCGAGCGTGGAATACCTGGAAGGACTGGCCGCGGCGGGCGCGGCCGGACTCGTCGTCGAACTGGGCGTCCACGTCGATACCGTCCCGGCCGGGGTGGCACGCGCCGCCGACAGGCTGTCGTTCCCCGTGATCGCGCTGCACCGCCAGATCAAGTTCGTCGAGGTCACCGAGGCGGTGCACCGGTCGATCGTCGCGGAGCAGTACGACGAGGTCGCCTTCGCGCGGCACGCCCACGAGGTCTTTACCGACCTCAGCATGAAGCGGGCGTCGCTCGGTGAGATCGTCGACGCCGCGGCCGGCATGCTCGGCGCCCCGGTCGTGCTCGAAGACCTCAACCGGCAGGTGCTGGCGTTCGCGGCGCAGGACACCGCGGCGGCGGACCTCCTCGCCGAGTGGGAACGGCGGTCGCGGCTGACGCCCGTGTCGCATCAGACCGCGGTCGACGGCCCCGAATCGTGGACGACGACGCCCGTCGGCGCCCATCGGCAGGAATGGGGACGACTCGTCGCCCCGTACCCCGTCGCCGCCGAAGGCCGGGCCCGGATGGCCCTCGAACGCGCGGCTCAGGCGCTCGCATTGCACCGCATGGTCGAACAGGACCGGACCGCGCTCGAGCAGCAGGCCCAGAGTGGGCTCATCGACGAACTCCGCCGCGCACGGGTTCAGGACGAGGCCGAGGCGACCGCGCGCGCCCACGCACTCGGCCTCCGCCCTGCCTTGACCTACCTGCCGATGACCGTGCGTGTCAGCGAAACCGCCAGTGCCGACCAGGTTCTGGCCCAGCGACGCCGAGTCACCATGCTGGACGCCGTGCGTCACGCGGTCCGGACGTCGCGGCAGACGGCGTTGACCGCGAACACCCGGGCCGGGCAGATCGACCTGCTCCTGTCCCATCCGCCGGCGTCCGCACCCGGCGCGCTGACCGAACTCTGCGGGGCCATCCGCGCTGCACTCACCCGACTCGACGGCGTCCTGCACTGCACGATCGGCGTCGGTCCCGAATCGACCCGTCTGCTGGATGCCGCGGGCGGCCTGGCGGAATCCGCGCACATCGCCGACGTCGCGCTGTCGTTGCCACCGGACGACAAGGCCTTTCACCGGGCAGCCGACATCCGGTTGCGCGGGCTCCTCGCCCTCATCCAGAGCGATCCGCGGGTGCAGGCGTTCGCCGAGACCGAACTGCGCGGCCTGCTGGAGCATCGGGCGCGGCACGGCGGCGACAGCCTCGACGTCCTGCGGAGCTTCCTCGAACTCGGCGGCAACAAGACGGAACTCGCGAAGAAGCTCCACCTCTCGCGTCCCACGCTCTACGCGAAGCTGGCCACGATCGAGCGCCTGCTCGGTGTGGACCTCGACGATGCCGAGTCCCGGACGTCGCTGCACACGGCCATGCTGATCCTGCGCCTCCGGCGCCCGTGAGTACTTATCAACGTCGGGCGGTTAATTCAGTACTCCACGGGGCGGAGCCATTGCCGAAGATCGTTCGGCGAAGACCTCCCCGCTGCGGCCGCCTCCGAATCGCCGCAAGCGATGTTGGCAATTCTAAGAATTATCTTCAGAACTATTGGCAGGAATGATCGCTTTCTTCACTATTGGCACCTACCAATCGAATTTCCAACAGCACGGAGTTCTCATGAAGATCGGCATCCCCCGCGAAATCAAGAACCACGAGTACCGCGTGGCCATCAGCCCCGCCGGTGTCCACGAACTCGCCGAACGCGGCCACGACGTCATCATCGAAGCGGGCGCGGGCCTCGGGTCCTCGTTCACCGATGAGGACTTCAAGGCAGCGGGCGCCCAGATCCTCTCCTCCGCCACTGCGGTGTGGGGGACCGCCGACCTTCTCCTGAAGGTGAAAGAGCCCATCGCCGAGGAGTATTCACGCCTGCGCAAGGACCAGGTGCTGTTCACCTACCTGCACCTCGCCGCGTCCAAGGAGTGCACCGACGCCCTGCTCGCCTCGCGGACCACCTCGATCGCCTACGAAACCGTCACCGCCGCCGACGGCTCGCTGCCGCTGCTCGCCCCGATGAGCGAGGTCGCCGGACGCCTCGCCCCGCAGGCCGGCGCCTACCACCTCATGCGCCAGGGCGGCGGCCGCGGCGTCCTCATGGGCGGCGTCCCCGGCGTCCGGCCGGCCAAGGTCGTCGTCATCGGCGCCGGCGTCTCCGGCAAGAACGCGATCGCCATCGCGCACGGCATGCACGCCGACGTCACCGTCCTGGACCTGTCCATCGCCCGCCTCCGGGAGATCGACGCCCTGTACCAGGGGCAGGTCAAGACGATCGTCTCGAACTCCCTGGAACTCGAGCAGGCCGTCCTCGAGGCCGACCTGGTGATCGGCGCCGTCCTCGTCCCCGGCGCCAAGGCCCCCACCCTCGTCTCCAACAACCTCGTCTCCCGGATGAAGCCCGGCTCGGTGCTCGTCGACATCGCCATCGACCAGGGCGGCTGCTTCGAGGACTCACGCCCCACCACCCACGCCGAACCCACCTACCAGGTTCACGACTCGGTGTTCTACTGCGTCGCCAACATGCCCGGCGCCGTGCCCCGCACCTCCACCTACGCGCTCACCAACGCGACCCTCCCCTACGTCGTCGCCCTTGCC
Organism: Rhodococcus opacus B4; assembly: GCF_000010805.1. Taxonomy (NCBI): domain Bacteria; kingdom Bacillati; phylum Actinomycetota; class Actinomycetes; order Mycobacteriales; family Nocardiaceae; genus Rhodococcus; species Rhodococcus opacus. The sequence continues at coordinate 4,724,008 of NC_012522.1, read as the reverse complement.
GACAAGGGCTGGAAGGACGCCACCGCGACCGTCCCCGGACTCGCGGCGGGCCTGAGCACGCACGACGGCCAACTGCTGTCGGCGGAAGTCGGTGCCGCGCACGGGTACACGGTGGCGACGCTGCCCGCCTGAAACTCAGCGCGACCGAGCAGGCTAGGCGCCGAGCCCGAACGCGACGAGGAACCCGAGCGCGGTGGACAGCCCGACCCACCACCCGCCCTCCCGGTATGCCTCGGGCATCAGCGAGTCGGCGAGCACGGCGATGGTCGCGCCACCGGCGAATGCCTGGATGGTCGCGATGGCGCCGTCGGAGATGGTGTCGGACAGGGCGTCGGCGCCGATCACGACCAGAACGAGCAGGACGGCGACGGCCACCCACACCGAGAGCGCGCGGCCGCGGCTGAAGTGCGGCTGGGACCGCATGGACGCCGCGCCCGCGACCGCCTCGGGCACGTTTCCTACCGCGACGGCGACGAGCAGCACCACGCCGCCCGCGCTGCTGATCGTCACCCCGAGGGCGGTGTTCTCGGGGACGCCGTCGAGCAGCGCGCCGAGCATCAACGCCCAGCCCAGGGCGCCGGCTCCGAGTTTCTGCTCGATGAGCCGGTCGGCGACCACGTAGACGAGGGCACCCGCGAACAGGGCTGCCCCCGCCCTCCAGATCCCTTCGGTCTCGAACGCGGGCTGGAACAACTCGGTGGACACGGCGGCCACCATCGTTCCCGCACCGAACGCCATGAGCGCCGCGAGGACCGGCCGCGGCAGGTCGTAGCGCAGCCCGACGACGGCACCGATCAGCAGGGGCACGGCCGTGCCGAGGCCGTACAGAGTCGCGGTCAACATGATCGAGAGCGTATCCAGACGCCGCGGAGATGCGGGACAATCGGACGATGGCTTGGCTCGAGGTCGTGCGCACCGGACCGCTCACCACCGTGCAGGATCGCGGCCGCCCCGGATACGCCTCCATCGGTGTCGGCGAGTCGGGTGCCGCCGACCGCGACGCACACGATTGCGCAAACAGGTTGGTGGGCAACCACTCCGACGCCGCGACGCTGGAGGTCACGCTCGGTGGGCTCGCGGTGCGGGCGGCCGGGACCGTCAGCGTCGCCGTCACCGGTGCCCGTAATCCCGTCGCCGTCAATTCCAAACCCCGACCCGACTACACGATGCTGCACCTGAACACCGGGGACGTGCTGGAGATCGCGTTCGCTTCGGAGGGGCTGCGCAGTTACGTCGCGGTGCGCGGAGGTGTCGACGTGCCCGCGGTGATGGGGAGCCGGTCCACCGACACGCTGTCGGGCCTCGGACCCGATCCGATCGCCGAGGGTGACCGGTTGCTCGTCGGTGCGGATGCCGGCGACTGGCCCGCCGACGAGATCATCCCCCCGCCCGTCACTCCCGAGGATCCGTTGACGATGCGTGTCCGGATCGGACCGCGGGACGACTGGTTCACCCCCGCATCCGTCGACGCCCTGCTCCGCGAGACGTGGACGGTCAGTTCCGACACCAACCGGGTGGGGGCGCGACTCGAAGGCCCGGGAGCGCTGCATCGATCCGTGCGCGGCGAAATGCCCAGCGAGGCCATGGTCGCCGGCGCCCTGCAGGTGCCCCCGAACGGTCAGCCGATCCTGTTCCTCGCCGACCATCCGGTGACGGGCGGTTACCCGGTGATCGCCGTGGTCGCTGAGGCCGACCTGCCGCGGGCCGCTCAGTTGCGGCCCGGGCACCGGGTGCGGTTCCACCGCGCGGTGGCGTCCCCGCTCCCGAGGTGACGGCGGGGCCTAGCTCCGGCGGCGGCGGGCGATGTCAGCGAGCACGACACCCGCGGCGACGGACGCGTTGAGCGATTCGACCGGGCCCGCCATCGGGATGCTGAGGATGGCGTCGCAGTTCTCGCGCACCAGACGCGACAATCCCTTGCCCTCGGAGCCGACCACGACGACCACCGGACCGCTGCCGTCGAACTCGTCGAGCGTGGTGTCGCCGCCCGCGTCGAGCCCGACCACCTGGACACCTTTGGACGCCCAATCCTTCAGTGTGCGAGTGAGATTGGTGGCACGGGCGATCGGCAGACGCGCCGCGGCGCCGGCGCTGGTGCGCCACGCCACCGCGGTGACCGAAGCACTGCGACGCTCGGGGATGACCACACCGTGCCCGCCGAACGCCGCCACCGACCGCACGACCGCACCGAGGTTGCGGGGATCGGTGATGTTGTCGAGGGCCACGAGCAGCGGCGCCTCCTGGTGCTTGCGGGCCTCCGCGATGAGGTCGTCGGGATGCGCGTAGCGGTACGGCGGCACCTGCAACGCGATCCCCTGGTGCATGCCGTTGGCGCTGAGCCGGTCGAGATCGGTGCGGGGGACCTCGAGGATGGAGATGCCCGCGTCGGCGGCGCGCTGGACGGATTCCTTCAGGCGGTCGTCGCTCTCGGTTCCGACCGCGACGTACAGGGCGGTCGCGGGGACACCGGCGCGCAGGCACTCGACGACGGGGTTGCGACCCAGCACGGTCTCGGGACCGTCGAGCACCTTGCGGCCTGCGGCCTGACGTCCGCGGCCCGGCTGCTTCTCCGCTTCCCGGGCGGCCCGAGCGGCGCGCTTGGCGGCGGGGTGCTTGGTGCGGGCCTCCGCGGGCGGGGTGGCGCCGCGCCCTTCCAGGCCCTTGCGGCGCTGGCCACCGGAACCGGCGACCTGCCCCTTCTTGGTACCGGCCTTGCGGATGGCGCCGCGCCTACTCGAATTTCCAGCCATTACTACTGTCCTGCCTTGAGAGACCACTCGGGCCCGTTGGGGGTATCGGTGACCTCGATGCCTGCCCGGATGAGACGGTCACGCACCTCGTCGGCCACAGCCCAGTTCTTCTCGGCGCGGGCAGTCTGCCTGCGCTCGAGTTCGGCCCGGACCAGAACGTCCAGGGCGTCGGTTGCCGCGGACGCGTCCGCGGTCTCCTGAGTCCAGTGCTCGTCCAGCGGGTCGACGCCGAGGATTCCGAGCATGGCCCGGACCTGCGACGCGATTGCGCGCGCCCCCTCGAGATCTCCCCCGTCGAGCGCGATGTTGCCCTCGCGGACCTTGCCGTGCACCTCGGCGAGAGCGGCGGGGACGGCGAGGTCGTCGTCGAGCGCGCGAGCGAACGCGTCCGTCCACCGGCCGATCGTCACTTCACCGGCGCGCTCCTGCGTGCGCATGACGAACGATTCGATGCGGCGGTACGCGGCCGCGCCCTCGTCGAGCGCGGTGTCGGAGTATTCGAGCATCGACCGGTAGTGGGCGCTGCCGAGGTAGTACCGAAGCTCTTGCGGCCGCACCTTTTTCAGCACGTTCGGCACGGAGAGAACGTTGCCGAGCGACTTCGACATCTTCTCGCCGCCCATGGTGACCCAGCCGTTGTGCAGCCAGTACTGCGCGAAGTCGTCGCCGGCGCACTTGGCCTGCGCGATCTCGTTCTCGTGGTGCGGGAACACCAGGTCCAGGCCGCCGCAGTGGATGTCGAACGCCGCCCCGAGGTAGAACTCGGCCATCGCGGAGCACTCGAGGTGCCAGCCCGGCCTGCCGCGGCCCCACGGCGTCGGCCACGACGGCTCGCCCGGCTTCTCCGCCTTCCACAACGTGAAGTCGCGGGGATCGCGCTTGCATTCGCCGGCGCTCTCGCCCTGGTGCACGTCGTCGAGCTTGTGCCCGGACAGGCTGCCGTACCGCGGGTAGCTGCGGACGTCGAAGTAGACGTCGCCGCCAGCCGCGTACGCGTGACCGTTGTCGATGAGGCGCTGCATCATCTCGACCATCTGTGTGATGTGCCCGGTGGCGCGCGGCTCGACGGACGGAGGCAGCACACCCAGCTGCTGGTAGGCCCACGTGAAGGACCGCTCGAACGTGGCGGCCCACTCCCACCACGGCCTGCCCGCCTCGGCGGCCTTGTTCAGGATCTTGTCTTCGATGTCCGTGACATTGCGGACGAACGCCACGTCGTAGTCGTGGGCGAGCAGCCAGCGTCGCAGCACGTCGAAGGCGACGCCGCTGCGTACGTGGCCGATGTGGGGGTCGCCCTGCACCGTGGCGCCACACAGGTACACCGATGCGTGTCCAGGGGCCAGCGGAGCGAAGTCACGCAAGGCCCGCGTCTCGGTGTCGAATAGGCGCAGGGTCACGACCAGCGATCCTACCTGGCGCTTCGATCGGGAATGACCAACGCGGTGGCCATCGCGGCGATCCCCTCGCCGCGGCCGGTGAGACCGAGCCCGTCCGTGGTGGTCGCGGACACCGAAACCGGGGCGCCCAGAATGTCGCTGAGCACCTTCTGCGCCTCGTTCCGGCGCGGGCCGATCTTCGGCCGGTTCCCGATCACCTGGACCGCGGCGTTGGCGACACCGAAGTCGTCCTGTTCCAGGAGCCGGCGGACCTCCGCGAGCATCGCGGCGCCGCTCACCCCGGACCACTCGGGCCGGCCGGTTCCGAAGACGGAGCCGAGATCGCCGAGGCCGGCGGCGGAGAGCAGGGCGTCGCAGAGCGCGTGGACGGCGACGTCGCCGTCGGAATGGCCCGCGCAGCCGTTCTCGTCCTCGAACAGCAGGCCCGCCATCCAGCACGGCCGTCCCTGCTCGATCGGGTGGACGTCCGTCCCGATTCCGACTCGCACTAGTGCGCTCCCTCTTCCACCAGCGCGCGGGCCAGCACGAGGTCCAGCGGCGTGGTGATCTTGAATGCTGTGGGTTCTCCGACGATGCTGCGGACCCGTTCGCCGAGGCGCTCCACCAGGCCGGCGTCGTCCGTGGCGATGCCGTCGGCGGCGGCGTACGCGCGGCGGAGCAGTTCCGCGGTGAAACCCTGCGGCGTCTGCACGGCCCGCAGTTCGGACCGTTCGGGGGTGCCGGTGACCGCGCCGAGAACGTCGACGGTCTTGATGGTGTCCGCCACCGGGAGGACGGGAATGACCGCGCGGCGGCCGCACCGCAGTTCCGCGACCACTCGCGCGATGAGCGACGGCGGTGTCAGGGCGCGGGCGGCGTCGTGCACGAGGACGTATTCGGCGTCGTCCGCGACGGCGAGTCCGGCGCGAACCGAGCCGGTCCGCTCGCTTCCGCCGGCTACGACGGTGACGTGACCGGGGAGGAGGCTGCGCGTCGACTCGACGAGTTCTTCCGGGACGATCACGACGACGCGGTCGACAGCCCCCGACTGCAGGAGCCCGTCGACCGCGCGTGTCAGCATGGTCGTCCCACCGAGATCAACGAATGCCTTGGGCTTGTTCTCGCCCAAACGCACACCCTGACCTGCGGCGGGAACCAGCGCGACTACAGGACCTCTTCCCTCGGCCACTGTGGGTATCGCGACTGTCTAGGACGCGGCCGCGAGGACCTCGTCGAGGATGGTCTCGGCCTTGTCGCTGTCGGTGCCTTCGGCCAGCGCGAGTTCGCCGACGAGGATCTGCCGCGCCTTCGCGAGCATGCGCTTCTCACCCGCGGACAGGCCGCGGTCCTGCTCACGACGCCACAGGTCACGAACGACCTCGGCGACCTTGTTGACGTCACCGGACGCGAGCTTTTCGAGATTCGCCTTGTAGCGGCGTGACCAGTTGGTGGGTTCTTCGGTGTGCGGAGCCCGCAGTACCTGGAAGACCTTGTCGAGACCTTCCTGGCCGACGACGTCGCGTACGCCCACGTACTCTGCGTTGTCTGCGGGAACCCGTACGGTGAGATCGCCCTGAGCAACCTTGAGAACGAGATATTCCTTCTGCTCACCCTTGATGGTGCGGGTTTCAATAGCTTCGATCAGCGCCGCACCGTGATGGGGGTATACGACGGTGTCTCCGACCTTAAAAATCATCTGTCCCGTGCCCCTTTCGATCATTCGAGTTTAACACGTGTCCGGATCCTGGTCGCATCAACGGTGCAGGTCAGGGGCATCGTGGCGTGACCCTAGGGGTTGACAGGGGTCCTGATACGTGCATTCCGGACACCCCGATCGGGCCGTTCCCAAGCACCGAAACCGCACGCAGACAACCATTGTGCGTACCCAGCGAGCAGGCCATGCGGGCGAACTACTACTCTGCCTAGTTGAAGTGCGAACCTGACACCGGAGGACAACTCGTGACTGCTCTCGACAAGTCGACTCGCCGAGTCGCTACCGCCGTCGCTCTCGCTGCCGGCGCAGCCCTCGTGCTGTCCGCGTGCAGTGCGGGCCAGATCACTCAGACGTCGAGTCAGGTCGCCGCGGTCAACGGCAACAGCGCGGACGCCGGGTCGATCGCCCTGCGCAACGTGCACGTCGTCTACCCCAACTCCGCCGAGTACAGCCTCGAGCCGGGCGGCAACGCCGTCCTCGCGTTCACCGCGATCAACAACAACGAGGACACCCCGGACAAGCTGACCCGCATCAGCACCGACTTCGCGCAGTCCGTCACCCTCGGCGAGTCGGCCGGTGGCCTCGAGATCGACCCGCAGAGCGCGCTCGTCGCCGGCCTGCCGGGCGAAGACGCCGAAGCGTCCGCCGACGCCGCCGCCGCGACGGACGAGAGCGCCGACGCGCCGACCGACGTCGTCCTCGTCACCCTGAACAACCTGAAGGAAGGCGTCCGCCCGGGCCTCACCTTCCCCGTCACGTTCGCATTCGAGAAGGCCGGGGACGTCACCGTGTCGGTGCCCGTCGATGCGGGCCACGAGACCGAGCGGCACGTCTCCGACAAGTCGCCCGGCACCGAGGCCGAGGGCGGCGGACACTAGCAGCCGTCCCGGGTCCGCTGTCGGACCCGATACCTAGGCTGGCCGGGTGGCCAAACTCAAATCCAGCTTCCGCTGCTCGTCGTGCCAGTGCACGGTTCCCAAATGGGTCGGGCGGTGCCCCGAATGCGGGAGCTGGGGTTCGATGGACGAGGCCCCGATCGTCGCGTCCGTCGCGAGCCGCCCCGGCGCCTCGCTCGCGAAAGCGGGAGCGGGAGCGGTCCTTCCGTCCACCCCGGCTACCCCGATCACGCGGATCGACAGCACATCCACCCGCGCCAAGCCGACCGGCATCGACGAGCTCGACCGTGTCCTCGGCGGCGGTGTGGTGCCCGGTTCCGTCGTTCTCCTCGCCGGCGAACCCGGCGTCGGCAAGTCGACCCTGCTCCTCGAGGTGGTCCACCAGTGGGCCCGCCGCGGCCCGGACGACCGGTCGCTCTACGTCACCGGCGAGGAATCCGCCGGGCAGGTGCGCCTGCGGGCCGACCGCACCGGCGCCGTCCACGAGCGGGTCTACCTCGCCGCCGAATCCGACCTCGCGACCGTCCTCGGTCACGTCGAACAGGTGCGCCCCACCCTGCTGATCGTCGACTCCGTGCAGACCATGCTGGCCGCGGACGTCGACGGCGTGGTCGGAGGCGTCACCCAGGTGAAGGCCGTCACCAGCGCCCTCACCTCCCTCGCCAAGGCCAGCGGCGTGCCGGTACTCCTCATCGGCCACGTCACCAAGGACGGTGCGGTCGCCGGTCCGCGGTCGCTCGAGCATCTCGTCGACGTGGTGCTGCACTTCGAGGGCGACAAGCATTCGACGCTGCGGATGGTGCGCGGCGTCAAGAACCGTTTCGGTGCCGCCGACGAAGTCGGTTGCTTCGAACTGCGGGAAGACGGCATCGCCGGCATCAGCGACCCGTCCGGACTGTTCCTCCACCACCGCGCCGAAGCTGTGCCCGGAACCGCCGTCACCGTCATGATGGACGGCAAACGGCCCCTCCTCGGTGAGGTGCAGGCCCTCGTCGCGGCGACGTCCATGCCCGCGCCCCGCCGCGCCGTGAGCGGACTCGACAGCGCCCGGGTGGCCATGGTCCTGGCCGTGCTCGACCGCCGGTGCGGCGTGCAGATCGCGAAGCAGGACGTCTACGCGGCCACCGTCGGCGGCATGCGGATGACCGAGCCGTCCGCCGACCTGGCGCTGGCCCTCGCCGTCGCGTCGGCGGTCCGGGACCGGGCCGTTCCGGACGGGCTCGTGATCCTCGGCGAGGTCGGTTTGGCCGGCGAGGTGCGCCGGGTGCCTGGCGTCGGGCGAAGGCTCGCGGAGGCGCACCGCCTCGGATTCACCCGCGCCATCGTGCCGCTCGATTCCGGGGCGGCGCCCAAGGGCATGAAGGTCACCGAGGTCGGGAACCTCGACGCAGCCATACTGTCGCTGCGGTGACGCTCGGACGGACTGCGTCGCCCGCGGTAACCGTCAGATCGACGAGGTGCCGAACGGCCGCTCCGGGACGCCGTCCACGTAGTCCTTCGTCTTCTCGAAGTGCTCGGCCGTGACGGTGACGAATAACCCCCGCGACCTCGCCACGACCACGCCGGGGTCGGCCGTCGGCCCCTCGACGATGCGCGCTTCGGCGCTCGCGTACACCTTGCGGCGGATCGACCCGTCGACCCGCGCGTGGAATTCGAGGACGGAACCCAGCGGTATGGGCCTGGCGAAGTCGATCTCGAGATGTCCCGTGACCACCGGTCCGTCGACGATCGACCGGCATACCATGCCGAGCGCCTCGTCGAACGCGGTCGAGAGGATTCCGCCGTGGATCACCCCCGGACCGCCCTGGTAGCGGGGTGCCACCTCGAGCCGCCCCCACACGTCGAGACCGCCCCCGGCGGTGAAGCTCATCGACATCCCGGCGGGCGACTGGTCTCCGCACCCGAAGCACCTCGACCAGTGGCGCGGCACCGGCTGACCTGCGGCGGGAAAGCTGTCGACCCGGCCTGGCAGGGTCAGGTCGTCGGGCAAAGTCCAGGTACCACTCATGGATAGGTAATCTAAACGCGGGTCCGGACGTGTTTCTGCGGCGGTCCCCGACAAGTGACGTCTACCTCAGCGGGAGTATTGCGCGATGAACGATGCCGAGTCGTCGTCTGCACTGCGCGAAACGATTGCCCGGCTGGCTCCCGGAACTGCACTTCGCGACGGCCTGGAACGCATTCTGCGCGGCCGCACGGGTGCGTTGATCGTCCTCGGCTACGACGAGCAGATGGAAGAAATCTGCGACGGCGGCTTCGAACTCGACGTGGAGTTCGCCCCCACCCGCCTGCGTGAGCTGTCGAAGATGGACGGCGCCGTCGTCCTGTCCACCGACGGGTCGCGCATCGTGCGCGCCAACGTCCAGCTGGTGCCCGACCACAAGATCCCGACCGTCGAGTCCGGCACCCGGCACCGTGCCGCCGAGCGGACGGCGATGCAGACCGGGTACCCGGTGGTGTCGGTCAGCCAGTCGATGAGCATCGTCAGCGTGTACGTCGGCGGCATCCGGCACGTCATCGACGGGTCCGCCACGATCCTGTCGCGCGCCAATCAGGCGGTGGCCACCCTCGAGCGGTACAAGGCGCGGCTCGACGAGGTGACCCGCCAGCTGTCGGTCGTGGAGATCGAGGATTTCGTCACGCTCCGCGACGCCCTGACCGTGGTGCAGCGCCTGGAGATGGTGCGGCGCGTGTCCGTCGAGATCGAGCAGGACGTGCTCGAGCTCGGGACGGACGGGCGGCAGCTCGCGCTGCAGCTCGAGGAACTCGTCGGCGACAACGACGTGGCGAGAGAACTCATCGTGCGCGACTATCTGGCCGGATCCGGGCCGGCGCCCGCCGAGGACGTCGAGAAGTCGCTCACCGCGCTCGACAGGATCACGGACGCAGACCTTCTCGACCTCACCACGTTGGCGCGGGCGTTCGGCTACCCGGGCACCATCGAGGCACTCGAGGCCCCGATGAGCCCTCGCGGCTACCGCGTCCTGACTCGTGTTCCCCGGTTGCAGTTCAACCAGATTCACCGGCTCGTCGGCTCGTTCGGAACACTGCAGTCGCTGCTGGCGGCGACGGCCGCCGACCTGCAGTCGGTCGAGGGGATCGGCGGACTCTGGGCGCGCCACATCCGCGAGGGCCTGTCCCGGCTCGCCGAGACGTCGATCTCGGGCCCGTACGACTAGATACGCCCTAGTAGGACAGCCGGAGCGCGTCCAGTCGGGTGCGAATGGTCAGGGCGCGCGCGAGTTGCGGCCGGTCGCTGCCGCTCCGGACACCCGAGCCGTCGGCGCCGAGGCGACCGATCACCTCGTCGGCCCACGCTGCGTCCTCTGCGGACGGGCTCAGTTCGCGGTTGACGTCGCCGGTGTGCGCGGCGTGCATGCACAGCTTGCCGGACATCCCCATCGACCGCGTGACGGCCAGGGCCTCGACCCTCGTGTCGCGATCGTCGACGAGGGTGGGTCCGTCGATCGGTGCCGCGATCCCGGCGGCGGCGCTCGCGACGACGAGGCGGCCGCGGGCGTAGGCGAGCGCGTCCGGCTCGGCGCCCGCTCCCGTGTCCCGCCGGAAATCGCCACTACCGAACGCCAATCGCAGCGTGGCGGACTCGGACGCGATGTCGAACGCGAATTCGATGCCGCGCGCGGACTCGACGAGAGCGAGCACGGGAACGGTCCCGCCCAGCCGGGCGGCGGTGTCCCGGACCTGTTGCCCGGATTCACTTTTCGCCAGCATGACACCCTGTAGTCCGGGTAGCCCGCACAGCGCGTCCACGTCGGCAGACCAGTCCGCGGTGGTCGCGGCGTTGATCCGGACCCAGGCGGCGCCGTCACCGGACAACCATTCGGCGACGGACCGCCGGGCGTCCGATCGTTCGTCGGTGACCACCCCGTCCTCGAGGTCGAGGATGACGGCGTCGGCGTCGCTCCGGTCGGCGAGGTCGAAATCCCCGGTCCGCGAGGCGGATACCAGGAGCCAGGATCGTGCGTGCCGGGCGTCGAGGGGTTGTGCTGTGAGAATGGTTCCGGTCCTTACTGTCGATCGTCCGGGCCGGCTTCTCCGACCACGGATTCCAGTGCGACCCGCACCGCGTCCAGGTGTTCGGCCATGGCGCGGGCGGCCTTGTCGTAGCTTCCGGATGCGATGCCGTCCACGATCCGGTCGTGCTCGTCGTTCGACTTCTGCTGCCGTCCCGCAACCAGATTCAGCGTTTCGGACTGCCGGGTGAGGGCTTCGCGGATGTCGACGATCACGGATTCGAACACGCGGTTCCGGCTCGTCCGGGCGATGAACGCATGGAACTGCGCGTCGAGGGACACCCACACGAGTGGATCGTCCTCGTCCCGCATCTGGTCGACCAGACCACGAAGGGCGGCGAGATCCTCGGCGGTGTGCCGCTGAGCCGCCCAGCCGGCGGCGGGAATCTCCACGTGCGGGCGCGCCTCGACGAGCTCGTTGGCCGCATAGTTCCCGAAGTCGAGGTCGCGGGCGATCGAATCGCTGACGACGAACGTGCCGAGGCCCGATTTCGTCTCCGTGAGCCCGAGCGCGTGGCAGGACCGCAGCGCCTCCCGGATCACGGACCGGCTGACTCCGTGCCGCGCCGCGAGGGACGCCTCGGACGGGAGACGTTCACCGACCGACAGCTCACCCGAGGTGATCGCGTCACGAAGATCCGCGAGGACCGCCTCCGCGGCACTGACCCGCGCCGTGACGGGGCGCCTGGCTGCCCAGCTGTCTGACAGGTTCATGGGGATATTCTGCTCACGCCCCGGCTGCGACGTCAACACGGCGCGGGGCCCCGGGTTGACGACTGCAAGTGAGCGAGGTAACAATTGCACCTGTCTGACAGCCTGGCAGGTGGATAGCCGGGTGGCTCGACCGAGAAACCACCCTCTTCGAGCAGCAGACTCCGTCCACCGCATCCGTGCAGAGCAACGCTCGCGCGAATCCCCGTGAGGAATTGATCAAGTGCTCGAAACGCGAACAGAACACGATCTGCTCGGCGACCGCCAAGTACCTGCGGATTCCTACTGGGGAATCCACACGCTGCGGGCGGTCGAGAACTTCCCGATCACCGGCCGCACGATCTCCACCAACCCCTACCTGATCCGCGGACTCGCGTACGTCAAGTGGGCCGCGGCGAGCGCCAACGAGAAACTCGGGATTCTCGACCCCCGCCGCGCCGACGCGATCGGGCAGGCGTGCCGGGAGATCGTCGACGGACGCTGGCACGAGCAGTTCGTCGTCGACGTCATCCAGGGCGGCGCCGGGACGTCGACCAACATGAACGCCAACGAGGTGATCGCCAACCGGGCGCTCGAGATCCTCGGCCACGGACGCGGAGAATATGGGGAACTCCACCCCAACGAGCACGTGAACCTCAGCCAGTCGACCAACGACGTCTACCCCACCGCGGTCAACATCGCGACGATCTTCGCGATCGACGATCTCCTCGACGCGCTGCGGGTCCTGCAGGACGCGTTCGCGGCCAAGGCCGTGGAGTTCGCCGACACCGTGAAGATGGGGCGCACCCAGCTCCAGGACGCGGTGCCGATGACCCTCGGCCAGGAGTTCGCCACCTACTCGGTGATGATCGACGAGGACCGCGCCCGCCTCGGCGAGGCCGCCCTCCTCGTCCACGAGATCAACCTCGGCGCCACCGCCATCGGCACGGGCCTGAACGCGCCCGCCGGCTACGCCGAGGCCGCGTGCGACACGCTGCGGGACCTCACCGGACTTCCCCTCGTCCTGGCCACGGACCTGGTCGAGGCCACCCAGGACGTCGGGCAGTTCGTCCATCTCTCCGGCGTGCTCAAGCGGATCGCCGTCAAGCTGTCCAAGGTGTGCAACGACCTCCGCCTGCTGTCCTCGGGACCGCGCGCGGGCCTGAACGAGATCAATCTCCCACCGGTACAGGCCGGTTCGTCGATCATGCCCGGCAAGGTCAATCCGGTGATCCCCGAAGTCCTCAATCAGGTGGCCTACGAGGTGATCGGTAACGACGTCACCATCACGATGGCCGCCGAATCCGGTCAGCTGCAGCTCAACGCGTTCGAACCGATCATCGTGCACTCCCTGTCCGAGGGGATGCGCCACCTGGGTGCCGCCTGCCGGATCCTGGCCGACCGCTGCGTGCTCGGCATCACGGCCAACACCGATCTGCTGCGGGCCCGGGTCGAGGATTCCATCGGGCTCGTGACCGCCCTCAACCCGTACATCGGGTACACCGCCTCGACCCGGATCGCACAGGAGGCCCTGATCTCCGGCCGCAAGGTCGCCGACCTCGTGATCGAGGCGGGCCTGCTCGACCGGGACGAACTCGACCGGCTCCTGAGCCCCGAGCATCTCGCCAACCTGAGAGCGTCCGGTTCGCCACGGCAGACGCCCGTCGCCGCGACCGCGGAGGTGCTCTCGTGACGATCGAGAAGGATGACACCTCGGGAGACATCTTCGTCGAGGAAGATCTGGGCTACCGGAAAGCGCTCGGCCCGCGACAGATCCAGATGATCGCGATCGGCGGAGCGATCGGCACCGGCCTGTTCATGGGCGCCGGCGGACGTCTCCAGCAGGCCGGGCCCGCACTCGTCCTCGTCTACGCCCTCTGCGGGTTCTTCGCGTTCCTGATCCTGCGGGCCCTCGGCGAACTCGTCATGCACCGGCCCACCTCCGGGTCGTTCGTGTCGTACTCCCGCGAATTCTTCGGCGAAAAGATGGCCTTCGCCGCGGGCTGGCTGTACTGGATGAACTGGGCGATGACGGCCGTCGTCGACGTCACCGCCGTCGCGCTGTACATGAATTTCTTCGAGAAGTACTGGGCACCGCTCGGCAACGTCGACCAATGGGTCTTCGCCCTGGCCGCCGTCGTACTCGTCCTCGGGCTGAACCTCGTGTCCGTCAAGGTGTTCGGCGAACTCGAATTCTGGTTCGCGCTCATCAAGGTCGTGGCCCTGGCCGCCTTCCTCTGCTTCGGCATCTACTTCGTGCTGTTCGGGACGCCAATCGAAGGCCACACCTCGGGATTCAGCCTGATCGCCGACAACGGCGGACTCTTCCCCAACGGCCTGCTGCCCGCCGTCGTGGTGATCCAGGGCGTCGTGTTCGCGTACGCCTCGATCGAACTCGTGGGCACCACGGCCGGCGAGACGAAGAACCCCCAGAAGGTCATTCCCAAGGCGATCAACACGGTCATCATCCGGATCCTCGTCTTCTACGTCGGATCCGTGCTGCTGCTGTCGCTGCTGCTCCCCTACACCGAGTACCACGCCGGCGAAAGCCCGTTCGTCACGTTCTTCGGCTCCATCAACGTGCAGGGCGCCGACGCGATCATGAACCTCGTGGTACTCACTGCCGCGCTGTCGTCGCTCAACGCCGGCCTGTACTCGACCGGGCGAATACTGCATTCGATGGCCATGGCCGGGTCGGCGCCGTCGTTCGCCGCCCGGATGAACAAGGCCGGAGTTCCGTACGGCGGCATCGCTCTCACCGGATTCGTCATCCTGCTCGGAGTGGGACTCAACGCCGTCGTTCCCACGCAGGCATTCGAGATCGTTCTGAACCTCGCCGCACTCGGGATCATCAGCGCCTGGGCCGTCATCGTGCTGTGCCAGCTGAAACTGTGGAAACTCGCGAAGGACGGCACGCTCACCCGTCCCGGTTTCCGGATGTTCGGCGCCCCCTACACCGGGCTCCTCACCCTGGTCTTCCTCGGCTGCGTCGTCATACTGATGGCGTTCGATCACCCGGTCGGAACCTGGACCGTCGGGTCCATCGCGATCATCGCCCCGCTACTGGTGATCGGGTGGTACGGCGCGAGGAACCGCATCCGGACCCTGGCCTCGGACCGCCCCAACGTTTAGCAGGAAAGGACAACAGTGCCGAAAGTCGCCGTCGTCACCACCGGAGGCACCATCGCCAGCAGGCGCGACGGGCAGGGTGTCAGCAGGCCGGTGGTCGCAGGCTCCGATCTGCTGGGCAGTGCCCGGACCGGAACGGAAATCCGTGTCGTCGACGTGATGTCGAAGGACAGTTCGAGCATGACGTTCGCCGATCTGGACCGGGTCCGCGACGCCGTCACCTCGGAACTGCACGACCCCGCTCTCGACGCGGTGGTCGTGCTGCACGGCACCGACACCATGGAGGAGACCGCCTTCCTGGTCGACCTCCACCACGCCGATCCGCGGCCGGTGGTCTTCACGGGTGCGCAACGCACCTTCGACCATCCGGAATCCGACGCGCTCACCAACCTGTCCGACGCGATCGCCGCGGGAACGGACCCCGCCCTGCGCGGGGCGGGTGTCCTCATCGCGTTCGGCGGTGCCCTGCACCGGGCGTCCGGGACACGGAAGACGGACACGACGTGTCTCGACGCGTTCCGATCCGTCCATCCCACCGGCGACCTGCCGCCGCAACGGCCCGATCCGCTGCCGTGGCATCCGATCTCCGGAACCCGCGTCGACATCGTGGCCGCCTATCCGGGCGCGGACCGCGTCCAGATCGACGCGTGCCTGGCGGCCGGGGCACGGGGGCTGGTGCTCGACGGGCTCGGGTCCGGCAACGCGAACCCGGCGATCGTCGAGGCGGTCCGGGACAGCACGGCCGCCGGAATCCCGGTCGTGGTCACCACCCGGGTGCCGCACGGCCCGACCTCCGCCACGTACGGCGGCGGGGGCGGCGGACACGACCTCGTGTCGGCGGGGGCACTGTTCTCCACCGACCTCAGGGCAGGTCAGGCCCGCATCCTGCTTGCGGCGCTGCTCGCCGACCCCGATCTCACCGACCTCGACAAGGAATTCGATCGACGCTCACGCATCGACCCCGCACCGAGGATCAGCTGAGGTTGAACGGCTCCGGCGCGCTGCGGAGCTGACCGAGCTGGCCGACCACCGTGTACGCACCGGGCCCCACCGGATCGCGCTGGGGTTCCGGCTGCGTCAGGCAGTCGGGAGCGGAGGTCTTTGCCGACCACTTCACGGTGAACTGGGCCTGCTCGCCGGCGGCGAGGGTGCGCACGTCGGCGGCGGACTGCGGGAAGCAGTCGATGTTGGACCACAGGCGGACGGCGCCGTCGATCGTGTACACGAGCACCTGCTGGAGGCTGCTGCCCAGATCACGTTCGCACGGCGTGGTACCGATGTTGGTGACGACCGTCGTGAAACTCGGCTCCTCACCGGGCAGGTACGTCGGCTTGTCTGCCGCCACCTTGATGGCGAGCGACTGGTCCGGGCACTGACCCGCCGCAACCGGCTGGCCGCTGGGAGCCGCGCTGCTGCTCGACGAACCGCTGCTCGACGCCGCCCCCGACGAACCGGACGTGCCCGACGACGCCTCGCCGCCGGCGGCAGCGGCGCCACCGCCGCCGCCGCCCGAACCACCGCTGGACGTGGACGAACCCGAGGCTGTCGGGGAAATCGACACCGGAGTGGTCAACGACGAACTCGCTGCCGCCGGATCCGTCTCGGAGTCACCCCCACCACGCAGCGAGTTGATCAACCACACCACGAGCAGCAACACGACGATGGCGCCGCCGATCGCCAGCGCCCTGCGGCGCCAGTAAATCTCGGGGGGCAACGGTCCATTCGGTTCCAGCACGACGTCAACGGTAGTTCGGCGTCGCGCGGCAACGGCTCAGCGGGCGCGGCGTGTCGCGGTCAGTCCGTGAGCTCACCGATGTCCCCGACCGCGCCCTGCAGGTGGGTGCGTCCGTCGGACAGCTTGTACGTGACGCCCGCGATGGCGCACGCGCCGCTCTCCACCTTCTCGGCGATGATCCGCGAACGCTGCATGAGCAGCGCGCCGGTCTCCACCACGTGGCGACCTTCGAGTTCGTCGACGGTGTTGAGGCCCTCTCGGCGTCCCTTGAGGATCGACGGAGCGACGCGTTCCACGATGCTGCGGATGAATCCGGGCGGCACGTTGCCGTCGTCGAGGGCGTCGAGCGTCGCCTTGACGGCACCGCAGCTGTCGTGACCGAGCACGACGATCAGCGGCACGTTCAACACGCCAACGGCGTACTCGATGGACCCGAGCACGGCGTCGTCGATCACGTGACCTGCGGTGCGGACGACGAACATGTCGCCCAGACCCTGATCGAAGATGATCTCGGCGGCGACGCGGGAGTCTCCGCAACCGAACAGGACGGCCGTGGGGTGCTGGCCGCCGACGAGCTTCGCCCGATCGGCGACGCCCTGGCTGGGATGGAGCGAGGTGCCGTTGACGAATCTGTCGTTACCCTGACGCAGGGCCTTCCAGGCGGACACCGGGTTCGAATTAGGCATGGGATCATTGTGCACCGGGCGTGTGGCACCGTCGCGACGGGATTATGACGACCCCGGAAATTCTGTTTCACCCGTGACCGAAGGGACTTGTGAGGACGAAGTGGCCGTTGACTCCTCCGCGCTGATCAACTGGTACGAGGCACAGGCCCGGGATCTGCCGTGGCGCCGCGACGGCGTCACCGCCTGGCACATCCTGATGAGCGAGATCATGCTGCAGCAGACGCCCGTCGTCCGGGTGGCCCCGATCTGGGAGGAGTGGGTGCAACGCTGGCCCGTCCCGTCCCGGATGGCCGCGTCGAGCCAGGCCGACGTCCTGCGCGCGTGGGGCAAGCTCGGCTACCCGCGCCGGGCGCTGCGACTCCACGAATGCGCCGGCGTGCTCGCCGCCGAACACGGCGACGTCGTGCCGAGCGACGTCGACACCCTCCTCGGACTGCCCGGCATCGGCGCCTACACCGCACGGGCCGTCGCCTGCTTCGCCTACGGACAGCGGGTCCCCGT
This sequence comes from Rhodococcus opacus B4, assembly GCF_000010805.1. Taxonomy (NCBI): domain Bacteria; kingdom Bacillati; phylum Actinomycetota; class Actinomycetes; order Mycobacteriales; family Nocardiaceae; genus Rhodococcus; species Rhodococcus opacus. Next base: position 4,706,497 of record NC_012522.1, on the reverse strand, counting down.
CGTCGACACGAACGTCCGGCGGGTGGTCGCCAGGGCCGTGCACGGAAGCGCGGAGCCCGGGAATCCCTCGACCACCCGTGACCTCGCCGACGTGTCGACGCTGCTCCCCCGGACCCGAGCCCGGGCCGCCACGTTCTCCGCGGCCCTGATGGAACTCGGCGCCACCGTCTGCACCGCCCGCTCCCCCGAATGCACCCGCTGCCCGCTGCCGAACTGCGCCTGGGTCGACGCCGGACGTCCCGCCCACACCGGAGCGCGCCGGAAGGTCCAGAAATTCGCGGGCACCGACCGTCAGGTGCGCGGCAAGCTCATGGCAGTACTCCGCGAAAGCACCGCCCCGGTCGAACGCGTCCGGCTCGACCAGGTGTGGCTCGACGACCCCGGGCAGCGCGACCGCGCCCTCCATTCCCTGCTGGTCGACGGGCTCGTCGAGCAGACCGACGACGGCCTCTTCGCCCTCGCGGGCGAGGGAAGCTAGCGGCTCACACCGGGACCGCTTCGATGACGGACGACCGGGGACCGTGCGTGATCGAATCGAGCGTGAATCCGTGGTCGGTCAGCAGTCGGCGCCATTCGGTGACCGTGCGTTCGCGCCCTCCCAGGAGAACCAGCATGTGGAGATCCAGTAAAGCCATGGGGTGGGTTGTGGCTGCTTCCGGCAGGACCTGCTCGACGATCATCAATCGTCCGCTTGCCGGGATCGCGCGCCGGCAACTGCTCAGGATCTTGCCGGCGGACGCGTCGTCCCAGTCGTGCAGAATCTGAGACAACACGTAGACGTCACCGTGCCGGGGGACGTCGTCGAAGAAACTTCCACCGACGACTGTCGTTCGTTCACCGATGCCGGCCGAACAAAACTGCGACGGCGCTTCCGCGACCACGTGAGGCAGATCGAACAGAATGCCGTGTAGTTGTGCGTGCCGATCGAGCAACCGGGTGATCAGTGCCCCGGTGCCGCCTCCGACGTCGACGACCGTTCCCACGTCGGACCAGTCGTGGTCGAGCAGAGGCAGCAAACGCAGCTCGACCAGGCCCGCCTGACCCCGTGCGAACTCATCGGCGGCCGAGGGATTCTCGGACAACCATTCGAAGTACGGTTTACCGAAGGCCGCTGAAAACGATTCCTTCCCCGTTCGGATCGAATGGGCTGCGTGCCCCCACACGAAGTAGGCCTCGTTCGACATCAGGCCGACCAAGTGACGAAGCGAGCCGGGAGTGTCGGCCCGCAAGAGCTCGCCGGCCTCCGTCAACGCAAATCGTCCTCCGCCGTCTTCCTCGAGCAATCCCTCCGCGACGAGTACCCGCAGGAATCGGCCGAGTGCGTCGGCGTCGGCACCCACGCTGGCCGCGAGATCGCCGAGCGAGCACGCATCGTTCGCCAATCGGTCGGGCACGCCCAGTTCGCAGACCGCTGAAATAGATTGGGACACGATGTATCCCATGATCTGTTTCCGGACGCGGTGGTTGACATCGCTCATGTTCACGCCACCTCGGACAGCTGCGGGAAGAGTGACTTCGTGGCGGCATTCTGCAAATACGACGCGCCCGCCGTCCCGCCGGTGCCCGGTACCGTTCCGATGACCTTCAGGGTGATACCCCAGTGGCCTCGCTTCATCGCACCCCATGCACGATCCAGGCGCCGCATCGACTTCTCGAGCACGCTCGCGTCCGGATGCGTTGTCCGCATCGCGAGATAGGTGTCCTGCAACGTCGCCTCCCCGACATCGATTTTCGGACAGTGCTCGAAGTCGCGGGGATCGAGTGGAGCGCACGCGAACTCGACCTCACGAAACGCGCGCGACTGCACCGCGCTCCGCCCATGGGTGAAGCCGCGAATAACCGCGAAAGCGTCGACCGGCATCGTCGTCAGAACCCGAAAGAGCGCGGGCACCGCTTCGAGACGGATCGATGCCTGGTCGAGGCGATCCCTTGCCGCTGCGGCCAGACCGTTGTGCAGGTCACGGATCGCCATCGAAATCGCTGTCGCAACTTGCCGATACAGGCCTTCGAAGATCTGGATGCAGCGGATGAACATCTGTTCGTCGTGCAGGCGAGTCGTCGGCAACAACGTCAGCCGAACCGCGATTCCGATCTCCTCGGGGACACCGTTCAGCGCCGGCTCGGCGACCGAAGCGAACGAACTGTATTCGGCGCCCGGCTGAGCCAGTGCCTCGAGGCCGGCCGCGGCTACGGCAGGATCGAGCGCGAAGGCGGGTGCGAGCCGCGCGAGTTGAGTCACGACCCGCGTCGCCGCTCGCACCCGGGCCACCTGGGGTGCGTGTGCCGACCTCGCGAGGGCCCGCGCCTCCAGCAAGGCGAGGTCCATGGCCGCGGCAGCGATGAATGCGTCGACACGCTGCGCGTCATCGGACCGGACGACCCGGTCGAAGTAGTCGAGCCCGACATAGGACAGATAGTCACCGTTCTGCGCATCGAACGTCATCGGAAGCCAGCAACTGAGAACATGATTCGCACGGTTGCTGCTGTGGAAGTCTCGCAGCCTGTCGACCAGGTGTGGCCGGACCCCGTTACGCCCGACTGCCTGATAATGGGCGGCGACCGCCGCATGGGGAAACTCCGCGTGTCCCGCTTCCCATTGTCGGAGTGCATTCTCGATTGTGCGTCCGGACAATTCTTCGGTCGTCGCTTCGGCAGCCTGAAGGCACGTGCCCCCGACACCGATCACGCCGGAACCAACAAGTTTCTGCTCGGCTTCGAGCATCGTTTCGGAAATCAATGCGAAACTCGCTTTCATCCTTACTGCGGTGTTCAGCAATCTTCGATGGGACGCGGCGACTGCGGATAGGCACCCTAGGGAGAGTTCCCGGCACCCTTTCCGCTGGGGGGTGACGATTTCAACCCTGGGGTGCCTGTTCGGCCGGGAGGCGCGTGCCCAACATTGGGAAAGACATTGAGCTCGGGGCGTAATTCCAATGAATTCGCACATGCCTTACAGAAGGAAGAGATCTATGCACATAATCGCCAGAAGCGCGCTCGAAACGATCAACGAAGCCGTTGTCGGCGGGAGCACCCATAACCTGGGTGTCGTCAAGATATTCAGCGGCAACCCTCAGTTGGCGCAATTCATTCCTGCTTCCAGCAACCTGGCGATCAGCTGGGTCAGGCTGGAGTGCGGTGAGGTGCTGGCGGTGCACAAGCACCCGGAGTCCAGCCTGATCCTGATCTGCGAAGGCTCCGGACGCACGTTGGGCAGTGCGGAGCAGGAGGTCACTGCCGGAGACATGATCCTCGTACCCGGCGACTCCTGGCACGGCTTCGAAGGAACCCGGGACGGTTTCTGGGCGCTCTCGATCCAGTTCAACGGCAAGGCGCTCTACGAGGACGGCGAGAAGCCCAATGCGGTGTTTGCAAGCGAGGTACCGAATCCCGCGGCCGTGCTCCTGGAGGACAACGAGAAGCACCTGCAGGAATTCGGAACCAGCAACCTGTTGCGGCTGATCGACGACCCCTCGTTCGACGACCCCCGCGTTCGGGAACGGCTGCTCGACTGCCAGCAAACCTGGTCGGACGTGTTTCAGGACCTGCTGCACCTGCGTGTCGCGATGACCACCGATGCGGCGCACAAGCAGGTGGCGCTCGACCATCTGGTCGAGGAACTGGGCCACAACGACAACCTGCGCAACCAACGGGGATCAGAGCACGCGCCGGTCACGGACGCGACGTTCGTAGCGGCAATGGAGTGGTTCCGGCATCAAATGCTGTACCGGAGCGACATGGTGCGCACTCTGCTGATGCATGTGGTGCTGGAAGGTAGTGGCGAAATCTGGCACCGGGAGGCGGCGCGCGCGTTTCCGGCGATTCCGCACTTCCAGGAACACGGCGACGACGACGGTGAGCACGTGAGCATGGGTATCGATCTGCTCGATCGAGCAACACCTGCCGAGATCCGCGAACTCCGCGAAGCACTCGCCGAGGGATGGAAGATGATCACGCAGTTGTGCGACAGAATCGCGTCGATCGCATTGGCCGACACTGCGGTCCCCACGTATTCCACATGCTGAGCGTCCTCAGGAGAATCGTCTGGTTCGAGGTTCCCCGACCTCGAACTCGGCTCGACCCGTCGCCCGACGCCTCGCACCTTGCCAGGTGGCGGCGGTGGTGTGATGCGGCGCAGCGGGACAGCGTGAACGCGCCCCGGGGCGAGCGACTCAGCAGATCCATCTTCGGCGGGCTCCGTCGTGACATCGTGCTCGGGCTCGTGGCCATCGCGATCAATGCAGGATGCGCTTTCGGTGCTGCGATCACGCTGAAATCGCTGATCCAGCACCTCGTCGCCGGCGGTTCGGAGCTCACGACGAACCTCGGCCTTGCTGCCACCTGCATCGTGCTGACGTACGTGGCGTGGCTTGCGTTGAATCACACGTTCATGCAAGCCGACGTGGTGGGCATCGGAGCCCGGACCTACATCGAACAAAGGCTGCTGCGCAAGAAGCGCGGCGTTTCCGCTTCCGGCCAACCGGCCGACCTTGTCACGCTGCTGGACCGGGAGGCGGCACGCGTCGAAAACGCGTGGTCTGGACTAATTTTTATCATCCTGGCACTCGCAACCATCACGTTCACCTCCGCGTACTTCTTCGTGGCGCTCGGACTGAGCGCTTTCGCGGCTCTGTCGGTGATTCTCATCAGTTCCGTGGTGATCTTCTGGAACGCCAGACAATTGAATGCCGCGCATGCTGCACTGTCGGCGACGGCGGCAGACCGCATCGAAGTCGGCCTGTTTGCGATGAACAATCGCCTGCTCGCGTGGCTCAAGAACTGGAACGACGAACTGTTTCGGCGCTATGCCGACAAGCGAGATGGTGAGGAGCGCGCGCTCCTGAAAGCGGCGCGTCTTGTCGCGCGGATCAATCTCATATCGACGCTCACTCCGATCGTCGCGATGCTTGCCGCGGTATTCACCCAGCTGGCCTACGTCGGGTACGTCGATCCGGCGGGCCTTTTGTCAGCGATGGCGCTGGTCGGAGGATTGAAATCCGTCGCCAACAATATTCCCTTCATTGTTCAGAGCCTTTCCCAGGGCATCGTCGGGCACACCAACGTTGCGAAGTATCTATCCAGTCCCCAGCCGCTGGACACCGATGCGACGGCAACGCGCCTACCGGCAACAACGGCGAAGCACATCGCCGTGGTCGGCGGGGCGGGCAGTGGTAAGACGACCGTTCTGAAAATCGGTGCACGCCGCAGCAGCCGAGTGAGCGACAAAACGCTCTTCGTACCGGATGAACCGTGGATATTTCCTGGCGGGCTCTACGAGAATTTGTGTCTCTATCGAAGCGAATTCTCGGACGACGAGGCCCGTCGGGCCATGGCACTGTCCCGACTTCCCGAAACCTTCTACGGCGACTACCTCGCGAGCAAGTCACACGACCGGACCGAGGGCTGGGACTTGTCCCGCGGGCAGGGGAAGCGGCTGGAACTGGCGCGGGCAATATTGGCCGAACCGAGGTTCGTTTACCTGGATCAGCCCACAGCAGGGCTGGACGACGACCTGGCGAGTGGGCTGTTGGCCGGGCTTCTGCGCGGGCCGTGGCATGGCACCACGGTTGTCTATGCAACGGACAAGCCCGATGAAAAAGATGCCGCGGACGAGATATGGGTGGTGGCCGGAGGCGAGGTAGTGGAGGTGATACGAAACCCCACACCCCGTGCGGCGAATCCTGATCACGACCGCAAACAGCAACTCGTGCAGGAGGATCGGTCGATCTCCCGCCATCCGCAAGCCATGGACCGACCGGAATTCGCGACCTCGTCGCGCCGCAGTCTGATGAGACTGGGTATCGCGAAGGTCGCGGTTGTCGCCTGCGTCCTGTTCGCGTGCCGCGACGTTCTGACGATTGTCGGCGACTACATAGCTGCCAGCGGAATTTCGACCACGAATGCGCGAACAGCAGCGATAGCCCTCATCGCTGCACTGTCGGCTGGGGCACTCCTGTCGATGTTCACCTCGTTACTCCTGGTCAAGCGCAGCATCGCGGCGGCAACCGTGAAGTGCCAGAGTTACTTCTCGGCTGTCATGAGTCCGAAGCCCTCCCGGTCCGCCTTCGACGAGGCCGATCAGGACAATCAGAACCACCAGGACTATCAGGGCAAACTGACCTGGGATCAACGACGAATCGACGAACTTCTGCCGGAAGTACTTCTGAACACCCTGGGTGCGGTCACGCTGCTGTTCACGACCGCGGCATTCGTGTTGAGCAAGAACATTTTCGTCCTCCTGCCCCTCGCCGGGATGTGCTTCGCCTACTGGCACAGTTCGAAGCGATCGGGAAGGCGACTGCAGGACTTCAACGAGAACGAGATCGGTACGACGTCGACAGTGCTGGAGCGGGTCGAGGCCATTACCTGGAGCTCGGCGAGATTCGACCTGGCGCGAGACAACTCGGCCCTGGTGAATTGGCTGAACAAGAGTGTGATGAATCGTGCCTTCGCGTCGATCGACAATGCGGGCGCACGCCGCTGGTTCAATTACAAGCTCGATTTGATGGGGGTGCTCTTCCTGTCTGTCGTCGTCGGTTCAACCGTGTTCGTCCATGCCGGCGGCGGACCCGGCCTCACCAGTGTTCTCGCGCTCAGTCTCTCGTACAACCTCATCGCGGTCTTCGCCCGTGCAGGCCGTTGCCTGGTCGACCTCAGGCAGGTTCTCGACAGCGCGGATCGTCTCCACACGCCGAGCACGGCCACCTGCACGTCGCCTTCGGCTCCGATCGAACCGGTGGCGTGCCGGACCGGCTCTGCCGTCGACAACGCAGCGCTCGTGTCGTTGACGGACGTCGCGTACCTCGCGCCGCGCACCGGGGCGGTGCTGCTGGAGGAGCTTTCGGAGTCGTTCGCCAGCCGAGACGTCGTGGTCATCATGGGCCCGAGCGGTGTCGGGAAGTCGACATTCGCGAAGCTGGTTGTCGGCAGTCTGCGGCCGACTGCAGGCGTCCTCTCCACACTGGGCCGCACGGGGGGTTACGTCTCGACTCCCCACACCGGAGACATCCTCCTCCTGACGTCGAGTCCGATCTTCAAGCCAGGAAGGCTGATCGAGCACTTCGACAACCCGCTACCGCTCGAATTGGCCCGTGTGGTCGACTATCTCGACGTGGCAGACGTTGTCGGGCGACTACGATCGGGATTCGACGAAACCGTTCCCGCCACCGGCCAGTTGAATCTGAGCAAGACGGAACTGCAGCGGCTCGCGCTCCTCGACCTCCTGATCAATCGCCCGGCAATCGCCATTCTCGACGAAGCGACGTCCGAGTTGAGTACCGAAGCAGAGCTCTCGATACTGCAGTCCGTGATCTCGGCCTTGCCGGACACGCTTTTCTTCATCATCACACACAATCCCGATCTGACCACGCTCGCCAATCGAGTCTTCCATTTCAACGGCGAGCGGCGTCTCCTCGAGAATTCTCGCCAGTCGCACACGACCGTCGGGCGGAACTGGAACGGACAGGAGGACGACCATGGAATGGCTGCCCCAACGCGATGCGTTCTGTAACAGTCACGACGTCGCGCGGCCACAACTTCCGCTGAAGAACATCGCGCACTGGAACGCGGTGCTCCAGCGCAGCGCGAGCAGCGACGACGCCCTGCATCACGAGCGAGCGTACGTCGCACCCGGATACTTCTACATCCCCGTGTGCGACGAGCCCGACGATCGGACACTGGCGGAATTGTCGCGCCTGGCATCGACCGCCGACTGGCTATTGGTCCCTTCCGTTCTCAGATCCGATCGCCGTCGGCGCGCCGACGTCATCGCAGTTCCATTCATGCAGGCCGCATTCTTCCGGTCTTCACGAAGTGTGGACCTTGCCCTGCGAACAGCGGTAGGAGCCAGTCAATACAAATCGATCGTCAGGATCACCAGGAAAGCAGAGGCGGCGTGCACCTCCGAGATACACCGTCTCTCGGAAGTGGCGGAGGACGATCGAGTTCTGCTCGATTTCGCCGGCCTCCAGGCATTGAATGTGGCCAAATACGGACATGCCAGGAACCTCTATACCAGCGATGTGCTGCGTATGCTGGCCCGCTCGTCCGAAGGTGAGAAATATTTCGTGAAGCTGGACTACGACAAGTCCTCGAAAACACCGTTGGCCGGATCACTGAGCTACGCCGACGATCACCGTGGTGTGTTCACGAAGCTCGTTCGGGGACTGGACCATGACCGGATTCCTCGTGGGTTGAATTTGTACATCGCCGACTATTACCAGATGTATCGTTTCGCGGATCGGCTGGGTTTCACGGAAATCTGCCTCGGCAGAGGCGCCATCGACGCCAAGGTCCGGGTCGGCGCAATTCACATCGTCGACCTGGACAACTGGCTGATTCCGGTCAACACAATGCATACGCAGGCGATGCAGGAATACGCGAGATCGCGAAATGGAGACTAGATGATCAGCGAAATAGCGTGGACAGATGGAAGATGCGTCCGATTCGACGAGGTGAGCCTGTCCCCTGCCACCCATGGGTTGTCGTATGCCACGTCTGTGTTCGACGGTATCCGCACGTACGGCGGGAGCATATTCAAATGTGACGATCATGTCGCCAGGTTGCGGCGGTCCGCCGAGTTGTTCGGGCACACCGTGCACTACTCGAATGCGGACCTGGCCGACGCGTGCCGCGAATTGGTGAAGGCCAACGATCTGACCGATGCGTACATAAAGTGTCTGGTCTTCTATGACGACACCGATGTGAGCTTCAAGGCGCAGGGCTCTTCCAGCAAGGTGGTCCTGTTTGCCCTGCCCTTTCCCTCGAATTCGGCCGCGGAGCGATATCGGCTCTCGACGGCGACGTGGCGACGCGCACCCGCCTCGTGCCACCCGTATCAGGCGAAAACGTCGTCTACCTACGCGTTGAGCTACTTGAGCCACCGCCAACGGGCTGACGGCTACGACGATGTGCTCTTCCTCTCGACGGCCGACGCAGTGTGCGAGTCGAGCGGCTCGAACGTGTTCTTCGTCAAGGGTGACGCATTGTTCACGCCCACTACCGAGCTAGCGCTCGACGGGATCACCCGAAGGGCGGTCATCGACGAGCTGTGTCCGCGACTGAAGATCACGGTCACGGAACGCGACATCGCATACAGCGAGATCGGATCGTTCGACGCCGCATTTCTGTGTGGCACTGCGATCGAAATTCTGGGGGTCTCCGGCATCGACGAGATCCGTTATGCGAAGTCCGCATTGGTCGACGCGATTGCAACCGAGTATCGGCACTTGGCCAACGGCCGGTCCGCGATTCGATAACGACCACGAGAGGTGGGCGATGTGCACCCCCAGGGTTCCTAGCTCCACGTCCGCCGGCTCGGGATAGTACAGGAAAGCGAAATTCCATTGCGCCGATCGGTAATCCATCCAGCGGAGTCTTCTACATGAAACTGTTGATCCTCCATCGCGTTCCCTATTCCTTCATCGAATACCATCGGGTAATCGATCATGGAATGCACGATGTCGTCTACGTGGGCACAAGCGCGCAACTTGCCACCGTGCCGCCCGACCTTCCCTGCATCAAGGTCGAACGGCCGGGTCGGGCAGGTCTGGCCGAGGAGGTTCTTACCCTGTTCTCCCCCGACGATTCCTTCGACAGAGTCATCAGCGTCTCCCAGTACGAGATGATGGAGGCAGCGCAGATAAGACGGGTCCTCGGAGTAGAAGGGGTATCGCCGGAGCAGGTTCACATCGTGAACGACAAGGTAGCGATGAAAGCCGCAGTCGCGGGATGCGGACTTCGCGTGCCCAGATTTGTCCGCTGCGACGAGGCCCTCACCGCCTCGTCCGCCGATGCCGCTCCGTGGGCGGGAAAGACGGTGCTCAAACCACTCGACGGAACCGCGAGCAAGGATGTTTTCGTGTTCGCCACCTTCGCTGACGCGCGCACTGCGATTCTCGATGGCCCGCCTGGTCTGGAGGGCTGGGATCCGGAGCGCTTCCAGCTCGAAGAATATGTGGAGGGGCCGATCTTCCACTTCGATGGTGTGATGCTGGCCGGTGCGCCGGTCGCGATCGTCGCCAGCAGATATCTGGGCACGTGCCTCGAGTTCGCCCAGGGAATTCCGCAGGGATCGATTCAAGTCGACGACGACGGTGGGCGCTGCAAGGTAGCGGTCGAGTACCTTCGGGCGGTGGGCATCGACAACGGCCCCTTTCACCTCGAAATGATCGAGGCCGCAGACGGAATGGTCTTCCTGGAGGTCGGCGCCCGCGCCGGCGGGGGACATATCAAGGAGACATTCCGGCTTGCCACGGGAATCGACTTGGTCGCAGCCGGTTTGGCCTGCAACCTCGAGTGGTCACCTCTCGAAGTCAATCCGCTGAGCCGGTGGTTCGAAAGGACGCCGGGTAGTAAGGTCTACGGGGACTTCATGTTCCCGGGTCACCTGCTCGGGTCGCGACACTGCGCGATCCGGGGTGGCGAAGGATTTCGAACCCACCCAGATGTCGTTCGGTGGACGCAGCTGGATCCAGGCGCTTCCCTTCCGGAGACCGTGAGCTATTTCGATTTCGAATTGCCCGTCAGTGGCATCGTCGCCGGCCGGTCGAGCTCCGAAGTGACCTCACTCATTCGCGAAATCTTGACGACCGTGCGAGTAATGCCGCTCGAGCAGCCCACGCACCGCCCCACCTCCTGCTGACCGGGCAGTACTGGGCCTGCCCGGTCAGTGCGGAAGCGGGGCCGTCTCCACCCGAATCCGAGCCTGCGCGTCGGCCAGCCGGCGCTCGGCATCCGCGAGATCGGTGCCGACCGCGACAATGACACCTTGACGATCCGCGGAGGATCGGAGCGGACCGAGGCGTTGCCCTGGTTCGAGAGAACACTGCAACCGGATTATCCCCTCGCTCCGACGCGCGGCCTCGATGCCCTGCACGCGTTCGATCACCACATTTTCGTAGGCGAAGAATGCGACGCAGCCTGCCCCGCGCCCGGGTATTCGCGGCTGCGGCGGCAGCCCGGCGAGATGACAGATCGACTCCCGGACCAGATCGCGACCCATGGCACGGAGCACCAGCTCCCAGATGAAATCGCCTCCGGGACGTGTGTTGCCCTCGATGATCCGGGGCCCGGCCGGGCCGAACCGCACTTCGGTATGGGCCGGACCGAAGGAATGACCGATCGAACTGAGGAAGTCGGTGACCAGCCTGCAGAGCTCGGCATGGGCCGATGCGGCGAGCACGGCCGGCATCTGGTGACCGATTTCGATATACCGCGGCGGGCCGGTGGTGGTCTTCTCGGTCACCGCGATGATGTCGTGCCGGCCCTCCGTGCTGAAGGATTCGACGCTGTATTCGGGGCCGTCGATGAACTCTTCGGCGAGGGTCGGCCCGGGGTACTCGCCGCGAGAGCGGGCGAATGCGGAGTCGACCTGCTCGAGGCTCGAGACGCGAAAAACGCCGGAGCTGCCGGCGCCTCCGGCCGGCTTGACCACAATGGGGCCGCCCACTTCGAGAAGAAAGCTCCGTACCTCGGCGGCCGAATGGCAGCTTCGGTTCCGCACAGCTCCCAAGTCACGGCCGGACAGGTGCTCGCGCATGGCGATCTTGTCGCGGGTCAACCGGACGGCTTCCCGCGCGTTGCCCTTGATGCCCAGCGCCTCTCTGATCACGGCGGCCGGCATGAGGCCGTGCTCGGTGAACGACACGACGGCGTCGACGGGTTCGAACTCGTGCAGCGCCCGCGCCCTGCCGAGCGCCTCTGTCTGGTTTCGGTAGTCGAATACGCACAGCCGGCGGGCGCGCCTGGCCTGCCGCAAAGTGACCGATTCGGAATTCTGAAAAACAGACAGCTCGACCGGTAGGTCCTCGATCATTCGAAAGGTCTCGTCGTGTCCGCCGACGATCAAGATGTGTGCCATGCCGACCCAGTTCCCCGGCGTCCGCCGACGTTCGGAGGTCGCGCTCGCCCGGTCGGTCTCACTTCCGGCCCTCGATCACGCTGAAACCGCAGGGCAGGAGCGTACTTCCGGTGAGTTCGAGGCCCGCGCGCTCGTACAGGCGCGCGTAGTCCTGAATCGTCCGTTCGCGGCCGCCCGTCATGACCAGCATGGCCACGTCCACCACGTTCCCCCAGACGTATCCGCCATCCTCGCTGATCACCCGCTCCAGGACCAGGATCCGGCCGCCGGGCTCGAGTGCGTTCGCGCAATTGGTGAGGATGCGTACGGAGTCGTCGTCGTTCATCGTGTGCAGGACGCTCTTGAGTAGGTGTACGTCGCCCCCGCCGGGCACCTCTGCCAAGCCGTCGCCGGGCAGAATGTCGCAGCGCTCGTCGACGCCATACTCTCGCAAGGTGTGACCGGCCTTGGCCAGGGAGAACTCCAGGTCGTAGATCGTGCCCTGCAAATGATCATATTTGCGCAACAGCTGGGCGGTCACGATGCCGTAACCACCGCCGACATCGATGACATGCCGATCTTCCGTGAAATCGACCGCTTCCGCGGTCTCGAGACCGGCGCGGATCGAGATCTCGTGCCAGCCGAGATGGAAGCGCTGGGCGGAATCGGGGTGATCGGCCAGGTAGTCGAAGAGGGGTTTGCCGAAGAACTGGCCGAAACCTGTCTGTCCCGTACGAGCACAGTGGAGCAGCTCGCTCCAGGCCAGGTACGTTTCTGCGCCGGCGAAGAGCTCCACCTCGCTTGCGATGGATTCCGGGTCGTCCCTGCGCAAGAACTCGGCTCGCGGTGTGAGTGCGCACGTGTCCTGCTCGTCCACGGAGAAGATCCCGGCGCTCATCAGTAGCCGGAGGATCCGCTTCAGCGCATCGGGATCGGTTCCGCTGCGCCGGGCGAGATCGGCAAGCGCCAGCGGGCCCCCCGACAGCAGATCGGCGAGCTCGAGCTTGACGGCGACGAACAGGCAGCAGGATATGGTGTAGCCATGAACCATCTCTTTGACGCAGAGACGTTCGGGCTTGTCACGGAAGTCGAAATACATTGTGCGCCTCTGAATAGGTCGTGGAGTACAGCAATACTTCCAGCGTGAGGCTTGACCGCGGCGCGCGATAGGCACCCCGGGGCTGGCAACCATTCACCCCTGCAGAGACGTAAGCTCAGGTCGTGGTGGGGTCCGACTCCGACCCCAGATTTCGCACCAGCCAACGCCCGTCGACGAGATGCATGATGACCGGGCACACATACCGGGGATCGTTCGGGTGCCACAGGCCGCCCTGCAGCGTCGCCGTGTCGAGCACGTAGAGCGCCTCGACCCCCGGTGCGACCATCCTGGTGGCGGAACCGATTCCCCACGTCGCCGGATCCGGCAGCATCGCCCGGAACGACCGCACATGCACGCGCTCGAAATGTACCCACAGCGGATGATCCGGCACCGGCGCCGCCAGGGCCGACGCGACCGACTCGACCTCCCACCCGTCGACGGTCATCTGATAGTGGTTGTCCTGCGCCCACTTCTGCGCGAGCACCGCCCGGAAGTCGGGATCCACGTTCGGCCACACCGACAGCAGATCCCCGTCCACGCACACCGGCATCAGGAATGCCCACGCCGCATTCACCAGATCTGAATGCCCGAGAAACCGCACCCGTTCGGCGGGATCCATCGCACGAAGCTGCCGGTACGTCTGCCGCACCTCGGGCGGCAACGAGTCGATCTGCTCGTCGGTCAGCTCCGGAAGGGCCGGCGCCGCCGGCACCGCACCGCGGTCCGAGGCGTCGTCCCGGGCGCCGAGCAATGCCTGGACCGCGTCGACGAACCGTGGGGTCAGCCGGCCGAGCAACTCGAGCAGCTCCCCCACCGTGCGCGGCGGGAGCGCATTCCGGGCGACCAGCGCGTGCATACACTCGAACACCGCTTCCGCGTCCAGATCGAGCTGATCGCAGAGGAATTCGTCGGGGTGGATCGCCTCGACGTCGAACGGGTCGAGAGCCGCCTGCGGGAAGTCCTTCAGGTCGGCGGTCACGATCGCTGCTGCACCGGACCGTACCGCCGCAGCCAGGACGTGCCGATCCTTCGAATCGTTGGTCATCGCGGGAATCAACTCGCGGTACCCACGTGACTCCTCCTCCGCGAACGGGAACGCCCTGCGCATCTGCCGGACCCGCCGCGCCGCCTGCTCCGGCGACTTACCGAACCTCTCCCCGGCCAGGTTGCGCTCCACCTCGTCGAGCAGATCCGGCGTCCACACCGGCCGGAACAACTCGGCATCGGCCAGGGCGAGCAGCACATCGTTCAGGACCTGCGGAAGCAGGACGCACGCGTCGAGAACCACCCGGAAGGCAGCCATCGCCCTGGCCCCTCGATCAGCGGGTCGAAGCGAAGCCGTCAGCGGCGTCGCCGGGGTCGGGGGTTTCCTCGTGCGCCATCTCCTCGAACACCTGACCGCGTCGCGCACGCTCCTGTTGTCGAAAGGCGAGGACGTCCGCCAACTCCACCCGCCGGTGCCGGCCCGGCGACGAGTACGGGATCTTCCCGGCCTCCAGCAACCGCACCAGCGTCGGCCGGGTGATGCCCAGCAGTTCCGCGGCCTCCTGTGTCGTCAACACCGTCCGATGCGGCTCCACCGTCACCGCCTGCCCCCGATCCAGAGCCGTGACCGCGTCGAAGAGCAACCCCCGGACACTGTCCGGCAACGACACCGAACCCTCCGGGGTCGAGATCGTCACATCATCCTGACCAGCGAGAACATACTTCAACGTGGCGAGAACATCCCGATCGTCGGCGCCCGGCGGCAACACCGTGCGGTTCATCAGAGCGGCCATACCTCAACCATAAAACGAAAAAAACGAACACACAACGACGGGCATGCGGACGCTCTCAGCCGAGCCCGTCCAGGAACTCCTCGACCACTTTCCGGTACTGCTCCGGCCGGTCGTCGTGGACGAGGTGCCCGGCCCGCGCGATGCGGACGTATTCGGCGCCGGGATGCCGCTCCGCCATGGTCCGCATCTGACCGTCGGGGGTGATGGTGAACTCCCCCTCGATCAGCAGGGCCGGAACCCTGATCGACGCCCACTGGTCCCAGAAGTGCCTGTCTCCCCACTCCGCCGAGATGTCGCGGAACGTGTCGACGTCCCCATGCAGATACCAGCCGTCGGCGCGCTTCTCGAACGAGTCCAGGAAGTACTGTCCGGCAACCGGACCGAAGAACTCGAACAGATCCTCCCGGGTCGCGAACGGCTGCGGCCAGTTCGAGATCATCGCCGCCCAGTCGTCGGCGGTGCGGCCGCGGAAGTCGGGGGCCATGTCTTCGAGGACGAGCGCCGATACCTTCTCGGGGTGCTCGGCCGCCAGGCACCACGCGTGCAGGGCACCCATCGAATGGCCGATCACCACCCACGGCTCGGTGAAGGGGTCGAGCGCCGCGGACAGGTCGGCGACGAACGCTTCCGTCGTCAACCGCGACGGCGCGGGCCTGCCGTGGCCCGCGGCGTCGAACGTGAAGACGTGGCCGTGCTCGCGCAGCCACGGCAGGTGCCGCCCCCACGTCCGGGCACTGCCCATCAGTCCGTGCAGCAGCAGAATCGGCTGTCCCGTCCCACCCTCGTCGTGCAACGCACTCTCACCCGCCACCACTCCGACGCTAGCGGAGTAACCTCGCCCGCATGGCAGTGGTGAAGATCAACGCAATCGAAATCCCCGAGGGTGCGGGCCCCGAACTCGAGAAGCGCTTCGCGGCGCGCGCGCACGCCGTGGAGAACTCTCCCGGCTTCCTCGGTTTCCAGCTCCTGCGTCCGGTGCAGGGCGAGAACCGCTACTTCGTCGTCACGCAGTGGGAGAGCGAAGAGGCCTTCGCGGCGTGGCGCGACGGTCCGGCCCGGGAGGCCCATGCGGGCGAGCGGAAGAAGCCGGTGGCGTCCGGGGCCTCGCTGCTGGAGTTCGAGGTCGTGCTCGACGTCGCGGCGGCGAACAAGAGCTGAGCGCGGGGCCGGGCGGAAGGATTGACACGACGGCCCGCCGGGTGCAAAAGTTCGCAGGACAATGCGATGGTTCGGCAGGAATCCGGTGCAATCCCGGAGCGGTCGCGCCACTGTAAATCGGAGTAGTCCTTCACGGGAACCACCTCGACAGCCAGATACTGCGGCCATCGCCTGGACCTAGGGGACGCGAAATCCCAGGAGGAACTGTGGCACTCGCCTACGCACCCGGCTCGTCGGTCGACACGACCCGTCTCGCCGTCATCTCTTTCGCGATCGTTCTGTTCGCGATGCTCGCTCTCTACCTCGTGGGATTCGACCAGGGCGCGATCTCGCGCAGTGGCATGTACATGCATGAATTGATGCACGACGGCCGCCACCTCCTGGGTCTGCCATGCCACTGACCGATTCCTTCACGAAACTCCTGATCCGCGGTCTGCTGGCCGGCCTGATCGCAGGCATCCTGGCCGGTGGCGTCGCGTTCGTTCTCGGTGAGTCGCACATCGACGCGGCCATCGCGATCGAGGAGTCGCACAGCGCCGCCGAACCCGAAGGCCACTCGCATGACGCCGCGCAGGCGGACGAGCCTGCCGGGCACTCGCACGACGAGGAAGAGGCCCTGGTCAGCCGCGACGGGCAGCGCTTCGGACTGTTCCTCGCCACGTCCCTCGCGGGGCTGGCACTGGGAGCGATCTTCGCCGTCGTCGCGAATTACGCACGTCGGGTGACGACGCTGTCGGGGCCGTTGCTCGGTCTGACCCTGGCCGCGTTCGGCTGGCTGGCAATCGAGGCGGTGCCGTTCTTCAAGTACCCGGCCAACCCGCCCGCTGTCGGAGACCCCGAGACGATCAACCAGCGCACCTGGCTGTGGCTTGCCGCGGTCGCGCTGGGCCTGCTCGCCGTGGTCGCGTCCGTCTTCGCGGCGAAGGCCGTGGCCGCACAGGAGTTCCTGTCGGTGCGGATCGCCGCGCCGGTTGCCGTGTTCCTCGTGGTGACGACCGTCGGATACCTCGTGCTGCCCACCATCAACGAAGTGGGCGACGACTTCCCCGCAGTGCTGCTGTGGCAGTTCCGACTGTCGTCGCTCGCGACGCAGGCCACGCTGTGGCTGGTTCTCGGACTCGTGTTCGCGTTCCTCACCGAGCGTGCCACCCGGGCCACGGCGCCCGCGGCGGCGAACGCAGCCTGACCTGCACGGGTCAGCGGGACTTGTCCCAACGGGCCGGGTCCGCCTCCAGGGCGGCCCGGTCCCAGCCACCACGCTCGGCGGCCGCGTCGTACGTGCTGTGCAGAAACCTCAGCAGAGCCGCGTCGGGATCCTCCGCGGTGCGGACGGCCTCGTACGGCAGCAGGAATTGCCGGAACTCCGCGCTGTAGAACGCTCCGTCCGGCCCGATCGGGTAGTCGGCGAAACCGTCCGGCTCCGGGTAGGCGTACGCGTAGAACGCACCTTCGACGCCCCCGCCGGGCCAGAATCCGCAGCTGCTCAGCTCGTGTGAGTAGCCCTCGACCATCACCCAGTCTCCGCAGTTCGGTGCTCCCCCGGGGTGAGTCGGCGCGCTTCGACCGGAGAACCGGGTGCAGGCCAGGTCGAGCGCACCCCAGAAGAAGTGCACGGGACTGACCTTCCCGATGAAATGGGCACGGAACTCGTGCAGCACACGGTCCGCCTGCACCAACTGCCGCCAGAACCGGTGCACCGACTCACTGTCGTACGAGCAGTGCTGCGTGTCCTCCGCGAACGGCACAGCCGTCTCCACCTCGTTGGGCCTGGCCAGGATGGTCGTCGTCACACCCAGCTCGGCGAGCGTGTCCATCGTCTCCGCATAGAAATCGGCCACCGACTTCGGTTCGAGGGCCACCGTCCCGGTGCCGCCCGTGCTCGTGCGTATCACCAGCCGATGGTCGACGAAGTTGAATTCGATGTCGAAGCAGTCGGTGCCGTACGGGACGGTCGACGTGGTGAGACCGCGGGGACTCACGTACAGCGGCACCTGCCACCAGTGGTTGATCAACGGTGCGTGGGCCAGCCGGATCTTCCCGACGATCTGCGTCCACATGTGCAGGGTGTCCCTCGTCGACGTCCACTCGTCCACCTTCAACGCAGGCCATGCATCTCCGGATCGTGTCTGCTCGCGCACAGTGCCTCCCTGCCGACGACGTGCCTGTCAATCTGCCCGCCGTCGGGGGTGTTGGCAAGAGGCCGGATCACGCGCCTCGTCGCGGTGGTCTCCGCGCTGCATGGTCCGGCCCCAGCGAACCGCTACGTCGCGCGTACCTGGTCGTCCGCGCTCGCCTGCGCCAAGAGCTGCAGGAACACGTCTTTCGGCTGCGCACCGGACACGGCGATCCGGCGGTTGGCGACGAAGAACGGCACCGCCGACACCTGCAACGCACGAGCGGCGTCGAGGTCGGCGCGGACCGCGTCCGCACCGGCGCCGGACTCGAGTTCGGCGCGGACGGTGTCGGCGTCGAGCCCGGCCCGCGCCGCGATGTCGACGAGCACCGCGCGGTCGTCGATCACGGCGCCCTCGGCGAAGTGAGCGCGGAACAGCGCCTCCACCACGGCATCTCGGTTATCGCTCGCGATGTGGATCAGCCGGTGCGCGTCGAAGGTGTTGGCGGCGATCACCGTGCCGAAGTCGAGACGCAGGCCCTCCTCGGCCGCCGTCTGCGCAACGTGGCCGAACATCTGCCGCACCTGTTCCGGTGCCATTCCCTTACTCTCCACGAGGGCGTCGAGTTCGCTGCGCCGCTGCCCTGCCGGGGTGTCCGGCGACAACTGGTACGACCGCCACACCACGGTGACCCGGTCGCGCCCCTCGAACTCGGCGAGGGCCGACAGGAAGCGGTGCTTGCCGATGTAGCACCAGGGGCAGGCCACATCGGACCAGATCTCGATCTCGATGTCGCCGTCGGCGTTCTGCTGTGTCGTCACAGACCAGTGGAACAGATCGACGCCGGATTGTGTTCCGACCGGGTTCCGCGCGGGAGATTGTCTTGGTTCGCCGTGGTGCATTTACGCCCGCCGAATTCGACCGAACGGTACGGTGAGGGTGTCGACACGGCGGGAGTAACGTCGTATCGATCGTGCCGCTGAACAAGGGGCGCTCGTCGCGATGCCCGGACGGTCGCGACGCCCGGACAGTCGACGGCCGATGGTTGCGGAACCCGAACTCCTCCAGGAGTAGCCATGGTTTACGTCTCTTCACCGAGCAAGTCCGTCGAGTCACTCGCAGTCGTGCTGATCGCCGTCGGAGTCGTCCTGCTCGCACTTCTCACCCTCTACCTGGTCGGCTTCGACCAGGGCGCGATCTCCCGGAGCGGCATGTACCTGCACGAATTGATGCACGACGGTCGCCATCTCCTGGGAGTTCCCTGTCACTAGTTCCATCCCTACGGAGCACGCGATGAACTCTCCAGCAGAATTCGAAGCACAGGCGAACCGGGTCGCCGGGTACGGCCCTCTCCATCACGAAGAGATGGATTCGCCGTACTACCTGTCCAATTCCGCGTTCGACGCGTTGCGGCACGTCCTGCACGACGTCGGCGGACAGCCCGCCCTCCCGGTCGCGTACGAGGAAAAGGTCGAAGAGGACTGGGAGATGAGCACGTACGTCACGTGCGAATGCCTCGGCTGGCGGGGAGTGTGGAATTCGGAGGAGCGCCGCCGCGCCGAGAACGACCTGGGTGCCACGCTCTACTTCGGATTGCCGTACTACGCGCGGTGGATCACGGTGGCCGCCAAGACACTCATCAACAAGGGCCTGATCACGCCGGACGAACTCTCCGCCAAGATCGACGAAGTGCGGGCCCGGACGGCGGGAGGCCGGTCATGACGAAATTCGAGATCGGCGACCGCGTCACCGTCAAGAACGCGACGTCGATGTTCCACACCCGCACGCAGGCGTTCATCCGCGGGCACACCGGCGTCGTCGTCGAACACCGCCCGGAGTGGGTGATCCCCGAGGACGAGGCGTGGGGACGCGTGGACGACGGCCGGACCGAGCCGTTCTACGTCGTCCGCTTCCAGCAGACCGACCTCTGGCCCCGCTACACCGGATTCGAGATCGACACCTTGGAAACCGAGTGCTCCGAGCGCTGGCTCGAGCCGGCAGGAGAGGCCGACACATGACGCATTCGCACGACGATCACGCCCCGATTCAGGCCTCGGAGGAGGTCAGCGAATTCGAGATCCTGGAAACCGCCATCCGGGAACTGTCCATCGACAAGGGCCTGTTCTCCCGCGAGGATCACCGGCGCTTCTCGGAGTGGGCCGAATCGGTAGGGCCGTCGGGTGGTTCGCGATTGGTCGCGAAGGCGTGGGTGGATCCGGAATTCAAGAAGCGCCTGCTGGCCGACGGCACCGAGACCTGCAAGGAGGTGGGGATCGACTGGCGCGATCCCACCGGGTCGGGCACACCGAGCGACTACACGTACTTCTATGTGCTCGAGAACACCCCGAAAGTGCACAACGTGATCGTGTGCACGTTGTGTTCGTGCTATCCGCGGCCCGTTCTCGGGATGTCCCCGGACTGGTACCGCACCCCCAACTATCGTCGTCGGCTGGTGCGCTGGCCTCGCGAGGTGATCGCGGAGTTCGGCCTGCACTTCCCGTCGGACGTCGAAGTGCGCGTGCATGATTCGAATCAGAAATCGCGATTCATGGTGATGCCGATGCGCCCCGAGGGCACCGAGGGGTGGAGCGAGGAACAGCTGGCGGCGATCGTCACCCGCGACACCATGATCGGCGTCGCCGTCCCGCAGGTCGACTGGACGGCGACCACACCACCCTCGGCGAACGGAGGAGCCGCACGATGATGGCGGACAAGGGCTACGACGTCATCCTGAACACGTTGACGCCGGAAACAACTCGCGACGACGTGACGCTCCCCGATCTCGACCGCAAGCCCGACCCGTGGGAGTCGAGCATGCAGGCCACCGCGGAATGCCTGTCCTGGCGTGGCGCCTGGGACAATCTCGACAGGCGCCACACCGAGGACCAGCTGGGCGAAACGATCTACCGTGACTTCCCCGTCCGCTCCCGGTCCGTCGTCGCCACCGCGCATGCGCTGATGGACAAGGGCGTCATCAGCCCGGACGAACTGCAGGCGAAGATGGAGGAAGTGCGCGCACGGTTCAACCGTCGCTAGCCGGCACTCAGGATTCGAGTGCCGCGTCCAACGTGATCTCGACACCGGTGAGCGCCTTGCTCACCGGGCACGACTCCTTCGCGGCCTGAGCGGCCTTGGCGAAGCCGTCGGCGTCGAGCCCGTCCACCTCACCGCGGACCGTCAGCTTGATGCCGGTGAGCTTGAAACCCGGGTTGTCCGGCCCGAGTGAGACGTCAGCCTTCACCTCGAGGCTCTGCGGGGTTCCGCCTGCCTCCGCGATGAGTGCGGACAGCTGCATCGCGTAGCAGGACGAATGCGCCGCCGCGATCAGTTCCTCCGGGCTGGTGGTTCCACCCGCCTCCTCCGCCGCGCGTTTCGGGAACGAGACGTCGAAGGTCGCGACACCGGAACTGGTGAGTTCCACCTGGCCGCTTCCCTGTTCGAGTGATCCGTTCCAAGCGGTCCGTGCGGTACGTGTCGGCATGCCACATCCTCTCGTGGTTTTTCGGTTTACGTGTCGAACCTACTCGTACCCGGCGCACATGCGCAGCGCCCGGGAACGCAGGGCCGCCCGCAGATCGTCCGGCGCCAGTACTTCCGCGTCCTCGCCGAGCGACCACAGCACACCGCTCGCATGGGAGTCGTCGCCGAACACCAGCTCGAGGCGCACCCGGTCGCCGTCGACCGACTGCTCGGACCGGACGGCGTAGGCACGCGCCGCCAGAACGTCGCGGCGCTCCCGCCGGACGAGCACATCGACGACCACCGGTGTTCCCCGTGCCCGGAACTCCGAACGCCGACGCTCCCAGATCGCGGCGAGGTCGATGTCGGCCGGTCGCTGCGCCGGTTCGTCGAGTTCGCGGACGTCCTCGATCCGCTCGAGCCGGTACGTCCGGTCGCGGCCGGCGTCCGTCGCCACCAGATACCACCGTCCCGCCGCGTGGATGAGGCCCTGCGGGTCGATGACACGCCATGCCGGTTCGTTGCCCCGCGACGGATAGAGGATGCTGAGGCGTCTGCCCACGAACACCGCCTGCTGGATCAGCCCGAGGTGGCCGTCGGCCGGTTCCGGATCGGTCAGCCACGACCCCTGGGTGACGAACACCCGCTCCGCCACCTTCGTCGCCGCAGCCCGGTGCGCGTCCGGCATCGCCGCCACCACCTTGCGCATCGCCGACGCGAATGCCGGCGCCATTCCCAGCGATTCCGACGTCACGGCGGCGCCGGCGGCAAGCAGCGCCTTCGCCTCTTCGACCGTCAGGCCCGTGAGGTCGGTGGTGAATCCCGGGAGCAGTTCGAATCCGCCGTCCCGGCCGCGTTCGGCGTAGACCGGGATTCCCGCCGTCGACAATGCGTCGATGTCCCGCAGCACCGTGCGGGGCGATACCTCGAGTTCGCGGGCCAGCGCCGAAGCGGACATGCGCCCGCGGTTGCGGAGCAGGAGGACGAGCGAGAGCAGGCGGTCGGCGCGCATGCGGAAATCTTCGCAGAAATACATGACATGAGGTGTCATGTTTTACGGCGAGAGTTGTCTCATGACAAACACGACAGATCCCCGGCCCCTGTACCGCGAAGCCCTCGGCTGGACCACCCGTCTCATCGACAACGTCCGCCAGGACCAGTTGACGGCATCTACCCCCTGCGCCGACTTCGACGTCCGCACCATGCTCGGCCACCTGGTCGCGACCGTGGAACGCGCCCGAGTGATCGGGGAGGGCGGCGACCCGCGCACCGTTCCGCTCGTCGTCACCGGCATCCCCGACGACAGCTACGCGGCCGCCTACCGGTCGGCGGCCGACCGCATGTGGCCCGTCTGGACCGACGACGGCCGACTCGACGCGACGGTGACCGCGCCGTGGGGCACCGTGCCCGGCCGAGCCGCGATCTGGGGATACATCAACGAGACGCTGGTGCACGGCTGGGATCTCGCGGTCGCCACCGGCCAGCCCTCCGAAACCCGGCCCGAACTCGCCGAGGCCATGCTCGCCGTCGCACAGCGCGCGATCCCGGCGGAACCACGCGGTGGGCACGTGCCGTTCGCGGACGTCGTCGACCCACTCCCCACCGCGGGCCCCACCGAACGTCTCGCCAACTGGTCGGGACGCAAGAGCGCCTGACCCCGCACACACGAACGGGCCGCCGGTGGAAAACCACCGGCGGCCCGTTCGTTCGCCTACTGCGCGACTACTCCGAGTCGGCTGCGCCCGACTTCGCCAAGTCGACCGGAACCTCGTCGGGAACCGTGACCGGCTTCGCCTCGCCGCGGAACGTGAACTTCGCGTCCTCGCCCGCGCCTTCACCGTCCCAGTTGTCGACGTCGACGTACACGATCTGACCGGGTCCGACCTCGCCGAAGAGGATCTTCTCCGACAGCTGATCCTCGATCTCGCGCTGGATGGTGCGACGCAGCGGCCGTGCACCCAGGACCGGATCGAAGCCACGCTTGGCCAGCAGCGCCTTGGCCTTCTCGCTGACCTCCATCGTCATGTCCTTGTTCTTCAAGGCCACCTCGACGCGCGCGACCATCAGGTCCACCATCTGAACGATCTGCTCGGTGGTGAGCTGGTGGAACACGACGATGTCGTCGATGCGGTTGAGGAACTCGGGACGGAAGTGCTTCTTCAGCTCGTCGTGCACCTTGAGCTTCATCCGCTCGTAGTTCGACTCGTCGCCCTTGCCGGACGTGAAGCCGAGACCCACGGCCTTGGAGATGTCCGACGTGCCGAGGTTCGAGGTGAAGATGAGCACCGTGTTCTTGAAGTCCACGGTCCGGCCCTGACCGTCGGTGAGACGGCCGTCCTCGAGCACCTGCAGGAGCGTGTTGTAGATCTCCTGGTGTGCCTTCTCGATCTCGTCGAACAGCACCACGCTGAACGGCTTGCGGCGCACCTTCTCGGTGAGCTGGCCGCCCTCTTCGTAGCCGACGTAGCCGGGAGGGGCACCGAACAGCCGCGACGCCGTGAAGCGGTCGTGGAACTCGCCCATGTCGATCTGGATGAGGGCGTCGTCCTCGCCGAACAAGAAGTTGGCGAGCGACTTGGCCAGCTCGGTCTTACCGACACCGGACGGGCCGGCGAAGATGAACGAACCGGACGGACGCTTCGGGTCCTTCAGGCCGGCGCGGGTACGACGGATGGCCTTGGCGACAGCCTTGACCGCGTCTTCCTGACCGATGATCCGCTTGTGCAGCTCCTCCTCCATGCGGAGCAGACGGGTGGTCTCCTCCTCGGTGAGCTTGAACACGGGGATACCGGTCCAGTTACCCAGGACCTCGGCGATCTGCTCGTCGTCGACCTCGGCGATGACGTCCAGGTCACCGGAACGCCACTGCTTCTCCCGCTCCGCGCGCTGAGCGACGAGGGTCTTCTCCTTGTCGCGCAGGTTCGCGGCCTTCTCGAAGTCCTGCGCGTCGATCGCGGACTCCTTCTCGCGGCGGGCGTCCGCGATCTTGTCGTCGAACTCGCGGAGGTCCGGCGGCGCGGTCATCCGGCGGATGCGCATCCGTGCTCCGGCCTCGTCGATGAGGTCGATGGCCTTGTCCGGCAGGAAGCGGTCGTTGATGTAGCGGTCGGCCAGGGTGGCCGCGGCGACGAGTGCACCGTCCGTGATGGACACGCGGTGGTGCGCCTCGTAACGGTCGCGCAGACCCTTGAGGATCTCGATGGTGTGCTCCACCGTCGGCTCGCCGACCTGCACCGGCTGGAAGCGGCGCTCGAGCGCGGCGTCCTTCTCGATGTACTTGCGGTATTCGTCGAGGGTGGTCGCACCGATGGTCTGCAGCTCACCGCGGGCGAGCTTCGGCTTGAGGATCGAGGCCGCATCGATGGCGCCCTCGGCCGCGCCGGCACCCACCAGGGTGTGCAGCTCGTCGATGAACAGGATGATGTCGCCGCGGGTGTTGATCTCCTTGAGGACCTTCTTCAGGCGCTCTTCGAAGTCACCGCGGTAACGGCTGCCTGCCACGAGCGACCCGAGGTCGAGCGTGTACAGCTGCTTGTCCTTGAGCGTCTCGGGGACCTCGCCGTTGACGATGGCCTGAGCGAGACCTTCGACGACGGCGGTCTTACCGACACCCGGCTCACCGATCAGCACGGGGTTGTTCTTGGTACGGCGCGACAGGACCTGCATGACGCGCTCGATTTCCTTCGAGCGGCCGATGACGGGGTCGAGCTTGCCTTCGAGGGCCGCCTGGGTGAGGTTGCGACCGAACTGGTCGAGCACCAGCGACGTGGACGGGGTGCCCGCCTCGCCACGAGTGCCGCCGGACTCGGCAGGCTCCTTGCCCTGGTAACCGGAAAGCAGCTGGATGACCTGCTGACGGACCCGGTTGAGGTCGGCACCGAGCTTCACCAGAACCTGCGCTGCGACGCCTTCACCCTCGCGGATGAGGCCGAGCAGGATGTGCTCCGTACCGATGTAGTTGTGTCCGAGCTGCAGTGCCTCGCGCAGGCTGAGCTCCAGGACTTTCTTGGCACGCGGGGTGAAGGGGATGTGGCCGGACGGGGCCTGCTGGCCCTGGCCGATGATCTCCTCGACCTGGCTGCGCACTCCTTCGAGGGAGATGCCCAACGACTCCAGCGACTTGGCAGCGACACCTTCGCCCTCGTGAATGAGGCCGAGCAGGATGTGCTCCGTACCGATGTAGTTGTGGTTGAGCATCCTGGCTTCTTCTTGAGCCAGGACAACAACGCGCCGTGCGCGATCGGTGAACCTCTCGAACATCGCTCTCCCTCACACTTTCCGACGTGCAGTCACGAGACCGGGTGTCTCGTCCCTGTTCGCCGCGTTTCGCTCCGGCACTACAAGCAGATCGCCAGCGCCTGCTCCGAGGGCAGAAGCCCCGAACCGACGAAGGTTCCACGACCCCATCTATTACTGTAGTTGGCTGCCGATCGACCTGCTGCCCCTCCACCCCTTTAGGTGGGCGGGCACGCCTGCTTATTCGTATTTAACGCCCCAGGTCCGGCAATCGTTTCCCCTTCCCTGTACGCCTGGAGCGAACAGGTCCGGCGGTGCCCATCCGGGCACCCGGTCGATAGAGGCCGGCGGCCCGCCCCCGAAGGGGCGAGACCTGCGTATCCGGACAGGGTATGTCGACGAGCTGTGAGTTCGCCACCCATTCGTTACCGCCGGCGACGGCGGAGTTACCCAGCGGGTTGCCCGGGCCTCGCCCGGTAACTGGCGGCGCGGCGGATCCCGCGGGGCGCTACCCCGCGACAGGAGCGACGAAACGGCACGGCACCTCGCGCGGATGGTCGGGATCCAGCGCGTTCAGCACGAAACCGGCTGCACGTGCCGAGCCGGCGACGGCGACGTGGTCGGAATAGTCCTGCTCGCACCCGTCCTGGACGACGATGTTGGTGGTGTCCGGCCCCGGCTCGAGGCCGCTCGTGTACGGGACGACCAGTTCGTCGTAGCGGGTGACGATGTTCGTGTACGCGATCCCGGGCACGTAGACCCCGCCCGCGCGCATGCGGTCGATGAACTTCGAACCCTGCAGCATCTCGGGGCACGCCCGGCAGACGGGGAAACCTGCCGCCACCGCGTCATCGACGCCGAGCGAGCGCAGGAACCGGCCGACACTGACCTGGTCGTTTCCGTACGTGCCCTGCCACGGCGGGGCGAGCGACACGATCTTCGCGACCTTGTCCGCACCGCCGAAGAACTTCACGTAGTTGTTCGCCTGCACGGTGCCCTGGGAATGGCCCACCAGGTCGACTCTCGCGGCCCCCGTGCTCGCCAGCACCTGATCGACGAACGCGGCGATCCGAGCAGTGCCGGTGTCGATGGGCGTCATTCCGCCGATCGCATCGAGCGGCCAGGGCAGGTCGGGGAAGTTGCCGTAGGTGAGCGAGAAGACGCAGTAGCCCTCGTTGGCGAGCAGCGGTGCATACACCGCCCAGTTGGTCTGGCGCGAGCCTCCCGTCCCGTGGACGAGGACGACCGGTTCGGGGTGCGCGTCGCTCGGCAGGCAGGACCAGTCGTTCGACCCCGGGGCCGAACCGCCCGGATTTCCCAATTCGAGGGGCACTCCGGCGAGGAACGAATCCGGCACCGGATAGACAGGCGCCGCGGTCGCCACCCCGGCCCACATCACGAATGCCAGGAACAGAATCCCTGAAACGGACACGCAGCGGCGCACAGCTACCCCCCGGACTCCCCGAATATCGGATCAGTGCGGGACGGTAACAGTCCGGGTCACCTCGCGGAGCGAATCAGCAAATTCTGTTCCCAGCCACTTTCAGTTCGCCTTGTTGTAGGCCTCGATAATTTCCGCCGAGATACGTCCGCGCGCAGAAACCTTTTTGTTGTTCTTGCGCGCCCATTCCCGGATAGCGGCGCTCTGTTCCCGATCGACCGCAACCCGGGACTTGGTGACGGCCGGAGCCGCCACTGCTTTGCCGCGCTTGCGCGAGCTCACCTTGCGCGCGTGGGAAACCCACACGTCGAGCTGATCGCGCAATTTCGCCGCATTCTCCGAGGAAAGGTCGATCTCGTACTGAACACCGTCGAGTCCGAACTCGACCGTCTCGTCGGCAGACGCCTCTTGATCGACATCGTCGATCAGGGTGACAGTGACCTTCTTAGCCATGGGATGAAATTCCTCTCGAATGAAGCGACGTCTCATCGTCAACGTGAGCTACGACCCGGAGGTAACCATACCCCTGTTCTTCCGATTCGGAATACGAGGAATGGATCGAATTTATCGGCGCGAATTCACCCCGGGCGAATCAGCGAGAAGAAGGCCGAACAATGGGAAAGAGGATTGTTTCGCGGATTCCCAACCCCGTCAATGCCATGAGCAGACGGTCGATTCCCATTCCGGTACCGGTGGTCGGCGGCATTCCCTGCTCCATTGCGGCGAGGAATTCTTCGTCGAGGGCCATTGCCTCGTCGTCGCCGGCCGACGCGAGGCGCGCCTGATCGACGAACCGCTCACGCTGGATCACCGGATCGACCAATTCCGAATAGCCCGTAGCCAACTCGAATCCACGGATGTAGAGGTCCCACTTCTCGGTCACCCCGGCCTTGCTGCGGTGGTCACGAGTCAGCGGCGACGTCTCGACCGGGAAATCACGGACGAAAGTCGGTTCGAACAACTGGTCGCCGCACTGGTGCTCCCACAGTTCCTCGACCAGCTTCCCGTGCCCGTAACCCTTGTCCTTCGGGACCTCGAGACCCACCTTCTCCGCGAGAGCCAGCAATTCCTCGACCGTGGTATCCGGAGTGACGTCGACACCGATCGCCTGCGACAGCGACGGATACATCTCGAGGGTCTTCCATTCACCGCTCAGGTCGTATTCGGTGCCGTCGGCAAGAGTGACGACCTGCGAACCGAAAGCGGCCTGCGCCACCTCCTGAACGAGTTCGCGGATCATGACGGCCGAATCGTCATATGTGCCGTAAGCCTCGTATGTCTCGAGCATCGCGAATTCCGGCGAGTGCGTCGAGTCGACGCCCTCGTTGCGGAAATTCCGGTTGATCTCGAAAACCTTCTCGATGCCGCCGACGACGCACCGCTTCAGGAACAGTTCGGGGGCGATTCGGAGATAGAGGTCGATGTCGAGCGCATTGGAATGCGTGATGAAGGGACGGGCCGCCGCGCCACCCGCCACCGTCTGCAGCATCGGCGTCTCGACCTCGAGGAACCCGCGACGCTCGAGCGCGTTCCGGAGTTCACGAACGACCGACACCCGCTTGCGCGCATTGTCCCGAGCCTCGGGGCGCACGATCAGATCGGCGTAACGCTGCCGAACACGAGACTCCTCGTTCATCTCCTTGTGCGCAACGGGCAGGGGCCGGAGCGACTTGGACGCGATCTGCCACGAATCGGCCATCACGCTCAGCTCACCGCGACGGGAGCTGATCACCTCACCGTGCACGAACACGAAGTCACCGAGGTCGACGTCGGCCTTCCACGATGCGAGCGCATCCTCACCGACTGCAGCGAGACTGATCATCGCCTGCAGCTGGGTGCCGTCGCCTTCCTGCAGCGTCGCGAAGCACAACTTGCCCGTGTTGCGCACGAAGATCACCCGGCCGACGATGCCGACCTGGTCACCCGTGGCAGTGTCGGGCTCGAGTTCCGGATACTTGGCGCGGATCTCCGCCAGCGAGTGGGTGCGCGCCACCGACACCGGGTACGCCTCGCGTCCCTCCGCGAGAATGCGCTCACGCTTCTCCTGGCGGATCCGAAGCTGCTCGGGGGTGTCGTCGACTGGCTGGGCTGCTACTTCACTCACGGGTCACCAGCCTAATCGACAGCCCCGCGTCCCCCTATTCAGAGGTCAGTGCGCCGAGACGGTGGCAAGCTCCCGTACGCAGTGCTGCGTCGCGATGAGAGAACCCAGCAGTCCCGCCGCTTTGATCGCCTTGTACCCGCCGACGAGGTCGGTCGCCTTGTGCAGGCCCAGCTCCTGCAGGGCCGCGGCGGCCAGGCTCGACGTGTAGCCCTCGGAGCAGACGATGATCCACTCGACGTCGTGATCCACCGCCAGCGCCAGGTGCGCCGAGCTGGTGGGATCGCAGCGCCACTCGAGGACGTTGCGCTCGATGGCGAGCGCGCCGGGCAGCGTCCCCTCGATCGCGCGCTGCGCCTGCGGGCGGATGTCCACGACGATCGCGCCGCGCGCCACTGCCTCGGGCAGCTCGAACGCGTACATCCGGTCGATCTTGGTGCGGGCCTCTTCGAGCATCTGGTCGATGTTCACTTCGAACCGCCCTCGGGGAGATCGGTGAGCTCGGTCCGGGTGCGGCGCAGCGTGCCGTGGTCCGTGACCTCGTAATAGGACATCGCCGACAACGGCGGTGAGTAGGCGTGCACACTCAGCGTCGGCGTCACCACCTCCGCCCCGGGTGCATCCGGCGCCCGCACCACGTCGTGGACCCACCCGAGGGGGAACGAGGCCTGATCGCCGGCGTCGAGGGTGCGGTGACGCAGTCGGTCACCCGCCCAACGGAACTCGGACAACGCGCCGCTGAGAACGGTGAGCGCGCCGAAAGATCCTGCGTGGTCGTGCAATTCGGTGTTCCGGTCGGGAACCCAGCTGATCAGCCAGACGTCGACGTCGTCGTCCGAGTAGAGCCGGGTCGACCAGCGCTCGTCGATGGGCCAGCTCTGCGGGAGCAGGACGTCGTGGCGGCCGTCGAGGACCTCGGAAGCACCCTGATCGGTGATGCGCAGCAGGTCGGCCGGGCGAAGACGGGTGGGTACGGATGCAGAAGAATACGTTGCGAGCACGAGAGAGACTCCCAGAAGTGTGAATTGGTCAAGGCAGCGTTCAGCCTCGACAACACTCCTGAGCACTCGTGCAGAGATTCACGGGGACCATTCTGACATAACTTCCGCGATGAGGGAACCCATCAGTCGAGCGGGCTGCGACGCGCTCCCCGGCGGGCCTGATTCCGCTCGTAGACCAGGCGCAGCCCTTCGAGCGTGAGATCCGGTTCGTGCTCGTCGACGGTTTCCGTCTCGGGCATGATCAGCGGCGCGCGATCGCCGGTCGCGATCACCACCACGTCGGAACCCGAGAAGGCGGGCAGTTCCCTGCGCACCCGGCGGACCAGCCCGTCGACGAGGCCGGCGAAACCGAACACCGCACCCGACTGCATGCATTCGACGGTGTTCTTGCCGACGACGGAGCGGGGCCGCACCAGCTCGACCTTGCGCAGCGCCGCCGACTGCGACGCGAGTGCGTCCGAGGAGATCTCCAGGCCGGGCGCGATGGCGCCGCCGAGGAACTCACCCTTCGCGGACACGACGTCGACGCACGTGGACGTCCCGAAGTCGACCACGATGCACGGCGCGTCGTAGAGGTGATGCGCCGCAAGACTGTTGACGATCCGGTCGGCGCCGACCTCCTTGGGGTTGTCGACGAGCAGCGGAACACCGGTTCGCACCCCGGGTTCCACCAGCACGTGCGGGACGTGCCCCCAGTACCGCGTCAGCATCACGCGGATCTCCCGCAGCACCGACGGCACCGTCGACAGCGCGGACACACCCGTAATCTGATCGGTGTGCGCGCCGAGGAGGCCGCGGAAGATGAGCGCCAGTTCGTCGGCCGTCATCCTCGCGTCGGTGCGCATCCGCCAGTCCTGCACCAACTTCGAATGCTCACCGGTGCCGGTGAACAGTCCGAGAACGATGTTCGTGTTCCGGACGTCGACGGTGAGGAGCACGGGTTACACCAAACTGGATTCGCGCTCGGCGTCGAGCGTCGACAGCATGCGCGGGGTGATCAGGCCGGAGCCCTCCGGCGCGTGCGCCGGGTCGGCACCGAGGTCGACGGGCGTGTTGGCGGCGTCGACGAACACGACACGCGGCTCGTAGTCGCGCACCTCCTGCTCGTTCATGACGCCGTAGGCGATGAGGATGACGAGGTCGCCGGGCTTGACCAGATGCGCTGCCGCACCGTTGATCCCGATGACGCCGCTTCCCCGCTCGCCGGCGATGACATAGGTCTCGAGCCGCGCGCCGTTGTCGATGTCGACGATGCACACCTGCTCGCCTTCGAGGAGGTCGGCGGCATCCATCAGATCCTGGTCGACCGTCACCGAGCCCACGTAGTGGAGATCGGCGTGTGTGACGGTGGCGCGATGGATCTTCGACTTCATCATGGTGCGAAACATGTTCCGGTCCTTACTCTTCTAGCGGGAAAGAAGTTCGTCTGTCGCCGACGCGTCCGACGCCTCGGTATCACGTTCGAGGAAACCGGTGCCGACGGCGACACCGACGTTGTCGATCAAGCGAGTGTTTCCGAGCTTGGCGGCGACGAGCAGCCGGCCGTCGCCTCGTTCCGGGGCGGGCCCGAGGTCGACGCCCCGCACCTCGAGGTAGTCGACCTCCACCTCGGGGGTGGACGCCAGCACCTCGCGCGCGGTGGCGAGGATCGCCTCGGCGCCACCGGCCGCGGCGTGGGCGCCGGCGATGAGTGCCGCAGACAATGTCGTCGCCGCGTTGCGCTGGTCCTCGTCCAGGTAGCGGTTCCGCGAGGACAGCGCGAGACCGTCGTGCTCGCGCACCGTGGGCACCCCGAAGATGCGGACGTCGAAGTTCAGGTCGGTCACCATCTGCCGGATGAGCGTCAGCTGCTGGTAGTCCTTCTCCCCGAAGTACGCGACGTGCGGTGCGGCGATCTGCAGCAGCTTGGCGACGACGGTGAGCATCCCCGCGAAGTGCGTGGGCCTGGACGCGCCCTCCAGTTCCGCGCCCAGCGGTCCGGGATGGATCGTCGTCCGCGGACCGGCCGGGTACATGGTGGCCGCGGTGGGCACGAACGCCAGCTCGACTCCGGCCTCACGCAGCAGTTCGAGATCGGCGTCGAGGGTGCGCGGGTACGCGTCGAGGTCTTCGCCGGCACCGAACTGCAACGGGTTGACGAAGATCGAGACGATCACCACCGCGCCGGTGAGCTTGGCCTGCCGCACCAACTCCAGGTGACCCGTGTGGAGGGCTCCCATCGTGGGCACCAGCGCGACCTGGCGGCCGACGCCGCGCAGCGCCTTCGAGACCCGCGTCAGCACGCTCGGGTCGTGGTGCACGGTCAGTTCGCCGCGCTTGTATCCGCCCTGCAGATCGCTCACGGGGCTCACCTCCGGTCTTCCAGGATGTCCAGCAGTTCAGGTGTGGCGCCGGCGCGCTGCGCCGACCTCAGCGAGAGGGCCCGGTAGCCGGCCGCAATCCGCGGATCGACTTCTTCGAGGACCCGCAGATGCGTGGCCACCGCCTCGGAGTCCCCCCGGGCGACGGGCCCGGTCAGCGCCGCGGGCCCGCGCCGCAGGGCGTTGTCGAGCGCCGCCGACAGCAGCGGCTGGAGCACGCGTTCGGCCAGGCCGTTCGGATCGTCGCCGATCAACTCCTGGCCGAGCAGTTCCTGGCCTTCCAGCGCGACGCGCAGTGCGGCCACGGCGTCGACGACGAGCGTGACCAGGTGATTGCTGCCGTGTGCGAGAGCGGCGTGGTACAGCGGCCGCATGTCCTCGCGGACCCGGACCGGCTCGCCGCCGATCTCGAGAACCAGCGACTGCGCGATCGCGTAGCCGATGTCGTCGGCGGCGGTGATGCCGAAACAGGCGGATGCGAGGCGGACCGTGTCCTCGTCGTGGCCGGTGAACGTCATCGCGGGGTGAATCGCGAGCGGAACGACACCCTGCTCGGCGAGGGGGGCCAGGATCCCGATGCCGTTCGCGCCGGACGTGTGCGCCACGATCGCGCGCCCCGGCACGGCGCCGGTGGAGGCCAGCCCGGCGATCAACGACGGCAGTTCGGCGTCGGGGACCGCGAGAATGAGCAGTTCGGAGCGGGCCGCGACCTCTGCGACCGGCAGAATCTCGGTCTCGGGAAGCCGGGTGCGTGCCCGATGCCGTGACGCGTCGGAGACGGCCGAGCAGGCGACGACCACGTGACCTGCCCGCTCCAACGCGGCACCGATTGCTGTTCCGACCCGGCCTGCGGAGACAATTCCTACCGTCAATCTCGCGGGCGCAGGGCCATTAGTGATCCCGAAAGAGGTCACCTTCGTCCTCTCGTTCGTTCCAGTCCCGCTCGGCGGGTACCAGACGTTCCACGGTGAGGATAGCCCGGCTCGAACGCACCCCGCCATGCGCAGGAAGAGTGATATATGCCTCACACCGTGCGGGTTGATCCCCGGGCGCGCCGGAGCCTATTCGGCCCGCCGACGCCTTCCTCCGGCACTCTGGGACGCCCCCGACGCGGACTGCATGTTGGCCATGATCTCGGCGACGGACAGCCCGTTCGAGTGCGCACCCGAAGTCTCGTCGTCCTCGGCCGCCCGCCTGCGTCCCCGCCGGCCCTCGGGCTCGGGCTCGGCCGCAGTGTCCGGCTCGGGCTCGGGCTCGGCCGCCGTCTCCGGCTCCGGCGCGGCGACAGGTTGGGGCGCGACCTTCGCGACCTTCGCGGGCTCGGCGACCGGCGCGACCTTGGCAACAGGCTCCGGCGTGGGCTCCGGTTCCGGTTCGACCTCGATCTCGGGTTCGGTATGTCCGGCGCCGGCGGGCTCGACGATCGATGTCTCGGCGGTGACCGGATCGTCGTCGGGATTCGCGAAATGCGAGGACTGCGCGGAACCGCTCTGATGCCCGGCGCCGGCGGCGTGCCCGGCACCCGGGATGTACAGGCCCGACGCGGCCGGCTGATAGCTGCTGTACGAGCGTCCTGCGAGTTCCTGCACGCGCGTCGAATCCGCCCGCAGCGCGATCCGTTCGGTCGGCATCGCGCCGTCGAACAGTGCCTCGAGATTCTTGCGGAGCGACGAGAGTTCGGCGCGCAGCGCGGCAAGTTCCTCTGCATCGGCGCGCACTTCGCTGCGCACTCGCTTCTCGACGGTGAGCTCGTATTCGCGCCGTGCCGAGATCTCCCGCTCGAGCTGCAACTCATAGACGGTCTGCAGGTCGCTGACCTTCGCCTTGTCGAGCGCCGACTCGCGCCGGTACTTCGTCATGGCGATGGCACCGACCGTCGCGGCCCAGAGCGCGGCCACCAGGCCCACTCGCAGGAGTTGGACGCTGTCACTGAAGATCAGGAAGAGGGACGCGATCACCGCGAGGGCGAGCAAACCCGCAACGATCATCTGGCTCGCGCTGCGCCTGTTGCGGCGCGCAGACTTGAGGCGACCAGGATTCGTCATGGTGCCAGGGTACTTGGCCGCGAAGGGTGCACCGCGCATTCCATCCGACCTGCGGCGATCCCCCATGTCCTAATGCGCGGGCTCGTCCGAGGGGTCGTCGGGGGTGCGGCAGCAGTGTTCCAGCCACAGCGCCGCGCCGACGAGTGCCAGTGCCGCGACGAGACCGACCCACGCGCCAGGACTGTCCGAGGCCGCGGCGCGCAGCACCGACTGTTGCGGAAGCAGGTACAGCAGGAAGCCTCCCCACACCCCGGCCGTCGCGGCGCCGACGAGTGCGGATGCCTTGGCCAGAGCGGCAACCCGGGCGGCGGTGATCGGGTGCAGTTGGCGCGGCCCGTCGCCCACCTGATGGTTGGTGACCCGGGATCGCACCATGAACGCGAGTACGACCTCGATCAGCGCGACCGGATACAGCGACGCCCCCGCGTACACGGGGATGGGCGGGAACGACCCGTAGAACACGCGCACCAAAATCCAGGTGGCGGCGACGGCGAGCGCGGCGAGGAACAGCAGATCCCAGATGCGGGTGGGTTTCATCGTGCCCGTCGGTTCCGGTTTCATCGCGACCGCCGGTCCAGGGCGAGGCCCGTCCGGTGCACACCGGCCCGCTCTTCGTCGTCCAGCAACGGCAGCAACACGTCCACGCGGGTCGTCGTGCCGTCGACGGGCAACACGGCGTCGGGTTCGACGTCCAGCCACGGAATCAGCACGAAGGCACGTTCGTGTGCTCGCGGATGCGGCAACGTCAGTTCCGGGTCGTCGCTGCGGACGTCGTCGCACGTGACGACGTCGACGTCGAGCGTGCGCGGACCCCACCGTTCGACCCGCACCCGGTCGGCGGCGGCCTCGAGTTCCTGCCCACGCCGCAACCAGCCCCAGCCGTCGAGCGCGGGATCGTCGGCGACGACGACCGCGTTGAGGAAGTCCTGCTGCTCGACGCCGCCCCACGGCGCCGTCGAATACACCGGGGACACCGCAACGACCGCGTCACCCAGACCGTCGAGGACGGACTGCAGATGGGCGAGGCTGTCACCGACGTTCGACCCGATCGACAACACCGCGCGACTCATGGTCTCGACCTGTGCGCCACCACCGCGACGTCCGCGAAGGTCAGCGGGATCGGCGCGGACGGCTTGTGCAACACCACTTCGGCGCTCCGGACGCGGGGGTCGGCCATCACCCCGTCCGCGATCTCGGCCGCCACTGTCTCGATCAGGTCGCGGGAGGGGCCCGCGATGATCGCGGCCGCGCGCTCGGCCAGCCCGCC
Organism: Rhodococcus opacus B4; assembly: GCF_000010805.1. NCBI lineage: Bacteria > Bacillati > Actinomycetota > Actinomycetes > Mycobacteriales > Nocardiaceae > Rhodococcus > Rhodococcus opacus. The sequence continues at coordinate 4,670,602 of NC_012522.1, read as the reverse complement.
GTAGTCCAGGGTGTCGGCGAGGTCGTCCGACGCCGCAGCGGGCGCGAGATCCATCCAGACGGTGATGTCGACGTAGAAGTCCTGACCGTCCCGCTTCTCGTGGTCGAAGACACCGTGATTGCCGCGAACCTTCAATCCGCGCAACTCGATTCGATCACTCACGTCCGGCTGCACCCCTCGTCCAGGCCTCGGCGACCGCGATGGCGTCGAGGGAGGCCTGCGCGTCGTGCACGCGCACTCCCCATGCTCCGTGGGTCGCGGCGAGCGCCGACACGACCGCGGTCGCGGTCTCCCGGCCGGCGGGGGGACGGGGTTCGCCGTCGGCATCCGCGAGCAGCGAACCCAGGAACCGCTTGCGGGAGGCGCCGACGAGAACAGGGAATCCCAGCTCGTTGAACTCGGGCAGCGCCTTCAGCAACGCCCAGTTGTGATCGGAGTTCTTCGCGAAACCGAGACCCGGGTCCAGCACCAGCGAACCCGGATCCACCCCGGCCTTCACGGCCAGGTCGACCTGCGTCATCAGTTCGTCCCGGACCTCACGGACCACGTCGTCATAGTGGTCGGCGGCGCCGCGGTGCACGTAGTCGCCTGCCGAACGCCAATGCATCAGGATCCACGGAACTCCGGCGTCCGCGACCACCGAAGCCATCGCCGCATCGGCCCGGCCGCCCGCCACGTCGTTGATGATCGACGCCCCCGCCTCGATCGCGGCCTCCGCGACGGACGCCCGCATCGTGTCGACGCTGACGCAGATGCCCTCGGCGACCAGATCCGCGATGACGGGTGCGACCCGCCCGGCCTCGACGTCGGGATCGACCCGCGCCGCGCCCGGCCGGGTGGACTCGCCGCCGACGTCGACGATGTCGACGCCGAGACGGTTCAACGCGAGACCGCGTTCGAGCGCCGCGTCACGGTCGAGAAAGCGTCCGCCGTCGGAGAAGGAATCGGTGGTGACGTTCAGAATCCCCATCACCACGGTGCGACCCGGTGAGGGCAGCTCGATCACGGTCACTTCCGCAGAATAAGGTCCAGAGCCTCGGAACGTGAGGCCGCGCTGGACTGGAGCAGACCACGCACCGCTGAGGTGGTGGTACTCGCACCAGGCTTGCGGATCCCCCGCATCGCCATGCACAGGTGCTCGGCCTCGATGACCACGATCGCACCGCGCGGGTCGAGCTTGCGCATGACGGCGTCGGCGATCTGACTGGTCAGACGCTCCTGGACCTGCGGGCGCTTGGCATACAGGTCGACCACGCGGGCCAGCTTCGACAGCCCGGTCACCTTGCCGGTCCGGCCCGGGATGTACCCGACGTGCGCAACCCCGTGGAACGACACCAGGTGGTGCTCACACGTGGAGTACAGCGGAATGTCGCGGACGAGGACCAACTCCTGGTGGCCCTCGTCGAACGTCGTGTTCAACACGGTGTCCGGGTCGGTGTACAGCCCCGCGAAGACCTCGCGGTACGACCGCGCCACCCGGGCGGGCGTATCGCGGAGTCCGGGACGATCCGGGTCCTCACCGATCGCGATCAGCAGTTCCCGCACCGCCGCCTCGGCACGCGGCTGATCGAACACCCGGCCTGTCTCGAGCGCCACGGGCTCACTACCGAGATGATTCACCGACAACCGAAACTCCTCCAGTACCGGGACCGATCGTCCCGAAGCCACAGCCTAGTGTCGGGCGGATCAGTTCGATCCGTCCGGTCCTTTCCAGGCCCTCGTCTGCGCGTCGTCGTCCCCGGTGCCCCGCTGATCGTGCGGCGGATTCCACTGGGGCCCCGGAGCCTGGTCAGGTCCCGGACCCTGGTTGGTTCCCGGACCCTGGTTGCCGGGGTACTGCCCCTCGGGGCCCTGGTTGCCCGAATCGCGGGGCGGCCAGCCCGGAGCCGACCATCCCGCGGGGGCGCCGTAGTCGGGACGCGGCTGCGTCATCCCGCCCTGCGGCCGGGCGGGAGCGGGCTGCGAGTAGCCGTTGGCGGGCGCCGGCTGCGGGTACTGCTGCTGCGGCGGGGCCTGCTGCGACTGCTGCTGCGCGAACACCGGTTCGGGCTGCTGGGGCCACGGCTCGCCGCGCTCGGACGCCAGTTCCCGCGGCGTCTTGACCGGCGGCTTGTCGGACGGGGTCCGGTGGCCGAAGTCGTTGAACGCCGTGATCCGGGGGCGCTTCTCGACGCTGTGGAAGATCTTCTCGAGATCCTTGCGGGTGAGGGTCTCCCGCTCGAGCAGTTCGGTCGCCAGGATGTCCAGCACGTCGCGGTACTCGTTGAGAATCGCCCACGCCTCGGTGTGCGCGGCCTCGATGAGGTTGCGGACCTCTTCGTCGATCTCGCGCGCGACCTCGTGGGAGTAGTCGGACTGCTGCCCCATCGACCGGCCCAGGAACGGGTCGCCGCCCTCCTGGCCGTACCGCACGGCACCCAGCCGGGCGCTCATGCCGTACTCGGTGACCATCGACCGGGCGATCTTCGTCGCCATGTCGATGTCGGAGGACGCACCGGTGGTGGGCTCGTGGAACACGAGTTCCTCGGCCGCGCGGCCACCCATCGCCATGACGAGCCGGGCGATCATCTCGGACCGCGTCATCAGGCCCTTGTCGTCCTCGGGCACCGTCATCGCGTGACCGCCGGTGCGGCCGCGGGCGAGGATGGTGACCTTGTAGACCGGCTCGATGTCGGGCATCGCCCACGCGGCGAGCGTGTGCCCGCCCTCGTGGTACGCGGTGATCTTCTTCTCGTGCTCGCTGATGATGCGGCTCTTGCGGCGGGGACCGCCGACGACACGGTCGACGGACTCCTCGAGCGCGGCCTCCGTGATGACGGTGCCGTTCTCGCGGGCGGTGAGCAGCGCGGCCTCGTTGATGACGTTGGCCAGATCGGCACCCGACATTCCGACGGTGCGCTTGGCCAGGCCCTCGAGGTCGGCGTGCTGGTCGATCGGCTTACCCTGCGAGTGCACCTTCAGGATGGCGCGGCGACCGGCGAGGTCGGGGGCGCCGACCGGGATCTGCCGGTCGAAGCGGCCCGGGCGCAGCAGCGCCGGGTCCAGGATGTCGGGTCGGTTGGTGGCGGCGATCAGGATGATGCCGGTGCGGTCACCGAAGCCGTCCATCTCGACCAGCAACTGGTTGAGGGTCTGCTCACGCTCGTCGTGACCGCCACCGAGCCCGGCGCCACGCTGGCGTCCGACGGCGTCGATCTCGTCGACGAAGATGATGCAGGGGCTGTTCTGCTTGGCCTGGTCGAACATGTCGCGCACGCGGGACGCACCCACACCGACGAACATCTCGACGAAGTCCGAACCGGAGATCGTGAAGAAGGGGACACCGGCCTCGCCCGCCACCGCGCGGGCGAGCAGGGTCTTACCGGTTCCGGGGGGACCGTAGAGGAGAACACCCTTGGGAATCTTCGCGCCCAGCGCCTGGTAGCGCGCCGGATTCTGCAGGAAGTCCTTGATCTCGTACAGCTCCTCGACGGCCTCGTCCGCACCCGCGACGTCGGCGAAGGTCGTCTTCGGCATGTCCTTGGACAGCTGCTTGGCCTTCGACTTGCCGAAGCCCATGACGCCGCCGCGTCCGCCGCCCTGCATGCGGCTCATCACGAAGAAGAAGATGCCGAGCAGGATCACCATCGGCAGGACGAACAGCAGGATGGACGTGAGCCAGCTCTCCTGCGTGACCGTGGTGTTGTAGCTCTGCAGGCCCTTGTCGGAGATCTCGTTGAAGATCTGCTCGGACGCCGACGCCGGATACTTGGCGAGGATCTCGGTCTTGCCGTCGGTGGCGTCGTTGCCGTCCTTCAGCCACAGGCGCACCTGCTGCTCCCGGTCGTCGATCTGCGCCTTCTCGACGTTGTTCGCGTCGAGCTGCGCGATCGCCACGGAGGTGTCGACACCCTTGAATCCGCGCGTGTCGTTGCCGAAGTAGCTGAAGGCGTAGATCACCAGCAGGATGCCGGCAACTATCGCCAGGTTTCGAAACACAGTCTTACGGTTCATACAGGTCGGCCGAGATGGCCGGTCCTTTCGAGAGTGCGGGTCTTCCGGGTGCGCCTTCCGGCTGCCAACCGGACAAACCAGGTTACCGCGAAGGCACCCCGGCGACTCCAGGTAGCAGCCAACCGCTGTCGCGAGCGGTCTCTGTTTCGTTCAACGCACACGGCGGCCCATCGGTTCCCTCCGCCTCGATCCGGGTCCGGATGTGCGGGAGTTCACCGCGTGGGCGCGACCCGCGGCCAGCCGCCGCCGACCCGCTCGATGTGGGCGGCCAGTGCCAGGATTCTGGCCTCGCCGCCGGGCGGCGCCGCGATCTGCACGGCCAGCGGGGTGCCGGAATGCGAGTGCGTGCCGACGGGGACACTGGCCGCCGGCCAGCCGACGAGATTCCACAGCGCACTGAGCGGGGCGTACCGCACATTGGCCACGATGTTCGACAACCACGACCGCTCGCTCCACGTCGTCGCGGCGAGCGGCGGCTGCGCGAGCGCGGGGGTGATCACCACGTCGTAGCTCTCGAAGAAGGCGCGGAGCGACTCCTCGAGCCTGTTCACCTGCTCCGGGCGGACGAACCGGCCCAGCGCGCGGCCCAACGCGACGTGCCTGCGGGTCCGCGGCTGCAATCGCCTGGGGTCGAGTCCCTCGGCGTCGGCGGCCGTTCCCGCGGTCCAGCGGGCGAGAACCGGGATCAGGTTGATCGGATACGGCAACGTCGCGGGCTCCACGTCGTGGCCCGATCCGGTCAGTTCCGTCCCCGCGCGCACGGCCGCGTCCCGCCACTGCGGATCGACCGTGGCCAGGAACGTCGGCGACCCCGCCGCCACCGCGATGCGCAGCGGCTCCGAAGGCCCGATCCGCGCGAGTTCGGGACGGTCGGCGATGACGGACAGCATGAGGGCGGCGTCGTCGACGGTCGTGGCGATGGGCCCGTTCTCGGCCATGCCGAACCAGGAGGTGGCGCCGAGTTCGGACGGCACGACTCCCCTGCCCGGTTTGATACCGAACACTCCGCAGTTCGCCGAGGGGATGCGGATCGAACCCAGACCGTCGGTCCCGTGCGCCAGGGGCACCATTCCCGCGGCGACGGCCGCGGCAGCTCCACCGGACGAGCCGCCGCAGGTCCGGGACGGATTCCACGGGTTGCGGGTGATGTGGCCGGGCGCGTCGGTGGTTCCCCACACCGCCAGTTCGGGGAGGGTGGTCAGGCCCACCACCACCGCTCCCGCCGCCCGCAGTCGCGCCACGACCGGATGGTCGGCGGCCCGCGGTTCGGCGCTGGTGGCGCCCGATCCCTCCCGCATCGGCAGTCCGGCCACGGGGATGACGTCCTTGATCGCGACCGGCACTCCCGCCAGCGGAAGAGTGGCCAGATCCGACCTTCGGGACAGGGCGAGCGCGTCGGCTCGGGCCTGGTCGCAGAGGACGGCGGTGAACGCCTGGATCTTCGGTTCACGCTCCGCGATGGCCGCGAGCGAGGCCTCGACCTGCTCCATCGGGCTCGAGACGCCCGAGCGGACCTGCTCGGCGACGACGACGGCTGAGGTGAACGGGGAGTCCCCCATTACCCGAGTATATGGTGCGGCGCAGCAGCGATTTCGAGTATTCGCGCTGGATACGATAGGTCTGCGGGGTTACCATTCGCTTGTCCCTGGATGGGACTCTTCACACCGCTCCAGACAACCTCGATGTGCCCAGAGAACCCGCCCAGTAGAACCCTCGATGTGCAATGACCAGAGGAAACGGGTCGGGCAGAGACGGATCGGCCGCTGGATCGGACTCTGCCGAACGGACCTTCGGAGTTCCGAACTCCGAACACGAGAGCAGCGAAGCGACGGTCGCGGCCGGCCCGTCGACGGTGACCGCTGAGCAAACGCTGTCCGCACGGACGATGACCGCCGAGCAGACCGCCGCGTCCGAACAAACCGCCGCCGCCGAACAAACCGCCGCGGCGGAGCGAACCGCAGCCGCCGACCAGACCGCGGAGGCCGGTCCGACCGTGACCGCCCGGCAGCCGGACACGCTCATCACCATGCCGCCCGGAAATGCGGCGCTCGACGACGTGGAGGTCGGGCAGCAGGTCGACGACTTCGATCTGCTGATGGGGCTGGGCAGCGGCGCGTTCGGCCGCGTGTTCCTCGCACGCCAGCGGTCGATGCAGCGTCTCGTCGCGGTGAAGATCTCCCACGACAAGGGCAACGAGCCGCAGACCCTCGCGCAACTCGACCACGACTACATCGTCCGCGTGTTCGACCAGCGGCTGCTCGAGGATCGTCAACTCCGCCTCCTCTACATGCAGTACCTGCCGGGTGGCACCCTGCTGCGGGTTCTGCGGCGCGTGCGCGTCACCCCCGAACGGGAGCGGACCGGCAGCCTGCTGCTCGACGTCGTCGACGAGGAGATGCGGGAGAAGGGCGAACTCAGGCCCACCGACTCCAGCGTGCGGGACGAGATCGCATCGCTCACCTGGCCCGAGACGATCGCGTGGCTGGGACGGCGACTGGCCGAGGCCCTCGACTACGCAGGCAAACGCGGCGTCCTGCACCGCGACATCAAACCCGCCAACATCCTGCTGACGGCGGAGGGTGTGCCCAAGCTCGCCGATTTCAACATCAGCTTCAGCGACACCGTCACCGGGGCGTCGCCGCTCGCCTACTTCGGCGGGTCCCTGGCCTACATGTCCCCCGAGCAACTCGAGGCGTGTCACCGCGGAATGCCGGGAACGGCGGCGGACCTCGACACCCGCAGCGACATCTTCGCTCTCGGGGTGATGCTGTGGGAGCTGATGTGCGGGCGGCGCCCGTTCCAGGACGAGGACGTCTCCAGCGAGTCGCTCGCCGCACTCGAGGCGATGCTGGACAGCCGCAGCCGCGACGTCGACCCGGAGTTCCTGGACCAGTTGCCCGCCGACTGCCCGCCGTCGCTGCGCCGGGTGCTGCTGACGTGTCTGGCGCCCAAGCCGGCGGACCGGTGGTCGTCCGGCGCCGAACTGGCCCAGCAGTTCGACCTGTGCCTGAACCCGCGGGCCCGTGATCTCGTCGATCCGCCGCCCAACAGTTGGCGGATGCGGTTGCGCCGGTTCGCGCTCCCGATTCTGGTGATCGGTATCGCGGTGCCGAACGCCCTCGCGGGCGCGTACAACTACCACCACAACAAGATGCTGATCATCAGCAATCTGACGCCGGAGGCGCAGCAGTCGTTCGAGGGGATCCAGTTGGTGATCAACTCGATCGCGTTCCCGTTGGGCGCGATCATGCTGCTCTACTGGTGTCGTTACCCGCTGCTGGTTCCACGGGGCCTGCGCAAGGGCCGGACGTACGACCGGCAGACCCTGGCCCGGGCCCGCACCGACACGTTGCTGCTCGGCGACCGCGTGGTGCTCGTGGTGTTCGGTTTGTGGGTGATCGCGGGAATCGCCTACCCGATTTCCCTGCAACTGGCGGCGGGGAACGTGCCGCCGGGCGCGTACGTGCACTTCATCGCGTCACTGATCGTGTGCGGTGCGGTGTCGGTGGCGTACCCGTTCTTCGTAGTGGCGTTCTTCGCGGTGCGCTGCATCTACCCGACCCTGCTACCGCAGGACATCGCGAGCAGCGCCGACGCGCACAAGCTGCGGGGCCTCGACCGCCGCAGCACCCTGTATCTCGCGGTGGCCGCGTCGGTTCCGCTCGCCGGTGTGGCCGGGGTGACGTTCCTGTCGCCCGACGAGATCACGCTGGTGATCATCGCCGTCCGCATTCTGTGCGTCGGCGGCATCTTCGCGTTCGTCGGCGTGTACTGGCTGTTCCGGCAACTGGAGCAGGATCTGCGGGCGCTGGAGCTCGCCGTGTCCCACGAACCCGTCCGCTGAGCGGGCGGGGTTCAGCCGCCGTAGACGGAGGGCTCGAGCGTTCCGATGTACGGCAGGTCGCGGTAGCGCTCGGCGTAGTCGAGGCCGTAGCCGACGACGAATTCGTTGGGGATGTCGAAGCCCACGTTCGCGACGTTGACGTCGACCTTGATGGCGTCGGGCTTGCGCAGCAGGGTGACGACCTCGAGCGAGGCGGGGTTGCGGCTCGACAGGTTGCGCATCAGCCAGGACAGCGTGAGACCGGAGTCGATGATGTCCTCGACGATCAGGACGTGGCGTCCGGCGATGTCCTTGTCGAGGTCCTTGAGGATGCGCACGACACCCGAGGACGACGTGGACGACCCGTAGGAGCTGACGGCCATGAATTCCATCTGGGTGGGGATGGGCAGGGCTCGCGCGAAGTCGGTCATGAAGAAGATGGCGCCCTTGAGGACACCCACCAGGAGCAGATCGCCTTCCGGGGCGCCCTCCGGGTAGCGCTTGGCGATCTCCTCGGCCAGTTCGACGGTACGTCGACGGATCTCGTCCTCGGAGATCAGTACCGATGCGATGTCGCCCTCGTACACGCGATCAAACCCTTCGTCGGTCGTCCAATCCGACGTTCAGCCTGCCACGTCGCCGTCGGACCACCAACCTCGCGTCCGGTGTTCCGCCCCCGACCGCCACCTGTCCCTGCCCCCGCCACCGTGCGACGAGGTCGTCGACGGCCCGCAGCTGGGTGTCCCCGAGACCGCGTGCACCGGCCGCGAGCAGCCAGCTGCGCAGTACCCGCCTGCGGACGGGTGGGGCCGACAGTGCGAGCAGGGCCGCGTCGATTTCGCCGTCCACCACGACTTTTGCTTCGGCGTCGGCGGCCACCGCGTCGAGGACGGCCCCCTCCTCGCGCAGGTGTTCCCCGGTGCGGGCGAGCGCCCCGGCGACGCCGCCGCCGAGGACGTCCTCGAGCAGCGGCAGCACCTCGGTGCGCAGCCGCACCCGGACGAAGTCGGGTGACGAGTTGTGCGGATCCTCGTGCGGGTCGAGGCCCAGTTCCGTGCAGGCCTGCCGGGTCACCGCGCGTCGCACGCCCAGCAGCGGCCTGCCCCACGGGCTGTCGTAGGGGCTCATGCCCCAGATGGATCGACCGCCCGAACCGCGCGACAGCCCGAGCAACACGGTTTCGGCCTGATCGTCGAGGGTGTGCCCCAACAGCACCGGGCGGGTTCCGCGCCCCGCGTCGAGGGCCTCGTAGCGGGCCTGCCGGGCGGCGGCCTCGAGCCCGCCGGATCCGGTCACGTCGACGGGAAGCACCTCGGCGGATGCGCAGCCGAGGGTCCGGGCGCGCGCTGCCGCCCCGTCCGCGACGTCGGCCGAACCCCGCTGCAGCCGGTGATCGACGACCAGGGCCACAGCCGAACGCGCCTCGACTGCCGCCGCCGCGGTCAGGGCCAGTGAATCTGCGCCGCCCGACAGCGCGACCGCGACGTCGCCGTCCGGGGCGTGTGCCGCGATCCAGTGCCGCACCGCGTGACGAACCTCGAGGATCGCCGGCTCCTCGGGAAGCAGCATGACCGCGTCAGCCCAGCACCCGCGACACCCAGGCGTCGGGCCGGTCGATCTCCGCGAGCCGGGGCAGGGTGTCGGGGCCGGTCCACACGACGTTGAACCGGTCCATCCCGACCGTGTCGACGACGGCGTCGACGAACGCCTTGCCGCGCACGTACTGCGCCATCTTGGCGTCCATCCCGAGCAGTGCCCGGATGAGTCGCTGCACCGGGTTGCTCTTGCGGCGACGGCGCTGGTCGAACGCGGCGCGGATCGCGGCCACCGACGGCACGACCGCGGGACCGACCGCGTCCATCACGTGGTCCGCATGCCCCTCGAGGAGGGTGCCGAGCACCAGCAGACGGTCGAGGGCCTCACGCTGCGGCTCGGCCTGGGTCGCGCGCAGGAGTCCGACGATGCCGCCCGGCGCACCCGACTCGTCGGGCTCCGTGCGGCCACGGTCGCGCAGCGCGGAGGACAACCGGCCGACCATGTCGGTGATCGACTCGTCCTCGGCGGATCCGAGGGTCTCCACCGACTCCTGCATGTACCCGGTGAGCCACGGTGACGACGAGAACTGCACCCGGTGCGTCACCTCGTGCAGGCACACCCAGAGCCGGAAGTCGCTGGGCCGCACCCGCAGTGTGCGCTCGACTGACACCACGTTGGGCGCGACGAGCAGCAGGGTTCCGTTGTCGCCGGTGAACGGGTCGTACTGGCCGAGGATCGCCGAGGACAGGTAGGCGAGCATGGCCCCGGCCTGAATGCCCGCCGGCTTGCCGAGCAGCATGCCGGGGGCCGCGTCGCCGCCGGTGAGTTGCGACATCGAGTGCGCGGCCGCGTGGATCCACCCCGCCCGGTCGAGGATCTGGGCGGCGGGCACCGGCAGTCCGTCGGCGAGGCCGGTGACGTCCCGGACGGGCAGTTCCGCGCGCATCGACGCGTCGGCCAGTTCCGCGACCACCGTTTCGGCCGTGTACCGCGACGTGGCGGGCCCGCTGCGTGCCAGCCTCACCCCCGTCCGGGCTGCGAGTTTCCAGTCGACGGCACCGCTGAAGGCGTTTCCTTCGGCGGCCATCACTGGCACCCGCATGTGCGGAGCGCGGCCGCCAGTGCGTCGAGTGCGGGACGGCTGACCTCCGGCGGACGGTCGTTGGACATCAGCGCGAACGTGAGGACGCGCCCGTTCTGGTCCACCACGTAGCCGGCGAGGGCGCTGGCCGTGGACAGGGTGCCGGTCTTCGCACGCACCCATCCGGCGCCGGTGCGGTTCCCCGACGCGTACCGGTCCGACAGGCTGCCCGTGGCACCGGCCACCGGCAGATAGTCGAGCATCGGCCGCAGGGCCGGGTTCCCCTCCCCGGCGGCGGCCGTCAGGACCTGGTCGAGTGTGTGGGGTGCGATGCGGTCGTCGACGGACAGCCCGCTCGCGTCGTGCAGCGTGAGCCCCGACAGGTCGAATCCGGCCCCGGACAAGGTCCGGCCGATGGTCGCGACGGCGCCCGCGAACGATGCTTCCGCGCCGGCATTCATGGCAACCTCCCGCCCGATCGCTTCGGCAAGCACATTGTCCGAGTGTTCCATCATCTGCCGCAACCGGTCGCGCAGCGGCGCGGACTGCACACTCGCGACGGTGGCGGCGCCGGGTGCCGCGACCCCCGACGCGACCGCCGACGGGTCGACGCCGAGTGCACCGGCCAGCGTCCGCCCGGCGTCGAGCGCGGGTGTCGAACTGCGCGGCGACTCGTCCACGAGTGGGTCGGCGCGTCCGCCGTCGATCATGATCGGCTCGGTGGGGGTGATGAATCCGGCGCCGACATCCGTCGGGAACCACCCCTGCGCCATGGTGTCACCCGAGTAGATGCCGGTGTCGACCACGATGCGCGTCACCGCGATGCCCGCGGCCCGGATCTGATCGACGAGTTGCGAGATGTGCGCCGCACCCGGGTAGTAGCCGTTCTCCCCGACCGGCTTCGCGGTGAGAGTGGGATCACCGCCGGCGACGAGGACGATCTCACCGGGAGTCGCGCCCTGCACGACCTTCGTCGTGACGCGGTGGTCGGACGGCAACGACAGCAGCGCCGATCCCGCGGTGAGGACCTTGGTGGTGGACGCCGGCGTCATCGGGGTCTGCGGGTTGACGCTCCACAGCACCTGCCCGGTGACCGCGTCGGCGACCGTTCCGCTGAACTTGCCGAGGTCCGGGTTGGCGGCGGCCGGACCGACCGCGGCCGCGATCCCCTGCGCCGTCGGCACCGGGGCGTCGTCCGGGACCGGCGTGACCTGCGGTGCCGCGATGATCGGCGCCGGTTCGGGGGCGATCGTCAGTTCGCCGCGGCCCGCCGACGCGTTGTGCGCGCTCACCGCGATCACCAGCACGGCGGCCATCGCTAGCACCACGACGACGACCGACGCGAACAGAATTCGCATGTTCCGACGGTGGCGTCCCGCCAACGAGCCCATCTTCTTCTTTCCCTGGCCCGGCAACGCGCCTCCGTCTTCACTGTGATTCGTGGGTGGTCAGACAACCAACCTTATCCTCGACCCGATATCCTCTCCCCGAATCATCATCGACACGACAGCGAGGAATCGGCGTGGAGTTCGACGTCACCATCGAGATCCCCAAGGGTCAGCGAAACAAGTACGAGGTCGACCACGTGACCGGTCGCGTGAAGCTGGACCGCTACCTGTACACCGCGTTCGGCTACCCGGCCGACTACGGCTACATCGAGAACACCCTCGGCGAGGACGGCGACCCGCTGGACGCGCTGGTCCTGCTCCCGGAGTCCGTGTTCCCCGGAGTCATCGTCGAGGCACGTCCCGTCGGCATGTTCAAGATGGTCGACGAGGCCGGCGGCGACGACAAGGTGCTGTGCGTGCCTGCCGGCGATCCGCGCTGGGACCACATCCAGGACATCGGCGACGTCCCGCAGTTCGAACTGGACGCCATCAAGCACTTCTTCGTCCACTACAAGGACCTCGAGCCGGGCAAGCACGTCGAGGCCGCCGACTGGGTCGGGCTCGCCGAGGCGAAGGCCGAGGTCGAGGCGTCCCTGAAGCGTCTGAAGGACAACGGCGGACACTGAGCCGGCGGCGATAATCGGGCACTGAGCCTCCCGACGGTCACGCCAACGGCGTCCAACTCCTGTCTCGGAGCTGGGCGCCGTTGTTGCCTCCAGACGTCGTCATTCCGGGGTGACGATGGCGAAGTTCTTGTCGCCCGGCTCCAGCGCTGCGGCGAGTCGGGCGAGGACTGATCCCTCGCCGCTCACGTCGATGCCTGCCTTCGCGAGATCGTCGGTGGACAGGGATCCGAGGGCGAGCGCAGGCAGCGCCCTCGTCGTCGTCGTGAGAGTTGCGTCGGCGTCGCCTTTCTGTGCGCGGGGGCTGTAGGTCAGCACTCCATTCGCGAGCCGCAGGCGGTAGCGTTCGTCGGTGTCGGTGAGAACGACGTCGATCGACAGCTTCTCGTCCCATGACTTCGGGCCGTGCACCTGGATCGCGATGGCGTCGAACAGCATCGACGGCGTCAATTGGCCGATGACATCGGGGGCCGTGGTCTCCGTCGGGGTACCGAAGTTGCCCTCGCGCAGTTCGGTCGTTCCCGAGAGGTACCAGCTGCGCCAGGTACCGTTCTCGGCCCCGTAGCCGAGCTGTTCGTACGTGTCTGCGAGCAGGGCTCTTGCCTCCGAATGGTCGGGTTGTGCGTAGACGACGTGGTTCACGACCTGTGCGACCCAGCGGAAGTCGCCCGCGCCGAACGAGTCGCGTGCCTTGGCGACGACGGTGTCCGCACCGCCCATGAACTCGACGTATCGCTTCGACTGCTCGATCGGGGTGTGCTCCCACAGGCTGGCTGGATTGCCGTCGAACCAGCCGAGATAGCGCTGGTATACCGCCTTCACGTTGTGGCTGACCGACCCGTAGTAGCCGCGGGCGCTCCACGTGTTCTCGAGCGCGGGTGGTAGCTGCATCTGTTCGGCGATCTCAGGGCCGGTGAAACCCTTGTTCATCAACCGCAGAGTCTGGTCGTGCACATAGGCATACAGATCGCGTTGGCTCGACAGGAACTCGACGACCCGCTCTGCACCCCAGGTCGGCCAGTGGTGCGAGGCGAACACGACCTCGGCGTCGCCGCCGAACAGGTCGATCGTCTCCGTGAGATAGCCGGCCCAGCCGTGGGGGTCGCGCACGACGGCACCGCGCAGGGTCAGCAGATTATGGAAGGTGTGGGTTGCGTCCTCGGCCGCGCACAGCGCCTTGAAATCCGGGAAGTAGATGAGCATCTCCGACGGGGCTTCGGTGTCGGGCGCCATCTGGAAGACCATGCGCACGCCGTCGACGGTTTCCTCGTGACCGGTAGTCGTGACGAGGTCGGTCGGTGCGATGAGGGTGACGGTACCGATCGACACGGTCTGCCCGAGTCCGGCGCCGACCTGGCCCTGCGGCCCGCGCGCAAGAGCCGCCCCGTACATGTAGCCCGCGCGGCGGTTCATCGCGGTGCCCGCATAGACGTTCTCGGAGACCGCGTGCTCGACGAATCCCTCCGGTGCGAAGATCTTCACCTCGCCGGCGTCGACCTCCTCCTGTGACACGAAGCCTCTGACGCCACCGAAGTGGTCCGCATGGGAGTGCGTGTAGATGATGGCCTTCACGGCGCGGTCGCCGCGGTGCTTGCGGTAGAGCTCGAGCGCAGCCCTGCCCGTCTCGGCGGAGAGGAGGGTATCGACCACGATCACGCCCTCGTCCCCCTCGATGAACGAGGTGTTCGACAGGTCCATCCCGCGCACCTGGTAGACGCCGGGCACGACCTCGAACAGACCGGCCACCGCGGCCAGCTGGGATTGACGCCACAGGCTCGGGTTCACGGTCTCGGGGGCATCACCGTCGAGGAATGCGTAGGTGTCGTTGTCCCACAGGACCGTGCCATCGTCGGCCTTCACTGCGTTCGGCTCGCGCCGGGCGACGAGACCTCGGTTCGCGTCGTCGAAGTCCTGGGTGTCGGAGAACGGCAAACGTTCGCGGAGAGCACGATGCTGCTGGACGATGGATTCCGATGCTGGCTTCGGTGCGGGAGGCATGGATATCAGCGTGCCAGGCATCGCCCCTCGACAGGGCTCCAGTCGGTGAACCCGAGCAGTTTCACCCTCTATGGGTGAGAGTCGGCCAGGTCCGTTGACGGCGACTGGACAGTCGAACGTGCCCGGGGATCCGGGGGTGCATGGGTGGGTAGACCAGCGTCAGGACGGCCGCGAGGGTGAAGTAGCTACGGAGAACGCGAAAGCAGAGGTAGGCGGGTATGTACTTGACCGAACCGGGCCGCCAGATCAGGCAGACGATCACGGTCATGATCATCGACATGCCTAGCAACGTGGCAACGATGGGTTGCCAGCGCATCGACGTGAACGTCGTGTGGAAGGCGAATCCGGCGATCGCCGCGTAGATGAGCAGCGGCGCGAGCATGGCACGGCGTGCGGCGTTGACCAGATTGAACGGCAGGACGAAGGTGCCGATCATCGTGCGTCGGTCCAGCAGGACCGCCCGGTTGCGTGCGGCTAGGTGGTAGATGCTGCGGAACCATCGGGTTCGCTGCTCGCGGAGGTGAGCGTAGGACGCCGGCGTTTCGCTGTAGTACACGGCTTTCGGGTCGGCCACGTTGTGGTAGCCGGCGGCCGCGAGGCGCATGCAGATGTCGGTGTCCTCTCCGTTCATCCCCTGCACCATGCCGCCGACTCGGAGAACCTGACGACGACGGTAGATGGCGAACATTCCCGGGATACCCATCACGCCCTGATAGCCGTCGAGGGACACCTGAAAGAAGCCGTGCCGCATGTAGACCTCGATGAGCCGGCATTTGTCGATCCACGTATTCACCTCGGCCGGCATCGGGATTCCTCCGACACAGCCGACCATCGGGTTCGCGAAGTGCCGCATCGCGGTTTCCAGACATCCGGGTCCGATCATGGTGTCGGCGTCGATCCGGACGACGAACTCCTCCCGGATCTGCTCGATCCCCATGTTCAGTGCGATGGCCTTACCCGGTGTCGGGCAGTCGAGCACCTCACCGGTGATGTGTGTGCACGCCGCGATGGCCGCTTCGGCGACCTCGTGCGTCGTGTCGGTCGAGGCATTGTTCACCACGTACAGGTGAATGGCATCCGGGTACGTTTCGGCGCCGGCGTCCACCGAGGCGATGGTGTCGGCGATGCTGTGCGCCTCGTTGTGCGCGGGCACCAAGACTGCCACCGGTGCGGTGAACTCCTGCCGGCGCGACCTCCTCAGAGCACGCACACCCAGCAGGGCGGTCAAGGTCGCCAGGATCTGCTGCATGAGAAAGACACCGGCGCCGATGCCACCGAGGATCGCCCAGTCCTTCAAGACGTCGACGACGTGACCGAAGAGGCGCAGTGCGATGACAGCCCCAGCGCTGGCCAGCACCAGACAACTGGCCAGCGCGAGAAACGCCGAGGGCGGAATTCGTGGGTCGAGTGGAAGCGGACCCTGGGGAGGAAGCTGCGCTTGCCGAATCACGGTGTGCGGGAAAATCGCCAGCGCGAGGAGACCCGAGATCATTTGCGCACCGAACACGGAAATCGAAATGATGCCGACGTGGTGAAGCAACGAGGCAACGCCGTCGATCAGAACACAGAACGTCAGGAACTTGCCCAGCAGCGACAGTCCGAGGTAGAGGCGACGCCAGATGTTCGAGTACGCGTGCAGCGCGTAGGTCAGGAAGAAGACCGCGAGGAACATTCTCAAGGGAAACTGGACGTCACCGCGACCGGAGGACAAGATGACCAGGTCGTTTGGTGCGTCCATCACGTCGGCGTGCGCGAGGATCATTCGCAGGCACATTGCCAGGATCGAGATCCCCACGAATGTGACGAGAAAGCCGTTGGTGCCACTGGCAGGGCGGTCGACGGCGTAATCCGCCGGTGCGCTGTCGACCGACCGAAAGTGGTCGGCGATCGCTGCCGGTTCGTGCACGGGTTCGTGCGGGGGATGTGCGACATCGGTCATCGGGGCGGATCCTGGCGCGGGGGTTCGCTCGGGGCGATGGTGCCGTCGCCGTTGATCGCAAAGCTGTCCTGCGGTGTCACAACCAGCGCGCTCTCGGTTCCGAAGCCGGGCAGCTGAGTTGTTCCGATGTCGCCCATGTACTGGATCATCAGTCCGGGAGCCCCACTGGTGCTCGTGACCGTTTGCACCAGAATGCCGTTGTCGAAGGACGGGATGTCAAGTGCCGACGCGTTCGGCCCGGACGTGATGCGTCCGTCCTGGATTCGCACCAGAGGATTCACGTCCGGGCTCTGCCCTATCAGAATGAACGGCTCGCCCGGACTCGGCTGCCCAGACCAGAGGAAATCAGGATTATATTGTGCCGGAACAAATTTGGTGGTCGTAGGAACGATGGCATTGAGCTGTTGGATCACATCGATACCGTCGGGCCCGGGGGCGTAGACGGCGAATCCGGGTGCCAGTCCACGAGGCAGCGCCGTGAAACCGGCACCGGTCTCGTCGCCGAGTTGAAGGGCGGAGCCCGGCTGCAGTTGGATGGGATAGCTCGTCACGCGGACATCGCAGCCACCGAGGTCGCGGTCACGCTCGACCGACAGGGTCAGGGCGTTCTCGAGCAACGCGTCCTGCGGCGGGAGCGCGATGGTCACCGTGCCCGCCGTGGGATTCAACGGGACGCTTCCGACGAGGTGACCGTTGAGTTCGGCGTTCAGGATCCACGTGAGGTCGGAGGGTGATGCGGGTAGCTGCATCTCGACGCGCACCGACTGCGGCAGGCGTCCGCCCGGAAGGTCGGCGAGTGAATAGCCGATGCGCCACCGCCGGGTCTCGGTGATCTGACCGACGGACATGTCCGCACCCAGAGCCGCGAGTGCCACCTGATCGCCGGTGAGTGGTGTGGCGGCCACCGCTCGAGGATCTCCCCCGACGAAATCGGCTGTGGTCACGGCCTGCCCGGTCAGGTAGCGCGAGATCAGGGAACCGTCGGGTACGGTCACCGCCACGACGGCGGTGCCGTCGATCGTGCCGACGGCGGTGCCGTCGATCGTGCCGACGGCGGTGCCGTCGGCCGTGTCCGCACCTGACTCCGGTGAAGGTGACCAGCCGTCCCGGTCGCTCAACGTGGCATAGGGGCCGACGAGGATCGCGTTGTCGACATCGGCGGCCGGGAGCGTGTCGGCGAATCGAACCTGGTGCCCCTCCCGGGTCAATGCCATCCCCAACTGCGCTGCCGTCGTGCGCCATTGGTCCGCCTGATCGGCCAGAACCACGGTGAGTCGACGGTCCCAGGACACCACGGCGTCCCGGACGGTATGGATCGGCTCTGCGAGTGCGGCCTCCACGACCGTGGCAGGGTCGAGGTGGATCTGCATCCCCGCCGAGTGATCGGTAGTGCACGTCTCGTCGTGGCGGGTGCCGTCGGCGCGGACTTGGATGCGCACCTGACCGTCGTCGGCGATCTGGTCGGGGACCGTGACGTAGGCGTCGATGTCCTTCTCCCCAGTGGGCAATTCCTTCTTGTAGACCTGTTGACCGTCCATGCTCACGCTGAGAAAGACGGTGCTGTTGCCGGGAATCTGGGAGGAGCCGGTCAAATGCAGACGGGTCTCGTCGCGCGTGGAATCGGCCGGAAGGGTCACCAGATAGCTCGTCGACGGGGAATCGTCGGTCAGCCAGACCCCGTCCACGTGTCCGGATCCGGCCAGGGTCTTGGTGAAATGCCGGTCAGCGGGCACGTCGAGGCTCATGTCGTCCGCGTCGTGGGTGAACCATGCCGGCCGCGCGACGAGGAAGGCTAGCAGGATCACCAGCGCGGCCCCCAGGATCAACCAGGCAGAACGCGGGACGGAACGACCATGCTCGCCGGGAAAATAGTCGGTCTTGTCCGACTGTGGCCGTTCCGGCGGCTCCGGCGTGCCGTCGCCGGATGCTGCGTCGTCGTCACTCAAGCGCTCTGCTCCTCGACCGCGGACCTGCGACTTTCATTCCAGAACGACCGGCAGGGTATGCGGGAGGCGTCGATCCGCCCGGAGTAGGCCCGGGCGATCCCGACTTCGGTGGCCAGTAGACCCGAGTCGAGGGTGATCGGCGCCAGACCCAGCCCGAGTAACCGGTCGTTGCGGGCCGCGAGCTGGTTCTCGTCGGCCTCCTGCCGGGGGTTGGCCACCCTGTCGACCTCGGCGCCGATCGTCCTCGCCACCAGCTGCGCGAGGTCGGCGACCCGATGCGTCTCCGTCATCTGATTCATCACCCGGACCTGACCACCGACCTGGAAACCCGACTCGACGGCGAGCCTGATACAGCGGACGGTGTCGCGGATGTTGATGAATGCCCTTGTCTGCCCACCGGTTCCGTGCACGGTGAGCGGATACCCGATCGCCGCCTCCACGATGAAGCGATTCAACACGGTGCCGTAGTCGCCGTCGTAGTCGAAACGGTTGATCAACCGCGGATCACGTTCGGTCTCATCGGTTTGGGTGCCCCAGACGATTCCTTGGTGAAGATCGGTGACGCGGACTCCGTCGTTGTGCGCATAGAATTGAAACAGCAACTGATCCAACGACTTCGACAGGTGATACACACTACCCGGTTGGGTCGGATACAGGATCTCACGACTGTGCATCTCACCGTGCCGATCGGGGTAGCTGACGGTGAGATACCCCTCAGGCAGGTCCACGGGGACGGTCTCGTAGCCGTACACACCCATGGTTCCCAGGTGGACGACATGGATGTCGATGCCGGCCTGGACAACCGCAGCCAGCAGGTTGTGAGTGGCGTTGAGGTTGTTGTCGATCGTGTACCGCTTGTGGGGCGGCGATTTCATCGAATACGGGGCGGACCGCTGTTCGGCGAAGTGCACCACGGCGTCCGGGCGCACGGTAATCAGCAGTTCGGTCATCGCGTCGTAATCGTGGGCCACGTCCAACTCCACGACAGCGATCTCGCGCCCGGACGCCGCCTGCCACGCCTCGATACGCTCGGCGAGGGGTCGAATCGGGGTCAACGACTGCACCCCGAGTTCGTCGTCCGCTCGCCGGCGAACGAAGTTGTCGACGATGGTGACGTCGTGCCCGCTCGCCGACAGGTGGAGCGCACTCGGCCAACCGCAGAACCCGTCACCTCCCAGCACCACTACCCGCATGTGAGCTCCCTCCTCGTTCCCCCCGCCACCTCACGCACCCCGCACCGATTCGTCCGGATGAGCCGGAAACCTCGTGCGCGAAATACTCAGCATTCGCCCCGCTCCGTCGTCTGTGCATCACCCTCGAGGGGTGATAACGATTTTGGGAACTCATTACGTTGTGGCCGTGTCCACCCGTGGCGAGCGCGGCCGTCAAGTCCATCAACATCGGTGACGTACGCCCGAGCACCTGCGAGTGGGTGAGCACGTTGGTGGGATTCGGTACCAGCTCCGATCACTCCTACCCGGGAGGCAGCACGACCTCGCAACGGTCCGGCCCGACCTGATACCGGCCCGCACGATCCTCGCCGGCCTCACCCGACGCGGATGAAGCGGCCGCCGCAGAGATGCCCGATGATGACCGGGACGGACGTATCTCCGATCCGCAGAGGAGGGAGCCGAGCATGATCATCTCTCCGGCGGTCCTCGGTCCCGGCGACATCCAGGGCAGCGACTCACCGGCGTGCCGAACCGTATGAGCGGGTTCGCTCGCCGACTGCGCGCCCTCGTGCCCCGGGAACGAATGACCCGGACGGACGTGATCGCGGGGCTCCCCGGCGCCATCGGCAGCGTTCCGGACGGAATGGCCTCCGGCGTTCTCGCGGGCGTCAGCCCCGTGCACGGCCTGTACGCCAGCATGGCGGGCCGACTGTTCGGCGGACTGTCCACCAGCACAAAGCTGATGATCGTTACCACGACGAGTGCATCGGCGCTGGCAGCCGGATCGGCGTTGACGAGCGTCGCACCGGAGGATCGGCCGTCGGCGCTGGTTCTGCTGACACTCGTCGCCGGGGTTGCAATGATCGGTGCTGCGTTGCTAAGGCTGGGCCGGTACACACGATTCGTGTCGCATTCGGTGATGACCGGATTTCTGATGGGCATCGCCGCCAACATCATCCTCGGACAACTGCCGACGCTGCTCGGGACGGACGCCGAAGGACAGGTCGCACTGGCGAAAGCCGTGGACGCACTCCGCCATCCCGGTGCCATCGACGTACCTTCGCTGGTGCTCGGTCTGACGGCCGTCGTCCTGATGGCCGGTCTGGCCCGAACCCGCCTGCGACTGTTCGCATCGCTGGCGGCCCTGATCGTGCCGACCTTGCTCATGGTCGCCTTCGGGTTGGGGTCGGTCACCCGGGTATCGGACGTCGGGGCGATCCCCACCGGATTCCCGCTGCCACACCTACCGGACCCGACCGTGCTCACCCCCGATCTCATCGGCGGTTCCCTCGCCGTCGCCGTCATCGTCCTCGTCCAGGGCGCGGGCGTCGCGGAGGCCGCTCCCAATCCCGACGGCTCACGCTCGGACGCCAACCGCAATTTCGCCGGCCAGGGCTTCTGCAACGTCGCTGCCGCGATGTTCCGGGGGATGCCGGTCGGAGGGTCGGTGAGCCAGACCGCACTCAACAGCGCAGCCGGGGCCCGCACCCGCTGGGCGGCGATCTGGTCCGGGATCTGGATGCTGGCGATCCTCGTCGTCTTCGCCGGTGTGGTCGGGCAGGTTCCGATGCCGACACTGGCCGCAATTCTGATCATCGCCGCGGTCGGGTCCCTCGATGTGCCACGCGTCATGGCGATCTGGAGCAGCGGATTCACCTCGCGGATCGCGCTCACGACGACGTTCGTCGCCACCCTCCTGCTCCCTGTCACCGCCGCCGTGGGAATCGGCGTCTCGCTGTCCTTGATCTTGCAACTCAACCAGGAGGCGATGGACCTGAAAGTCGTCCGCCTCCGCGTCATGGGCAACCGACTACTGGAGGATCCAGCACCGGAACACCTGTCCGACAACGAGATCGTCATCCTCGATGTCTACGGCAGCCTCTTCTACGCGGGTGCGCGCACGCTCCAGGCCCGACTACCCGACCCCGCAACGGCGCGGTCACCGGTGGTTATCCTCCGCCTTCGGGGACGCACCACCGTCAGCGCCACCTTCCTCACCGTCATCGCCGACTACGCGCGCCGACTCGACGCGGTCGGCGGACGACTGTGTCTCAGCGGCGTGGACCCACGGATCCGCGATCTCTGGACCGACGACCTGCTGGCCGCCCAGGGAATCGCGATCGAATTCTTCACGGCGACCCCGCTCATCGGCGAATCGACCCTCGCGGCCTTTGCCCAGGCGCGGGTGCGGGTGCACCGCGGGGACGGTGCGTGAGGCAGATCAGAGTCTGCGGAGCCGGTGGTGTGTGCCGGTGTACTCGTGATCGAGGCGTTCGATGGCCGCGACCGGGACGACGGTGTCGATGATCTGTCCGGCGTCCCGGCCCACTCGCGGATCTCCTGGATCAAGCTGAACGACGGCAGGGTGCCGGGGTGCCCGACCGCGCCTGCGGCGACGGCGATGAGGCGATCGATCTCGCTCATCTCGCCGAAGTACCGCTGGTGACGAGCAGCTCGGCGCTGCGGGAGAACGAATCGTCGTAACCGCACTGTGCCGTGCCCGGATCCTCGAAGACCGGCCCCGTTCGTGATCTGCCTTTCAGTCCGCTGAGTTTCCCCGCGCCGCGGCCTGGAGTCCGGACTCGCTGCGGAGGGGTACTTCCTTCCACAGCACGGTGAGGACGAAGGCGACGACGGCGAGCATCGACACCGTGAGGAAGACGGATCCGATGGCGTCGGCGAATCCCTGTTTGAACGGCAGGGCCAGCACGTCGTCGAGTCTGCCGATCACCGAACTGTCCGTGAGGACGCCGCTGACGCCTGCGTGGTCGGGGCTGAGCATTCCCTGACCCATGGCGGCCTCGGCGGGGTCGTTGCTCTGCGCGGCGGCGACCACGGCTCGCCGGAAGTCGGAGGTGCCCGCGGCGGCCGTCACTCGCTCGCCGATGGCCGGGGTGAGGCGGGAAAAGAGGATCGACAGGAAGATCGCGACGCCTGCGGTGCCGCCGATCTGCCGGAAGAAGGTGGCCGCTCCGGTCGACACTCCCATGTCCTGTGGGGGCAGGGCGTTCTGAATGGCGAGGGTGAGCGGCTGCATCAGGTTTCCGAGACCGAGTCCCAGGATCAGCATGAACGCCATCACGATGGGCATCGGGGTATCGGCCGCGAGCGTGTGCAGCAGGAACGCGGCGACCGCGATCAAGGCGGTTCCCAGGATCGGGAAGTACCGGTATCGCCCTGTCCGCGAGATCATCTGGCCGCTGACCACCGACCCGGCCATGAGGCCGAGGACCATCGGCAGGATCTGGAACCCGGCGAGGGTGGGGCTCGAGCCCTTCACCACCTGCAGGTACTGGGGCAGGAGGGTGATGCCGCCGAACATGACGGCGCCCACGACGAGGCTGATGACGACGCCGAGCGCGAAGGTGCTGTTGCGGAAGAATCGCATCGGGATGAGCGCGTCGTCTTTCATCGCCAGTTCCACGAGCACGAAGACGAGCACGCCGACGACGCCGATCACGTAGCACACCAACGACTTCGAATCGCCCCATCCCCAGGTGTGCCCTTGTTCGGCGACGATGAGCAACGGCACGACACCCACCGCGAGGGCGATCGCGCCCCACCAGTCGATCCGCCGGCTTCCGCCCGGCCGTCGCGGGAGGTGCAGCACCCGGGAGACGACCGTGAGCGCGACCAGACCCACCGGCACGTTGACCAGGAAAACCCAACGCCAGCCGTCGATTCCGACGATCACGTCCTGCCCGGCGAACAGTCCGCCGAGCACCGGCCCGAGCACGCTGGACGTGCCGAACACGGCCAGGAAGTAGCCCTGGTACTTGGCGCGCTCACGTGGGGAGACGATGTCGCCGATGATGGTGAGCGCCAACGAGAACAGGCCGCCGGCGCCGAGTCCCTGCACCGCGCGGAAGGCCGCGAGCATGTACATCGACGTCGAGAACGTGCACAGGACCGAGCCGATCACGAACACCGTGATGGCGAACATGAAGAACGGCTTGCGGCCGTAGATGTCCGACAGCTTGCCGTAGAGCGGCGTCGCCAGGGTCGCGGTGACGAGGTACGCGGTGGTGGCCCACGCCTGAAGCGAGTAGCCGTCGAGGTCGTCGGCGATGGTGCGGATCGCCGTCGCCACGATCGTCTGGTCGAGCGCGGCGAGAAACATGCCGAGCATCAACCCGCTGAGTACAGCCAGGATCTGCCGGTGGGTATAGGCCACCGGCGTTTCGACCGAATTCGACACTGTGTCCTCGCTGCGCTGGTCGTTTACTTGTAGTCGGCAAGTATGCGAGCGCAGCGAGGATTCGGGCAACTGTTGGACTGGGCTTTACCTGCGGATAGGCCGGGCGGCCGGCGGACTATTCGCCCTTGAACTCGGGTGCGCGCTTCTCGAAGACGGCCGTGATCGCCTCGGTCAGGTCCTGAGACGGCAGGAACGCGGCGTTCCACGCGGCGACGTAGCGCAGGCTGTCGTCGACGGCTGCCGCACGGGAGTGGTCGAGAACGTCCTTGATGCCGTGCACGACCAGCGGCGGGTTGGCCGCGATCTCGCCTGCGGTGGCGTGCGCGGCGGCGAGGACGGCGTCGGTGTCCGCGTAGACACCGTTGACGAGGCCGATCTTCTCCGCGTGACCCGCACCGATGTCCTTGCCGGTGAGTGCGAGTTCTCGCAGATGACCGTCGCCGATGATGGCGGGCAGCCGGGCGAAGCTGCCCATGTCGGCGACGATCGCGACCTTCACCTCACGGATGCTGAACTGGGCGTCGGCGCTGGCGTACCGGATGTCGCACGCGGAGATGAGGTCGACGCCCCCGCCGATGCACCAGCCCTGGATCGCCGCGACCACCGGCTTGCGGCAGTCGGCGACCGCGTTGATGCCGGACTGCATCCGCTTGATCATGTCGTGGAACGCGGTGCGCGGGCCTGCCTGCGCCTTGTCTGCGAGGACGGAACCGAAGCTTCCGCTCATGGCAGGCAGGTCGAGGCCGAAAGAGAAGTTCTTGCCCGAGCCGGCGATCACCACGGCCCGCACGCCCGGATCCGCGTCGAGTTCTCCGAAGATCTCGGGGAGCTCACTCCAGAAATCCGGCCCCATCGCGTTGCCTTTTCCGGGTCCGATGAGCGTCACCTGCGCGACGTGATCCTTGCGCTCGACGGTGAACGCATTCCAGGTCTTCTGTTCGGTCATTACTCGAGAGTAACCTCCGCTCGCCGAGGTCAGGCGAAATACCCTGGAGGTCTCTGCACCGTCTTGCGAACGGACAGCCGCGATGACGCACCGGACGACCCAGTATGGCGACGCCGTGGTCGTCGGCGCCGGAATGGGCGGCCTGCTGGCCGCGGCGGCGCTCGCCCGCACGTTCCGGAGCGTCGTCGTCCTCGACCGCGACGTCCTGCCCGACGCGGCCACGGCGCGCCGGTGTGTGCCGCAGGCCCGGCACGTGCACGCCCTCCTCGCCGGCGGGCAGGCCGCGATGGAGGACCTGCTGCCGGGCCTGGTGCCGGAACTCCTGGCCCTCGGCGCCACTGCGGGCGACGCGCTCGGCGACATCCGGTGGATCGTCGACGGGCACCGGATGGCCCGCGCGACCAGCGGGGTTCCCGGCATCCTCGCGAGCAGGCCGCTGGTCGAGTGGCAGGTGCGCCGGCGGGTCGGAGCCCTGCCGAATGTGCGGATCCTGGACCGTTCCGACGTCACGGGCCTCACCCTGGACGGCGGGAGGGTGACCGGGGTGACCGTGCAGCACCGGGGCGGGCTTCCGCCGGAGGTCGTCGCGGCCGATCTCGTCGTTGATTCGTCGGGCCGCAGTTCGCAGAGCGTCGCCCGGCTCGGCGCGCTGGGGTTCGCGCCGCCGTCCGAGTCGCAGGTGGCCGTCGACGTCAGCTACGCGACGAGGCACTTTCGGCTCGACCCGCCGCACCTGGACGGCGATTCCGGAATCGGGATGGCGCCGGGACCGTCGAGTCCGCGTAGCGGATTCATGGGCGTGCAGGAGAACGGCACGTGGATCGTCACGCTCGCCGGGTACGGCGACGACGTGCCGCCGCTCGATCCAGGCGAATTCCTGAACTTCGTGAAGTCGTTCCCGGCCCCGGACATGTACGACGCGCTGCGCACTGCCGTGCCGGTGGACGACGGAGTGCGCTATAGGATCCCGACGACCGTCCGGAGACACTATTCCGCGGACGACCTGCCGCCGGACTACCTGCCGTTCGCGGACGCCATCTGCGCGTTCAACCCGATCTACGGCCAGGGGATGAGCGTCGCCGCGGTGGAGGCGCAGATCTTGCGGGACTGCCTGCGGTCGGGGCGGACGCATCTCGCCCGCCGGTTCCTCCGGAGGGCGAACCGGTGTATCGATGCGGCGTGGAATCTCACCGTCGACAACGACCTCCGGATCCCGGCCGTGCCGGGACGACGGTCGGTGCGGGTCCGGTCCGTCCATGCGTACGCGTCCCGGATCGATCGGGCGGCATCGGTCGACCCGGCCGTGGGGTCGGCGTTTCTCCGGGTGACGCATCTTCTCGACCGGCCGGCCGCGCTGCTGCGGCCGGCAACGGTGCTGCGGGTTCTGCTCGCCGCCCGCTGACGGATCACTACGGGATTACCTGTATGTTGACGTCACAGATACCTGAAGGATCTGCGCCGCCACGAGAGGAAATCCGTGCTCGACATCGCCTGGAACCCGACGCTGAACACGCTGACCCGCAACGCCTGGCGACTGTCCTTCGGCGGCGGAATCGCGCCGGTCCAGCGCACCCCGTCGACACGCATCCACGAGGCGCCCCATCAGGACCTGTACCGGTTCGACGGTTCCGAGACCGGCGACGACCGGCCCGTCCTGCTCGTGCCGCCGCTCGCCGCGCCCGCGCACTGCTTCGACCTCCGGCCGGGCCAGAGCCTGGCAGCGCACCTGGTCCGGTCGGGCAAGGCCACGTATCTCGTCGACTACGGAACGATGGGCTACGCCGACCGTGGCCTGGGGTTCGAGGACTGGGTGGACGACTTCATCCCGGCCGCCGTCGACCGCGTGTCCCGGCTCCACGACGGTGCACCCGTCGACCTGATCGGCTGGAGCCTCGGCGGAACGATGTCGCTGCTCACCGCCGCGGGCCGGGGCGATCTGCCGATCGGTTCGGTGACGGCGATCGGCACGCCGATCGACTACGAGTCGGTGACCATGATCGCGCCGCTGCGGGCCGTCGGCCGGTTCACCGGCGACCGTCCCCTCACCACCGCCACGGGGGCGATGGGCGGACTGCCCGCGCCACTGGTCCAGGCCAGCTACCGCTTCACCGCACTCCAGCGCGAACTCACCAAGCCCTGGTTCATCGCGCGGAACCTGCACGACACCGAGACCCTCGCCCGCATGGAGTCCATCGACCGGTTCATGGCCGACATGCCCGGCTACCCCGCCCGCTTCTTCCGCCAGGTCTGCACTCAGCTGATCCTCGGGAACGCGCTCGCGACGGGGAGTTTCGAGACCCGGAACGGCGCGATCGCGCTCGCCGATCTCACGGTGCCTGTCCTCGCGGTCGGCGGCACCGAGGACGTCATCGCCCCGATCCCGTCGGTCCGGGCGGCGACGGACGTGCTCACCGGTTCGCCGTCGGTACGGTTCGAGTCCGCGCCGGGCAGCCACCTGGGACTCGTCGCGGGCCCGAAGGCGAAAGACTCCACCTGGGCGCACATCGACAGTTTCCTGGGTGATGTTCAGATCAGCCCGGCCCGGGCGGTTCAGATCAGCCCGGCCCGGGCGGTTCAGATCAGCCCGGCCCGGGCGACTGCACCCGCGAACAGTGCGGTGACCGCGGCTCCCATCGTCGGCTGATCCACTTCCTCGGGGTCGACGGAATGCTCCAGCACGAGTCCCGAGATGAGAGCCATCAGCGAGATGGCGGTGGTGCGGACGTCGAATGTGTCGTCGACTCCCCACTCCCGCGCGCGCTCACCGATCAAGTCGACGAGCCTTCCCCGCAGTTGCCGCCGCTCCCGCAGGTAGGCCTGGGCGATCTGCGGGTCGCGGGCGGCGAGCACACCGAATTCGAGTACCAGCAGCGACCAGCCCGGTTCGCGCACCATCCACGACGCGACGGCCTCGCCGCCTCTGCCCGCGGCATCCGACGGGTTCATGCCGGCGATCTCGGCGAGCACCCGTCCCGCGAGTTCGAGTGACCGGGCCGCGAAGAGTTCCGCGAACAGATCCTGTTTCGACTCGAAGTTCGAGTAGACCGCGCCCTTGGTGAACCCGGCCCGGCGCGCGACCTCAGCGAGCCGGGCCGCGGCGAAGCCACGTTCCGCGAATTCCTCCGCAGCCGCGTCGAGGAGGCGCTGCCGGACGACGTCACGACCGGGACGCGCCGTCGGCGCCCATTCGGTGTGACGACTGTCCGGTTGACGTTCTTCGGTCACGATACCTACGGTATTCAATACCCACGGTATCGACAAGGATCGAGGACGTCCGATGACCACCACCAGCGAACCCACCACCTCGGCTCCCGCGCGCCACGACAGTCCGGTTTCGAAGTACGGCGCGCCCAAGGTGATGGCCGCGCTGGTCTTCGGCGTCCTCCTCCTCCAGCTCGGCTTCATCCTCAGCTACGTGGCCGCGTTCCATCAGCCCACGCCCCGCGACATCGAGATCGGGGTCGTCGCAGCGGCGGGCCTGCCCGCCGGGACGGACCAGCAGGTCGCCGACCGACTCGACGCGATCGACGGCGGACCGCTCCGCGCACGCGTCGTCTCGGACACCGCGGAAGCCCGGCGCCTCCTCCACGACCGCGAGATCCAGGGCGCGTTCGTCGTGAATCCCGTCGGCCCCGACACACTGATCACGGCGAGCGCGGGCGGCAGTTCCATCTCCAGCGCGCTCGAATCGGTCTTCGCGCAGGTGGAGAACAGCCAGGGTCGCCAATTCACGGTTCGCGACGAGATTGCGGTCGGCGCGCACGACAACCGCGGCCTGTCCGGTTTCTACCTGGCGGTCGGGTGGGTGGTCGGCGGCTACCTGCTCGCGGCGGCGATCGGCCTGTTCATCGGCGCCCCGCGGACCCTGCTTCAGGCGTCGGCGCACACGGCCGTGCTGTTCGGTTACGCCGTGCTCTCCGGCGCTCTCGGCGCCCTGATCACGACGCACGTGCTCGGCACGTTCGCGGGTCACTGGTTCCCGCTGTGGCTTCTCGGGACCGGTGTCGTCTTCGGCACGGCGATGTTCACGCTCGGCCTGCGCGCCTCGGTCGGCATCCTGGCGGTGCCGCTCGCAATCGCCGTCTTCGTCATCCTGGGTAACCCCAGCGCGGGCGGGGCGTTCGGTTCGAACGTCATTCCCACCTTCTACGCGTCCATCGGACGGTGGATCACCCCCGGCGCGGGCACCGAGGGAATCCGCAGCATCGTGTACTTCGACGACGTGGGGCTGGGACAGCCCGCACTCGCCCTCGCGCTGTACTCCGCGGTCGGGCTGGGACTGCTGTTCGGGTTCACCGTCCGGCGGCTCCGGAAGCCGGAATCGACTACGCCCCGTTCCGATGTCGTGTCGGAAGGCGCATCTTGATGTCGTTCCAGGGGAATGGACCTACTCTTGGAACATGCCGACGCCCCTGCACCCCCACGCCGCGCATGTCGCCGAGACTCTGATCGCGCGAGGGCACCATGGGGTGATCGTGACCCAGCCCGATTCCACCCACTCCGCGGCCGAGGCGGCGGAGTCTCTCGGGGTCGATGTCGGCGCCATCACCAAGTCGCTGGTGTTCCTCCTCGACGACGACCCGATCCTTCTCCTCGTGTCGGGGGCGCACGAGGTGGATCTCGCGAACACCGGCAAACGACTGCAGGGAAATCTGACGCGGGCGCCCCTCGATATGGTGCGGATCGCGACGGGGCAGCCGATCGGCGGCATCGCCCCGCTGGGCCATCCCACGAACCTTCCGACCTACGTCGACAACGCCCTGTCGGAGTACCCGGAACTGTGGGCGGCCGCCGGTCACCCGGACACCGTCTTCCGCACGTCGTTCTCGGAGTTGGTCCGGATCACCGCGGGCCTGGCGATCGACGTCGACTGAATACCGGGTACTTCCCGCCCTTATAGTTGACGTCAGATCTCGTGAACGAGAGTGACACAGTGCCCACACGGGCCGACCCGGAGAATGATTTGTCCGACAGAGCCGAGAACGCCGATACCGTCGATGGTTCGGACCTCCCCCGCGACCCCGAACTCGCCCCCGGAATCTGTGCGGAGGATTACCGCGCAGCCCTGCGTCGTCACCCGGCGGGCGTCACCATCGTGACCCTCGACTCGGGATCGGGCCCGGTCGGCTTCACCGCCTCCTCGTTTTCGTCCGTCTCGCTGGCCCCGCCGCTGGTGTCGTTCAACATCGCGAACACGTCGTCGAGCATCGACGCGCTCCACTCGGCGGGCTCGCTGGTGATCCACCTGCTCGGGGAGCACCAGCAGCACCTGGCTCAGCGGTTCTCGCGGAGCGCAGACCAGCGGTTCTCCGACGAGTCGCTGTGGGCGCGGCTCGACACCGGCGAGCCGGTTCTCCACGGAACTCCCAGCTGGATGCGGGTCATCGTGGACCAGTTGATTCCGGTCGGCGACCACACGCTCGTGATCGGCCTCGTCACCCGTGTCCACGCCGAGGCCGACGACGATTCCGCGGCGGCGCCCCTGCTGTATCACGAGGGCCGGTACTACCGGCCCACTCCGCTGGGGTCAGCGAACAACGGCAACTGACCCGGTCAGGAAGCCAGCACCCGCTCGCGGCTGGGCAGGTCGAAGCGACGTAGCGCCTCGTCGACCGCTTCGGCGGAGGTGACGAGACCCCGCTCCTCCAGCCACGGGAGGGTGCCGTCGACGAGCTGCTCGAGCACCCTGGGCAGCGACAGCGGGAGCAGGGTCACGCCGTCGGCGACGCCGGCCGCTTGGATGTCTGCGATGAGCCCGGCGAGGCCGGCCGGAGTTCCGATGTACTGCAACGACACCGGTGTCCGGGGTGTGTCCAGCGCACTGTCGAGGAGGGCCAGCTCCTTGCGCGCGGCCCGGGCCTCTCCGGCGATGAGCACCTCGAGGTCCACCAGTACGGTGACGCTGTCGGGGTCGCGGCCGTCCTCGACGACCTCGGCGCGGATCCGCGCGCGCTCCTGCTGCGCCTCACGCAGATCGGCGGCCCGGATCCGGACGACGTTCGGCGGGAACGACGTGAGGTCGAGCTGATCCGTCGTGTCGGCGGTCAGGTCCACCCAGTAGTCGGCGCCGTTGATCGGCCGCGTACCTGCGGCGCCTTCGGCGGCCGGATGGTGACCCGATCCGGTCAGTTCGACGGCGACGCGAAGGGGACGGGAAACGAATGCATTGTCTCGAGACATTGGGGTTCCTCGGGAATGACGTGTGAATGAAACGGAGCTGGAAGACCGGTCAGCTCGAACACATACCCGAGGCGGTTCGGCACAGATCCACATGCCGACGGCACCAGTGAGCAATCATTGTGCTCCCAGCCTGCGATGCCATGCCGTCATACTAGCGCGTCTCGCGAAAAGCGGGTCTCGGGCACCGGATTCCACTGGCCGCTTTCCTTGGCGTAGGCCCAGTTCCGCCGTCCCGCCACCAGGGTGCGCACGGCATCGACCAGCCGGTCCACGTCCTCGGAGCAGCTTCCGAGACCGACGCTCACCCGCACGGCACCGTCGGGCCTGCCGAGGCGACCCAGCAGCGGGTGGGCGCAGAAACGTCCGTCGCGGACTCCGATCCCGTGTTCGGCGGACAGGTAGGCGGCGATCTCCCCGGGCTCGAAACCGTCGATCGTGAACGTCACGATCCCCACCGTGTCGGGGGCGTCCGACCACAGCCGCAGGAACTCCAGGCCGTTGACCGAGCCGAGGCCGTCGAGCAACCGGCCGGTGAGTGCCGCCTCGTGTTCGGCCACCGTGCCGAAGTCCAGTTCGGACAGCGCATCGCACGCGGCGGCGAGGGCCGCGGCGCCGAGCACGTTGGGGGTTCCCGCCTCGTGCCGGGCGGGGGCGGGCGCCCAGTGCGTGGATTCGACGGTCACGTTCCGGACCGCGCCGCCGCCCGCGAGGTAGGGCTCGGCGGCGTCGAGCCAGTCCCGGCGGCCCACGAGCACCCCGGCGCCGAACGGGGCGTACAGCTTGTGCCCGGAGAAGGCGAGGTAGTCGACACCCCACTCCTCGACGTCGATGCGGCGGTGCGGTGCGAGCTGAGCAGCGTCGACGAGAATCCGTGCGCCGCAACGATGCGCCACCTCGGCGAGGGTCGCGATCGGCAGCACCTCACCGGTCACGTTGGACGCACCCGTCACCGCGAGCAGGGCGGTGGGCTTGGAGCACAATTCGGCGACCAGCAGCCGGACGGTCTCGGCCAGCGTGTCTGCCGCCCGGACGACGCGAGAGTCCTTCCACGGCAGCAGGTTCGCGTGGTGCTCGATGTCGAGGACGACGGTGCTACCGGGAACGCAGCCGGCGAGCAGATTCAGCGAGTCGGTCGTGTTGCGGGTGAATACCACCACTTGGTCGTCGCACGCTCCGACGAACCGGGCCACCGAGTCGCGGGCCTTCTCGTAGCACTCGGTCGACACCCGCGAGGCGTAGCCGGCGCCGCGGTGCACGCTGGAGTACGTCGGAAGCAGGGCCCCGATACGGTCCGTCACCTGCGCCAACGCCGGCGCACTGGCCGCGTAGTCGAAGTTCACGTAGGTGCACTCGCCGCCCTGAACGAGCGGAACCCGCAGGTCGGAGCCCGAAACCTGAGCCAGGGGGGCAACACACACGTCAGCGGTCAATACAGCAGTCATCACGACATCCCTCGTAGTCAGGGACTCGTCGCAGGGTCGGTGCCCTCTCGGAGTCCGCGCTTGCCGGGTCCGGTATGAACCTCAGCCTGGTCGTCACCCGGAGCACCCCGCCGCGGTGGAGGGTTGCCGACCAGCTAGCCGGGGCTTGACGCTGGTACTCGTGACCTGTTTCGAAGATTGCAGGATCGGGGCGCGGTTGTCAACTCGAATCCCGGGAGGGTCCCGGGATCGGGCCGCACACTCGCGTCAGTTGGGGGTGACCCCGAGCAGCGGGGCGAGCTGATTCGCAATCGGGTTGAGGTCCAGTCTGTTCGGGTCCTTCTTGGGTTTCGAGTCCCACGGCTGAACGGTGGCGGGGTCGCCGAACACGATCCGGTCGGCACTGCGGACGCCGGTGAGGCTGCCCTGTGGTGCTTCGCAGGACGCGGCGGTGTTCTGAGGGAAGTCCTGCTGAGTGTCGTCGAAGTTCGGGTCATTCCGCTTCATCTCGGCGAGGATCGTCTGGGTGCCCTCGTACCCGACGGTGCACGACGGCGGATTGTTCGTCTCGGCTATCAGGCCCAGGTGCACGGTTCCGTCGTCGGGCGCGATCGTCGACGATGCCTCCGCCACGCCCGGCAGGTACACGAACAGGGTTCGCAGAGCCGTGGCCTGCACGGAGATCGCCTTTGCCGTGGCGGAGAGGCCGGCGAGGTTCGTCGTGCCGCCGGGGCCGACGTCCGAGACCAATTGCCCCAGTTGCTCGCTCGCCGGGTTTCCGTTGTCGATCAGCCGCCGGACATCGGGGTCGCTGCTCCGCAGGCGGTCCGCGAGCGAGTCCAGATCTGCACTGAAATCCTCGATCGCCGAGGGCTGTTCGGACTGCGTGCCCAGCACCGTCCTGCTGTCGCGTATCGGAGCTACGGTTCGGTCGAGTGAATCGGCGCCCGACGTCGACAGCCCGGACAGCGAGCCAGCCAGCGACTGAAGGTCTTCACCCTTTCCGTCGAATGCCGCGCCGAGTTCCGTCACGACTGTGTGGAGTGCGTCGATTGGCACGGACTCAGTCAATCCCCCTGTGCTGGCGAGCAACTCCTCGACGGGCACCGGCGTCGACGCGTCTACCGCGGCAATGCGGGAGCCGTCCGCCAGGAACGGCCCACGATCGACGGAGGGCTGCAGGTCGACGTACTGCTCACCGATCGCCGACCTCTTCGCCACAACGGCTGTCGCGGACGCGGGAATGTGGGGTGCGGTCTTGTCGATTCTCAGTTCGACGACGACGCCGTCCGCCGCGAGGGACATGTTTCCGACCCGTCCGACCGGCACGCCGCGGTAGGTGACCTCGGCATTGGTGAAGATGCCGCCCGACGTTTCCAGTTCGAGGTTCACGATCAACTACCCGGTCCTGATGGACGCGGGTTTGCTGCTCACGTTCTAACTGGCTGTCAGAGGGGTGGCTGCTATAGGCACGGTTGATTGGGCGGCCCGGTAGTCGGTGTGTCCGAGTGCGGCGATGTTGGCGGCGGCGTTATGGTCGGCGTGGCCGGTCCATCCGCACCCGCGCACCGGAAGAGTGCTTGACTGCGCCTGTTCGCGGTGTCGCAGTGCCCGCACTGGTGGCACGTCTTACTGGTATTGCGCGGGTCGATCACCTGCACCGGCACTCCCGCGGCGTGCGCCTTGTAGGTGATCTGGTCGCGCAGTTGCGCGTATGCCCAGGAGTGCAGTTGTTGCGGCTGTCCGCAACGACGGGCGCCGGCGGCTGACATGTCGGACCGAGCCGTGTCAGACGCCCGCGGGTGCGAGGACGATGTCGAAACGCGCTCGTGCCCAGGACCGGTCGCCGAGTTCGCGGCCGTCCGGGGTGGGTGTGCCGGGCGCCTGCTGTGCGAACTCCTTGATCAGTGAGTCCTTGACTCCGAAGACGGAGTCGCCGATCTCGATCTGCGGATCGCCGTCGACGAAGATGTGCGTGACCAGGGTCCGCAGGTTGTCGGCTTTGACCATGAAGTGCAGGTGCGAGGCCCGGACGGGTGAGCGGCCCACGGCCTCGAGCATCTTGCCCACCGGTCCGTCGTGCGGGATGGGGTAGGGCACCGGCGTCAGGCCCCAGAATCGGTACTGCCCTTGGTCGTCGGTGAACAGGTGCGCTCGACCGGCGATCCGTTCGTCGGCGTATTGCACGTCGTAGTATCCGTCTTCGTCGCATTCCCACACCTCGATGCGGGCGCCGGGCACGGGGTTGCCGTCGGTGTCGGTGACGGTGCCTTCGATCCAGCACGGCTGACCGGATGCGCCGCCGGCGATGTCGCCGCCGAGCGGGATCTCGGGGGCGTCGTCGACGAAGAAGGGGCCGAAGACGGTGGCGTCGGTAGCTCCTCTGTGGGCCTGGTTGTTGACGGCGATGGTCTGCATGGAGGCGCCGAGGACGTCGGAGAGCAGGACGAATTCCTGGCGCCTGTCGTCGGTGATGTGCCCGGCGGCGGTGAGGAACTCGATGGCGGTGTTCCATTCGCCTTCGGTCAGGCGCACGTCGCGGATGAACGCGTGCAGGTGCCGGGTCAGCGACTGCATCACCTGCTTCAGCCGCGGATCGGGGGTGCCGTCGAACG
Source organism: Rhodococcus opacus B4 (assembly GCF_000010805.1). Taxonomy (NCBI): domain Bacteria; kingdom Bacillati; phylum Actinomycetota; class Actinomycetes; order Mycobacteriales; family Nocardiaceae; genus Rhodococcus; species Rhodococcus opacus. The sequence continues at coordinate 4,635,743 of NC_012522.1, read as the reverse complement.
AGGCGACGACGGTGGCGACGAGTTCGTCCTCGAGCGCCCGCTGCTGCGGGTTGATCGGGTCGGCGATGTGGGTGGTCATGGTCGGTGTTCCTTTCACAGCACGGGGGTGTCGCCGGAGTGGGCCGCGCGCAGGAGCGCGTCGAGGTCGGTGGCCGTCACCGGCCGGGGGTTCGAGTCGGGGACGAAGGGCAGGATCAACTCGACGGCCTCGGGAACCTGCGTCTCGTCGAATCCGTAGTCCTTCAGGGCGTGGGGGGCGTCGAGGCTCTTCCGCAGCGTGTTCAGTCCCGTGACGGCGGTGTCGGTGCCGAGTGCCGTGGCGATCCGCCGCTCCGCTTCGGGTGCAGCAGGGGCGTTGTAGGCGAGCACGTAGGGCAGGACCGTCGCGTGGGTTTGCGCGTGGGGCAGGTTGTACGCGCCGCCGAGGACGTGGCAGATCTTGTGGTGCAGTCCCGATCCGGCGGAGGCGAATGCGACCGCGGACAGGTACGCGCCGTACAGCGCCTGCTCGCGTCCGCTCAGGTCCTGCGGATCGTCCTTGATCGCGGGCAGTCCGGCCGCGAGGGCACGGATTCCCTCCGCCGCGATGGCCCGGTTGATCGGGTCGGTGCGCGGCGCCCACATCGAGTCGATGCAGTGAGCCATGCCGTTGAGGCCGGAGGCGACCGACAATTCGACCGGGAGCGACAACGTCAGGTGTGCGTCGTAGATCACGGTGCCGGGCAGGACCTTGTCGTCGACACCCGTGGTCTTGCGGGCGGCCTCGGTGATGCCCCAGACGTTGGTGGCCTCGGAGCCGGCGTAGGTGGTGGGCACCGCGACGATCGGCAGCCCGGACGTGAGGGCGACGGCCTTGGCCAGCCCGGTGGTCGAACCGCCGCCGATACACACCAGCAGGTCGATCGAGTTGTCCGTGGCCACCGCCCGAGCCGCCTCTGCGTTGGCGATCGGGACGTGTGGGGCGACATCGTCGTGGAACACGGCCACGTCGATGTGCTGCGTGACCGCCTGGGCAACTGCGGTTTCGGATCGCGAGGCGATGACCATGATCCGCCGGGCGGCGAGCCGGACGACCTCCGCCGCGAGGTTGTCGGCGGCACAACCGGATCCGAACAGCACCCGCTGCCCGAGAGTCACGTGATCGAAATGCAGATTCATGGGGACAGCTCCCTTCATCGGGCCGCGACCGGTGCGCGATCGGTGGTGGTCAGGTGCAACCCGTCGAGAATCGTGTCGAGTGAGGCCCGCAGTGTTGCCACGTCGGGCGCGGTGGCCGCGACGTAGAAGTCCGGGCGCAGGATCACGAAGTCGGCGCCGATCTCGTCGAGCCATCGCGCGTAGGTGCCGTCCACGTCGATCACGTCGCAGTCCGTAACTGCCGATCCGAGCCGGACACAGCGTCCGTCCAGGATTTCCCACAGGCGGCGCTGCTCGTCGGTGAGCACGTCGGCAGCGGATGGGCCGCGGCCGATCACGGTCCAGCCGCGGCCCGCGATGTCGTCGAATCGGCCTCGTCGACCGTTCGCCTCCACGATGCCCTGGACGGACAGCTCCCCGGCGTGTGCGGTGCCGGAAGTCCACAGGCCCGGACCGAGCGAGGCGATATCGGTGTCGACCGGGGTTCCGTCGGACGCGGCGAGCTCGGCGATCATCTGCCGATCTCGCGCGACTGCGTCGTCGGCGTCGGCAATGCAGATGATCTTGCCCAGGCGCATCGAGAAGTCGATGTAGTGATGGACGTGCCCCTTGCGTTCGGTCCCGTAGGAATCGAGCACCTCGTCGCCGGACTTGCACGACAGCACGAGGTCCAGGCGCCATGCCAGGGCCACCGAATCTCGCAAACCCGCGCACATGCCTTCGCCTGCGAACGGCGGCATCAGATGCGCGGCGTCGCCGGCGAGCAGTCCGCGGCCGTTGCGCCAGTTCTCCGCCCACCGCGCCTGGAATCGGTACACCGCCGCACGCTCGAGTTCGGCGTTGGCCGGGGTGACGCCCCACGGCTCGAGCAGTTGCCACGCGGACTGTTCGGAGGCGAGTTCTTCGGGGTTCTCCCCCGGCAGCACCATGTACTCCCAGCGGCGGCGGCCGGGGCCACCCGGGACGATCGTCGTCGGCCGGGCCGGGTCGCACAGCTGCCAGTGCGTCGGGCCGAGGTCCAGGCCGGAGATGTCCGGCATGATCATGTCGAGGATCAGCCAGTCGAAGAAGAATCCGTGGTCGGCGAAGTCCAGGCCGAGTGCCGTACGGACGAAGCTGTTCGCCCCGTCCGCGCCGACGACGTATTTCGCGCGGATCACTCCGGGGGCCGCGTCGCCGTCCGTGCCGGTGACCTGGCCGGTCAGCACGATCCCGTCACCGTTCTGTTCGAGGTCGGTGGCCAGCCAGCCGCGCCGGATCGTCACGCTCGGCAACGTCGCTGCGACGTCACGCAGCCGCTTCTCGAGTTCGGGCTGCGAGAACCAGTACCGCGTGCGCCACCCCGATGCTGCGATGGACTTCCAATCGACCTCGAGGAGGTTTTCGCCCTCCGCGTTACGCCAGTAGTAGAGATCGTCGTGGTACTCGACCGCCGGATCGTCGTCCGAGTCGATACCCAGGATCGCGAGGATACGAGCGATTTCATGGTCGTAGGTGACCGCGCGGGGCTGCTCGTAGGGCGCGGGCCATTTGTCGACGATCGTGACGCGGTGGCCGCGCTGACCGAGCAGTACGGCCAGCAGCGTTCCGACGGGGCCGCAGCCCACCACTGCCACGTCGGCGTCATACGCGAGGTTCGCCTCGGCGCGAGCCGTCTGGGTGTCCGTCATTGCACGTCCTCTTCGCGAGTGAGCTGGGTCATAGGGGTGCCAGTATCGTGACATCATCCTCATTATTGAGCAAGTCCTCATTTATGAATGTCTGCTCATCGACGTGCGTCCCGGCCCGAGTTCACAAGGGGGATCGCGTAGCGTTTCCGATGTGCCCGCACCGTCGAACAGCCCCGCAACGCCCGCCCAGGGCTCGCGCCACCAGCGCCGGCGCGAGAAGACCCGCGCACGACTCCTCGATGCCGCCCGCACTCTCGTGGCCGAGCGCGGCGTCGACGCGGTGGGCCTGTCGGACATCACCGAGGCCGCCGATCTGGGCGCCGGGACGTTCTACAACTACTTCCATTCGCGTGACGAGATCGTCGAGGCCGTGGCCGAGGAATCGATCGAATCACTCGGCGCCAGAATGGATTCGATGACCGCCGGCATGACAGATGCGGCGGACGTGTTCTCCTCGTCGCTGCGCCATCTCGTCCGGCACGCCATCAGCGATCCCCTGTGGGGATGGTTCGTGGTGCGACTCGGTGTAGCCCATCCCAAGCTCATCGCCATCCTCGGCCCCCGGGCCGCACGCGACCTGCGCATGGGCGTCGACAGTGGAAGATTCACGATTCCCGACGTGGACATCGCCACCGCCTGCGTATTCGGCGCCCTGCTGTCGACGCTGCATCACGTCGTGTCCGCGCACACGCAGGACGGTGTCGACGAGGTCTTCGCTCAGACCATGCTGTGCATGGTCGGCGTCCTCCCCGACGAGGCCCGCGACGTCGCCGGCAGGCCACTGCCGCCCCTCCCCGACGTGACGACCTAACGCAAACCACGTCTTCGACGACGGGCGCACGCCACTCGCCGGTCTTGACTGAATTTTCAGTTTGGAATATCTTCGGTAATCACCAGGACGTGATGACCGTCACCTCCGCCCCGAATGTGAGGTCCGAAGTGTCCACGAATCTCGACCCGACGACGCCCCTCGACGACACCGCCCCCTCCCCGCCGGAGGACCGGTTCGGACACATCGAGACGATCGGCGTGGAGTACATCCCCGAATCGGAACGCGATTCGCGACCGCTCAACATGCTTGCGGTGTTCTTCGGCGGCAATCTGGCGTTCTCGGTGATCGTGTTCGGCTGGCTCCCCATCACTTTCGGGCTCAGCTTCGGCAGCGCGGTGGCGGCGAGCGCGATCGGTATCGGGCTCGGCACGCTCCTCATCGCTCCCCTGTCGCTCCTGGGTCCGCGCACCGGCACGAACAACACCGTGTCGAGTGGTGCGCACTTCGGAGTCAGCGGGCGGATGATCGGCTCGGGGCTCACCCTCCTCTTCGCCCTCGCGTACGCGGCGATCGCGGTCTGGACGTCAGGGGACGCACTGGTCGCGGCCTCACACCGCCTGTTCGGCACACCGGTCGACAACGGCATGCTCGCCCTCGGATACGGGATCATCGCCGCCGAGATCGTGGCCGTCGCGCTGTTCGGCCACGGCACGGTAGTCGCGCTCCAGAAGTTCGTGCTGCCCGTCGTCGCCGCACTGCTCCTGCTCGGGGTGTTCGCGTTCGGTGGCCATTTCGACGGTGGAGCGGGCAGCGGCGACTACCTGCTCGGCGGATTCTGGCCCACCTGGATCCTGGCCGTGGTCCTCGCCGTCGGCGGACCGCTGTCGTATGCCCCCACACTGGGCGACTACAGCAGGCGGATCTCCCGGGTGCGATTCAGCGACCGTTCGATCGTCGCGGCCACCATGGCCGGCATCTTCTTCGGGCTGTTCCTGACCGCGGTGTTCGGGTCGTTCACCGCCTCGACGTTCACCACGCTGAGCGACTCCTACGTCGCCGACCTGGTCGCGGAGGCCCCGGGCTGGTACGTGCTGCCTATCGTCCTCGTCGCCCTCGCGGGCGGCCTCGGGCAGGGCGTCCTGAACGTCTACGCCAGCGGACTCGACCTGGAGGCGCTGATTCCCCGGTTGCGACGCGTTCACACGACGCTGATCACGTCGGCGCTCGCCGTGGCACTGCTCTACATCGGCGTCTTCGTCGTCGACGCGGTCGATTCCATCACCGCGATGACGTTGGTGCTCAACGGTTTCGCGGCCCCCTGGGTGGCGATCAACGTCGCCGGCTTCCTGGTGGCGCGGCGCGGGCAGTACGACGCCGTCGATCTCCAGGTCTTCAACCTGGGCCGGAAGGGTGGACGGTACTGGTTCACCGGTGGCTGGAACCTGCGCGCCGTCATTCCCTGGGCGGCCGGGTCCGTATTCGGCATTCTCGCCGTCGACACGTCGCTGTACTCCGGGCCCCTTGCCGACATCGCGCACGGTGTCGATGTCAGTCTTGTCGGATCGTCGGTCATCGCCGTGGCCGGCTACCTCGTCGCGCTGCGACTGTGGCCCGAACGCGTGGCCCCGGCCGAGGCGCCGACACCCTGAGACGGCACGAACCGAAGGAGATTCACGATGAGCGAGCGACGCGATGCGATTCTGAAGGCCAGCGCAACGGCCATCGCCCGACGCGGTATCCGCGGGCTGCGCGTCAACGACGTCGCGGAGGTCGCGGGAGTGTCGCCGGGACTGCTGTACTACCACTTCAAGGATCGCATCGGACTCCTCGAGGCCGCCCTGAACTACATCAACGACCGTGCCCGCGCCTACCGCAGCGAAGGTGAGCGGTCCTCGGACTCCGCCCGCGACCGGCTCACCCGCTCGCTCCTCGGCGAGATCCAGGACCGACCGGAGGTCGTGGAGAACTCGTTGGCCTGGAACGAGTTACGCGCCTCCGCCGTGTACGAGGAGGCGCTGCGGGAACCGCTCGCCCGCACCACCGCGGCGTGGGTTGCGGAGATCGCCGACGCGATCGCACAGGCGCAGGCCGGCGGCGAGATCTCCTCGTCGCTCGACCCTCGGCGCACCGCGGTCACGATGACCGCCCTCGTCGAGGGGCTGTCCGGACGGTGGCTCTGCGAGGAGATCACCACCGAGGACGCCCACTCCCATCTGCTCGGCGCGATCGACGTCGTGATGTCCGAGCCCACTCACCAGTCCGATCCGACCCACCACATTTCCGACACCCCCATCACATCCAGACCGAAGGAATAACGATGACCATTCGCACGATCACCGCGCTGCCCGCCCCCTCCTCCCCCGCACGTTCCACGGCGTCCGCCCGCACTCCGCTGCGGGTCGGGTTGGTGCAGCACCGCTGGCAGGCCGACCCGGACGCACTGCGCACCGGGTTGACCGACGCGATCGGCGAAGCGGCGGCCCTCGGCGCTGCGGTGGTGTTCCTGCCGGAACTCACGCTGTCGAAGTACCCCGCCGACGTCCGCGCGACCGGGACACCCGGGCGCGACGCCGAGGACCTGACGACCGGGCCCACGTACAGTTTCGCTGCCGCCGCCGCGGCCCGGCACCAGGTCTGCGTCCACGCCTCGCTGTACGAGAAGGCCGACGGCCCGGACGGTCTCGGTTTCAACACCGCCATCCTCGTGGCCCCGTCCGGTGAGCTGCTCTCCCGGACCCGCAAGCTGCACATCCCGGTCAGCGCCGGATACTACGAGGACACCTACTTCCGCGGCGGTCCCGCCGACGACGCCTACCCCGTCTACCGGCCGGCCGAACTGGGCGGAGCTGCCCTCGGGCTGCCGACGTGCTGGGACGAATGGTTCCCCGAGGTGTCCCGCATGTACTCGCTCGGCGGCGCGGAAATCCTCGTCTACCCCACCGCGATCGGGTCGGAGCCGAGCTTCCCCGCGTTCGACACCCAGCCGATCTGGCGGCACGTGATCGTCGGAAACGGCATCACCAGTGGCACATTCATGGTGGTCCCGAACCGCTGCGGCAACGAGGGCGGCATCGACTTCTACGGTTCCTCGTTCATCTCCGACCCCTACGGCCGCGTGCTGGTGTCCGCTCCCCGCGACGAGGAGGCGGTCCTGGTCGCCGATCTCGACCTGGATCAGCGCAAGGACTGGCTCGACCTCTTCCCGTTCCTGACCACCCGCAGGCCGGACACGTACACCCGGCTGACGGATCCCGTGGACCACGAGCACCCCTACGGACTCCCGACGACCGTATCGGCCGCGGAGACCCGGTCATGACCTGGCGGATGCCCAGCGAGACCGAACCGCAGGAACGGGTGTGGATGGCGTTCCCGCCCCTCGGTGCGTCGATGACTGCGACAGCGGACGACGCGCACGAGGCGCGGACCGCGTGGACGGCCGTCGCGCACGCGATCGCCGACTTCGAACCGGTCACCATGGTCGTCGATCCGGCGGACCGGGACGTCGCCTGGCAGTACCTCGCCCGCGACATCGACGTGGTCGAGGCTCCCCTCGACGACGCCTGGATGCGCGACATCGGTCCCACGTTCGTCCTCGACGAGGAGGACCGCCTCGGCGCCGTCGACTGGACGTTCAACGGCTGGGGACAACAGGAGTGGGCCACCTGGGAGCACGACCGGTCGATCGGCGCGGCCGTCACCCGGTGGTCCGGGGCCCGGCCGGTCCCGTCGTCGATGGTCAACGAGGGCGGCGGCATTCAGGTGGACGGCCACGGAACCGTGCTCGTCACCGAGACCGTGCAACTCGACCCGCTGCGCAACCCCGACCTGGACGCGGCGGATGTCGAGGCGGAGCTCGCGCGCACGATCGGCGCCGAGCACGTCGTCTGGCTGCCGCGCGGCCTGACGCGGGATTCCGAGAAGTTCGGCACCAAGGGGCACGTCGACATCGTCGCGGCCCTTCCCGCGCCGGGGGTTGTCCTGGTGCACTGCCAGCGCGACCCGTCGCACCCCGACCACGAGGTGACCGCCGAGATCCTGAAGGTGCTGTCGGACAGCCGTGACCGGTCCGGTGCGCCGTGGCGGATCGTCGAGGTGCCCGCGCCGACGGTCCTGCGCGACGAGGAAGGGTGGGTCGACTACAGCTACATCAATCATCTCGTCGTCAACGGCGGGGTCATCGCGTGCGGCTTCAACGACCCGCACGATGCCCTCGCTCGCGACATCCTGTCGAGCGTCTATCCCGGTCGCCGCGTCGTCACCGTCGACGCCCGGCAGATCTTCGCGCGGGGCGGCGGCATCCACTGCATCACCCAGCATCAGCCTCGCGGACGGATCTGACGGGCACCGTCCGCTTCCGCCAGTCGCCTGGCGAGGAAACGCCGGGTGGGTTCGTTCGCCGCCAGTCCGATCGCGGCGCGGTATTCCACGCTCGCCTCCGCCGGCCTGCCCGCTCCGCGCAGCAGGTCGGCGCGGGTGGCGTGCAGGGTGTGCGTTCGCGTCAGCCTCGGCTCCCCGGCGAGCGCGTCCACCTCGGCGAGCCCGGCGTCGGGGCCGTCCCGGAAACTCACTGCGACCGCGCGATTGAGCCGGACCATGGGCGAGTCGCCGTACGCGGCGAGTTCGTCGTATCCGGCGACGACGGCATCCCAGTCGGTGGCCGCCCAGTTCGGCGCCGTCGCGTGGGCGGCGGCGATCGTGGCCTGCGCGCCGTACGGACCGCCTCCCCGGCGCCGGGCCGCCCGCAGGCACACGACACCTTCCGCGATCTTCGCCCCGTCCCACCTCCCGCGGTCCTGGTCCTCGAGGGGAACGAGATCGCCGGCGTCGTCGGTGCGCTGGGACCGCCTGCTGTCGTGGAACAGCATGAGCGCCGTCAGCGCCCACGCCTCGCCCTCGTCCGGCATCAGTTCGCACAGCAACCGGCCGAGCCGCAGCCCCTCCTCGCAGAGTTCGTCCCGGATCGCGGTGTCACCGGACGTGGCCGAATACCCCTCGGTGAACACCAGGTAGATGCAGGCGAGCACCTGCGGGGTGCGCTCGGGGAGCAGATGGTCGGGCGGAACCCGGAAGGGGATGCCTGCTGTCCGGATCTTCGACTTGGCGCGGGTGAGCCGCTGGGACACGGTCGGTTCCGGGGCGAGAAGCATCCGGGCGATCTCCGCGGGCCGCAGTCCGGCCACCAGCCGGAGCGTCAACGCCACCTGCGACTCCGGGGACAGCGCGGGGTGGCAGCACGTGAACATGAGCCGCAACTGGTCGTCACGCACCGGCCACACCTCTGCCACGTCCGGAGGCGGAACGAGCCGCGCCGCGTCGTGCTCCTTGTCGCCGCGCAACGACTCCCGCCGCAACCGGTCCAGCGCCCGGTTGCGGGCGACGGTCGTGATCCAGGCCCCCGGGTTGTTCGGCAGACCCGAATCCGGCCAGCTGCGGATCGCCTCGGCGAACGCCTCCTGCACCGCGTCTTCCGCGAGGGCCAGGTCGCCGACCATCCGCGCCACGGTGGCCAGCGCCCGCCCGGACTCCTCCCGGAAGACGCGGCTCAGTGTGTCGCCGTCCATTACTCGGCGTAGTCGACGATCTGCCGGAGTTCGATGCAGCCCTTCGGCGACACCGGGATCTTCGCCGACAGCGCGATCGCACTCTCCCGGTCGTCGGCGGCGAGCACGTACAGACCGTTCGCGACCTCGGCGGTCTCGGCGAAGGGACCGTCGGTGAGGAGAAGTTCCCCGCCCCGGACGCGGATCGTCGTCGCGGAGTCCGGCGGATACAGGGCTCCGCCGCCACGCACCGCAGCTCCGGCGAGCCGACCGAACTTCTCGTGCTCGGCCATTCCCTCGTCCCACTGGGGTGTGCCCGGCGCCACGGCCGCCGCCACCGGTTCGCGGAGCAGCGCGAGCCAGCAGCCATTCTGATCGGTCACGGGCATCCACTCGAACATCGGCCACAACTCGACGATCGCCTCGGGGATGTGCCGCGCGATCTCCAGCACCTCGTCCAGGTCCGTTCCCACGAGGACGTAGAAACCGCCGACCACCTCCGCGGTCTCCGCGAACGGGCCGTCCGTGATCAGCGCGCGGCCGTCCGCGTTCCGGATGGTCGCCGCCTCCGCGCTCGGATACAGGGCAGCACCCCCGACGATCGCGGAGCCCGCCCTCTCCGTGAACGCCTCGTGGCGCGCAACGGCCACCGCGAACTCCGGACTGTCCGGTGCCCATTCGGTGGCGTTCTTCTCGTCCGCCAGCAATGCCAGGTAGAACATGAGGTCATCCTTCCTCGATTCGAAGGAACTCGGGTGTTCCTTCTGACCAGTCGACGAAGAAGTCGGTAGAACTTCGACCTGTGCGGCGAGAAACCTGCGAACTGGGGGTGAAGAATGGTCGACGAAGGCCTATGCACCACCAACTGTTCACCATCTGGTCACTTGATCGTGAGATAACGAGCCGTACGCACCACCACCGCTCAGAGAAGGAATCCTGGATTGTCTCTCCAGTCACCGACGGATTCGGACCTGTCGCTCCGTATACCCCGGAAATTCCTCCGCCGTCAATTCGCACCGGCGCCGCGCACCCTCGTCGACATCGTGTTCGCGACAGCCGAGGCGAACCCCGAAGCCCCCGCAATCGACGACGGCTCCACATCGCTGACGTACCAGGAATTGCTCGAGGAGATCCAGCAGACCGCGAAGGTCCTGGCCGAATCGGGAGTCGGGGCCGGCGATCGCGTCGGTATCCGCATGCCGTCCGGGTCGTGCTCCCTGTACGTCGCCATCCTGTCGACCCTCGCCGTCGGCGCCGCCTACGTGCCGGTCGACGCGGACGATCCCGAGGAACGCGCCGAACTCGTGTTCGGCGAGGCGCAGGTCCGGTGCGTGGTGACCGGTTCCGGGATCATCGCCGGCACCGCACCGGCCAGGGCCGAATCACCTGCCGCCCGCCCACCGACCGTCGACGACGACGCCTGGATCATCTTCACTTCCGGTTCCACCGGCACCCCCAAGGGTGTCGCGGTGAATCACCGCAACGCAGCCGCGTTCGTGGACGCCGAGGCCCGGATGTTCCTGCAGGAAGACCCGATCCGGCCCGGCGACCGGGTGCTCGCCGGACTGTCCGTGGCGTTCGACGCGTCCTGCGAGGAGATGTGGCTGGCGTGGCGTCACGGCGCCTGCCTCGTTCCCGCACCCCGGTCGCTGGTGCGCAGTGGCATGGATCTCGGACCGTGGCTCGTTGCACGCGACGTCAGCATCGTCTCGACGGTGCCGACCCTGGCGTCGCTGTGGCCCGCCGAGGCCCTCGAGGCCGTGCGCCTGCTGATCTTCGGTGGCGAGGCGTGCCCGCCCGAACTGGCCGAACGCCTCGCGGTCGACGGCCGCGAGGTGTGGAACACGTACGGCCCCACCGAGGCGACCGTCGTGGCCTGTGGCGCCCTGATGGACGGCCGGAGCCCGGTCAGCATCGGTCTCCCGCTGGACGGCTGGGATCTCGCCGTCGTCGATGCAGCGGGCGAACCCGTGCCCGAGGGCGAGGTCGGCGAACTGGTCATCGGCGGTGTCGGCCTGGCCCGGTACCTCGATCCGGTGAAGGACGCCGAGAAGTACGCGCCGATGCCGACGCTCGGCTGGGATCGGGCGTACCGCAGCGGCGACCTGGTGCGCCTCGACCGCCGCGGGCTGCTGTTCCAGGGCCGCGCGGACGACCAGGTGAAGCTCGGCGGCAGGCGAATCGAGCTGGGCGAGGTCGACAACGCGTTGCAGAACCTCCCCGGTGTCGGCGGCGCCGCGGCGGCCGTGCGCCGGACCGGTGCCGGTCACCAGATCCTCGTCGGCTACCTGGCCAGCACCAACCCCGACTTCGACCTCAAGGCCGCGCACACCACACTCACCGGGCAGCTCCCGGCTGCGCTGGTTCCGCGGCTGGTGCTGGTCGACGAACTCCCCACCCGCACGTCGGGCAAGGTCGACCGGAACGCCCTTCCCTGGCCGCCGCCGGGTGTCGACGACGCCGCGGAGAAGCTGGGCCTCGAGGGCACCCCGGCCTGGGTCGCCGAATTGTGGGCGTCGATTCTCGGCGCCGAGATCACCGGGCCCGACAACGACTTCTTCGAACTCGGCGGCGGATCCCTCTCCGCCGCCCAGCTGGTCACGGCGCTGCGTGAACGGTTCCCCGAAGTGACGGTCGCGCAACTCTACGACCATCCGCGGCTCGGTTCACTCGCCGAATACCTCGACGAACTGGCGCCGATCGACGCCGCCGAACCCCGCATCGTCACCCCGACTCCGCGGCGAAGCCAGCTCGCGCAGATCGCGGCCACCGTTCCGCTCACCACGCTCACCGGGTTGCAATGGGTCACATGGCTGGCGATCGCGAACAACGTCCTCTCGTGGTTCACGGCCGTGCCGTGGGCGCCCACGGTGTCGTGGTGGTGGATTCTGCTCGCGTTCTTCGCGTTCATCAGCCCGGTCGGGCGGATGGCGATCTCGGTGCTCGGCGCACGGATTCTGCTGCGCGGACTCGAGCCCGGAACATATCCCCGCGGGGGCAGCGAACACCTGCGACTGTGGGTGGCACTGCGCCTCACCGAGGCCAGCGGCGCCGCGAACCTGTCCGGCGCGCCGTGGATGCTCTACTACGCGCGGGCGCTCGGGGCCACCGTCGGCCGGGGCGTCGACCTGCACACGTTGCCCCCGGTCACGGGCATGCTCGAACTCGGCGACGGCTGCTCGGTGGAACCGGAGGTCGACCTGTCCGGGCACTGGGTCGACGGGGACGTCGTCCACATCGGTGGGATCAAGATCGGTCCCGGTGCGTCGGTGGGTGCGCGATCGACACTGCTGCCGGGTGCCGTCATCGGGCGTAACGCCGAAGTCGAGGCCGGTTCGGCCGTGTTCGGACGCGTCAAGGCCAATCAGCACTGGGCCGGTTCGCCCGCGGTAAAGGTGGGCAAGGCCGTCCACCCGTGGCCCGAGGAGACCCCCCGGCGCGCGTCGTACTGGGTTCCCGCGTTCGGCGCGACGTCGATGCTCATCGCCGGTCTGCCGATCTTCGCGCTCCTCGCCGGGATCTTGGTGATCGGGTGGTGGATCCGCGACGCGGGCACGCTCGGGTCCGCGGCGCTCCAGTCCGCGGTGATCCTTCCCGTCGCGACGCTCGTCAGCCTCGTCGTGTTCGCCGCCCTCACGATCGTGTCCGTCCGGCTGCTGTCGATCGGACTGCACGAGGGGTATCACCCGGTCCGCAGTCGCATCGGCTGGCAGGTGTGGGCCACCGAACGGCTCATGGACTCCGCCCGCACGTTCCTGTTCCCGCTGTACGCGAGCCTGCTGACACCGGGATGGCTGCGGTTGCTCGGCGCCCGGATCGGCAAGAACGTGGAAGCGTCGACCGTCCTCATGCTGCCGAAGTTCACCACCGTGGCGGACGGCGCGTTTCTCGCCGACGACACGATGATCGCGAGTTACGAACTCGGTGGCGGCTGGATGCACATCGAACACGCCAAGGTCGGCAAGCGCGCCTTCCTCGGCAACTCCGGGATGACGGGCCCCGGCCGGCGGGTCCCCAAGAACGGGCTCGTCGCGGTGCTCTCGGCCACGCCGTCGAAGGCGAAATCCGGTTCCTCCTGGCTGGGCAGTCCCCCCGTCCGCCTCCGCCGGGCGCCCGGCGACACCGACGCCTCCCGCACGTTCCGTCCGCCGTTCCGGCTCAAAGTCGCTCGTGCCGTCGTCGAGACGTGCCGGCTCCTTCCCGTGATGGTGACGTTCGGGATCGGGCTCGGCGTGCTGTTCGCGCTGGAGATGATGGCCGACCGCGTCGGTTTCTGGCTCGCCGCGCTGGCCAGCGGGGTCGTGCTCCTCGTCGCGGGTGCGGCCGCCGGACTGATCTCCGTGGTCGCGAAATGGCTGGTGGTGGGTCGGATCGGGAAGATCGAACACCCGCTGTGGAGTTCGTTCGTGTGGCGGAACGAGGTGTCGGACGCGTTCGTGGAGACCGTCGCCGCGCCCTGGTTCGCCCGGGCTGCCACCGGCACCGCCGTGCTGAACGTCTGGTTGCGGGGACTCGGCGCCACCATCGGCAAGGGTGTGTGGTGTGAAACCTATTGGCTCCCCGAGGCCGATCTCGTGACGCTGGGCGACGGGGCAACCGTGGAACGGGGGTGCGTGGTGCAGACTCACCTGTTCCATGATCGGATCATGTCCATGGACACCGTCATCCTCGGAGCCGGAGCCACCCTCGGTCCGCATTGTGTCGCGCTGCCCGCCGCCCGGATCGGCGAAGGCGGCACGGTCGGGCCGGCCTCCCTCGTCATGCGCGGCGACACCGTGCCGCCGTCCACCCGGTGGCAGGGGAACCCGATCGCCCCCTGGCCGGCCACGTGAAGTCGGACAAGGGGATGGACGAGCCGGTCGACCCGTACCTCCCCCAGAACGGCAACCGCGGATACCGGGTGTCCCGGTACGAACTCGACCTCACCTACAAGGTCCACAGCAACCGGCTGACGGGCAAGGCCACGATCACCGCGGTCACGACCGCCGTCCGCTCCCGGTTCGCCCTGGACCTGGCGGCCAATCTGCACGTCACGAAGGTCACGACCAACGGCTCCCGCAACACGAAGTGGCTGCACCGCAACGGCAAGCTGATCGTCACGCCCGCGCAGAGAATCCCCGCGGGCGGTGCCCTCGTGCTCACCGTCCAGTACGGGGGTTCACCGAAACCGATCCGCAGCATGTGGGGTGAGGTCGGGTGGGAGGAATTGTCGGAGGGTGCACTCGTCGCCAGTCAGCCCAACGGGGCGGCCTCCTGGTTCCCGTGCGACGACCATCCGAGTTCGAAGGCCAGTTACCGCATCGCGATCACGACCGATTCGCCGTACTACACCGTCGCCAACGGGGCGCTGGTCAGCAAGCAGACCCGGGCCAGTCAGACGACGTGGGTGTACGAGCAGACCGAGCCGATGCCGAGTTACCTCGCCACCATCCAGATCGGACCGTACGAACGCCGGAGCTTCGCGTCGGGGAGTGTTCCGATGTTCGCCGTCCACCCACCGCGACTGCGGGCGTCGTTCGATGTGGACTTCGGCCGGCAGCCGCAGATGATGGACGTGTTCTCCCGGTTGTTCGGCCCGTACCCGTTCGCCGACTACACGGTGGTCGTGACGGACGACGAGTTGGAGATCCCGCTCGAGGCGCAGGGACTGTCGATCTTCGGAGCCAACCATTGCACCGGCAGGCGCTGGGCCGAACGTCTCGTGGCGCACGAACTCGCCCACCAGTGGTTCGGCAACAGCCTGACGCTCGGCCAGTGGCGGGACATCTGGTTGCACGAAGGCTTCGCCTGTTACGCCGAGTGGATCTGGTCGGAGAATTCCGGCGGACGTACGGCGCACCAACTCGCCCTTCAGGCGCATCAGGGCCTGGCCCGCAAACCGCAGGACCTGGTGATCGCCGATCCGGGACCGCAGTTGATGTTCGACGACCGCGTCTACAAGCGCGGCGCGCTCACACTCCATGCTCTGCGGCGCCGGCTCGGCGACGACAAGTTCTTCGCGTTGCTCCGTGAGTGGACCCTGGCCCACCGCCACTCCACCGTCACGAGCGAACAGTTCACCGACCTGGCCACCCACTACACCGACGAGCCGCTCCGCAGGCTGTGGGATTCCTGGCTCGGCGAGAAGATCCTGCCGCCGATGTGATCTGCCGGCTTGTCCGGGTTCGGGAGGTGCGACCGCCACTTCGCAACCGCGAGCGCAAGGCATCCCGCCGCCGCGACCGCGCCGAAGACGAACATCCGCGGATACGTCACCGCCGGGAACGTCTCGGTAAGGTAGGCCATCACGACGGGCGTTCCGAACCCCAGGTACGTCAGCGAGTAGAAGACCGCGGTCAGTCCGGCGAGGTCGTCCGGGCCCGCGATCCGCTGGATCTCCTGCAGTCCCGACACCATGGCCAAGCCGTATCCGCAGCCGAGCACGACGGCCGCGGCGAGCGCGAGCGGGACGGTCAGCGCGGACGCGGCGACGAACGCGAAACCCATCCCGGCGACGACGACACCGAGCGAGACCACGACGGCGCGCGCATTGCGCGGAGTGTCGATCCTGCGGCCGAGCGCCTGGATGGCGAAACCCGCCCCGAGACCGACCATGCACATGAGCGCGGAGAACGCGAGCGGCAGCCCACCGGTCTTCCGGGACATCAGCGAGGGCAGCACCGCGTAGGCGGCGGCCGCCGTGCCGAACACCCACGGCGCGAGCGGCACGATCACGAACAGGAACCGCTTGTGCGCGGCGGACGGGATCGCGAGGTCGCGGGCGAGCGAGACTCGTTCGGAGACGGGCTGGGCCGCCCGGGTCTCGGGTGCCCGCCAGAGCGCGACGGCAGCGGCGACGGCGATCGCGCTGTGCACGGCGTAGGACAGGACGCTCGGCAGCGGCGCCCACTGCGCGAGAATACCGGCGACACCGGCGCCGAGGCCGAACCCACCGGTGAGGCTCATCGCGGCCCGGCGTGCGCCCGCCCCGTCCGTCGCCACGGGATCCCACGGCGCGGTCGACAACTCCTTCACCCAGCTGCCGCCGACGGCCATGCCGAGGCCGAGCGCGACGCCGCACAGGACGCGGCCGACGATGAGCATCGCCGCGGAGTCGGCGCCGAGGGCCAGGAGCGCGGAGCCGGCGACAGTCAGGAACGGTGCCGGGAGCAGGATCGGCCGTCGTCCCAGCCGGTCGGAGAGCGGTCCGCCGAGGAGCAGCGCGGGCACGATCCCGAGAACGTAGGCGAACAGGAACAGATCGACCGTGACCGGGGAAAACCCGTGATCCGTGCGGTACATCCCGAGGAGCGGGGTGAATTCGTTGCCGCCCCACGCGACCGCGAACATGGTCGCGGCGACCAGCAGCCAGGTGCGCGGCGCCGCGAGGGCCTCCGGCACCTCCATCGGGGATTCGCGGACGACCGTCATCGCGCAACTCCTCTCGGGTTGAGGGCGTGGACCTGGCGCATGTGGACGAGCACCGCGGCGTCGAAGCCGGCGGCGTCGCCCGCCGCGACGAGTTCGGTCAGCTGTTCGTGGTCGGCGATGATCCGGGGCAGCTGTCCCGGATCACGGGCGATCGAATGGGCCGTCATCCGGCGCTGACGCTCGCGAATGCTGGAGTAGAACGTCGCGAGCAACGGGTTCTCGCCCGCCTCGACGATCATCCGATGGAAGTCGGCGTCGGCGGCGCTGAACGCGGCGACGTCGCCGCGCTCGGCGATCTCGCGCTGCTCCGCGAGGTTCTCGCGCAGGCGGGCGACGAGCAGTTCCCGGGTGCGGGGCTGGTCGGCGAGCAGCCGGACGCTGTGCGTCTCGACGAGTTGGCGTGCGTCGACCACGTGTTCCGCCTCGCCGTCCGCGACGGGCACGATCAACGCGCCGCGCTTCGGGTACAGCCGCATCCAGCCCTCGGCCTCGAGCCGGAGGAAGGCCTCGCGCACCGGGGTGCGGCTGAGCCCCATGCGGCCGGCGATCTCGCCCTCGCTGATCAGCTCACCGCCGGGCAGACCGCCCGACAGGATGAGCTCCTTGACCTCGCGATAGGCCTGCTCAGCGGCGGAATACAACATAGACACAAGATGTATTTATACGCCTGAACCGAGTGCGGGTCTATGCCGAGACGGCCACTGTGAGCTCTATCTCCACGGGCGCGCCGGACGGCAGGGCGTACACACCGATCGCGCTGCGCACCGGCAGCGCGTCGGGTCCCAGGCATTCGACCAGCACGTCGGACGCACCGTCGGCCACCGCGGACAGTTGGCGGAAGTCCGGGGCACACGCGACGAATACGCTCATGCGCAGGCACCGGGAGATGGCGGCCGTGCCGCCGACGGCCGCGGCGACGGCCGCGATCGCGTTCCTCGCCGCCAACCCGGCCGCCTCCCGCGCGCGGGGGATGTCCAGGTCCCGTCCGACGACGCCGGTGACGGTCAGTTCGCCGTCGCGGCGCGGTGTCATCCCCGCGCTGTAGGCGATCCCGTCGTGCACGACGGCCGGGATGTAGCGGCCCTGGGGTCGCGGCGCCGCGGCGGCGGATTCCTCCTCAGACACCGAGCGCTATTCCTTCCTGACGAGGGTCGGCGGCGCCGGACAGCAGGCCGCGCGCGGTGTCGACGGAAATGATCTGGGCGCTGCCGCCCGCCGCCCACGGACCCTGCAGCGTGACATCGTGCCCGAGGGCCCGGAGTTCACCGCGCACGTCTTCGGGAACTCGCGACTCGCATCGCAATTCCGCCGGGCGCCCGACCACGTCGGCGTCGCTGCCGGGGAAGACCGTGAAGCGGGGTGCCGCGACGGCCTCCGCGGGGTCGAGTCCGTGATCGAGCAGGTGCGAGATCAGTTGCATGTTCCACTGCACCTGGCCGTCTCCACCCGGCGTGTTGCCGACGTGCAGGAGGTTCCCGGACGTGTCGGTGACGACCCACGCGTTGAGGGTGTGCAGCGGTTTGCGCCGTGGCGCCGCGGCGTTGGGATGTCCCGGGATCAGATAGGCCCCGCGGCCGTATCGGTTGTTCAGCACCACCCCGGTTCCGGGGACGGTCATCTTGGCGCCGAACGTGAAGGCGAGGGAGTGGATGAAACTGACGGCACGGCCGTCTGCGTCCACCGCGACGGTCGAGGTGGTGTCGCCGGCGCTCACGCTGAAGGCACCCGACGGCGCCCGATGGCTGTCCAGCCGGTCTCGCGCCGCACGGATCGCGGCCGGATCGAGCACCGCCCTCCACCCGTCGTTGCCGGCGCCGCACGTCGCGAGCCGGTCTTCGAACGCGAGTCGCGCGGCTCGCGCCATGCGATCGATCGCCGGAGCGGTGAGCCATGGGGAGAAGCCGACGACGCCGTCGTTCAGTGCCGCCTGCTGCAGCACCATCCACCCGGGTGTGGGCAGCGGAGTCTGGTGCACGACCGCACCGGCGTAACGCCCGCTGATCGCGGACTCCGGGTGCACGTCGGCCCCGGCCGCCCACTCGTCCCCGCCGAACGGTGCTCCTCCGGCCCGGAGCGCGTCGACAGCCCGCTCCGCGAACGAGCCGGTGTAGAAGCCGTGCACGTCGCGCGCCAGTTCACGGATGCACCGGGCCAGGTCGCGTTGCGGCAGCAACTCCCCGACCTGCGGCAACCGCCCCTCCGGGAGATACACGCCACGCAGGCCGGGGTCGGCGGCGATCGCCGCCTGCGCTTCTCGCACGTCGTCGCGGGTCTTGGCGGAGCAGGGCAGCCCCTTCTCCGCCGTGCGGGCCGCGGGTGCCCAGAGGTCCGCCAGCGAGCGGGTGGCGCCACCGGCGTGCAATGCGGCGAGGGCGGCGGGCGCCCCGGGAACCGCCACCGCCAGCGCCCCGTCGAGGGGAATCGACCGCAGCCTTCGTTCGGTGTAGAAATCCACGTCGGCGCCGTCGGGACCGAAGCCGCTGCCCCCGACCGTCCACACCGTTCCGTCGGGTTCCCGGACGACGGCGAACGCGTCGCCGCCGATCCCGCACTGGCCCGGCAACGTCAGCCAGGTCATCGCGGCCATGGCCAGTGTCGCGTCGATCGCGTTGCCTCCGTCGGCCAGAACGCGCGCACCGACCGTGCTCGCCGCGGGGTGACTGGACGAGACCATGCCGTCGGTGGAGAGGGTGGAGGGTCGTGGGTTCACTTCATGCACCCCCGCGCGGCCCGCCTGCGCGGAATGGAGCTGGTGTCCTCGGGGTCGATGCCGACGAAGATCTCGCCGTCCCGTTCCTCGACCGGGTACGTCTTGATGGCCACCGTCGCAGGCGGGCACACGGGCTCGCCCGTCTCCAGATCGAATACGCTTCCATGGCAGGAACATCCGATCCCGTCGTCCACGAGTTTCCCGGACGAGAGCAGGCAGTCCAGGTGTGTGCAGTAGTTGGACGTGGCGTAGGCCTTCCCGTTGAGGCGGGCCACGGCGAATTCGTGGTCACCGGCGAAGAAACGGCGCACGATGCCCTCGGAAACCTGTCCGGAGCGCGCAACGCGAGTGAATTCCATGGTCTTCTCCCTCTGTCGACAGGTAGGTCTCAGGCCGAAGGGCTGAGGTAGACGGTCTTTTCGGCTTGGTAGAACTGCATCATCGAGTCGCCCGCCTGTTCCTTGTGAGTCTGCGTGCTCGAGGCCTTGTACCCGCCGAACGGCGCGTTCATGCTCATGCCGGTGGTGGGCTGGTTGATCTTCACCAGCCCCGATTCGGAACGGCCTGCGAACGCGAGCGCCCGATTCACGTCGTTGGTGACGATTCCGGCGCTCAGCCCGAATTCGGTGTCGTTCGCGAGTGCGACGGCCTCGTCGAAGCCGGCGGCCCGCAGGAAGACCAGCAGTGGCCCGAACACCTCTTCCGTGACCACTCGCATGTCCGGGCTGCCACCGGCGAACACGGTCGGGGCGGCGAAGTAGCCACTGTCTTCGTCGAGACTCATTCCACCGCAAACCAGTTCGGCGCCCTCGTCCTTGCCGATCTGCACGTAGTCGACGAATTTGGCGAGTTGCCCCGCGCTCGCAAGTGCACCCATGCCCACCCCCGAGTCCGCGCCCGGGCCGACGGTGATCTCGCCGGCGAGTTCCACCACGCGGTCCAGCAACCGGTCGTGGACGGCGTCCACCGCGATCACCCTGCTGGTGCCCGTGCACGCTTGCCCGGACAACCCGAAGGCGCCCTTGACGATCAGTGCGGCCGCCTTGTCGACGTCGGCGTCGTCGAGGACCACGACGGGGTTCTTCCCGCCCATCTCGAGTTGGCTGCGGCGCGACGGACCGACCGCCGCGTGGATCGCGCGACCCACTGCGGTGGAGCCGGTGAACGTCACGGCATCGACCCGCTCGTCCGCCGCGATTGCGGCGCCGGCGCGACCGGATCCCTGGACCAGCGCGACGACCCCGGCCGGAAGTCCCCCGGCCAGCAGTGCCTCGACGAGGCGCTGTCCCATCAGCGGTGTCAGTTCGGACGGTTTGAACACCACGACATTTCCCGCAGCCAGGGCGGGTCCGAGCTTGCGCGACGGAATGTTGAGCGGAAAGTTCCACGGGGTGATCGCCCCGACGATGCCGACGGGTTCGCGCAGGGTGATGACGAGCCCCTCGCCCGGGGTGGGATACGTGCTGCCGGTGGTGCGAAGTGCCTCGCCGGCGTAGAAGCGCAGGTTCATCGGGGTACGACCGACTTCCATCGTCGCCTCCGCCCGGGTCTTGCCCTCCTCCCGGACGAGTTCCTCGACGAGTTCGCCTGCACGCGCCTCGAGGTGCGCGGCCGCGGCTTCCAGAATTGCCGCGCGGCGTTCCGGGGGCGTCGCGGCCCAGTGCGGCGCCGCCTTGGCCAGCGCGCTCACGGCGGCATCCACATCCGCCGCGGTCGAGTCCGGGAACACCCCGATCACGTCGTCGTGATCGGCGGGGTTGCGTCGCTCGAACGTCGCCCCGGAGGACGACGGGACCCACTGCCCGTCAATGAGATTCAGACCTTCGATCATGACAGCGTCACCAGTTCCTCGTCGTCTTCATCCATCAGGTCGAACAGGTCGAGATCTTCGTCCGCGAGCCGCGACGGATCGATCGAACGGCCGATCAGCTCCCTGGCTGCACTGATCTCTTCGCCGCGGTCGAGTGCGAAGGCGCCGCGTACCACTCCACTGTCCAGGTAGAAAGCGGTGAATTCGCCGCCTTCGGCGCTGCCGCGGAAGATCAGGTCGGTGTAGCTTGCAGTACCGGCGAACTGGAGGTTCTTGCCGAACTGATCCGACCAGAACCAGTGGGCGGGGTCCACGACCCCGACGCGTCCCAGCATCAGATTCGCGGTCGCCGCCCCCTGCTTGCTCGCGTTGTCGAAGTGTTCGACCCGAACGTGTCTGCCTGCCGCGTCGGAGAATCGGGCCGCCACGTCGCCGGCGGCGTACACGTGCGGAATCGACGTCCGTCCCTGTGCATCCACGAGGATTCCGCCGTCGACGGCCAGTCCTGAGGACTGCGCGACCTCGACGTTGGGGACGATCCCGATTCCCACCACCACGACGTCGGCCTGAATCACCTCCCCGCCCGCGAGTGCGATCAGCACGTCTTCCGTCCGGGTCGTCACGCTGTCGACCCGGACGCCGCCGCGGACGGTGACCCCGTTGTCCCGCTGCAATCGTGTGCAGACCTCGCCCATCTCGGGTCCGAGGATCCGGGCGAGAGGCACCGCGTCGGCCTCGAGGACGGTCACTTCTCCCCCGAGAGTTCGTGCGGTGGCGGCAATTTCGAGCCCGACGAATCCCCCGCCGATCAGCACCAGCCCGACGCCGGGGCGAAGCTGGGCGGCGAGCCGTTCGGCGTCGTCGATCGTTCTCAGGTAGTGCACCCGTTCGGGCGCGGGACCGGTCACCGGCATCGTCCGCGGCCTGCCTCCGGTCGCGACGAGGACGGCGTCGGCCGCGATGCTCCGCCCGTCGGACAGTTCGACCGATCCGCCGGTCGCGTCGATGCGCGTCACCGCCGTGCCGGTGAGGAGTTCGACGTTCTGCTTCTCGCGCCAAGCGTCGGGAAGCAGCATCAGGGATTCTCGGTCCTCCTGTCCGGCAAGGAATTCCTTCGACAGAGGTGGGCGCTGATAGGGCGCATACGGTTCTTCGCCGACGAGCAGAATCCTGCCGTCGAATCCTCGGCGCCGCAGCGTGCGCGCGGCGACGGCGGCGGTCTGGCCGGCGCCGACGGTGACGATGGTGTTCAGCGTCATGGTGTCACTCGCTCTCTCAGTCGACTTCGGCGGGCGAGGCCGCGGTCTCGGCGTAGTCGGGGCGGCGGGTGAGATCCACGTAGACGACGTCGTCCTCGACCTTCACCGCGTAGGTCGGCTGGCACAGGTCCTGGTCTTCCTCGTAGCCGGTGTCGAGGTCGAACGCCCACTGATGCCCCGGGCAGATGACGCGACCGTGCAGCAGGGTGCCTTTCGCCAGCGACCGATCCTGATGGACGCACAGGTCACGGAAAGCGTAGATCCGGTCGTCGGCCTGGAACAGCGCGACCGCGGTGTCCCCCACCTCGACGCGAAGCTTCCGGCGGCGGCCGAGCTCACGCACGGTGACCAGCCGGGTCCAGTTCGTCTCCATCGTTCTCTCCTGTCGGGCGGCCTGCGTCCGGAGGGGCCCGGTCCGGGCCCCTCCCTTCGCACGGTCAGGCGGTCGCGAGCTCGAGGTCGGTTGCCACGTACGTGTCGTAGAGACCCTTCGTGTACGAGAAGCGCATCTCGGCTCCCCACTGCACGAGTTGCAGGCAGCGCTGCTGCAACTGCGGCGTGTCCGCGTGGTCGAGCACGATCTGGTACCCGCGCTCACCGTGCACGACGTCGGACGTGATGTGCAGGTCGAAGAACTCGATCTCGTCCTCGGTGAACCCGTACACCTCACGCAGCGGGATGATCTGCTTCTTGTAGATGCTCGGAACCTGCGATTCGAGTCCGACGACGAGCGCCGCGGTGGCGACGACGAAATGCTCGCGCTGCGACACCGCGTAGCACCAGGACTGCAGGCCGCGGGTGATTGCGTTCATGTTCGACGGGTCCTCGACGCGTTCCTTGGTGGTGCCGCACGCCTCGGCGAACTTGATGAGGAGGTCGGTGTGGCGGATGTCTGCCAGCTCCTCCTCGTACATGTTCTGAAGGGTGAAATCTTTTGCATTGGTGAAGGTGTCGGGGGTGTTCGAGTAGATGTTGGCAAGGTAGTCGGCGAAGGGGCCGACGTAGTGGTAGTGGTTCTCCGCCCACCGCGCGAAGTGGTGCTTCTCGAGCTTGCCGTCGGCCCACGCCTTGCTGAACGACGCGTTCTTCGCCTCGCGGCCCTTGATGGCGTTCTCCAGGGCTGTGCGGAATTCGTCGCGGCCTAGAAGTTCGGTCATGATGTGCCTCGTCTTCCTCGAGAATGGGAATGGATGGGGATGCTCCGAGTGGAGTGAATTCGACGGTATCGATTCGCGGTCGGCGCGACCACGTTCGAAATGACTGTGTTCCAACGATTTCGATGTGCACTGTGTCGGCACATCGTGAGCGGTCAGCTGCGCACTACGGTGAGAGCGTCGAATTCGGCCAGCATTGCCGCACCGACCGCCTTGTCCTGCTTGCCGTTTCCGCCGCTGATTCCCACGCCGCCGACGATCTGACCGCCGAAGACGAGGGGAAACCCGCCGACGAACACCGCGAACTTTCCTGGCAGCATGTGGCTGATGCCGAAGGCTTCGTTCCCGGGCAGCGCGGGTCCGTCGGGTGCCTCGTTGAACAGATGCGTGGCCCGCTCGTGGCCGGCCGCGGTGAACGCCTTGGCGATCGCGATGTCGACGCCGGTGAGGCGCGCTCCCGGCAGGCGGTGCAGGGCGAGCACGTTGCCGCCGTCGTCGCAGACGCACAGAGTCTGCTTGACGCCGATCTCCTCGGCCTTCGCGCGTCCCGCGGCGAGCAGTGGGAGCGCGTCGTCGAGGGTGATTCGGTGAACCTGATGCATTGTCTTCTCCGTTGCGTATCGGGAGGAAGTGATGCACCGATTTCTATCACCGGCATCGCCGGGGGAACATGGTCAAACTAGCCGACAGAAGCCACTGAATCAGGGCATAGTGCATAGGCAACGCAGAAGGCCGCTCTGCCATACTGCACTTTCGACGTCACCCGAGGAGGGGTCCGTAGTGGACGACACCACGACACCGAACGCGGAGGACGAGCGACTGTCGCTACGCGGTCTGCTGGAAGAGCCCCTGCTCGCGTCGGCCCGACTGCTGTCGGGCACGGATGCCGTGAGCGGCCCGGTGACGTGGTGCCTGCCCTGGGGTGAGGTGATGAGCCGCCCCGACCCCCTCGCCGAGGTCGCCGTGTACACCCGGCCCGAGACCCTGTCCGCGCACGAACGTGAACTCGAGTCGCTGGTGGCCCGCGGTGCCTGCGTCCTCCTCGTGGACGGGTCGGCTCCCGCGGGCACGATCTGGCCGGCCGGACTCACCGTGGTGGAATTGGGATTTCCCGTCGGGTTCACCGCTCTCAACCGGCTTCTCGCCGAGCGCGCCCTCACGCAGGAAGCGCACGTGATGCGGTACGCACTCACCGTGCATCAGTCGCTCGCGGGGTTGCTGCACCGCGGCGCGGGTCTGCCCATGCTGATTCGCGAGGTCGCCGCCCTGACCTCGGACGTCGCGGTCGCCCTCGACGTCCGGGGGCGCCTCCTCGCGCACGCCGGACTGCCGGACGCCGAGGACGCGGGCACGGTCGCGATGCTCGAAGCACTCGCCGACGCGCTGCCGCGGCTCGAGGAATCGCCACCGGCGCGAATGCACAACGTTCACGTGCTCCGCCTGGAGCATCCGGACGGGCTGTTCGCGCCCACCACGGCAGTCGCCGGGGCCATGCAACTCGCCGGCCGGTACGAGGGCTGGGTCGTGGTGATCGTGCCCGGGGCCAACCCCCGTCGGCACGACATTGCTCAGCACCGAGTGGTCGTCGAACAGGCCGGGACGATCATCGGCACCGAGATGCTCCGGCAGCGGAGCGTGGACGAGGCCGAGGAGCGAGCGCGCGGCGACTTCGTCCAGGCTCTCGTGCACGGCAACTTCGCCAACGACCACGACCTGCGAAGCCGGGCCGCACTGCACGAGATCGATCTGGACCTGCATTACATCGTCTTCGTCGCGCCGGGCCTCGTCGACCGCGCGTCGGGACGGCCCGGCGCGAGCATGGTCCGGCTGGCCCGCTACGCCGCAGGCGTGCTCCCACGTCCGGGCGTCCGTTCGCATGTCACCGTCATCGGCGACGTGCTCGTGGTGGTCCGATCGTTGACGTCCGCCGACGCGCCCGGCGTCGAGTCCGAGATCGGCGAGTACGCGCACGCCATGGCTCTCGATCTCGAAACCCGTTTGGGTCAGAAGATTCCAGTGGCCCATGGACGTCCCGCGGCGGGTGCCCGCGACATCGGGGAAAGCTACCGCGAGGCCCGCATCACCCTGGGCATCGCCCGGCGGCTCGGGCTGTCCGGTTCGGTGGCCTACAACGACCTGCGCGGGTTCAGTGTGCTCGCCCGCGCGACCGACACCGACGAGAGCCGGCGGCTCATCCGCGACGTTCTCGGCCCTCTGCGGGCGTCGAGTTCGCACGCCGACACCGAGGAGTTGCTGTTCGCCTACCTCGAGGAGGGCGGCAACATCAACGCGGCCGCGCGGCGCCTGCGGATCCACCGGAACACGATGATCGCCAAGATCGATCGCACGTCACGGCTCATCGGCATGGACATCCGGGAACCCGAGAACCAGTTCACCCTGTGGCTGGCACTTCGGCTCGACCTGCTGTCGCAGGTGCAGGACACCGTCAACCACGAGATCGTGACCCGATAGAGCTCAGGCGGCTACCGGGTCCTCCCCGGCGAAGGTCCCTGCCAAGCCGGCGACCACGACGAGGGCGGCCACGACGAACAGCAGCCCGTACGGATCGGCAGCCAGGTGCGCCGCCACGCCCACCCAGGCGGCACCCACGGCCGAGCCGCCGAACCTGATCAGGTTGAACAGTCCCAGACCCGTTCCCACGGCCCCCGCGGGTGATCGGGTCGAACCGGCCGCGGCGGGCGTCTGGACCATGCCGATCCCCAGTCCTGCGACGACAAGGACGGTGCCGAGCGCAAACGGATTCCGGATGTCGGCCGACAACGTGATCGCCAGTGCCACTTGGCTACCGATGAGCACCGCGAGACCGGATCGCATCACCACCCGAGCCCCGATCCTGTCGACGAGACGCCCGACAACGGGCGCCACACACGTCATGACAACCGGCAGCACGAAGAGCATCAGCCCGGCCTGTGTGGTCGAACTGCCCGAGCCCGTCAGGTACAGCGGAAGCGCGAGCAACACTCCCCCCAGCGCGAACATCTGTGTGAACGCGGCGAGAGCACTACGCAGGAAACGTGATTCGATGACCAGGTCGATGGGCACGAACGGGTTCTCCGCCCGCCGGCAGTGAATCACGAACGCGGCGATGACGACGACTCCGCCTCCGATGGTCGCAACGCTGACCCAGGCAGGCACCTGCTCCTGCGAGACGGTCGTGAGGCCGAGGATCAGCAGGGCCGCTCCGGCGGTGACGGTGAACGCTCCGATCACGTCGAGCCGCATCTTCTTGCCGGGGTACCTCGGGATGTAGCGGAGGGTTGCGGCGAATCCGATCAGGGCGACCGGCACCAGGGGCACGAAGGCCCACCGCCAGCCCCACCAGTCGCTGACGATTCCGCCCATGGACGGGCCCACCGCCTGACCGATTCCGTTCACCGCCGCCCACGCGCCGACAGCGCTCGCCCGCCGCGCGGGCCCGAACAGCCACGCGATCAGGCCCATGACCGCGGGCGCGAATGCGGCCGCCGCGATCCCGCCGAGCGACCGCCAGATCACGAGCACGGGCAGCGACGGCGCGAGCGCCGCGCCGAGGGAACAGGCCGCGGTTCCCAGCAGGGCGGCGCAGTACACCCGTCTGCGACCGAATCGGTCGCCGATCCACCCGGCCAGCGGCATCGTCGTCGCGAAGGTGAGGAGGAACCCGACGACGACGAAGATGCCGCCACCGAGTCCGGCGTCGAAGTCCGTGAGGATCGCGTTCAGTGGGACGTTGACGATGTTGTTGCTGACCGTGCCGACGAACGTTCCGGCGAGCAGCGCCGCCAGCGCCGGCGTCGTGCCCGGCCCTCGTTCGTCATTCGCGGTTGCACTCCGGGCCTGACCGATCGCCGTCATAGAGTCCACTTTCGTCCGAGAATTTCGCGCTCCAGCGATGCCGGCTACCGCCGGAAACCCCTGTCGCACCCACCCAATACATTAGGTTAGGCAAGCCTAATTATGAACACGGGATTCCGCGGAACGGCCTCGTTCGAGCATTCCTTTACTTACGCGTGACAACAAGCAATCCCGCGGAAAAATGTCGGGCACAATGCCCAAATACGCTGGTTGTCGATGTGCACTCTGGACGTTGACCCTGGAAAACGCCCCGCGCACTATCACTGCACTGTGACTAGTGCCACTAGTCTGTACCTATTTCGAAGGGGCGCACTGTGGATGTAAGTCTCACCGCCGCACATTGGGTGTATCTCGGAGGAATCGTGGTCATCCTCGGGACGATGCTCATGCGGAAGAACATCGTCGTCCCCGCCGTCATCGGCACGTTCCTGACCGCCTTCGTGTTCTCCGACAGCCTCGTCACCGGTCTCGCGTCGATCTTCAACGCGAGCCTCGTCGCCGCCCGCGAGCTGTTCAA
The DNA here is from genome assembly GCF_000010805.1 of Rhodococcus opacus B4. NCBI lineage: Bacteria > Bacillati > Actinomycetota > Actinomycetes > Mycobacteriales > Nocardiaceae > Rhodococcus > Rhodococcus opacus. Next base: position 4,607,909 of record NC_012522.1, on the reverse strand, counting down.
CATCTTCCTCATCATCTCGTTGGTGACCGCGATGCTCGGCGCACTGCGGCAGATGGGGGCCGACCGGCTGATGGTGGCCCCGTTCCGGCGCGTCATGCGCGGCGGTACCAGTAGCTTCATCGTCCTGGCCGTCGTCACCTACACGATCTCGCTGTTCTTCTGGCCCACCCCGGCGGTGCCGTTGATCGGCGCCGTCCTCATCCCCGTCGCCATTCGCGCCGGCCTTCCGCCGATGGCAGTCGGCATGGCGATCGCCATCTGCGGGCAGGGCATGGCGCTGTCGTCCGATTACATCATCAAGGTGGCGCCGGGCCTGTCGGCGAAGTCGGCAGGCGTCGATCCGGACGTCGTCGCGGACCGCGCCCTGGTGATGTCCCTGATCGTCGGCCTCACCGCGCTCCTCATCGCCTACTTCACGCAGCGCAGGCACATGCGCCGACCCACACCGGAACTGCTCACCGACTGGGAGTCCCGCGCAGAGAGCGACTTCGGCAAGCCCGGCGGCGACGCGAGCGACCCGCGACCGGCCGAGGCCACGACAACCGTCGGTTCCGGCGCAGCCGCGACCGCACCTCCCGCCTCCTCGTCCCCGTCCTCGACGGCGGTCCTCGCCGAACCCGTGACGGCCTCGGCGCGGCAGGTCATCGACGACACGTTCAAGAGCATCCGTGCCGCAAAGACTTTCGCGGTGCTCGTGCCCGTCGCGTATCTGGCGTTCATCGTCTACCTCATGGTCGGCAAGTTCACCGACCTGGTGCCCGATCTCAAGGGCGGCGACGCGGCGGCGATGGTCGGCGGCATCGCCGCGCTCATCCTGTTCGCCGCCGCCGCGACCAACGACAAGAAGGGCTTTCTCGAGACGACGTCCGAGCACCTGATCGACGGCCTCGTCTTCGCCTTCAAGGCGATGGGCATCGTGATCCCGATCGCCGGATTCTTCTTCATCGGCAACGGCGACTTCTCCGCCGCCATCCTCGGACTTCCCGCGGACGCGACCGGTCCGACGTTACTGTTCGACCTGGTGAACGCCGCACAGTCGCACCTGCCCCAGAACGCCTTCGTCACGTCGTTCGGCATTCTCGCCATCGGAATGATCGCGGGCCTCGAGGGCTCCGGCTTCACGGGCCTGCCGCTGACCGGTTCGCTCGCAGGCGCACTCGGACCCGCTGTCGGGATGGACCCCGCAACCCTGGCGGCGATCGGTCAGATGGGGAACATCTGGTCCGGCGGTGGAACGCTCGTCGCATGGTCGTCGTTGATCGCGGTGGCCGGTTTCGCCCGGGTGCCCGTCCTCGAACTCGCCCGGAAGTGTTTCGTGCCGGTGGTGTCCGGCCTGGTGCTGTCCACCGCGCTGTCCGTACTCATTTTCTGAGGGCTCGACGGCCTCGGTGGGGTCAGCCCCCACCGAGGTCACGCGCGCAGTCGATCCGCGTTCTCGAGGATGGCGGCGCGCAGGGCCTGCTCCGGTTCGCTGAGAACGCTCCGCCGGGCCTCCAGCACGAATTCGACGTCGACCGCGGGCCCCCATTCGTCGCGCGAACGCATCCGCACCGGTACCAGCCCCGCGGGCGGAAGGGTTTCCGCGTGGAACACGACCCCGAGTCCCGCGAGGCAGGCGGCCCGCAACCCGTTCAGACTGTCCGTCACGCACGCCACGCGCGCGCCGCGCCCGGATTTCTCCAGGGCGTCCAGCGCCGCTGCCCGGGTGATCGACGGCGGCGGATAGGCCACCAGCGGCACCGGGCCCTCGGCGTCCGGAACGAAGTCCGGTGCCGCGAAGAACGCCAACCGATCGGTCCACACCAGTTCCCCGTGCCGGTCTCCTGGGCGACGCTTCCCGAAGACCATGTCCAGCCGGCCTTCGTGCAGTTGCTGGAACAGCACTTCGCTCAACGCCACCGTGAGTTCGAGATCCACGAGCGGATGGCTGCGCCGGAACTCACCCAGAATCCGGGGAAGTTCGTGCAGAACCAGATCCTCGGACGCCCCGAATCGCACGCGTCCCCGCACCCCGGACTGCGTGAAGTAGCGTTCGGCGTCCGAGTGGCGCTCGAGTATCGACGTCGCGAACCCCACCATCACGGAGCCGTCCGCGGTCAGCTCGACCGAATGCGTATCCCGCAGAAACAGGCGCCGACCGGCAGCGTTCTCCAGCTTTCCGACATGCTGGCTCACCGTCGATTGCCGCAGGTTCAGCCGCCGGGCCGCGGCGGTGAAACTCCTGGTGCGTGCGACAGCCAGGAAGCTCCGCAGGTGAACCGGATCGAACACGACCCATTGTTATCACGGTTCGGCATTACAGTAAACGTCACTATCGTCTTTCGAAATATCCGCGGATTCCTTACGGTCGAACCATGCTGACGAAGATCCCGCTGCTCGGAAGACTCGATCCGTTCATCATCGGCATCCTGATCACCGTCGGGATCGCCAGCCTGGTCCCCGCCGACGGCACCGCCCTGACCGCGTTCACCTGGGCCACGAAGGTGGCCGTCGGAATTCTGTTCTTCCTGTACGGCGCCCGGCTCTCCACGCAGGAGGCCCTGCAGGGCCTGCGCCACTGGCGCCTCCACCTCACCATCCTCGCGGCGACGTTCGTCATCTTCCCGCTCCTCGGAATCGCGGCACGCGTGCTGGTCCCGACGATCCTGACCCAACCGCTGTACCTGGGCCTTCTGTACGTCTGCCTCCTGCCGTCGACGGTCCAGTCGTCAATCGCCTTCGTGTCGATCGCCCGCGGCAACGTGCCCGGGGCGATCGTCAGCGCGTCGTTCTCCAACATCCTCGGCATCTTCGTCACTCCCCTGCTCGTGGCGTTGTTGATGACGAGCGAGGGGGCGGGCTTCGACGCGTCCTCCGCGATCGGAATCCTCGTCATGCTGCTGCTCCCGTTCATCGCCGGCCAGGCCGTGCGACGGTGGATCGGCCCGTGGGTGAAGAAACACGGCGCACCGCTCAAGCTCGTCGACCGGGGGTCGATCCTGCTGGTCGTCTACGTCGCATTCAGCGAGGGAATGAACGAGGGCATCTGGGGCACGCTGTCCGTCGGCCGGCTCCTCGGCCTGCTCGCGGTGTGCGCGGTGCTGCTCGCGATCGTCCTGTCCCTCACCTGGTTCGGGTCGAAGCGACTCGGGTTCGACCGGGCCGATCAGATCACGATCACGTTCTGCGGGTCGAAGAAGAGCCTCGCCACCGGCCTTCCGATGGCCACCGTCCTGTTCGCCAGTCAGCCGATCGGCCTGATCGTGCTGCCGCTCATGCTGTTCCACCAACTCCAGTTGCTGGTGTGTGCGTGGATGGCGGGGCGGTTCGCACGGCGCGCTGCCGTCGACGAGACCGAACTCGCGACCAGTTCGCGATAACCGAATCAGTCGGCCAGCACGGCCTTCAGGAACGTCTTGGTGCGCTCGTGCTTCGGTGCGGTGAAGATCGTGGCCGGGTCGCCCTCTTCCACGATGCGGCCGGCGTCGAACATCATCACCCGGTTCGACACGTCCCGCGCGAACTGCATTTCGTGCGTGACGATCAGCATCGTGATGTCGGTGGTGCGCGCGACGTCCCTGAGTACGTCGAGGACGTCCGCCACCAGTTCCGGATCCAGCGCCGACGTCACCTCGTCGAGCAGCAGGATGTCGGGGTCCATCGCCAGGGCTCGGGCAATCGCGACCCGCTGTTGCTGACCACCGGACAGCTGTGTCGGGTGCGCGGTCTCCTTGTCCGACAAACCGACCGTCTCGAGCAACTCGCGTGCCCGCTTCGCGGCTGTGGCCTTGTCCAGGCCGAGCACGTGGATCGGCGCTTCGGTGATGTTCTCGATCACGTTCATGTTCGGGAACAGGTTGAACTGCTGGAAGACCATGCCGATCCGGCGTCGTATCCGGCGCACGTACTTCTCCGACGCCGGAACGAGTTTGCCGCCCTTCTCCTCGTGTGTCAGAGGCGCTCCGTCCACCCAGATGACGCCGTCGTTCACCTTCTCGAGGGTCATGAGCAGCCGCAGGATCGTCGTCTTCCCCGATCCGCTCGGTCCGATCAGGGTCACGCGGTCGCCGCGCTCGACCCGAAAGTCCAGGTGATCGAGCACGACGTGGTCGCCGAACTGCTTCACGACGTCGTCGAATCGGATCATCGGGGTTGCTGCGCTCGCGTCATCGGGCAAGACGTCTCTCCAATCGCCGTATGAGCAGGGACGTCGGGTAGCTGGCGAGCAGGAAGATCACACCCGCCAGCGTCAACGGTTCGAGGTACTGGAAGTGCCGGGCGCCGAACTGCTGCGCGGCGGTCACCATTTCCACCACCGTGATGGCGAACAGGAACGGGGTGTCCTTGAACATCGACACCGCGTAGTTGCCCAGCGCCGGGACGACGCGACGGATGGCCTGCGGCAGGATGATCGCCCGCCACGTCCGGGCGGGCGCGATGGACAAGGCCCTCGCCGCCTCCCACTGCCCGACGGGCACCGCCTCGATCCCCGCCCGGTACACCTCCGCCATGTACGTCGAATAGTGAATTCCGAGCACTGCCACGCCGATCTGCAGTGGCGAGAGCCCGGTGAACGTGTAGTACACGAACAGCAGTTGCACGACGAGCGGGGTCAACCGGATGAACTCGCTGACCGCACGGACCGGCGCACTCACCCACCGTGGTGCGGCCTGCCGGATCAACGCGATGACCAGCCCGAGAACGACGGAGATCAGGAACCCGAGCACGGTGGCGATCAGGGTGATCTTGAAACCCTCGAGCAGCACGGGCAGAGCCTCGAACGCGCGATCCCAGCTCCAGTGGACGCTCATTGCTTCGCGGCCTCCAATCCCCGGGGATCGGACGGTGCGAGGCTGAAGATCTCACGCAGGGACGGTCCCGTGCCGAGGCGATTCTTGGCGCGCACCTCCAGCGCGTTCATCAGCAGGGTCAGCACGTAACCGATGACGAAGTAGATGACGAGCCCCACACCGAACGCGAAGAGCGTGTTGCCGGTCGTCTGCCGGAGCTGGTCGATCTCGAAGGTCAAGTCCTGCAGAAGGATGTAGCTTGCGAGGGCGGTGCCCTTGAGCAGCTGGATCAACAGATTCGTCAGCGGCGGAATCATCTCGGCCCACGCCTGCGGGAAGACCACCCGCCGCAGCCGTTGCCAGTGACTGAAATCCAGTGCCGTCGCAGCCTCCCACTGCGATTGCGGCACCGAGTTGATCGCACCACGAACCACCTCGGCTCCGTAAGCGCCGTAGTTCAGACCGAGCGCGAGGATCCCGCACAGCACGGGGTCGATGAGGTAACCGAACAGCGGAACGACGTAGAACAACCAGAACAGCTGCACCAACAGCGAAGTGCCCCGGAAGAATTCGATGAACGCGCGGGCCGATCCGCGGATCACGATGTTGTGGGCACGAGCAGCCAACCCGAGAACGAGCGCGAGGACGAATGCCAGGAGCGCGCCTCCCGCCGTCAGTTGGAGCGTGACGACGATGCCTTCCTGGATGCTCGGCCACGCATCCAGCAGCGCGTCGATATTCTCCTTCACAGGCAGACCTCTGCGACGATCAGCCGGCCCCGCCGCAGAGTTTGGCGGTGGTCAGGTTCGGATCGGGCAGTTCCTCTTCGGTGAACCCGAACGGTCCGACGATCGACAGGTACTTCTCCTTGTCGGACGTGATCTTCGCCAACTCGGCGTTGTAGGCGTCGCGCAACTCGGTGTCCTCCTTACGGAAGACCGTTCCGCCGGCACCGACCTGGGGTACCCCGTCGATCACGGCGACGAACGAGTTGGTCACCTCCACCGGCGCCTGCGGATTGTTCTGCGCCAGCCAGTTCAGTGAGATCCCGGTCAGCGCAAAGACATCCGCTCGCCCGTTGGCAACGGCATCCATACCGTCCTGCGGCGACGCCACCTGCATCGCGTCGATCCCGAGTTGCTGCGCGTAGTCCGATTCGATCGCCCCGGTCATCGCGGCCATCCGCACACCGCTCTGCTGCACCGACTGCATGTCGGTGAGATTCGCCGGATTGCCCTTGGGCACCATCAGCGCGGTCGTGTAGTTGAACTCCGGCTCACTGAACGCTGCCTGTTCGCAGCGCTGCGGCAGGATCGACATTCCGGCGCTGACGACGTCGAAGCGGCGGGCCTGCAACCCGGGAATGAGTGCTCCGAAGTCGGTGCTGACGCCCTCGACGTTGTCGATTCCGAGGTTCTTGAAGATTTCCCGGTGCAGGGCCACGGTGGCGCCGGTCAACTGGCCGTCCTGCTCGAAGCTGTACGGCGCTTCGCCGGCGAATCCGACGGTGACCGTTCCGCTGTCCTGCAGTTGCTGGAGGAGCGATCCGCCGCTGGCCGTGTCGGTCTTCGTACACCCCGCGACGGAGCCGGCGGCCACCACCAGGCCCGCGAAGGCGACAGCCGCTCTGACCGCCGGACGTTGTTTCGACATCGTGCTCGTCACCACAGATTCCCCTTCGTCACCTCGGGTGATCCGGAAGGACGCGCACCGCACGGCACGATCCCAACGGATCTGCCCGGGCCACGTTACGCAGGCGAAGGACCTGCCAAAGGGGAACCGGGGGGACGTTACCGCAGCGTTATCAAATTGCTGTGGGTGAATACTGTTCCTGAAATGCCGAAAGCCCCCCAACATGGTTGGGGGGCTTTCGGTAACGGATGTTCGGCGGTGTCCTACTCTCCCACACCCTGTCGGGTGCAGTACCATCGGCGCTGGAGGGCTTAGCTTCCGGGTTCGGAATGGGACCGGGCGTTTCCCCTCCGCTATGGCCGCCGTAACTCTATGAAACTGTCACACACGCTTCGCGTGTGAATCGAGTGAACGCTGAACCCCCCTTTTTTGGGGGGCTTCGCCCACACACGATCCACGAAAAACGTGTGAATCGTGTGTGTTGTTTCAGATACTGCACAGTGGACGCGTAGCTTCTTTGTGGTAAGTCCTCGGCCTATTAGTACCAGTCACCTGCACCAGTTACCTGGCTTCCAGTTCTGGCCTATCAACCCGGTGGTCTGCCGGGGGCCTTACCCCCTCGAGGGGGTGAGAAACCTCATCTTGGAACAGGCTTCCCGCTTAGATGCTTTCAGCGGTTATCCCTTCCGAACGTAGCTAACCAGCGGTGCTCCTGGTGGAACAACTGGCACACCAGAGGTTCGTCCGTCCCGGTCCTCTCGTACTAGGGACAGCCTTCCTCAAGTTTCTAACGCGCGCGGCGGATAGAGACCGAACTGTCTCACGACGTTCTAAACCCAGCTCGCGTGCCGCTTTAATGGGCGAACAGCCCAACCCTTGGGACCTACTCCAGCCCCAGGATGCGACGAGCCGACATCGAGGTGCCAAACCATCCCGTCGATATGGACTCTTGGGGAAGATCAGCCTGTTATCCCCGGGGTACCTTTTATCCGTTGAGCGACACCGCTTCCACTTGCCGGTGCCGGATCACTAGTCCCGACTTTCGTCCCTGCTCGACCTGTCAGTCTCACAGTCAAGCTCCCTTGTGCACTTGCACTCGACACCTGATTGCCAACCAGGCTGAGGGAACCTTTGGGCGCCTCCGTTACATTTTGGGAGGCAACCGCCCCAGTTAAACTACCCACCAGGCACTGTCCCTGAACCAGATCATGGTCCGAGGTTAGAGGTCCAATACGATCAGAGTGGTATTTCAACAACGACTCCACACTCACTGGCGTGAGCGCTTCACAGTCTCCCACCTATCCTACACAAACCGAACCGAACACCAATACCAAGCTGTAGTGAAGGTCCCGGGGTCTTTTCGTCCTGCCGCGCGTAACGAGCATCTTTACTCGTAATGCAATTTCGCCGAGTCTATGGTTGAGACAGCTGAGAAGTCGTTACGCCATTCGTGCAGGTCGGAACTTACCCGACAAGGAATTTCGCTACCTTAGGATGGTTATAGTTACCACCGCCGTTTACTGGGGCTTAAATTCTCAGCTTCGCCACAAGTGGCTAACCGGTCCTCTTAACCTTCCAGCACCGGGCAGGCGTCAGTCCGTATACATCGTCTTACGACTTCGCACGGACCTGTGTTTTTAGTAAACAGTCGCTTCTCACTGGTCTCTGCGGCCCCACCCAGCTCACACTGCAAGAGTGATCACCGGACGAGGCCCCCCTTCTCCCGAAGTTACGGGGGCATTTTGCCGAGTTCCTTAACCATAGTTATCTCGATCGCCTTAGTATTCTCTACCTGACCACCTGTGTCGGTTTGGGGTACGGGCCGTGTGAAAGCTCGCTAGAGGCTTTTCTCGGCAGCATAGGATCACTGAATTCGCCTCATTCGGCTATGCGTCACCTCTCAGGCTGTATGAACGGCGGATTTGCCTACCGTTCGCCCTACAGGCTTACACCAGTATTACCACTGACTGGCTCAGCTACCTTCCTGCGTCACCCCATCGCTTGGCTACTACCAGATCAGGTCCCATGCATCCACATCCAGGGCCCCCGAAGGGACGTAAGGACGCTTCAGGATGGTTAGTATCACTGATTCACCAGGGGCGCGTTCACACGGGTACGGGAATATCAACCCGTTGTCCATCGGCTACGCCTGTCGGCCTCGTCTTAGGTCCCGACTCACCCTGGGCGGATTAACCTGGCCCAGGAACCCTTGGTCATTCGGCGGACGAGTTTCTCACTCGTCTTTCGCTACTCATGCCTGCATTCTCACTCGTGTGGCCTCCACGGCTGGGTCACCCCGCCGCTTCCATGGCCACACGACGCTCCCCTACCCACCCACACCACTGCCCACGACTCCGCAGAATCGAGGGGGTGCATTGTGTGAGTGCCGCAGCTTCGGTGGTGTACTTGAGCCCCGCTACATTGTCGGCGCAGGATCACTTGACCAGTGAGCTATTACGCACTCTTTCAAGGGTGGCTGCTTCTAAGCCAACCTCCTGGTTGTCTTCGCGACCCCACATCCTTTTCCACTTAGTACACGCTTAGGGACCTTAGCTGGCGATCTGGGCTGTTTCCCTCTCGACTACGAACCTTATCGCCCGCAGTCTCACTGCCGCGCTCTCACTCACCGGCATTCGGAGTTTGGCTGATTTCGGTAAGCTTGTGGGCCCCCTAGACCATCCAGTAGCTCTACCTCCGGTGAGAAACACGCGACGCTGCACCTAAATGCATTTCGGGGAGAACCAGCTATCACGGAGTTTGATTGGCCTTTCACCCCTACCCACAGCTCATCCCCTCAGTTTTCAACCTAAGTGGGTTCGGTCCTCCACGACGTCTTACCGTCGCTTCAACCTGGCCATGGGTAGATCACTCCGCTTCGGGTCTAGAACATGCCACTACGAACGCCCTATTCGGACTCGCTTTCGCTACGGCTACCCCACACGGGTTAACCTCGCGACATGCCACTAACTCGCAGGCTCATTCTTCAAAAGGCACGCCATCACCCCCAGCCACAAGTGGCTCGAAGGCTTTGACGGATTGTAAGCGCACGGTTTCAGGTACTATTTCACTCCCCTCCCGGGGTACTTTTCACCTTTCCCTCACGGTACTAGTCCGCTATCGGTCACCAGGGAGTATTCAGGCTTATCGGGTGGTCCCGACAGATTCACACCAGATTTCACGGGCCCGGTGCTACTTGGGTTTCCATCACGACAGTCGTCATGTTTTCGTGTACGGGATTCTCACCCTCTACGACAGGCCGTTCCAGACCACTTCCACTAACACAACGATTTCTTACTGTCGGCCAACACGGCAGCATCGACAAGATGAACCCCACAACCCCACGAATGCAACACCTGCCGGCTATCACACATCCATGGTTTAGCCTCTTCCGCTTTCGCTCGCCACTACTCACGGAATCACTATTGTTTTCTCTTCCTGTGGGTACTGAGATGTTTCACTTCCCCACGTTCCCTCCACACACCCTATATATTCAGGTGCGGGTAACACGACATCACTCGTGCTGGGTTTCCCCATTCGGACATCCTCGGATCTCAGCTCGGTTGACAGCTCCCCGAGGCTTATCGCAGCCTCCTACGTCCTTCATCGGCTCCTGGTGCCAAGGCATCCACCGTACGCTCTTCATTACTTACAACAAAGATGCTCGCGTCCACTGTGCAGTTCTCAAACAACACACCCCGCTCGAACTCCCGCCAGCACCATGCCCACCACCGAAATGGCGCGGTCTGCCTGACATTCGAACCGGATCGTTCTTACCCAAGAGACAAACACTCACGTGTTCTCTCAGGACCCAACAGTGCATCGATATAACTCTTCTCCCACCGGCACTCGGGCCGGCAGCAGTGAAAAGAATGTTTGTCAGTGTTCCACCCATGAGCGTCTGCCGTTCCACATGTGGGAACGAAACAGTCTCTGCCAGAACATCATCCACTGACTGTTCAGTGGTGCACGTCTGGAGAATGCTCCTTAGAAAGGAGGTGATCCAGCCGCACCTTCCGGTACGGCTACCTTGTTACGACTTCGTCCCAATCGCCGATCCCACCTTCGACGGCTCCCTCCCACGAGGGGTTAGGCCACCGGCTTCGGGTGTTACCGACTTTCATGACGTGACGGGCGGTGTGTACAAGGCCCGGGAACGTATTCACCGCAGCGTTGCTGATCTGCGATTACTAGCGACTCCGACTTCACGGGGTCGAGTTGCAGACCCCGATCCGAACTGAGACCGGCTTTAAGGGATTCGCTCCACCTCACGGTATCGCAGCCCTCTGTACCGGCCATTGTAGCATGTGTGAAGCCCTGGACATAAGGGGCATGATGACTTGACGTCGTCCCCACCTTCCTCCGAGTTGACCCCGGCAGTCTCTTACGAGTCCCCACCATTACGTGCTGGCAACATAAGACAAGGGTTGCGCTCGTTGCGGGACTTAACCCAACATCTCACGACACGAGCTGACGACAGCCATGCACCACCTGTATACCGACCACAAGGGGGGCCACATCTCTGCAGCTTTCCGGTATATGTCAAACCCAGGTAAGGTTCTTCGCGTTGCATCGAATTAATCCACATGCTCCGCCGCTTGTGCGGGCCCCCGTCAATTCCTTTGAGTTTTAGCCTTGCGGCCGTACTCCCCAGGCGGGGCGCTTAATGCGTTAGCTACGGCACGGATCCCGTGGAAGGAAACCCACACCTAGCGCCCACCGTTTACGGCGTGGACTACCAGGGTATCTAATCCTGTTCGCTACCCACGCTTTCGCTCCTCAGCGTCAGTTACTGCCCAGAGACCCGCCTTCGCCACCGGTGTTCCTCCTGATATCTGCGCATTTCACCGCTACACCAGGAATTCCAGTCTCCCCTGCAGTACTCAAGTCTGCCCGTATCGCCTGCAAGCTCGAGGTTGAGCCTCGAGTTTTCACAGACGACGCGACAAACCGCCTACGAGCTCTTTACGCCCAGTAATTCCGGACAACGCTTGCACCCTACGTATTACCGCGGCTGCTGGCACGTAGTTGGCCGGTGCTTCTTCTGCAGGTACCGTCACTTTCGCTTCGTCCCTGCTGAAAGAGGTTTACAACCCGAAGGCCGTCATCCCTCACGCGGCGTCGCTGCATCAGGCTTTCGCCCATTGTGCAATATTCCCCACTGCTGCCTCCCGTAGGAGTCTGGGCCGTGTCTCAGTCCCAGTGTGGCCGGTCACCCTCTCAGGTCGGCTACCCGTCGTCGCCTTGGTAGGCCATTACCCCACCAACAAGCTGATAGGCCGCGGGCCCATCCTGCACCAGTAAACCTTTCCACCAACGGCCATGCAGCCGAAGGTCATATCCGGTATTAGACCCAGTTTCCCAGGCTTATCCCGAAGTGCAGGGCAGATCACCCACGTGTTACTCACCCGTTCGCCGCTCGTGTACCCCGAAGGGCCTTACCGCTCGACTTGCATGTGTTAAGCACGCCGCCAGCGTTCGTCCTGAGCCAGGATCAAACTCTCCGTTGAAGACTCTAGAAAGAGGCGAACCTCAATCAGTCATAGACATCGAGTCAAATCACTAGCGATCAAAAACTCAAACTAGCTATCAAACACTGACCCCCCACCGACGGAAGAAGGAGGGAAGCCAGCAAAAATACCCACACCACACGCCAACCAAACCCCAAGAGGCGGTTGAACATTCGTGATGCGGAGTACCAAAAACATTTGGCACTGACATTCATCGACACACTGTTGAGTTCTCAAAGAACACGCGCACACCATCACTTCCGGCTCACTCGCCGGCCGCTCCGGGGCAACCGTTCCATCTTATCCTACCAGCTTCACCGGCGCAAGCCATGATGCTGATCAAGATCAAACCGGGATCGAAGCACCACCATACACGGTGATGAACTTCCGATTTACCAGGCGCCTTCGTCCAACCTCGTGTCCCCCGCCTTCCGGCCGGGGTCGGTGTCCGTGTCGCTCTGACCTGGAATAAGTTACGCGAAGGGAAACACGAACACCAAATCGCCAGGTCAACGCCGCTGAACCGCCGTTTCAGGGCACCCAGTACTTGGCTGCGAGCTCCTCGATCACCAGATCGCCCTCCGATGCTTGTTCCAACGCCGCGAGGTCGGAGTCGATGGAAACCAATCGTGGGTCGTCCCCCTCCGCCTCCTGGACCGGGTGCCCCCCGTCCTCGGCCAGCTGACGCAACAGCTTCTCGCGCACCCGGTCCTTCAGCGAATCGCTCATATCGAAATCATGGTCGTGCGGCGATGGGTTGTCGAGAGTGCAACACGATCACTCCTCGGTCTCGTCCGGCGCCTTCACGTTGTCGCTCTTGCCGAAGACTCGCAGCGCGGTCGGAATGAGGACGATCAGCGCGCCCAGGATCGCGATCAACGAAAAGACCTGCATTGCCATCTGTGAACCGACTCTCTGTTTCGTGCCCGCGGCGACCAGGTGTCAGGCCGGCGCGAGCCAGCTTCCCCAAGATGTGTTCCTGGTGACGGTAAACGCCACAAGGAAAATGAGCACACCCACTGTCACTCGCGGTCCCACCACGAAGATGCGAGCGCTTCGTCCTTGCCAGCGCCGACGTACCCATCCGATCCAGGCGAGAACCATCACCGCGATAAACGGGACGATCAGAACGTTGCCGGCGACAGCCGCGCCGAGATCGAGATTGGTCAGGTCGTGCACCGCCCGCAGCCCTCCGCAGGCCGGGCACCACCACCCGGTCAGCGCGTAGACGGGGCAGAAACCGTACGAACCCGGCTGATGTGGATCCCGGAAGTGGAGAATCGCTGCCGCGACCACGGCGCCGGCCGCGACAGCGGCAGGTGCTCCGAGTGCGCGCAGACCGCTTGTCCGCGTCGCCGGAGTTCCACTCTGCGTGTCCACCCGTCCAGTCTTCCCGATTCTTGCGGTTTCCGGTGGATCGGACCCCGGAGACGACTCTGGCCCTTCCCGACTGATCGGGAAGGGCCAGAGGACCGCTGAGCTGCCTGAGAGAATCGAACTCTCGACCTTTTCATTACGAGTGAAATGCTCTACCGACTGAGCTAAGGCAGCGGTGCCTTTCGGCGGTGGCGAGTCTAGCGCCTCAACCCCGAGTATGCGAAAACGGCTCCCTGAACGCGTCGCCGAGACTGGCCACCATGGCGTCGACAGCCCACTGAGGCTTGACGTTGACAGCGATCGCCTCGCGGCACTCGAGAACGGCTTCGATGCACTTCAGAAGGCCTTCCGGGGTTGTTCGCGACGCGAGGTCGGCGGCCCGATCAGCCATGTCCGGGTGGTTCGCGGCGGCGGTCGACTTCCACGCGACGGCGAGCGCGTCGCGATAGAGACCGGCCAGATCGATCAGTGCGCGGTCGAGTGCGTCGCGACCCGTGCGGGTGGCCCGGGACTTCTGGCGCTTCTCGAGATCCTTCAGCACACCCGCCGAACCGCGCAGGGCTCCGGCCGCACCCTTACCGGTACCGCCCGCACCCAGAGCGGTGCGCAACTCTTCGGTCTCCTGCTCGTCCCGGGCCGCGCTCATCTCCTTCGCCTCCGCGTCGGCGGAACGCACCAGTTCCTCCGCCGCGGCGAACGCGGTGGCGGGTCGCAGCGCCGCGACCGCCAGGTCCAGCGCGTCCTTCCGGCGAACCTTGGCGTTCAGATCCGTCGCGAGACGGCGAGCGCGCCCCACGTGGCCACCGCTGATCGAAGCAGCCAGTTGCGCGGCTTCGGGGTCCAGGCCGTCCCGCTCGCGCAGGACCTTGGCGATGGAGTCGGCGGACGGCGTCACGAGATGGATGTGGCGGCAGCGCGACCGAAGAGTCACGGAAATGTCCTGCGGGTCGACGGACGGCGCACACAGCAGGAACACGGTGCGGTCCGGTGGCTCCTCGACCACTTTCAGGAGCGCGTTGGCCGCGCCCTCGGTGAGCCGGTCCGCGTCCTCGACGACGACGATCTGCCAGCGCCCGGTACTCGGCCGGCGGGCGGCGGTCTGCACGGTGGCGCGCATCTCCTTGACGCTGATGCTCAGGCCCTCGGGGACGACCTGCCGGACGTCGCCGTGGGTGCCGGCCATCGCGGTGGTGCAGGCGTGGCAGACGCCGCAACCGGGTGTGCCTTCGCTCGTGCACTGCAGGGCGGCGGCGAAACACTGCGCGGCCACCGACCTTCCCGATCCGGGCGGGCCGGTGAACAGCCACGAGTGCGTCATCGAGGAGCCCATCTCGCCGACTCCACGACGAGCGGCAGTCGCCGCGGCCGTCAGCTCGGACTCGACGTCCTCCTGGCCCACCAACCGGTCGAATACCGTCACCGCGCCAGCCTAACCGGCACGTGCGACATCCCTGCCGGCCCGAGGTGCCGGCTCACGCCTTCTTGTCCGCGGCCTTCTTCGAGGCGGCCTTCTTGGCCGGTGCCTTCTTGGCGGCGGTCTTCTTCGCAGCCTTCTTGGCGGGCGCCTTCTTGGCCGCGGCCTTCTTCTTGACGGGGCCGCGGGCACGCCGGTCCGCGAGCAGTTCCGAGGCGCGAGCGTCGGTGATGGACTCCACCTCGTCACCCTTGCGGAGGCTGGCGTTGGTTTCACCGTCGGTCACGTACGGGCCGAACCGGCCATCCTTGATCACCATCGGCTTCTCGCTGACCGAGTCGACGCCCAGCTCACGCAGCGGCGGGGTGGCGGCGGCCTGACGTCCGCGGCGTTTGGGCTCCGCGTAGATCTTCAGCGCCTCGTCGAGGGTCACCGTGAACATCTGGTCCTCGGTGGCGAGGGACCGCGAGTCCGTGCCCTTCTTCAGGTACGGGCCGTAGCGGCCGTTCTGCGCGGTGATCTCTTCCTTCGACTCGGGATCGACACCCACCACACGCGGCAGCGACAGCAGCTTGAGGGCGTCGTCGAGCGTCACCGTCGCCAGGTCCATGGACTTGAGCAGCGAGCCCGTCCGCGGCTTCGGGCCGGTGGCCTTCTTCGCCGCCTTCTTCGCGGGCGCCTTCTTGGCGGCAGCGGTCTTCGTCTTGGTCGTCCCGTCGCCCGATTCGTCAGTCACCGGCACCACGGCCGGTTCGGGCTCCGGTTCCGGCTCGGGCAGGATCTCGGTGACGTACGGGCCGAAGCGGCCCTCCTTCGCGACGATCTCGTGCCCGGTCAGCGGGTCGACGCCCAGCTTGCGACCCTCCTGCGGCGTCGAGAACAGCTTCTCCGCGTACTCCGGTGTCAGCTCGTCCGGCGGAAGGTCGTCGGGCAGGTTGGCGCGCTGCGAGATCAGGTCGCCCTCGGGGTCGTCCGGGTTCTGGACCATCCGTTCGAGGTACGGCCCGAACCGACCGACGCGGACGTGCACTTCCCGTCCCTCGGCGTCGTCGAACAGCCTGATCGAGTTGACCTCGCGGGCGTCGATCTCCTCGAGGTTGACGCCGACCATCTTCTTCAGGCCGCCCTCACGGGCCACCGAACCCTCGGCTCCGTGATCGCCGCCGAAGTAGAAACTGCTGAGCCAGTTGCCGCGCTGTTCGCGGCCACCGGCGATCGCGTCGAGGTCGTCTTCCATACCGGCGGTGAAGTCGAAGTCGACCAACCGTCCGAAGTGCATCTCGAGAAGGCCGATGACGGCGAACGCCACCCAGGACGGGACCAGCGCGCTGCCGCGCTTGTAGACGTATCCGCGATCGAGGATGGTCTTGATGATCGACGAATACGTGGACGGGCGGCCGATGCCCAGCTCTTCGAGGGTCTTGATCAGGCTCGCCTCGGTGTAACGAGCAGGCGGGTTGGTGGTGTGGCCGTCGGGATCGAGTTTGGTGGCGGTGACCGCCTGGCCCTCGACGAGCACGGGCAGACGCGACTCGGCGTCGTCGGACTGGCCGCCGGCCTCCTCGTCGACGCTCTCCACGTAGGCCTTCAGGAAGCCCGCGAACGTGATGGTGCGGCCCGACGACGAGAAGGTGCACTCCTCGCCGGTGCCCGCGGTTCCGGTGATCCGCAGGGTCAGCGTCGTGCCCCGCGCGTCGGCCATCTGCGACGCCACGGTGCGCTGCCAGATCAGCTCGTACAGACGGAACTCGTCGGTGTCGAGACGCGAATGCAACTGGCCGGGGGTCTGGAACACATCGCCGGCGGGGCGGATGGCCTCGTGCGCCTCCTGCGCGTTCTTGACCTTGCGTGTGTACTGCCGGGGCGTGTCGTGCACGTATTCGGCCCCGTACAACTCGGTGGCCTGCGCCCGGGCGGCAGCGATCGCCGAGGACGACAGCGTCGTCGAGTCGGTACGCATGTAGGTGATGTAGCCGTTCTCGTACAGCCGCTGCGCGATGCGCATGGTCCGCTCGGACGTGAACCGCAGCTTGCGGCCCGCCTCCTGCTGCAGCGTCGACGTCATGAACGGTGCGTAGGGCTTGCGGGTGTACGGCTTGCTCTCCGCGGAGGAGACGGTGAGATCGACACCGGCGAGGGACTCGGCCAGACGCTGCGCGCGAGCCTCGTCGAGAACCGTGACCGTGCTGGTCTTCAGCTGACCGTCCGAACCGAAGTCGCGACCGGTGGCCACCCGCGAGCCGTCGACGCTCACCAGACGCGCGCCGAAACTGCGGGGGCTGGCGTCGGCGCCGGCGTCCAGGGTGGCCGAGATGTCCCAGTACGACGCCGAGCGGAACGCCATCCGCTCGCGTTCCCGCTGCACGATGACGCGGGTCGCGACGGACTGCACGCGGCCCGCCGACAACCTCGGCATGACCTTCTTCCACAGCACGGGGCTGACCTCGTAGCCGTACAGACGGTCGAGGATGCGTCGGGTCTCCTGCGCGTCCACCAGGTCGTTGTCGAGCTCGCGGGTGTCTTCGGCCGCGGCGCGAATGGCCGGCTCGGTGATCTCGTGGAAGACCATCCGGCGAACCGGGATCTTCGGCTTGAGCGTCTCGAGGAGGTGCCAGGCGATCGCTTCGCCCTCGCGGTCGGGGTCGGTGGCGAGGAAGAGTTCGTCGGCATCCTTGAGCAGGCTCTTCAGCTCCGTGACCTTGGACTTCTTCTCCGGACTGACCACGTAGAGCGGTTCGAAATCCTGGTCGACGTTGACGCCGAGCCGCGCCCACGACTCACCCTTGTACTTGGCCGGGACGTCGGCCGCTCCTCGCGGAAGGTCGCGGATGTGGCCGACCGATGCCTCGACGACATAGTTCTTCCCGAGGTACGGAGCGATCTTGCGGGCCTTGGTCGGCGACTCGACGATCACGAGGCGGCGAGGCTGGCCGGACGCTCCCGCCGCACCCTGTGCACTGCCGTTGTCCCCTTTAGCCACCTGAAGCCCGAGCCTTCCTGAAGTCGATCGCTGCCACTCGACAGTTGTGCAGACAAACCCTTTTATACCCGGTTCGCCTATTACTAGAGTGACATACCCGGAACCCATCCTCGCAGATCAGTACCGTCTACGCGGCTCTACACGTGGGGCCAACCGGTACGGTCGTCCACATTTCCGGGAGCCTCGCCGATGCTCTCGACGAGTCTGCCGAGCCTACGCCGGCCCGAGATCCGGAGCCCCGGACCGGACCCACGGGTGCCGATCAGCGTCGGCGCGATGCCGGCCCGCATCAACGCCTGCGCCAACGGCGCGTGGGTATCCGGGGCGTGCGGATCGAGTCCGAGGACGAACCGTTCGCCCTCCGCTTCGCCCCTGCCCGACGCCAGCGCCCACACCCTCAGCTGACGCCCCGACGGCACCCATCCTGAGGGCACCGCCTTGACCGCTCCCCTCGTCCACTGGTCCGCGAGAGGCCGCAGGTCGACGACTGACGCAGTGCGGACGAGGGGGCTGCCTTCGTCGCTGCGCGTGATCTCGACCTCGAGTCCGGCCTGCGCGATCAGCTCCGCGATCGCCTCCGCCCGCCACTGCGCGTCGACCACGATCGAGATGCGCGCCCGCCCTCCGGACGTGACCACCTGGCCCGTCGCCGCGAGGAGGCCGCACAGATCGGTGACTGCCGGCGGCATCGCCTCCGCGGAGAAGAAGGAGAGCTGGCTCACTGAAGTACCCCCTTTTGCCACGGCACCGTTGCCGTGAAAACGACTCGTCCCCCACCGCCTCAGGCGATGGGGGACGAATCAGACGCGGCCACGAGGACCCCGTCTATCTGATTTACGTGTTCACGAAGGTGAACGGCAGAATCAGACTGCGCGAACGCCGGTTGCCTGGGGACCCTTGGTGCCCTGGCCGACCTCGAACTCCACGCGCTGGTTCTCCTCGAGGGTGCGGAAGCCGCTGCCCTGGATCTCGGAGTAGTGAACGAAGACGTCAGCGGAGCCGTCCTCGGGTGCGATGAAGCCGAAGCCCTTTTCCGCGTTGAACCACTTCACAGTGCCCTGTGCCATGCTTTTCCTTCTCTTTCTAACCACCGGATTCGGCGGACAGCACATACAGTCCGCCGGGCCGGTTCCGACCGCTGTACTTCTAGATTTCCCCCTCAGGAAAAGCAGAGCACCGCGTTCGCAACATCGATCCTGCGAACGTTCACTCTTTCAAGCCTACGAACACAGAAGCTGCGACCAGTTGTAGTCAACCATGAACTCCGGGAACGCAACAGTCGAAATCCTAACAATTCACACAAAAAGTTGATCTTGTAGCGAACAGCCGCGGAACTGCGCATTAGCGACGGCGCCGCGACACCCCGGGCGATCGACCCGAGGGGGCACTCGTTATCATCAAATGCGCAGGTCGTGGCGGTGTGGAAGCTACTCGCCCGTCCCTACGACAGCCCGGAGACTTCAGTGAGCACACCGTTTTCACCACGTGACGACAGTGGAAATGCGGGCGAAACATACGGCCGAACACTGCTGAACCGAGTCCTCGAGGGTGTTCCCCGGGACGAAGACCCGCTCACTTTCGCGGCAGAAATGCCCGCGCGGACTTCCCAGCTGTCGGAATGGCCCGCCTGGGCGCACCCGAGCGTCGTCCGGGCCATGCAGGAGAACGGGATCGCCCGTCCGTGGACCCACCAGGCCGCCGCCGCCGACCTGGCGCATCACGGCACGAACGTCGTGGTGTCCACCGGCACCGCTTCGGGGAAATCCCTCGCGTACCAGCTTCCGGTACTCACCACTCTGGCAACGGATCCGCGAGCGACCGCGCTCTACCTCTCGCCGACCAAGGCGCTGGGAGCCGACCAGCTCCGGGCGGTGACGGCACTCGTCGACTCCGAGATCCTGGACGCCGGGGACGACCTGAGCAGTGCGTGCCCGTGCGTGTTCGACGGCGACACCCCGCTCGAGGTACGGCACTGGGCCCGGGAGAACTCGCGGTGGCTCTTCACGAACCCAGACATGCTGCACATCTCGCTCCTCCGCACTCATCAGCGATGGGCGCACTTCTTCCGCAACCTGACCTACGTGGTGATCGACGAATGCCACTCCTACCGTGGCGTCTTCGGCTCGAATGTCGCGCTCGTGCTGCGGCGGCTCCGGCGCATCGCGGCGCGCTACGGCGCCGACCCCGTCTTCGTCCTCGCGTCCGCCACCACAGCCGACCCCGGGGCCGCGGCGTCGAGACTGATCGGGGCACCCTGCGCAGAGATCGTGGAAGACGGTTCGCCGCACGGTCCCCGGACCGTCGCACTGTGGGAACCCCCGCTCATGCGGGAGGTCACCGGGGAGAACGGAAGCCCCGTCCGGCGGCCCGCCGGGTCCGAGGCCGCGCGCATCATGGCCGATCTGATGGTCGAAGGCGCCCGCACGCTGACCTTCGTGCGCTCCCGCCGGGGCGCCGAACTGACCGCGATGGCGACCAAACGCCTACTCGGGGAAATCGATCCCGACCTCGCGTCGCGCGTCGCGTCGTACCGGGCCGGTTACCTCGCCGAGGACCGGCGCGAACTCGAGACCGCCCTCGCCGACGGCACGCTGCTGGGGGCGGCGACGACGAATGCGCTGGAACTGGGCGTCGACATCGCCGGCCTCGACGCCGTCGTGGTCGCCGGGTTCCCCGGGACGGTGGCGTCGTTCTGGCAGCAGGGCGGACGGTCCGGCCGGCGCGGCGAAGGCTCTCTCGTCGTGCTGGTCGCGCGGGACGACCCGCTCGACACGTACCTCGTCCATCATCCGTCCGCGCTACTCGACAAGCCCGTCGAGGCCACCGTCACCGATCCGAGCAATCCGTACGTCCTCGGCCCGCAGTTGCTCTGCGCAGCAATGGAACTACCACTGTCCGACGCAGAAGCCGAAGCGTTCGGGGCGCTCGACGTGCTCGCGAAGCTGTCGGAGCAGGGCCTGATCCGCCGTCGTGCACACGGCTGGTTCGTCACCGCCGGCACAAATCCTCATGGCGCAGTGGATATCCGGGGTGGAATCGGAACCCAGGTGGCGATTGTGGTGTCCGAATCCGGACGCATGCTCGGCACCGTCGACACCGGCCGCGCTCCGGCCACCGCCCACCCCGGCGCCGTGCACATCCATCAGGGTGAGTCGTACGTCGTCGACGAACTCGACCTCGACCAGGGCCTCGCCCTCGTCCACGCGGAGGATCCCGACTGGACGACGTCGGCCCGCGAGACCACCGAGATCACCGTCACCTCGGTGCTCGAGCAGAAGCAGTTCGGCGACGTCGAGGTCGCGCTCGTCGAGGTCGAGGTGACCCATCAGGTGATCGGGTACCTGCGGCGACTGTCGTCCGGCGAGATCCTCGATGCCGTCGAACTGGACATGCCCAAGCACACCCTTCCCACCCGCGCGGTGATGTACACGGTCACCCCGGAACTTCTGCTGCAGGCGGGTGTTCCGGCGGAACGCGTGCCCGGGGCACTGCACGCCGCGGAGCATGCGGCGATCGGATTGCTGCCCCTCGTCGCGGTGTGCGATCGCGGCGACATCGGCGGCGTCTCGACGGCGTTGCACGCCGACACCGGACTTCCCACCGTGTTCGTCTACGACGGTCACGCCGGCGGCGCCGGATTCGCCGACCGGGGCCACGCCGAACTCACCCGCTGGCTCGGCGCGACCCGCGAAGCGATCCGATCGTGCGAGTGCACGTCCGGGTGCCCGTCCTGCGTGTATTCGCCGAAGTGCGGAAACGGCAACGATCCCCTCGACAAGGACGGGGCGATCCGGGTCCTCGGGGCGGTACTGGACACCCTCGGCTGAGCCGGCGACCGAGCCGCTCAGCGCAGATAAAACCGAACCTTGTCGATCACGTCGCGGAGCAGGTGAATCTCCTCACCGGTCGGCGGCGCGGTGACCGTCAGGTCGTCCGCGACCTTCAATTCCCAGCCGGTCTGCGCCCGCACGTCGTCGACGGTGACCCCCTCGTGCACACTGACCAGCTCCAGTTCGTCGAACGGGCCCTGCCGCGACAGCACGCCGAGGTTCGTGAATACCTTCGTCACCCCTCTGCCCCGGGGCATGATCCCGTCGCCCGCCGCGCGGGCCCGGACCGGACTCGGCGACGTGCAGAAGTCGAGTTCCGCGGGGAAGGCGCTCGGGTCGTGGCGTCGCATGACCACGAAGATCTCGCCGGCGTTGGGCATGATTTCCACGGCACCACCGGCACCGGGCAACCGTACCGTCGGCTTGTCCCAGTCTCCGATGATGCTGGTGTTGAGGCTGCCGTACCTGTCGATCTGGGCCGCGCCGAGAAACCCGACGTCGACGTTGCCGCCCTGCAGCACGTACCCGAACAACGCCGACATCGACACCACCGACTCTGCGCCAGACACGACCACCGAGTCGGCGATGCCCTCGGCCATCGCACCGGGATGTGCGCCGCACACACCCGATTCGTAGATCAGCTCCACATCCGGGTTGCTGGTCCGCTTGGCCAGGTCGACGGCGAGCGTCGGCAGGCCGACACCGGCGAAGACACGCCCCTTGCCTGCGAGTTCGCGGGCGGCGACGGACACGATGACCTCGGTCGCCGAGATCGCTCCGACTCGTGCTGTGGTCATTTTCTGCTCCCGTAGTCGACCGGTTCGGAAAATCGAGGTGCGACGGCGAGGTCGTCCCAGTAGTCGCCGCCGAGTTTGTCCAGGTACTCCTCGTGATTCGCGGTGCCGTGGACCCATTCCTTCAGCCACGCCTGCAGGAGTCCCGAGTCCTTGCTGATCGCGGTCCAGCGCCGATAGAACGCGCAGTCCCGGTCGTAGTAGCCCTGCACGTAGGAGGGGTGCGCCCCGCGCGGACAGACGACGACGGCGTCGACGGCGTGCGAGGGAATCAGCGTGCGGTTGGGGTCGGACCGGACGATCTCGTCGTCGACGATCTCCTCGACGACCACGATCGCCTTCCCCGCGGCGTAGACCGCCTCCTGCTGGACCCCGGAGATACCCCAGATCTGTACATTGCCGTGGCGGTCGGCACGCTGGGCGTGGACGATGGTGACGTCCGGGTTCAGCGGCGGAACGACGTAGACGGTGCCCTCCCCGTAGGGGTCCTCGACCAGCCGAATTCGGGGATTGAGCCGCGGAAGGTCGCTTCCTGCGTAGGACCGCAGCGGAAAGAACGGCAGACCGGCGGCGCCCGCCTGATAGCGGCAGACCATTCCGTAGTGGCTGTACTCCTCGACCTCGAGCGGCACCGGATCGTGACGCTCGATGCGGCGCCGCAACTCGTGCAGGGACCCGGCCGAGCCGCTCGCGAAGAACGAAGCCACGAGCTTGGAGACGCACCCCGCGGCCACGAGTTGATCCGACACGATGTCCGGCGTCATCCGGCACAGCGTGAGGTTCCGGCGCTGCTGCCGGATGATCTCGTGCGCAGCCGCGAACGAGATGAGATGCGAAAACCCTTCGAGACAGACGGTCATGCCGTCTTCGACGTACGTCTCGATGGCTTCCGCCATGCTGACCACTTTGCTCATTGCAATGCCCTTCTCCGGACCGGCCGGACGTCGCTTCGGGACCCTTCCCACCGGATTACCGCCGTCGCGCTCAATAGTGTTGACAGATCTTTTGCTCGAGCTGCAATAGTTCTGTCGTGGAAATTTCTCAGATCACTGCATTTCTCGCGGTCGCCGAGGAGTTGCACTTCGGCCGGGCCGCACAGCGCCTGCACTCGGCTCAGCCCCCGCTGAGCAGAACCATTCGGCAACTGGAGAAGCAGCTCGGGGCAACCCTGTTCGATCGGAACACCCGGAACGTCCGCCTCACCTCTGCCGGCGAGGCACTGCTCGGCCCGGCGCGCGAGATCCTGGACGCCTGCCGGCTGGCGGAGATCGCCGTCGCCGCCGCCGGGCGCGGCCAGGTCGGCCGGGTGCGTATCGGATTCTCCGGAGTCTCGTCCCATCTGCTCATCGGACGGTGGGCGAAACTCGTCCGCCACACTCACCCGGGAATCGAATTCGTCTTGCACAGTTCCGCTTTCGCGAGCGAAGCACTGAACAAGCTCCTCGACGGAACCCTCGACATCGGCCTGGCCCGGTGGATCTTCACCCCGCCGGGCATCGCGTCCCGCGTCATCCTCAACGAGGACTTCGTGGTGGCCGTGCCCGCCGACCACCCGCTCGCGGTCAGCGACGGCGTCCGGATCGCGGAGCTGGCGACCGAGCCCTGGGTGGCACTGCCCGCCGATCCCGGATCGGCGCTGCGGGACTCCCTGCAGAGGGCAGCCCACGATGCCGGTTTCACGCCCCGGATCGTGCAGAGCGCTCCGGACTCGATGGCGTTGATGGCGCTGGTGTCCGCGGAGGTCGGCTGCGCGCTGACCGTCTCTTCCGTCTCCGAGAACGTCAACAACCCGGATGTCGCGTTCCTCCCGCTGGTCGGAGGTCCCAGCCCCCTGCAGTTGCGGATGGCGTGGCGAGCGGACGACGACAGCGCCGCGTTGCGGGAAGTTCTCAGGCTGTCCGAGGAGGCGTTGCCCACCCCGAAGTGAACGGTTCCGGTCAGGTATGGGCTGTCGCACGCGCCTGCCCTGCACTCGGAGTGTCGTCGACCGCGTCGCCCCGCTCGATGTCGAGTTGCAGTTCGTCGGCGTCGGACTGCTCCGCCGTCGACAACCGGCGCGCGTCGAATCCGGTCCGGTTCAGCAACAGCAGCGTGCAGACCAGCGATACGGCGGCGTAGCCGGCAGACACGAAGGCGACACCGACGATGTTGCCGGACGAGTTGAGCATCCACTGCGCCAGCACCGGGGTGCCGCCGCCGACGATCAGCGAACACAGCTGGTAGGCCGCCGACAGGCCGCTGTAGCGAATGTTGGCCGGGAAGGCACGCGCAAGCACACCGGCGATGGCGCCGTAGAACATCGAGTGCGGAATCGTCGCGAGGCACATCATGACCACGGCGATGGCGAAGTTCTCGGTCCGGATCGCGAAGAACATCGCCGGCATCAGGACGAACTCGGGAATCACCATGATGCACATGGCTTTCCGCATATCCATCCGGGACACCAGGACGGCGCCGAACGGCTGCACGACGAACTGCACCACGAGGGCGATCGCGATGGCACCGAGGAACGTGCCGCGGTCGTAGCCGAGTTCGCTGGTGGCCCAGGACAACGCAAAGGTGTTCTTGAAATATGTCACCTGCGCCAGGGGCAGCGCGCCCGCGCCGAGGAGGACGAGGACCCAATGCTTGCGCAGCACCTCGCCGATCGGCAGTGCGACGGTCTTCTTCCGCTTCAGCACGGTCTTCATGGCGTCCGACTCTTCGAGTTTGAGACGTATGACCATGCCGACGATCACCAGGACCGCGGAGATCAGGAACGGGATGCGCCAGCCGTACAGCACGAATTCCGGGGTGGGCATCGCGGAGAGCAGGAAGAACGCCATCGTGGCCAGAAGGTTCCCGGCGGGCGACCCCTGCTGGGCGAAAGCCGAGTACAGAATCCCCTTCCCCTTGGGCGCGTTCTCACTGGCGATCAGGACGGCCCCGCCCCACTCGCCGCCCACGGCCACGCCCTGAACGACGCGAAGGAAGACCAGCGCGACGGGCGCCCACACCCCGATCTGCGCGTAGGAGGGCAGGAGGCCGATCCCGACCGTGGCGGTCCCCATCATCACGAGCGTGATGACCAGGGTGGTCTTCCGGCCGATCTTGTCGCCGAGATGCCCGAAGACGATGCCGCCGATCGGGCGGGCGAGGAACCCGGCCCACAGCGTGACGAACGCGAGCAGGGTGCCCATGCCCGCGGGCAGGGTGTCGGAGAAGAACACCTGACCGAAGACCAGGGCGGACGCGGTGCCGTAGATGTAGAAGTCGTACCACTCGATCGTGGTGCCGATGAACGAGGCGATGCCTGCTCTCCGCGCTTTCGTCTCGGCCTCGGTCCGCTTCGGTGGTGCCGTGGTCATGTAGTGCCCTCTCTCGCCAAGGGGAGTGGTGTGGATGAAAATCAGTTCGCTGCAGTGAGACTCGCATCACAGGATCGATGCCGTCCAATACTTCTCGAGCCCGGGATTATTACGGATCTGGTCATAATCCGGGAAACCTCGCGCACGCTGGAGCGATGGGCATCACCGGCACGGTCCCGCCGTCGACGTCACTCCGCGGGACCCGCCCTCGCCACCGCCCGGGCGTCCCGGACGCCCGGCACGGACAGGAGCACTCGCGCGGTGACCGCGACCTCCACGTCCCAGTCGTCGACCTCACAGGACACGACCTCCGTGCGCATCCGCCCCGCCACCTCCCGCGCCGCGGCGCACGCCGCGTCGGTGCCGCGGTCCAGACCGACGGCCGCGGCGAGGGCAGCCAGATCCGCCGCCGACTGGGCCCGGTGCCGCACCGCCACCGCCGAACCGACGTGCACCAGCATCGCCGTGACCACCACCAGGGCCGCGAGCGCACAACACGCCAGCACCGTCGCGGCGCCGCGGTCGTCGGAGATCCCCGAACTCACCGGCTTCCCCCACTCCACCCGGGCACCGTGGGTTCGAGTACTGCCACCGCCTCCGCGGAGATGTTCACGAGCGGAAGCAGGGGGCTGTGGGCCCGCACGGTCGCGACGACGAACTCCCCCTCGGTCCGGACCGACACCTCGGCGCCGCCCGGGGCCACTCTCTCCGCCGCGGAGATCGCCGACTCGTGATCTCCGCGGGCGGTGAGCCGGGCGGCCTCGCGTGCCGAATCGACACACCGGACGTGCAGCGTCACCGCGGTGATCGCACCGACACACAGCACGACCACCGCGACGATCGACGCGATCGCAATCGCCGCCTCCACCGTGACGCCGCCCGCCTCCGAACGGCGCAGGTTCTCGGCGGACCCCATCACACCGCGGTGTTCAGCGCTTTGTCGATGATGTTCGTCAACGCCGTGACGATGCTGTCGCCGGTGACCACCGAATACAGGACGGCCCCGAACGCCGCGGCCGCGATGGTGCCGATGGCGTACTCGGCGGTCGACATGCCGTCCTCGTCCGTCGCGAGCAGCGCCAGGTGTGCCGTCAGCGCCCGCACTGCCGCCAGAGACCGGATTCCGTGCTTCATGATGTTCCCCCTTCAAAGTGCCCGGCGCAGCGGTTCTGCGCCGGAAGCATCTGCGTGTCAAAGCAACCCGCCGTCCAGCACGCGCGAGGCCAGCCCGACGACGACCGGGATGATCCCGAGACAGATGAATGCCGGCAGGAAGCACAACCCGAGCGGACCGCTGATGAGCACGCCCGCTCGTTCGGCCGATGCCGAAGCCAGGTGCTCGACCTGGGTGCGGGCGTCGGCGGCGAGTTCCGTCATCGAACCGGCAAGGGACGAACCCGATGCCGCCGACCGCCGGGCCATCCGGGCGAGCGATTCGGTGGCCGGGTCCGACGCGGCCGCCTCCCACGCAGTCGCCGCGTCCGCGCCCAGGGCGAGCAGGTCCGCGGCGCGGCGGAGCGATTCCGACAGCGGCGCCGGCGCCGACCGCGCCACGGCCTGCGCCGCGGTCGCGACCGGCAACCCAGCGCGCAGGCACGCGGCGAGCAGGTCGAACGCAGCGGCGGTCGCGAGCGGGTCCTCGCGGCGCGTGGGACCGCCCGTCGTGTCCGCCGCATCGCCCGGTGCGCCGGTGTCGCCGCGCAGTCGCTGCACCGGCGATCTGGGTGCGGGGAAAACCAGCACGGCGCAGGCGAGGAGAAGTACCGCGCCCCACATCATCCCGTCACCCGTCCGGTGATCCGGTCGGTCCACAGCAGTCCCGCGCACACCAGCCCCGCCCCGAGCAGCAGCAGGATCCCGCCCACCCCGCCGCCGAACAGCACCGCCAGCGGGGACGCCCCCATCATCTGACCGAGACCGACACCCAGGAGCGGCAGCCCGGCCAGTACGGTCGCCGTCGCTCTCGCTCCGGCGAGAGACGCCTCGGTTCGCTGCCGGAAGCGACTGCGTCCCAACAGGTCCGCTCGCGCGGCCTCGAGCAGTTCCGCCAGCGCGAGACCGTGCGCGTCGGCCACCGCCCAGATGTCGGCGATCCGCCCCAACTCGGTGCCGACACCGGAGCCTGTGATCCGGAACCCGTCGGCGGCGGATCCCCCGAGCCGCGAGCGCGCCGACGCGGCGCGGAAGGCCGCCGACACGCTGCCTACCGATTCGTCGGCCGCCGTCTGACATGCCGCGGCGGGATGCGCGCCGACCCGAAGTTCCGCCGTCACCACCTCGAGGCCCGCCAGCACGACGCGCAGATCGGCGTCCTTCGCTTTCGCCGACCGACGCCGCAGCAACCTGAACCGTGCTGTCGTACAAACGATCACCGCCGCCAGCACCGCACAGGCCCCGCCCAGTTCGTACACGACCGGAGCGCAGGCGAGCGCCGCCGGAACCGTCCAGGGCAGACGCATCCGCCGCCGGGATCCTCCCCGACCGATCACTGCGAGCAAGCGGGGACGCGACCGTGCGGACGGCACCGCCAGTACCGCGCAGGCAAGCACCACCAGACCTGCGATCACGATTCCTCCCCGGCCGGAGCCGCCGGTTCCCGCCGAGAACACCAGTGGCGGAGCCGGTCCACCGCCGGCCCCTCCCCCGTGTCGTGACTCCAGGCCGGAACGATCGTGACGTGTCCGCGGTCGTCGCGAGTGACGGCACCGATCTGCGTCAGCCGCCTGACCCCGCTCGACGACCGGTGGACGTGCAGGATCACCTGGACGGCCGCGGCCAGCTGACTGTGCAGCGCCGCGCGGTCCATTCCGCCCAGTGCCGCAAGCGCTTCGAGCCGGGCAGGCACCTCCTCGGGCGAGTTGGCATGCACCGTGCCGGCGCCGCCGTCGTGACCCGTGTTGAGCGCCGTCAGCAAGTCGACCACCTCTGCGCCGCGCACCTCGCCCACGACGATCCGGTCGGGTCGCATGCGGAGGGACTGACGGACGAGATCCCGGACGGTCACCTCGCCCACGCCCTCGACGTTGGGCGCCCGCGCCACCAGCCGGACCACGTGCGGGTGCGTCGGCGCCAACTCCGCGGCGTCCTCCACACACACGATCCGTTCGGCCGGATCCACTGCACCCAGCAACGCGGCCAGCAGCGTGGTCTTTCCCGCCCCGGTGCCGCCGGTGACCAGGAAGGCGAGGCGGGCGTGCACGATCTTCACCAGCAGATCGTGGGCCGACCCGGTCACGGCCCCGCCGGCGACGAGCGCGCCGAGCCCCTGGGTGGCCGGGCGCAGCACCCGCAGCGACAGGCAGGTGCCGCCTTGCGCCACCGGAGCGAGGACGGCATGCAGCCGTACGCCGAAAGAGCCGTTCCCGACGTCGCGCAGCCGTCCGTCGACCCACGGCTGAGCGTCGTCGAGGCGGCGGCCGGCAGACAACGCGAGTCGCTGGGCGAGTCGGCGCACCGCCGCCTCGTCCGTGAACCGGACCGCGGCGCGTTCGAGTCCGCGGCCACGGTCCACCCACACCCGGTCCGGGGCCGTGACGAGGACGTCCGCGACACCGGGCTCGGTCAGCAGCGACTCGAGCGGGCCTGCGCCCGTGAGTTCGGTCATGAGCACCCGTAACGCACCGAGCAGGTCGGTGTCGCCGAGCACGCCGCCGGACTCGGCCCGGATGGCCGCGGCGACCGTCGCGGGTGTCGGCTCGCCGGACGTGTGTGCGAGGCGTTCGCGCACCCGGTCGAGAAGGTCGGGGGTGACGAGGGAACTCATGCCGCCCACTCCCGTGTCCGCGGCCTGCTGCCGACGGTGTCGAGGACCGCCTCGGCCGCGGCGCCGAGCGGGGAGCGCCGCCCCGGCCGCAGACCGCCGTGTTCGAGCATTCCGGTGATCGCCCGCTCGGCGCGCATCGACGCGATCAGCGGCAGGTCGAGGACCTCTGCCACGTCGGCGCCGCGAAGCCCGCCGGGTGCCGGGCCGCGGACCACGAGACCCTGATTGGGGTTCCGTTCGGTGATCCAGTGCGACACCTTTCCCGCGGCGATGCAGGCCCGGACGGTCGCGGGCACGACGAGAACCACGAGGTCGGCGAGTTCGACGACGGCCTCCGCGACCGGGCCGGGGAACCGCGACACGTCGCAGACGACCAGGTCGCCGGCATGACGCCCGGCGTCGGTGACGGCGCGGACCGCGGCCGCCGTCGGTCCCGCACCGTGCCCGGTCCTGCTGCAGGCGAGAACCCGCAGGTGCTCGCCGCGGGCGGGCAGCGCGTCCCGGAGCGCGGCCGAAGAGATCCGGCCGCCTTCGATCGACAGACCCGACCACCGCAGTCCGGGCACGTCCTCGATGCCCAGCAGCAGGTCGAGCCCGGATCCCCACGAGTCGGTGTCGAGCAGCAGCGTGGGCTGCGGCCGCGTCGCCGCGGTGAGGGCGGTCGCCGCCGCCAGGGTGGAGGCGCCCGCCCCGCCGCATCCGCCGACCACGGCGACGACGGTTCCGTCCGCTTCGGGGCGCTGGGGTTGCTCGCCGAGAACGGCGACCAGGGCCGACTCGTCGTCGGGCACGGCCAGCACGTGTTCGGCACCGACCGCGGTCGCGATCCGCCACTCGTCGATGCCCGGCGGCCCGTCGCACAGCAGCACGACCCGGCGCCGGCGCGGAAGCCGGTTGCGGCACGCGGCAGCGGCGCGCGCGTCGAGCACGACGATCGGCGCGCTGCCCCAGGAGTGCCTGGCGTCGGCTACCTCCGTCTCGTTCAACGTCCGGTCGGCCGCTGCCGCCACACGCCTGATGCTGTGCAACAGCGCCGCGTCGTCGACCAGAACCAGCACCTCGCCGCCGTCTCGTGCGTCCATGCAGAGAGCGTGCCCGCCGCCGGAGACCGCCGAAAGGGGCCTTTCTCGAACTGTGGACAACTTCGGGGCTGGGGATAAAAATTGGTACTACCGCACCAATTTTTCGGATGCAGAAAGCGGAGGACAGCCGACCGGCGACACACAGAGGACGACCCTCGCCAGGGGGGGAGGAGGCGAGGGTCGTCAGTGTTCAGCCCCGGGGGGTCGGGCTGAACATCGTCCGGATCAAATCCGGACATCAGCAATACTACACCTCCCCAGATCAGTATTTGCAAGTTCAACTGTTCAAATGTTTTACGGTGTCGGAGATACCGGACGCCCCTGTTCCGGGCGGTTGCACGGAACGCGCACCCCGGGGCGAAGTCCGCATATCCTTGGGCATTGTGACCGCGAAGCCACAGAGAAGTGCCAAGACAGGTCGACACACCGAGACGGGTCGGGTTGCCGCATTCTTCGACCTCGACAAGACGATCATCGCGAAATCGAGCACCCTCGCGTTCAGCAGACCGTTCTTCGACCAGGGCCTGATCAATCGACGGTCCGTCCTCAAGAGCAGTTACGCGCAGTTCCTGTTCCTACTGTCGGGCGCGGACCACGATCAGATGGAGCGGATGCGCGCCTACCTCACGAGCATGTGTGCGGGCTGGAACGTGGAGCAGGTGCGGTCCGTCGTCGCCGAGACCCTTCACGACATCGTTGACCCCCTGGTGTTCGCGGAGGCCGCCGACCTCATCGCGGATCACAAGCTACGGGGTCACGACGTCATCGTGGTCTCGGCGTCGGGCGAGGAGGTGGTGACGCCGATCGCCGAAGCACTCGGGGCGACACGCAGCATGGCCACCCGCATGGCGGTCGCGGACGGGCTCTACACGGGCGAGGTGGAGTTCTACTGCTACGGCGAGGGCAAGGTCGAGGCGATGCGGCAACTGGCCGAAAAATTCCACTACGACCTGTCGGCATGTTACGCCTACTCCGACTCCGTGACCGATCTGCCGATGCTGACCGCGGTCGGCCATCCGACGGCCGTCAACCCGGACCGGGCGCTCCGGAAGGCCGCGGCCGGAAATGGTTGGCCCATATTGACTTTCTCGAATCCAGTCTCCCTCCGGGCGCGCCTCCAGGCGCCGTCCGCCACGACCGTCGCGACCACCGCCGCAGTGAGTATCGGGGCCCTCGTGGCGGGCGCATTCACCTATGGAGTGTTGCGCCGCAAGCGCTGACCGCCGCAACCCGCGACACGGTCACAAACCTAATTTGATACTTGCTGTGAGGGGGGTCACGGGGTACAAAGGAGTTACGGAAGAACGGAAGGCCAAGGTCGACCCAGAAGAGAAGGATCGATCTCCCGACCAGGATTCCCAGCACGGGCACTAGGTACCCACGCGAAGCATAAGCCACTATAAGGGCAAAAGCGTTGTGGGCCTGCGAGACTCGAGTCTTCACCGGCAAGGACCCTGCACCGGTTGCAAGGACGACCCGATGATATTCGGACTCTCGCCGAGGCCACCCACACAACCCACCATTGCACGCTTGGTAACCGGTTGTCCGTGCTAACGGGCGGCGAAGTCGACACCAGTCGGCAGCGCCGCCCGTTTCACATGTTCGGGAACGTGTTGCAGCGCAACGGCTTCGAGTTAACTCGCCGCGGCTTCCGCGATCGACGTTGCCTCGCGGGCGCCCGCCTCCAGGGCACCGCAGCAGAGGACGACCCAGCTCCCGACCCCCTCCGGCTCGCCCGAGGCGAAGGCGGCGGCCCCGTTGCGGTACGCCTGCTGCCGGCGTAGCCAGCTGACCTCCGGAACTCCGAGATTGTGGGGATCGAGCCCGCTCGACACCGAGACCAGACGGGACGCGGCGCGTGCGACGATACCGTCGCCCACCCCGAACGGCCTCAGCGTCAACAATTCCCCGTGCACCACGGCCGCAAGCACCGGCGCGGGCGCGGCCGTCCCTCCGGTCACCAGCTGAGCCAGACCGTCCAGGCGCTCCGCGACGCCGGACCCTGCTCGCGGCCTGCCGAGCAATTCCTGATCCTCCACGAGGTCGGCCGCCGCCAGCAGATGCAGCCGGGCGAGGGCCTGGAGTGGCGCACGCTGCCAGGTGGACTGCAGAAGCGTGAGAGCGTCACCGTCGAGAGCCTGCCCGACGCGCAGGGCACCCGACAGAATGGGGTCGCCGGCCTCGCCGGGGGCGGGCAGTTCGGTGCTGCCCCCGTCCAGCGACGCGGAGGCGCGGGCCGCCCGGACCGCCGCCTCGGCCGCCGTGGTCGGCCAGCCGCGCCGGTTGGTCTTGTGGCGGTGAACCGCGCCGAGCGCGTCGCGCGCACGGTCCGCGGCTTCGCGGACACCGGGAAGGTCGACGAGGGGCTGCAACGGGTCGCTCACGTATCGGAACGCTACCCGGCGCCGCCGCGGGTCAGGCGCCGAGCCGGATCGATCCGCCGGGAATCGCGTCCAGCAGCTTGCGCGTGTACTCCTCCTTCGGCGACGTGAAGACCTCGTCGGTGGTGGCTTTCTCCACGATCGCGCCCGCGGACATGACGAGCACGTCGTCCGCGATCTGCCGCACCACCGCCAGGTCGTGCGTGATGAACAGGTACGTCAGCCCCAGCTCCGCCTGCAGGTCGTTCAGCAGCGTGAGGATCTGATCCTGGACCAGCACGTCCAGCGCAGACACCGCCTCGTCGCACACCACCATCTCGGGCTGCAGCGCCAGCGCCCGGGCGATCGCCACCCGCTGCCGCTGGCCACCGGACAGCTCGTTCGGGAACCTCCGCATCACCGACGCAGGCAACGCCACCTTGTCCAGCAGGTCGCGAACCCGCGCTTCCCGCTCCGCCTTCGTCCCCACCTTGTGGGTACGCAGGGGCTCCTCGACGGTGCGGAAAATCGAGTACATCGGGTCGAGCGTGCCGTACGGGTTCTGGAAGATCGGCTGCACGCGCCGACGGAACGCGAGCGTCTCCCGACGGTCCAGCGTCGCGACGTCCTTGCCGTCGAACACGACCTTCCCCGCCGTCGGAGCGAGAAGTCCGAGCACCATCTGCGCGACCGTCGACTTTCCCGACCCGGACTCGCCGACGATGGCCGTGGTCGTCCCGCGTCGGACCGCGAACGAGGCGTCGTCGACGGCGGTGAAGTCGGTGGACTTCCGCAGCCCGTGGCGGATCTTGAAGACTTTGGTCAGCCCGGTGGCCACGACCACGTCGTCGGTGGCCTTGCCGAACTCGACGCCGATCTGCCCGTGCTGCTCGGCCTCGCCCACCACCTCGAGCGCGTGCTCCCGGATGTCCGCCCGGGCCAGCGAAGAACTCCGGCGTTGCGACGCCAGCGACGGCGCCGCCGCCACCAGTTTCCGGGTGTACGGGTGACGCGGCCGCTGGAGGATCTCCAGCGCGGGCCCCGCCTCGACCACCCGTCCCTTGCTCATGACGACCAGATGCTCGGCCCGCTCGGCGGCCAGACCGAGGTCGTGGGTGATGAGCAGGACCGCAGTGCCGAGTTCGTCGGTGAGCCCGTCGAGGTGATCGAGGATCTGACGTTGGACCGTGACGTCGAGGGCGGACGTGGGCTCGTCCGCGATCAGCAGTTGCGGGCGGGCCGACAGCCCGATGGCGATCAGCGCGCGCTGGCGCATGCCCCCGGAGAACTCGTGCGGATACTGGCCCAGCCGATTCTCGGCGTCGGCGAGCCCGGCCTCCTCGAGGAGTTCGGCGGCACGCGTCTTCGCGGCCTTGCCCTTCGCGATCCCGTTGGCCTCCAACGCCTCCTCGATCTGGAACCCGACCTTCCACACCGGGTTGAGATTGGACATCGGGTCCTGCGGGACGAGGCCGATCTTCTTACCGCGCAGTGCGACGAACTCCCGCTCGGACGCTTCCGCCAGGTCCTGCCCCTCGAACAGGATCTGGCCACCCGTCACCTTTCCGGTGCCGGGTAGCAGGTTGATGATCGCGTGGGCGGTGGTGGACTTGCCCGAACCGGACTCACCGACGATCGCCACCGTCTGCCCCGGATACACCGTGAGGCTGACCCCACGCACCGCGGGCACGAGCCCGGAATGGGACTGGAAAGACACCTCCAGGTCCCGGATCTCGAGCAGCGGCACCTCGTCGGCCGAATTCTGTGGCCCGGCCGGATCGTTCGCGGTCATCGCGTTCACCTCGTCCGGGCCCTGGGGTCGAGCGCGTCCCGGAGAGCGTCGCCCATCATGATGAAACCGAGGACCGTGATCGCCAGCGCGGTCGCCGGGTAGAACAGGATCGGCGACCCCTGACGCAGGGTCACCTGGGCGGTGCTGATGTCCCCACCCCACGAGATCTCGGTGGACGGCAGCCCGATGCCGAGGAACGACAGCGTCGCCTCGGCCACGATGTAGATGCCCAGGGAGATGGTCGCGATCACGATGATCGGGGCCAGCGAGTTCGGCAGCACGTGCCGGACGAGGGTGCGCACGTTCGAGACGCCGAGCGCCCGCGACGCCATCACGTAGTCGTTGCTCTTCGCCGAGATCACCGCGCCACGAGCGATTCTCGCCATCTGCGGCCACCCGAACAGGGCGAGGACGACGATCAGCGTCCAGATGGTGCGGTTGGTGAACAGCTGCATCAGGACGATCGCGGCGAGGATGAGCGGGATGCCGAAGAAGATGTCGGCGACCCGGGACAGCAGCGAATCCACCGCGCCGCCGTAGAACCCTGCGACCGAACCGAACACCACGCCCACCACCAGCACGATCGACGTGACGCCGACACCCACCAGCACCGACGCCCGCGCCCCGTGGATAGTGCGGGAGTAGATGTCGCAGCCCTGCTTGTCGAATCCGAACCAGTGCCCCGCCGACGGTCCCTGCATGCTGAACGCGAGATCGCAGAACCGGGGGTCGGTGCTGGTGAACAGGTCGGGAAACGCCGCCACCGCGACAACCACGACGATGATCACCGACGCGACCAGGAACAACGGACGCTTGCGCAGATCGCGCCACGCATCCGACCACATGCTCGTCGGCGGCTGATCGATGTGGACGGCATCGGTCTCCCCGGGCGCCGCCACTTCCTCGGGTGCCACGAAATGCGCCTGCCGGGTCTTCCGGTCACCCGTTCCGGCGGACTCGTTCTCCACTTTCTCAGACATAGCGAATCCTCGGGTCGAGCGCGGCGTACAGGAGGTCGACGATCAGGTTGGCGAGCAGATAGATGACGATCAGCACCGTCACGAAGGACACCACCGTGGGCGCCTCGCCGCGGGTGACCGCCTGATAGATCGTGCCGCCGACACCGTTGATGTTGAAGATGCCCTCGGTGACGATCGCGCCGCCCATCAGGGTGGCCAGATCGGCGCCGAGGAAGGTGACCACCGGGATCAGCGAGTTCCGCAGCACGTGCACCTGCACCACCCGGCGCCGTGAAAGACCCTTGGCCGTCGCGGTTCTCACGTAGTCGGCGGTGAGGTTCTCGGCGACCGACGTTCGCGTCAGCCGGAGCACGTACGCGAACGACACCGACCCGAGGACGAAGGCGGGCAGCAGCAGATTCTTGAAGCTGGTGTTACCCCCGACCGTCGGCGGCACCAGACCCCACTTCACGCCGATGAAGAACTGGGCGAGGAAACCGATGACGAAGATCGGGATCGCGATGATCACCAGGCTCACGAGGAGGACGGAACTGTCGAAGATGCCGCCCTTACGGAGTCCGGCGAACAGGCCGAAGCCGATCCCGAAGATCCCCTCGATCGCGAGCGCCATCAGGGACAGCTTGATGGTTATCGGAAATGCTTGCGCCAGAACCTCGCTGACGGGGCGACCGGAGAAGGACGTACCGAAGTCGAGCGTGAAGATGCCCTTCAGGTACAGGAAGTACTGCATCAGGAACGGCTGGTCGAGGTGGTACCGGGCGCGGAGCTGCGCCGCCACCGCCGGGCTGAGGGCCTTGTCGCCCGCCAACGCGGCGATCGGGTCTCCGGGCAACAGGAACACCATCGCGTAGATCAGGAACGTGGCCCCGAGGAACACGGGAATCATCTGAAGCAAACGGCGACCGACGTACCACAGCATCGGATCACCTCCTATTCGTCGGGGGCCGTGACGTCGGGAACCTGCGAGCCTCGGCTCGAATTCCCGAACGGGGCCGCGAACTGACAGCTCGCGGCCCCACCCGTCGGAGAAAACTCCCGTGCGTCAGTTCTTCTCGATGTCCGAATACATCGGGATGCCCTTCCAGTCGATGACCACGTTCGACACGTTCTCGGACCAGCCGCTCGCGGCGTTGCGGTACCACGTCGGGACCGCGGGCAGGTCGCGCAGGAGAACCTCCTGCGCCTGGTTCAGCAGGTCCTGGGCCTTGCCGGGATCGACTTCACCCGCCGAGGCGCGCAGCAGCCGGTCGAACTCGGGGTTCGAGTAGTCGCCGTCGTTGGAACTGCCGCCGGTCTGGTAGTTCTGCGCGAGGAAGCCGTACTGCTGCGGGTAGTCGCCCTGCCACCCCGAACGGAATGCGCTGGGGATGGTCCGGTTGGTGGCCTCCGTGCGGATCTGCGCGAACGTCGGATACTCCTTACCCTTGGCGTCGATGCCGAGGGTGTTGCGGATGTTGTTGGCGGTGGCGTCGACCCACTCCTTGTGGCCGCCGTCGCCGTTGTAGGCGATCTCGAAACTGCCCGACCACGGGGCGATGGCGTCGGCCTGGGCCCACAGCCTCTTCGCCGCCTCCGGGTCGTACTTCAGGTTCCCGTTGCCCACGAGCGAATCCGACCAGCCCTCGATGGCGGGACTGGTGAAGTCGAGCGCAGGGGTGCGGGTGTTGTTGTAGATCTGCTGGGTGATCTGGTCGCGGTTGATCGCCATCGAGATGGCCTGCCGGCGTAGCGTGCCCTCCTCGCCGCTGAAGTGCGGCAACCGGCCCGGGATCGTGAACGTCTCGATGGTCGCGGACGGCTGGTTCACGGTGCGGCCCGGCAGGTCGGTCTCGAACGTGGTGACCGCACTCGGCGGCACCTGATCGAGGACGTCGACGTTGCCCGCGAGCAGATCCGTGTACGCCGTGTCGAGGCTGTTGTACATGACGAAGTCGACGCCGGCGTTCTTCGGCTTACGGTTGCCGTTGTAGTCGGGGTTGACGACGGTGTCGATTCGCACGTTGTGCTGCCACGCCCCGGGTCCCGACATCATGTAGGGACCGTTGCCGACGGGATTCTCACCGAACGCGGCCATGTCCTGGTACGCCACCGCGGGCAGCGGGTAGTACGCGGCGAAGCCGAGCCGGTCCGGGAAGGCCGATTCGGGTTGCTTCAGTTCGATCGTGAACGTCGAATCGTCGACCACCTTCAGTCCCGACATGGTCTGCGCCGTGGGGTTCTCGGCGGCCACCTCGTCGTAGCCCTGGATCGGGTCGAAGAAGGATGCCTGGAGCTGCGCGTTCGTCGACAGGGCGCCGTAGTTCCAGGCGTCGACGAACGAGGCCGCGGTGACGGGCGTGCCGTCCGTGAACGTCCAGCCGTCCTTCAGTTTCACGGTGAAGTTCTTGCCGTCGGTCGTCTCGATCGACTCGGCGACCTCGTTCTGGACGCCACCGTCGGAGTCGTAGGAGACGAGACCCGCGAACAGCGAATCGACGACGCGGCCACCCTGATTCTCGCTGGTATTGGTGGGAATCAACGGATTCTGCGGTTCACCCGCCCAGGCGTTGACGATTCCGCTGCCACCGCCGCTCGTCGAGTCGCCGGACGAGCAGGCGGACAGCAGCCCCGCTGCCAGGCCGACCGCCAGAACGGCGGTTGCCACACGTGTGATGCGCAAGACGATCCTCCCAGATCTGCATGGTTCCGGGCAGCCGTGCCGGGCGCAGCCCGAACGATGGGATGACGATAAGTCAACGTTTCAATCTGTGTGGCCACGACGGGTGAAACTCGCGGAATCGGCATCCGATCGAAACATCGTCTGCGCGGGGGTCGCCACTCGTCGTCCGCGCTTGCCGTCCGTCGCGCCCATTCGACCGATCGTCGCAGAATATGGGCATGCAACCCTGTGCAACGGTGCGCTCGGGAGCCCTTGTGACTACCCTCACACGTGCTAGAAGTGCCGAACTCGAGACTGGAAAGAAGGCCGGCCCACAATGACCAGTGCAGCACAGGCGAGCGGAGCGACGGGGAAGTCGGAACAGTCTGACACCGTCCCGCAGGTGTACCCGCCGAGTCCCGCGTTCACCGAGACTGCCAACGCCGGTCCCGAACTGCAGGCCGCCGCAGACGAGGACCGACTCGCATTCTGGGCGACCCAGGCCGAGCGGCTGCACTGGCACACCCCCTTCTCCGAGGTCCTCGACTGGTCCGACGCCCCCGTCGCGAAGTGGTTCGTCGGCGGCGAGTTGAACGTCGCCTACAACTGCGTCGACCGCCACGTCCTGGCCGGCAACGGCGACCGCGTCGCCATCCACTTCGAAGGCGAACCGGGCGATACCCGCGACCTCACCTACAACGACCTGCTCACCGAAGTCAGCAAGGCCGCCAACACCTTCACCGACCTCGGACTCGTCGCCGGCGACCGCGTCGCCATCTACATGCCGATGATCCCCGAGGCCATCGTCACCATGCTCGCCTGCGCCCGCCTCGGCCTGACCCACTCCGTCGTCTTCGCCGGCTTCTCCGCCGCCGCGCTGCGCTCGCGGATCGACGACGCCGAAGCGAAACTCGTCGTCACCGTCGACGGACAGTGGCGCCGCGGCCAGGCCGCACCCCTCAAACCCGCCGTCGACGAAGCCGTGGACGGCGCCGCGTCCGTCGAGAACGTGCTCGTCGTCAAGCGCACCGGCATCGACGTCGACACCACCGAGGGCCGGGACCTGTGGTGGCACGAGACCGTCGACAAGGCGCCGGGCACCCATCAGGCGCAGCCGTTCGACTCCGAACACCCGCTGTTCATCCTCTACACCTCCGGGACCACCGGAAAACCCAAGGGCATCATCCACACCTCCGGCGGCTACCTCACCCAGGCCTCCTACACCCACCACAACGTCTTCGACCACAAGGCCGGCCAGGACGTGTACTGGTGCACCGCCGACATCGGCTGGGTCACCGGCCACTCCTACATCGTCTACGGACCGCTGTCCAACGGGGTCACCCAGGTGGTCTACGAGGGCACCCCCAACTCCCCCGACGAGCACCGCCACTTCCAGATCATCGAAAAGTACGGCGTCAGCATCTACTACACCGCCCCCACCCTGGTGCGCACCTTCATGAAGTGGGGCCGCGAGATCCCCGACGCCCACGACCTGTCCTCGATCCGGCTCCTCGGCTCCGTCGGCGAACCGATCAACCCCGAGGCCTGGAAATGGTTCCGCGAGGTCATCGGCGGAAACACCGCCCCCATCGTCGACACCTGGTGGCAGACCGAGACCGGCGCCATCATGATCTCCCCGCTGCCCGGCATCACCGCCACCAAACCCGGCTCCGCGATGGCCCCGCTGCCGGGTATCTCCGCGAAGATCGTCGACGACGACGCGAAAGAACTCGGTGCCGGCGGCTCCGGCTACCTCGTGCTCGACAAGCCGTGGCCGTCGATGCTCCGCGGCATCTGGGGCGACATGGACCGCTACCGCGACACCTACTGGTCCCGCTACCCCGATCAGGGCTGGTACTTCGCCGGTGACGGCGCCAAATACGACGACGACGGCGCCCTCTGGGTCCTCGGCCGCGTCGACGACGTCATGAACGTCTCCGGCCACCGCATCTCCACCTCCGAGGTCGAATCCGCCCTCGTCGGACACCACGGCGTCGCCGAGGCCGCCGTCGTCGGCGCCGCCGACGAGACCACCGGCCAGGGCATCGTCGCGTTCGTCATCCTCCGCGAGGGTGTCGAGAACACCGGCGACACCCTCATCGCCGAACTCAAGGCCGAGGTGTCCCGGGAGATCAGCCCCATCGCCAAGCCCCGCCAGATCACGATCGTCCCCGAACTCCCCAAAACGAGGTCGGGCAAGATCATGCGGCGCCTGCTCAAGGACATCGCCGAGGGCCGCGACCTCGGCGACACCTCCACCCTCGTCGACCCCAAGGTCTTCGACGCCATTCGCGGCAAGTAGGCCGCTCCGCGCATTGTGAGTGGGTGACGAGTCTCTGGACTCCTCACCCACTCACGGGCGGTGAAGCCGCCACAGCGTCTGCTCCTCGCCGATTCCCTTCAGCTCGGTGGTGAACATTTCGCACCGGTAGCCGGATGTCGCGAGCAGCCGCGCCACCCCCGGATCGTCGTGCACGGCCCGGGACAGGACGATGTCGCCGCCCCCGGCACAGCCCTGCACCCGCGCCGCCAGGTTGACCGTCGCCCCGAAATAGTCGACCCGGCCGTCGTTGTCGATCATCACCGCAGGCCCCTGGTGCAGCCCGACTTTCAGCGACACCGAGTCGTCCGCACCGAGATACTCGCGACGGAAGTCGTCCCAGCCGGACTGCATCGACGCCGCCGCCGACCAGGCCTCCCTCGCGTCGGCGAACGTCGCCATGACCGCGTCGCCCATCTGCTTGACGATTCCGCCGTTATCGCGGATCACCGCGTCACGCAGGTAACGGAAATGGCTCTGCACGAACGCGAACGCCCGGACGTCGCCGATACGCTCGTACAGGGCGGTCGAGCCGCTCAGATCCGTGAACAGCACCGCCAGGTTCGCGATCCCGATCTCGTCGCCCGGCGCCACCC
Source organism: Rhodococcus opacus B4 (assembly GCF_000010805.1). NCBI lineage: Bacteria > Bacillati > Actinomycetota > Actinomycetes > Mycobacteriales > Nocardiaceae > Rhodococcus > Rhodococcus opacus. Next base: position 4,566,728 of record NC_012522.1, on the reverse strand, counting down.
CCTGGTCCGGGAACAGGTCCCGGAAACCGTCGAGCGACGTCACGAGCGCGCCGGTCGCCGCGGCGTCCTTCCACCGCTCCCGCTCCACCACCACCAGCGCCTCGCCGGGAAGTCGGTTCGCGACCTCCAGCAGGCAAGCACCGTCGGTGCCGGGCGCATCACGCACCCGGAGATCACCGGGCCCGCAGTCGACCCGCAGCGTTCCGCCCGCAGGACCGACCTCGCAGGCCACCGGGGTACCCACCTGATAGCACCGGAGCCGCAGCCATCCCGGGTCGAGTTCGAGCCGCTCGCAGCGCCACTCCCCCGGCTCGAGCCGCAACTGCGCCACCGCCGACGGTGAATTCGCCGGACCACCGATGCAGTACCGGGCCCGCTCCGCCCGGCGGACGGCCGGGTTGACGTCGAAGCGGATCTCCACCGACCGCGCGAGGTCCGTGTCGAACGCGATGTCGCAGGTGTCGCAGTGGACGCGGCTCGGCAACTGCCGAATCCGGCCGGCGTCCTCGCGGGCGGTCCGGCAGACCGGGCACAGCACGCTCCAGCTCAGGTCCAGCAGTCCGCAGTCCGCGGCGTGGAGGAAGACGTACAGCAGCTGCATCCGGTCGGCACCCCAGCGGTCCGCCAACTCGAACGGGCGCATGCCCGTCACCTCCAGATCGGACCCGGTCCGCAAGTGGGACTCCAAGCGCCCGATGAGGTTCGGAGCGTCGTGCGATCGAGACAGCTGCGCCGTCCGGAATTCCAGCCGGTCGGCGTCGAGTTGTTCCGGCGACGGCGGGGCGGGGACTGCGTGCGCCCGAGGGTCGCGGACATGTCGCTCCAGCGCGTGCGCGAGCGCCACCGTCTTCCGTATGCCCGTGCGCGCCAGCAGCGTTCGCGCCGCGATGGCGCCGAACCAGGTGCGGGGGACGATCCGGGCGAACACCTCGACCTCGGTCCCGTCGGCGGCCGGGCGGAGCCGGACACCCGTGGAGACCTCCTCGAGCGGGCCGCGGGAGAAGCGGCGAAGAACCTGATAGAAACGGCCCTCGACCCATTCGAACGGGAACTCCTCGTACCGCACCCGCCGCCCGTACGAACGTGTCTCCGCCGAATAGTGTCCCTTGCGGCGACGATCCAGCGTCGGGGCGAAACGCACCGGCGACAGGTCGATATTGCGATTGAGCCGATCGGTATCGGCGAGGAACGACCACAGATCCTGCGCCGGCAGCCGGATCCGGGCCGTCCTGGACAACAGCACGGCTTTCGCCATGCAAAGAACTATAGGCCGCTGCGCGGCTCGTGCGCCTTTCTGGCAGTTGGAACAACCAGAAAGGCGCACGGGCGCTACGCGCCTACGTCGTCGAGGGACTGGTCGCGCGTCTCGCGCATGACGAGCAGGGCGACGAACGTGAGCGCGGCGGCGATCAGCAGGTAGATGCCCACCCAGCCGACGCCGTACGTGGTGGCGAGCCAGGTCGCGATGAACGGGGCGACGGCGGCGCCGAGGATGCTGGCGGTGTTGTAGGCGATCCCCGACCCCGTGTAGCGCACGTTGGTCGGGAACAGCTCGGGCAGAACGGCGCTCATCGGCCCGAAGGTCATGCCCATCAACAACATTCCGACGGCCAGGAAGACGAGCATCCGGGCGTTGCCCATGCCGTCCTGGTTCAGCATGACGCCGAACGTGAGGCCGAACAGCATGATGAACCCGGTGATCGTGAGCAGCGTGATGCGGCGACCGTAGCGGTCGGCCAGCCACCCCGAGACGGGAACGGCGCCGGCGAAGAACAGGACCGCGATCAGCTGGAGGACCAGGAAGTCGGCGTACTGGAAGCCGGCTCCGGTGCCGCCCTGGGCCGGGGTCTTGCCGGTGCCGTAGCTGAGCACCCAGGTGGTCATGATGTAGAACAGCGTGTACGTGGCGAGCATGACGAACGTGCCGATGATCAGCTGACGCCAGCTGGTCTTGAACACCTCGGCCAGCGGGGTCTTCACCTTCTCGCCCCGCTCCACGGCGCGGGCGAACACGGGTGTCTCCTCGAGCTTGAGCCGCACGTACAGACCGATCATCACCATGATCGCGCTGAGCAGGAACGGGATCCGCCAGCCCCAGGTGAGGAACGCACCGTCCAGGTCGGGGCTGCCGTTGTCGTGGTCCAGGAACAGGGTGATGATCAGGAACAGACCGTTCGCGAGGAAGAAGCCGATCGGCGCGCCCAGCTGCGGCCACATGGCAGCCCACGCCCGCTTGCCCTTCTGGGCGGTCTCGGTCGCGAGCAATGCCGCGCCGCTCCACTCCCCACCCAGACCGAGGCCCTGGCAGAAGCGCATCAGCGCCAGCAGCGCGGGCGCGACGATGCCGATCTGGTGGTAGGTCGGCAGCAGACCGATCACGAATGTGGCGATGCCCATGGTGAGGAGGGAGCCCACGAGCGTCGTCTTGCGTCCGATGCGGTCGCCGAAGTGGCCGAACAGGATCGACCCGAGCGGCCGGGCGACGAACGCGAGACCGAATGTGGCGAGGGACGCCAGCAGGGCGGTGGTGCCATTTCCCTTGGGGAAGAACAGATGCGGGAACACCGACACCGCGGCGGTCGCATAGATGTAGAAGTCGTAGAACTCGATGGACGTTCCCACCATGCTCGCGACGACGATCCGGCTTCTGGGTACGCCGGCGACGGTGGCCCCGCCGTCCGGATCTGGTTTCGACGTATCGACGGCACTGCTCACTCGACTTACTCCTGCACGATGCTATTTCAACTATTGGGACGAGAGTCCATTCCTTAGGAATTGAACACCTCGTGTCTTTCGCTTGGCAAATTGGATAAGCTCTCCTCGGTGCGCCGGGAAGTCTGGTCGGCAGAGCATTTGCCGTACCCGGACCACATCGAAAGCGAGCACCCCCCGGTGACCCAGCCTCTCCGCTCCGAACTCTCCCGCTACCTCCGCACCGAGACGGTCGGCGGTTCGATCCTGCTCGCCGCCGCCGCGATCGCCCTCGTCTGGGCGAACTCCCCCGTCGCGGAGTCCTACTTCGCGTTGCGCGACTACCAGTTCGGCCCGGAGGCGCTCCACCTGAACCTGACGCTCGGCACGTGGGCGCAGGACGGGCTGCTGGCGGTCTTCTTCTTCGTCGCCGGCCTGGAACTGAAACGGGAACTGGTGGTGGGCGAACTCGCCGACCGCAAACGTGCGCTGCTCCCGATCATCGCGGCCTGCGGCGGCGTGGTGGTGCCCGCGATCATCGCCGCGACGATCGGCGCCGGCACACCCGGCATGGACCGCGGCTGGGCCATCCCCGTCGCCACCGACATCGCGTTCGCACTGGGTGTGCTGGCGCTGACCGGGTCCCGCATCCCGGCGAGCGCCCGCGTGTTCCTGCTCAGCCTGGCCGTCGTCGACGACCTCCTCGCGATCGTGCTCATCGCCGTCTTGTTCACCAGCTCGATCGCCCTGCTGTGGCTGCTGGGCGCCGCCGGGTGTCTCGTCGTCTACGCCGTCGCCCAGCACCGGCGCATCACCACCCCACTGCTCTACGTTCCGCTCGCCCTGCTCACCTGGTACTGCATGCACGACGCCGGAATCCACGCCACGCTGGCCGGCGTCGCCCTCGGCCTCCTCACCCGGGTGCGGCGCGACCCCGGCGAACGCGAATCCCCGGCCTCCCGCCTCGAGCACCGCATCCAGCCGCTGTCGGCGGGTGTCTGCGTCCCGCTGTTCGCCCTGTTCGCGTCCGGGGTCGCCCTCAGCAGCGAGCTCCTCGGGCAGCTGTTCACCAACCCCGTCTCGCAGTCCGTGATCGCCGGGCTCCTCGTCGGCAAGACCGTCGGCATCTTCGGTGTCTCCTGGCTCGCGATCCGCCTGGGTATCGCGAAGAAACCGCGTGCACTGGGGTTCCGGGACATGTTTGCCCTCTCAGTGCTCGGTGCGATCGGGTTCACCGTTAGCCTTCTCGTAGCGGATCTCGCGCTTGCGGGAATCGGTGACGGCAGCGCGGCCGAAATAGCTAAGGTCGCGGTGCTCGTGACATCGTTGACAGCGTCGCTGATCGGATCAGCGTTACTGTGGCGACGCGGTCGGGCCCATGCGGCCCGGCAGGATGACTCGGACGTGCAAGAGCTACCTGGAGGGGTCGACAAGTGAGCATCACTCACGGCAAGGGAGACAGCCCGCGTTACACGGGAGACGGGGTGCCGAACACGGTGTCGTCGATCCCGCTCACGGACGTGGACGCTCAGACACCCGGCGAGGCGAGCCTCGGCACGCTGGTCAAGCACGCGACCGCGCAGGTGTCCACCCTGGTCCGCGCCGAGGTCGAGCTCGCGAAGGCCGAGGTCACCGGTGAGGTCAAGAAGGGCCTGCAGGGCAGCCTGTTCTTCATCCTCGCGTTCACCGTGCTGCTGTTCAGTTCGTTCTTCTTCTTCTTCTTCCTCGCCGAACTCCTCGACGTGTGGATCGCCCGCTGGCTGGCATTCCTGATCGTCTTCCTGATCATGGTCGTGGTGACGGCGATCCTCGCCCTGCTCGGCTATCTGCGGGTTCGCAAACTCCGTGCCCCCGAGAAGACCATCGACTCCCTGAAGCAGGCCAAGACGGTCCTGCCCACGTCGTACTCGGATGCGGAAGCCCATCTCGCATCGTCCTCCACCGGACGTCACGCGCGGTAACTCGCTCCTGTGGCACCACCCGATCCGTCCACCGTCCGTTTCGACGGCCCCTGGATTCATCGCGACATCCATGCCAACGGAATCCGATTCCACACCGTCGAGGTCGGCGCATCCACACCGGATGCGCCGCTCGTCGTCCTGCTGCACGGGTTCGCGGACTTCTGGTGGTCGTGGCGCCACCAGCTGACCGCGCTGTCCGCGCAGGGGTACCGGGCCGTCGCCGTCGACCTCCGCGGCTACGGCGATTCCGACAAACCGCCGCGCGGCTACGACGGGTGGACGCTGGCCGGCGACATCGCCGGCCTGATCCGGGCGATGGGCTACGGCGAGGCCACGCTGGTCGGGCACGCCGACGGCGGCCTCGTCTGCTGGGCCACCGCGGTCCTCCACGCTCGGCTCGTCCGGTCGATCGCACTGGTCAGCTCACCGCATCCCCTCGCCCTCAAGCAGGCGGTCCTCCACGACCGCTACCAGCGCAAGGCCCTGCTGCCCTCGTTCGTCTCCTGCCAGGTGCCGTGGCGCCCCGAACGTCGCCTCACCCGGGACGACGGGTCGGAGGTCGAGCGGTTGATCCGCGAGCGCTCCGGACCCGGCTGGACGGAGAATCCCGAATTCGACGACGTGGTGTCACGGATGCGGTCGGCGATTCAGATCCCCGGCACCGCGCACTGCACCCTGGAGTACCAGCGGTGGGCGTTCCGCAGTCAGTTCCGGCCGGACGGCAGCCGGTTCATGGCGTCGATGGATCAGACGCTGCGGATCCCCGTCCTGCATCTGCACGGCGACCTCGACCCGTACGTGCTCGCGGACACCGTGCGCCGCAGCCACCGCTTCGCACCCACCCAGCAGATGCACACCGTCACCGGTGTCGGTCACTACGCGCACTGGGAAGCCCCGGAACGCGTCAACGCCGCCCTGCTCGACCTCGTCGCGCCCCGCACGGCCTGACCGTCAGAGAATGCACGCGCCGGTGTCCACGGCGACCGACGCCCCGGACGCCGCCTGCAACTGACGCGACACCTCGGCGGCGGTGAGGACGAACCCGGTGTCACTGTTGTCGACGGCTGCGCCGAACACCACCCCGAGCACTCGGCCGTCGCTGTCGACGAGCGGCCCGCCCGAGTTGCCCTGCCGGATGGAACCGCGGACCGTGTACACCTCACGCTGCACGGTTCCCGCCCGGTAGATGTCGGGGCCGCTGAGGTCCAGGATCTCCCGGACCCGCGCGGCGCTGGCCGTGTACGGCCCGCCGCCCGGGTAGCCGAGCACCAGCGCGTTGTCGCCGGTCTGCGCAGGCTCGGGCGCGAAGTTCAGGACGGGGGCGTCCAGCCCGGGCACCTCGAGGACCGCGACGTCGGCGGACGGGTCGAACAGCACGACCTCGGCGTCCATCGGCCCGTTCGCGGTGTCGACGACGATGCCCGCCGTTCCCGCGACCACGTGCGCGTTGGTCATCACCCGGTCGGATGCCACCACGAACCCGGACCCCTCCAGCGCCCGCTGGCAACTCGGGGCCACGCCCCGGATCCTCAGCACGCTCGACTGCAGCGAGGACGCGACGGGGCTCTCCAGGACACTGGCGTCCGGCGGGTCGACGGTCGTGATGGGGGTGCGCCCGAACGGCCCGATGACGTCGGGAAGCCCGGACGTGTCGAGCAGGGCGGTGAACTCGGTGGGCAGTTGCCGCATCCAGGCGGGCGCGATGTTGTCGACCGTCTCGAGGACGCTCGACCCGCGCACCGCCGCCGCGAGCTGGGGCTGGGACGAGGACGTGAGCGGAATCGCCAGCAGCCACGCCGCGATGAACACCGCGACAGCCTGCACGCAGGCGCCGATCACGCTGTCGACGGACCGCGCTACCGGGCTGTGCATGCTTCCCCGCGCGGCCCGGCCGAGGACCATGCCCGCGACCTCGCCGACGATCACCAGCACCACGATCAGGGCGATGCCGACCAGCACGCGACCGCGACCCTCGTCCACGTGCACCAGCACGTGCGGGGCGATCAGGATGCCCGCGACCGCACCCAGCACCACGCCGATGAAGGCGAGCACCGACGCCACGGCACCCTGACGCCAGCCCGACGTCGCGGCGACGAAGGCGATCAGGACGATGGCGAGATCGATCCAGTGCGACCCGGTCATCGCTCGGCCGCCGGGCGGCCGTGACCGTGGGTCAGGTGGTCGTCGTCGAGGTCGTTGTCGAGTTCGGCGAGGACCGTGTCGAGGTCCCGGATGTCGCGGCGGTCCCACTCCTGTTCCCAGCCGGAGACGGCGAACAGTGCGGCGAGGATGCCGGCGGTGAAACCCCACACGAGCATGCCGTCGGCGGCGAATGCGGGGCCCTGGTACCCGGCCGGGTGGCGCACCTGGAACCGGTTCCGCGGATCGATCAGGGTGTGGACGGGTACCCGGGCGACGCGTTCGGCCTCCGCGGGATCGACCACGCCGACCGCGCTGGGCTTCTCCCAGTACGCGAGGACCGGGGTGACGTCGAATCCGGACGGCGGGATGAAGATCTCCTCGAGCACGGCGAGCGGGCGGACACCGGACGGGTCGAGTCCCGTCTCCTCCTGGGCCTCCCGCAGCGCGGTGGCGATGGGTCCCTCGTCGCCGGGATCGCTGGCGCCACCGGGGAACGCCACCTGGCCACTGTGCTGCCGCATCGTGGACGCACGCTGGGTGAGCAGGATGTCGGCGTCGGCGGGCAGGCCCCCCGACATCAGCGGGTCCGCCGCGGCGGGGCCGCCGAACAACACGAGCACCGCCGCCTCACGGGTAGTCGCGCCGCGGGGCGCGCGCCGATCGAGGACGGGATTGATCCTGTGCGGGTCGGCCGGGGTCCGGTGCGCGACCCGGCGCAGCCAGGGCGGAACGGCGACGCCGTCCACGGAAGACGTCATGCCGCCACCCCCAGGTTCTGTTCGACGGCGTCCGCGATCTCGTCGACGCTGCGGAACGGCTGCGGCAGAACCTTCGCCACTGTGCCGTCGGGCCGGATCAGCACCGAGACGGGCAGGACAGGCGGGGCTCCGACCGCGGCGCGGACACGACCGTCGCCGTCCTGCACACCGGGCAGGGTGACGGAGTAATCGATGAGCCGCGACAGCGCGCTGGACTCGTTGGGATCGGTGTGCACCGTAAGCACGGTAACCGCGTCACCCGCACGATCCGAAAACTGCTGCATATAGGGCAGCTCCTCGGCGCAGGGGCCACACCAGTACGCCCACAGGTTCAGCATCGCCGGTTTACCACCGAGCGCGGCCGCCAGATCCACCTGACTGCCGTCGCCCACACATTCCAGTGTGATGCCGGCCAGCACCGGATCCGCCGGAGGCGCGGCCGCCGGCGGAGGACACGGAGCCAGGCGGGCCTGCGTCCTCAGCGCCGCGAGCGCGTCCGGATCGGCGGCCACCGACGTGGGGGCGGCGCCGCCCGCACCGAACCGGTCCTCGTACGACGGCGCCTCCACGTCGTCGCCCCGCGGCCAGATCGCGACCACGAGAGCCACCACGACCACGAGGGCGGCCAGACTCCACCGCGCTGCGCTAGACACTCGTATCTACCCTCACCTGCCGGCCAGACGCAGCAGATGCTCCGTCTCCGGTCCACGAACCAGTCCGGCGGCGACATCGGGGTCGATCGGGCCGAGCCCGTACGACGGACAGTCGCCTGCGAGCACACACACCCCGCAGGCGGGCTTGCGTGCATGGCAGACGCGTCTGCCGTGGAAGATCACCCGGTGCGAGAGCAGCGTCCACTCCTTGCGCTCGATCAGGGCGCCGATGGCGTGCTCGACCTTGACCGGGTCTTCCTCCTCGGTCCATTTCCACCGCCGGACGAGCCGCCCGAAGTGGGTGTCGACCGTGATTCCGGGCACATCGAACGCGTTGCCGAGAATCACGTTGGCCGTCTTCCGGCCGATCCCGGGCAGCGTCACGAGATCCTTCAGATTGCCGGGGACCTCGCCGTCGAATCGCTCGAGCAGAGCCTGCCCGAGCCCGATCAGAGAGTTCGTCTTGTTGCGGTAGAAACCCGTGGACCGGATGTACTCCTCGAGTTCGGTGCGCTCCGCCTCCGCATACGCCTTCGCGTCGGGGTAGCGGGCGAACAGTGCCGGCGTCACCATGTTGACCCGCACGTCAGTGCACTGCGCGGACAGGATCGTCGCGACGGCGAGGTCCAGGGGGGTGGTGAAGTCGAGTTCGCAATAGACGTGAGGGAAGGCCTCGGCGAGCCTGCGGTTCATCCGCCGGGCGCGCCGGACGAGTCCGAGCCGGGTCTCTTCCTGCTTCGCGGCCCGCGAACGGGTGCGTCCACGCACTTTGGAGCCGTCGCTGGGGGTCGCATGCACGGGATCAACTCTACGGATACCCGACCGATCCGAATTGCTGCTGTGTCGCTTCTGAGACATTTGCAGTGTTTACTTCCCGGTATGCAAGGTCTCGCTGTGGTCCTCTTCCCAGTGCTGCTGATGCTGTTTGCGCTGGCAATGGAGCGGGTGGAGTTCAGACTCCGCCGGCTCACGGTTCGTCAGCAAGAGGTGGAAGAGTTCCTCGACCAGGCAAGTCACGACGAAGTGGCCACCCTGGCCCACGAAGGTTTCCCCCACGCATTGGCACGCTTCCATCGACGTCGCAAGGGGCGGTCGGGCTTCGAATCCGACGACGCCGACATCACCGAAGTGGGCTCACGCCGCGCCAGCTGACCCGCGGGAAACCCCCGGAAAGACGCACCACCGGACGCATCATCCGGTTAACTTTTGCGACTTCCGTGGTATCGGTCACTCAGACCGAGCCGTCTCAACGTAGACTTCAGAGCCGTACCTGTTGCACAGCGACACGCCGCGGATCACCGGGGCATCGTCGACATGCAGCAAATCGCGCACAATATGCATACAGACGAACAATATTCCCAAGGAGCGCACGTGGACGACGTCCTGGCAAGAGCCGGCATCTTCCAAGGAGTCGAGCCCTCAGCGGTAGCGGCGCTGACCAAGCAGCTGCAGCCTGTCGACTTCCCCCGCGGACATGTCATCTTCAACGAAGGTGAGCCCGGTGACCGCCTGTACATCATCGTTTCCGGCAAGGTGAAGATCGGCCGCCGCTCGCCGGACGGCCGTGAGAACCTGCTGACGATCATGGGCCCGTCCGACATGTTCGGTGAGCTGTCCATCTTCGACCCGGGTCCGCGTACGTCCACCGCGACCACGGTCACCGAGGTCCGCGCCGTGAGCATGGACCGCGAAGCGCTCAAGGCGTGGATCGACCACCGCCCCGAGATCGCCGAACAGCTGCTGCGGGTTCTCGCGCGCCGTCTGCGTCGTACCAACAACAACCTGGCCGACCTCATCTTCACGGACGTCCCCGGTCGTGTCGCGAAGGCGCTGCTGCAGCTCGCACAGCGGTTCGGCACCCAGGAGGCGGGCTCACTGCGCGTCACCCACGACCTCACGCAGGAAGAGATCGCCCAGCTCGTCGGCGCGTCCCGCGAGACCGTCAACAAGGCGCTCGCCGACTTCGCGCACCGCGGATGGCTGCGCCTCGAAGGCAAGAGCGTGCTGATCTCCGACTCCGAGCGCCTGGCACGTCGCGCACGGTAGTTCCCCGCATCTACGAATTCGGCCACCCCCTCACGGCGAGGGGGTGGCCGAATTCGTTCGGTTGCTAGGCGCGGCTGCGCAGGTACGCGAGCTGCACGTTGACGGACTTCTCCGCCACCGGCCACAACTTCGGGTCGACGTCGGAGTAGACGTGCTCGACCACCTCGCGGACCGTCGGGGTGCCCCCGAGCGCACCGAGCGCGGCCCGCACCTGGTCGAGACGCTCCTCGCGGTGATCGAGGTACTGCTGCGCGACGACGTTCAGCTCGGGCAGTTCGGGTCCGTGGCCGGGCATCACCCGGTGGCCGGTCCCGAGGTCGAGCAGCCGGCGCAGCGACGACAGGTAGTCGCCGAGGTCGCCGTCCGAGTCGTCGAGCACCGTGGTGCCGCGTCCGAGGATCGTGTCGCCGGTGAGGACGGCGCCCTCACCGTCCACGGTGAAGGACACCGAGTCCTTCGTGTGCCCGGGCGTGGCGATCACCGTGAGGGTGAGCCCCGCGACGTCGATGGTCTCGCCGTCCACGAGGGGTTCGCCGCCGCCGCGGAGGAACTCGGGGTCCACCGAACGCACGGGTGCGCCGGTCAGTTCGAAGAACCGCTGCACTCCCCCGGTGTGGTCGAAGTGACGGTGTGTGATCAGCGTCAGGGCGACCGGTCCGAGTGCCGCGACGCGGGCGAGATGCTCCTCGTCGGCGTCACCCGGGTCGACCACCACACACTCGCCCCGGCCCGGCGCACGCAGAATCCACGTGTTGGTGCCGTCGAGCGTCATCATGCCGGGATTGTCCTCGAGCATCACCGAGACGATCGGGGTGACCTCCCGCACCTGGGCGTAGGTCGGATGGGCAAGCGTCATGGCACTACGACTCCGGTTGCACTTCGGCGATGAGTTCCACCTCGACGGGGGCGCCGAGCGGCAGCTCCGCGACACCGACCGCCGACCGGGCGTGGGCGCCGGCGTCCCCGAACACCTCGCCGAGGAACTCGGACGCACCGTTCACGACACCGGGCTGCCCGGTGAATCCCTCGGCGGAGGCGACGAATCCGACGACCTTGACGATCCGCACCACCGAGTCGATGCCGACGAGCGCGTCGACCGCGGCCAGGGCGTTGAGCGCGCAGGTGCGGGCCGCGGCCTTGGCGTCTTCGTCCGATACCCCGGCGCCGAGCTTGCCGGCGTGTGTCAGCTTGCCCTCGACGATCGGCAGCTGCCCGGACGTGTAGACGTAGTTACCGGTGCGCACGGCGGGCACGTAGGCGGCCACCGGGGGAACGACGGACGGCAGCGTGATGCCGAGTTCGGTCAGGCGGGTGGTCCAGTTCTGTGTCTGCGCCACTGCCCTCAGCCCTTCGGACGCTTCAGGTACGCGACGTGCTGCTCACCGGTGGGTCCGGGCAGAACCGTCACCAGTTCCCAGCCGTCGGTGCCCCACTGGTCGAGGATCTGCTTGGTCGCATGTGTGAGCAGCGGAACGGTGGCGTACTCCCACGTAGTCAATTCACTCATGCCGGTGAGCCTATCCCCCGCACATCCCGGCTCCCAGACTTATAGGCTCGACCCCGTGGTTGCATCCCCAGACCAGCTCACCCCGACGTGGCCCGAAAAGGCCGCGCGGGCCCGGCTGCACTTCGTCTCCGGAAAGGGCGGCACCGGAAAGTCCACGGTGGCCGCCGCGTTGGCGCTTGCCCTGGCCGAGGGTGGGCGCCGCGTGCTATTGGTGGAAGTCGAGGGCAGGCAGGGGATCGCTCAGCTCTTCGACGTGCCCCCGCTGCCGCCGCAGGAGACGAAGGTCGCGGCCGCCGAGGGCGGCGGGGAGGTCATGGCGCTGGCCATCGACATCGAGACCGCGTTCCTCGAATACCTCGAGATGTTCTACAACCTCGGTTTCGCGGGCCGCGCGATGCGCAAGTTCGGCGCCATCGAGTTCGCGACCACCATCGCACCGGGCCTCCGGGACGTGCTGCTGACCGGCAAGATCAAGGAATGTGTGGTGCGCTCCGACAAGTCGGGTAAGCGGGTGTACGACGCCGTCGTCGTGGACGCCCCGCCGACCGGGCGGATCGGCAACTTCCTCGACGTGACGAAGGCGATGGCCGACCTCGCGAAGGGTGGGCCGGTGCGCTCGCAGAGCGAGGGCGTGGTGCGCCTGCTGCATTCCGACGAGACCGTCGTCCACCTCGTGACGCTGCTCGAGGCGCTGCCGGTGCAGGAGACCACGGACGCCGCAGAGGAACTGGCCCGCGCCGACCTGCGGCTGGGCACCGTCGTCGTCAACCGCACCAGCCCGCAGTTCCTGCCCGCCGAGACCCTCGCCGACGTCGCGAAGGGCCGCATCGACGCCGAGGCCGTCCGGGCCGGACTGCACAAGACCGGGATCACCCTGGACGAAGCGGATTTCGCCGGGTTGCTCACCGAGACGATCGAACACGCGTCCGTCCTCGAAGCGCAGGAAGAGAGCGCCGGACAACTCAGCGAAGTGGACGGGGCGCGGCTGCATCTGCCGTCCCTCGCCGACGGTGTGGACCTGGGCGGGCTGTACGAGCTCGCGGAATATCTGACGGAACAGGGTGTCCGATGACCCAGACAGCTGAACACGAGCGTCGCCGCACCGCCTCCGCACTCGACGTCGCGGGGATTCTGGAGAACAGGGCCACGCGGATCGTCGTCTGCTGCGGCGCCGGTGGCGTCGGCAAGACCACCACGGCGGCGTCGCTGGCACTGCGCGCGGCGGAGCAGGGACGCAAGGTGGTCGTGCTGACCATCGACCCGGCACGCCGGCTCGCGCAGGCTCTCGGGGTGGCGGAACTCGACAACACGCCGCAGCCCGTGCAGCTCGGACCGGATGCGACGGGCGAACTGCACGCCATGATGCTCAACATGCGCCGCACGTTCGACGAGATGGTGATCGAGCACTCCACGCCGGAGAAGGCGGAGCAGATTCTCGCGAACCCCTTCTATCAGACCGTCGCGAGCTCGTTCTCCGGCACGCAGGAGTACATGGCGATGGAGAAGCTGGGGCAACTCGCCTCCAGCGACGAATGGGATCTGGTGGTCGTCGACACGCCACCGTCGCGCAACGCCCTGGACTTCCTCGACGCACCCCAGCGTCTGGGCGCCTTCCTCGACGGCCGCATGATCCGGTTGCTCACCGCGCCCGGCCGCGGCCTCACCCGGCTCGTCACCGGCGCGATGGGCCTGGCGCTGCGCGGCGTGTCCACCATCGTCGGCAGCCAGATGCTGTCGGACGCCTCGAGTTTCGTGCAGTCGCTGGACTCGATGTTCGGCGGCTTCCGGGAAAGGGCAACGCGCACTTACGAACTACTCCGGCAGCCGGGCACGAAGTTTCTGGTGATCGCCGCGGCGGAACCGGATGCGCTGCGCGAGGCGGCATTCTTCGTCGACCGGCTCGCAGGCGACGAGATGCCGCTCGCGGGCCTCGTCCTGAATCGGACGCACCCCACTCTCAGTTCCCTGCCGGCCGATCACGCGGCCACTGCCGCCGACCAACTCGGGGACCAAGACCCCCTCACCGCCGCCGTGCTGCGAATCCACGCCCATCGCGCGGTGATCGCCAAGCGTGAGGTCCAACTGCTGAGCCGGTTCACGGCCGCCCACCCTCGGGTGCCGATCGTCGGCGTGCCCTCGCTGCCGTTCGAGGTGTCGGACCTCGAGGCCTTGAGAGCGGTAGGCGACCAGCTCACCCGGACGAGCTGATCAGCTCGCTACCGGAGAACCGGTCACCCGCCTGTGTCCTGCCTGACTGCGAATCCGATCCCGATTCTCAGACAGCGGACTGGTGCTGCCGCTGAGCTTCGAAGAAATCGGACCATGATTCCACCTCGGGGTGCTGCTTGAGCAACGCCCGGCGCTGACGTTCCGTCATGCCACCCCACACGCCGAACTCGACACGATTGTCGAGTGCATCGGCCCCGCACTGCATCAATACCGGGCAATGCCGGCAAATGGTTGCGGCCTTGCGCTGTGCTGCGCCGCGTACAAAGAGTTGATCGGGATCGACTTCCCGGCAACGGGCCTGGGTGACCCAGGCGATTCGCGCTTCTGCTTGCTCGACGTCCAGACGGCTGGTTGGGGTGGTCATGTGCATTCGTTTCCCCTCTTCGAGTCTGCGCAAACCCAGCGCGTAGCACGCCGAGGCTGCACCACATAAGCGATGGGGTGTTATCTCCATCACACTGTTCCAACAATTTAGGTAAAGAAACCGCCACGCGCAAGACGAAGAACACGCTTTTTTGGTACGCCCGTCCATACCCCGTGCTCAGGGCTTTTTCCCGGCCGAAATCTGCGCCCAACCAGCGCACCCTCAGACCCCACGTAGTCTGTAGATCGTGTCGATTGCAAAAACAGTGGGGAAGCTCGCAGGATCCTCCGCCTTGGCAGGAGTGCTCCTCGCCGGCGTGATGTTTCCGCTCGCCGGAGGGTTCGGTTACGCCTCCAACCGGGCGGCTGACACCGTCGACAACGTCTCCGCCGAACTCGTCGAAGGAACGGTTCCCGCGGTCTCGACGATGGTCGACTCCGCGGGCAATCCCATCGCGTGGCTGTACGACCAGCGCCGCTTCGAAGTCCCCAGCGACAAGATCTCCAACGAGATGAAACTCGCCATCGTCTCCGTCGAGGACCGACGATTCCCGGAGCACAAGGGCGTCGACTGGCAGGGCACCATGCGCGCCTTCCTGACCAACACCACGAGCGGTGAGGTGCAGCAGGGCGCGTCGACACTCGACCAGCAGTACGTGAAGAACTACCAGCTGCTCGTCGTCGCCAAGACCGACGCCGAACGCCGGGCCGCGATCGAGACGACGCCCGCCCGCAAGATCCGTGAGATCCGGATGGCGTTGACGCTCGACAAGGAACTCACCAAGGACGAGATCCTCACCCGCTACCTCAACCTGGTTCCGTTCGGCAACGCCTCGTTCGGCATCCAGGACGCCGCGCAGACGTACTTCGGCATCGACGCGTCCGAACTGAACACCCAGCAGTCCGCGATGCTCGCGGGCATGGTGCAGTCCAGTTCCGCACTGAACCCGTACACGAACCCCGAGGGCGTCCTCGAACGCCGCAACGTGGTTCTCGACACGATGATCTCGAACATCCCCGAGCGCGCGGCCGAACTGCGGGAGCTCAAGGAGACACCCCTCGGCGTGCTGCCCGAGCCCAACCGGCTCCCGCGCGGGTGCATCGCCGCCGGCGACCGCGGCTTCTTCTGCGACTACGCCCTGCAGTACCTGGCGAACGCCGGCATCAGCCGGGAGCAGATCGACAAGGGCGGTTACCTGATCAAGACGACGCTCGACCCCGCGGTGCAGGCGTCCACCAAGGCGGCGCTCAGTGCGAAGGCCAGCCCCGGACTCGACGGCATCGCGAACGTCATGAACGTGGTCCAGCCCGGACAGGATTCACACCGCATCCTCGCGATGGGCAGTAGCCGCACCTACGGACTCGACGCGAACGCCAACGAAACCGTGCAGGCGCAGCCGTACTCGCTGGCCGGTCACGGGGCCGGGTCGATCTTCAAGATCTTCACGACGGCCGCCGCCATGGAGAAGGGCCTCGGCACCAACGCCGTCCTGGACGTCCCCGGACGGTTCGAGGCGAAGGGCATGGGTAGCGGTGGTGCCCGCGGATGCCCGGCATCGACGTACTGCGTCGAGAACGCGGGCAAGTACCCGGCGTCGCTGTCGGTGACGGACGCGCTCGCACAGTCGCCGAACACGGCGTTCGTCAAGCTCATCCAGGCCACCGGCGTCGCCCCCACCGTCGACATGGCGGTTCGGCTGGGGCTGCGCTCGTACGCCGACCCCGGCACGTCCGGATTCGACGACCGCAGCATGGCGGACTTCCAGAAGGATCAGAACCTCGGGTCGTTCACCCTCGGGCCGACCTGGGTCAACCCGCTGGAACTGTCGAATGTCGCGGCAACGCTCGCGTCACACGGCAAGTGGTGCCCGCCCACCCCCATCGATTCGGTCTTCGACCGTGAGGGCAAGCCCGTCTCGGTCACGCAGCAGGCCTGCGAGCAGGTGGTCGAACCCGGGCTCGCGGACACGCTCACCAATGCCATGAGCAAGGACGACAAGCCCGGCGGCACGTCCGCCGGGGCCGCGGGCAGCGTCGGCTGGACGCTCCCCATGGCAGGCAAGACCGGAACCACCGAGTCCCACATGTCCTCGGGCTTCCTCGGGTTCACCAACAACTTCGCCGCCGCCGTCTACGTGTTCGGCGACTCGCCGACACCCGGTGAGATCTGCTCGGGCCCGCTGCGGCCCTGTGGTGACGGAAATCTCTACGGCGGTAACGAGCCCGCCCAGACGTGGTTCGCCGCGATGAACCCCGTCGCCGGCAACTTCGGGCCGACGACACTGCCGCCGATCGACCAGAAGTACGCGCGGGGTTCGCAGAACGGTCAGGTCCCGGACGTCACCGGACTGAGCCAATCGGCCGCGACGTCGCGTCTGCAGGGCGCCGGATTCACCGTGAACGCGATCACCACCGCGTCGCAGGCCGCCAAGGGGACGGTCACGAGCTCGGCGCCGTCCGGTTCGGCGATTCCGGGGTCGACGATCACGATCTACGTCAGCGACGGATCGGTGAAGGCCGCTCCCCCGCAGGCCCCGGCTCAGGGGATCCCCGTTCCGCCCATCCAGCTGCCCGGCCTGCCGCCGATCCAGCTGCCGCCCATACCCCGGTAACCCGCAGGTGAGTGGGAAAGTGTGCGGGCGCACGCTTTCCCACTCACCTGCTGGGGGTCAGAGGCGGGACTTCACGGCGTGCGAGAGCCGCGAACCGTCCGCCTTGCCGCCGGCGAGTGCGCCGGCGGCCTTCATGACCTGACCCATCTGACGCATGCCGGGACGCTCACCGATCTCCTCCGCCACCTGGGCGATGGCGGTGTCCACCACGTCGACGAGTTCGGCGTCGGTCAGCGGCGTCGGGAGGTACTCGTCGATGATCTGCGCCTCGGCCCGCTCCTGCGCTGCCAGCTCGCCGCGACCGTTCTCGGTGTAGATCTCGGCCGATTCGCCGCGCTTCTTCGACTCCTTCGCGAGGACCTTCAGCACCTCGTCGTCGGTGAGTTCGCGGGCTTCCTTGCCGGAGACCTCTTCGGTCTGCACGGCGGCCATCAGCATGCGGATCGTGGCGGTGCGCAGCGAATCCTTGGCCTTCATGGCGGCCGTCATGTCGGAGCGCAGTCTTGCTTTCAGTGAATCTGGCATGGGCGAAACGCTACGCGCCCCGATTCGTGCACTGCATCTCGATTGCGCTCATCAGTATCCTGGAAGAGTGTCTGACGAGTTCCGCACCAACCTGACCCGCGCCGCCCTGGGTACGGCGGGTGCCGCCGCCCTGGGCATCGGCTACGCCTCGCTCATCGAGCGCAATGCGTTCGCGCTTCGTGAGGTCACGATGCCGGTGCTCGAACCCGGGTCGTCGACGCTCCGCGTGCTGCACATCAGCGACCTGCACATGATGCCCGGACAGCGGCTGAAACAGAACTGGCTGCGGGAACTCGACAACCTCGACCCCGACCTCGTCGTGAACACCGGCGACAACCTGTCGCACCAGCGGGCGGTGCCCGCCGTGGTCCAGGCGCTGGGGAATCTGCTCGCCCGCCCCGGACTGTTCGTGTTCGGCAGCAACGACTACTTCGCGCCGAAGCCGAAGAACCCGTTCGAGTACTTCAAAAAGGATCGCAAGCGCATCCTCGGCGAGCCGCTGCCGTGGGGCGACCTGCGGGCCGCGTTCACCGAACGCGGCTGGTTCGACGTCACGCACGTGCGCCGCGACCTCGAGGTGTCGGGGGTCCGGATCGCGTCGGCCGGCGTCGACGACCCCCACCTCCAGCGCGACCGGTACGACACCATCGCCGGTCCGCCCAACCCGCTGGCCGATCTGCGACTGGGCATCACCCACTCGCCCGAGCCGCGGGTTCTCGATCGGTTCGCGGACGACGGGTACGACCTCGTGCTGGCCGGCCACACGCACGGCGGTCAGCTGTGCCTGCCGTTCTACGGCGCGCTCGTCACCAACTGCGACATCGACCGCTCGCGGGTTAAGGGGCCGTCCAAGTGGGGGGCGCACACCCAACTGCACGTGTCGGCGGGGATCGGGACGTCGCCGTGGGCACCGGCCCGCTTCTGCTGCCGACCCGAGGCGACACTCCTGACGTTGGTCCCGGCTCAGCGTGGCGACGCGGACGCCGACACCGCGCGGGCGCGCGCCGAGTCGTCGGAGAGCACCGTTTTACGTAACTGACCAGGGGATTTAATGGTGACTGGCTGGGTAATGTAAGCTAGCCGAGGTTCAACACGGGGTGTGGCGCAGCTTGGTAGCGCGCTTCGTTCGGGACGAAGAGGTCGTGGGTTCAAATCCCGCCACCCCGACAGTGTGAGACACCGAGAAGAGGCCTCGACCGGTTCGCCGGTCGAGGCCTCTTCTGCGTGGTGGGGGCGTGTCCGGAGCCGGACCCCGCGACCACGGATGCGCGACCTCAGGCTAGCCTCACCTCATGTCATCGAGGCTCTACGTACGCGCCGGGCTGGTCGCCCTGGCCAGCGTTTTTCTCGCCGCCTGCGGCACCACCGACACCGGTTCGACCGCCGGCAACACCGACGTCGCCACCGGCGGCCGCCTGTTCGCCACGGCGGACGCCGAGACCGCCAAGCTCGGCACCGACGCCGAACCGGGCGTCTTCCCCCGGACCATCACCCACGCGCTCGGGGAGACGGTCATCGAGAAGAAGCCCGAACGCGTGATCGTCCTCGACGGCGGTGAACTCGACGACGTGCTGTCCCTCGGAATCACGCCCGTCGGACTGGCCAGCCCGGAGAGCGCCGCCGGTCAGCCGTCCTACCTGGCCGACAAGCTCACCGGAGTGCCGGACGTCGGGACCACCAACAACCTGAACCTCGAGGCGATCTCCGCGCTGCAGCCCGACCTGATCCTGGGCAGCAAGCTGCGCGCCGACAAGCTGTACCCGCAGCTGTCGTCGATCGCACCGACCGTGTTCGGCATCCGCCCCGGTTTCCCGTGGAAGGAGAACTTCCTGCTCGTCGCGGACGCCCTCGGCGAGGAGACCAAGGCGGAGGACGTGCTCAACGCCTACCAGACCCGCGCGGGCGAGGTCCGGGAGTCCATCACCGGCGAGCCGACGATCTCGCTGGTCCGGTTCATGTCCGGCAAGATCCGCCTGTACGGCAACCTGTCGTTCATCGGCGTCATCCTGCAGGACGTCGGGCTCCCGCGCCCGGCGGTGCAGAACGTCGACGAACTCGCCGTCGAGGTGAGCCAGGAGACGATCGGCGAGGCGGATGCCGACCGGATCTTCTACTCCAGCTACGGCGCGCCCGAGACCACGGACGAGTCGACCGTGGTCGGCGGCCCGCTGTGGAATCAGATGCAGGCGGTGAAGGACGGCAAGTCCGTGCACGTCAGCGACGAGACCTGGTTCCTCGCGCTCGGACCGACCGGGGCGATGCTCGTCCTCGACGACCTCGAGAAGATGCTCGCCGCCTGAGTCACTTCGGCACGGGCGTGAACGCGTCGTAGATTGCCTGCGGCGCACCGTCGATGGCCCAGATGACCATGAGCCCGACGGCCACCGTCAGGGCGGGCCCGAGCACGACCTTCTCGAAGGGCCCGCCCGCCCGGATGGACATGAATGCCGGGAGCCGGAACTCCCACCACCGTTCCTTGCCGAGCGTGAGGAACGGCGCGAGGAAGGGGACGCCTTCCTTGGTGATGGCGTCCCCGAGGCAGTGGGTGGCGCAGCCGAGGGCCACGGCGACGCCGAGCCCGGTCGAACCGGCCTCGGTGGGATACGACTGCCAGGTGAGCGCGGACAGCACCGCGGCGACCGCCGAAACCGCCAGCCAGCCTTTTTCTTTGGCCAGCTCACCGGCCAGCCCGCGCAGGGCCAGACCGAGGCAGACGAACAACGTCGCGATGATGGCGGGCTTGCCGAACTGGACGACCAGCGCGGACACCCCGGCCCCGATACCCGCCGCGAACAGGGCGGTGTGGGTGAGCGTGCGGTGCCCGCCGCGCCGCTTGCCGTCGCGTTTGCCCTTGGTGATCGTGTAGAAGCCCAGCGACACCGCGTCGACGCCCTTCGCGACGACACTGCTGACCGGACCGAACGAACGCGACACCGTGGACTGGCTCGTGTCGAGGTCCGGGAGCAGCGCCGCCCCGGCGCACACCGCCGCGAACGTGAAGGTCTCGGCGGTGGACGTGGGCCCGCCCCAGTCGAGCGGCAGCAGATCTGCGACCGCCAGACCGACGGCCGCACCGGACATTGCATGGGTGGGACCCATCACCATGGAAGACAGCACCTTTCGACCCCGACTCGGGACACGGTCATCCGAGCCGGTGTCCTGACACCGCCCAACCTAGCAACAACATCCGACACACCCGTCACACACCTGTGAGTACTTGTTAACCGCCGGCGGTTAAGAAGTACTCACGGGTGCGGAGCGCATGGTGGATGATGGAACTGTGCGATCGCATGCGATCGGGCGAAGGGAGGGTCGAATATGGAAACTGTGATCGTGTTCGTTCTCGCCGTGCTGATCTATTGGTGGGGCCTGCTCTGAGCCTGCCCCACCACTGACATCAGTTCCGGCCCTGCCCTTCCCGGACACCGATTTCCACTCGCTTGCCCAGGTCGGGGTCGACGCTCTTCCAGTAGTCGAACACCCGCAGCAGAACCGGTTCGCTGACTCCGCCGAGTGCGTGACCGACGATGTTGTCCACCAGACGGTCGCGTTCGTCGTCGCTCAGGACCTCGCGGACGAGGGTGCCCGCCTGGGTGAAGTCGCCGTCCTCGGCGTGCTCGACGTAGCCGGCGCGCACGGACTCACCGTCGAACGCCCAGAGACCTTCGTCGCCCGCGAGCGACGCGTCGGCGTGCGGTCCGCCATACGAGTTCGGCGCGTACACCGGGGTCTCGGGTGAATTGGTGGCGTACCGCATCGCGCCGTCCTGCGAGTACGAGTTCACCTGGTTCTTCGGGGCGTTGACCGGCAGTTGCGCGTAGTTGGCGCCGATGCGGTACCGGTGCGCGTCCGCGTAGGAGAAGACCCGCCCCAGCAGCATCTTGTCGGGCGAGAAGCCGATTCCGGGAACGACATTCGACGGTTCGAACGACGCCTGCTCGATCTGGGCGAAGAAGTTCTCGGGGTTCCGGTTGAGGGTCCACTTGCCGACCTCGATCAGCGGGTAGTCCTTCTGCGACCACACCTTGGTGAGGTCGAACGGGTTGAACCGGTAGCCCTCGGCCTCGTCGACGGGCATGACCTGGACCTTCAGCGTCCAGCTCGGGAACTCACCGCGGGCGATCGTGTCGTACAGGTCGGCGCGGTGATGGTCGGGGTCGGTGCCCGCGAGGGTGTCGGCCTCGTCCTGGGTGAGGAACTCGATGCCCTGGTCGGTCTTGAAGTGGTACTTCACCCAGAACCGCTCGCCTTCGGCGTTGACCCACTGGTACGTGTGCGAGCCGAAACCGTCCATGTGCCGCCACGTCTTCGGGATGCCGCGGTCACCCATCAGCCAGGTCACCTGGTGCGCGGACTCGGGCCGCAGCGTCCAGAAGTCCCACTGCATGTTGTGGTCGCGCAGACCGGAGCCGGGCAGCCGCTTCTGCGAGTGGATGAAGTCGGGGAACTTGATCGGGTCCTTGATGAAGAAGACGGGCGTGTTGTTGCCGACGAGGTCGTAGTTGCCGTCCTCGGTGTAAAACTTCACCGCGAATCCGCGCGGGTCGCGCCAGGTGTCGGGGCTGCCCTGCTCGCCGGCGACGGTGGAGAAGCGCACCAGCGATTCGGTCTTCGCGCCGGGCTGGAACAGCTTGGCCTTCGTGTACCGGCTCACGTCGTGGGTGACGACCAGTTCGCCGAATGCGCCGGCGCCCTTGGCGTGCACGACACGCTCCGGGACCCGCTCGCGGTTGAACTGCGCGAGCTTCTCGACGAGGTAGTGGTCGTGCAGCAGGATGGGACCCTGAGGCCCGGCGGTGAGCGACTCGTTGTCGCTGGCGACGGGAATTCCGGCGTTCGTGGTGGTCGCGCGCTGTGTTTCAGGCATGGCAAACCCTCCAGGTTGCAATCGGGTGAGGTGAATAGGCGCGGACGGACGGGTCAGGACAGGGCTGCTGCCGACCCGGTTCCGCTGTGCGCGTCGGTCTGGCCCTGCGAGCTCGTCTGGCCCTGCGAGCTCTGCGAGCCCGTCTGACACTGCGCGCAGAGGCCCCAGAAGACGACCTCGGCCTCGTCGATCTCGAAACCGTGGGCCTGCGAGGGGTCGAGGCAGGGTGCCTCACCGACGGCGCAGTCCACGTCCACGACGGTCCCGCAGCTGCGGCACACGAGGTGGTGGTGGTTGTCTCCGGTACGGGTCTCGAACCGTGCGGGCGATCCCGCGGGTTCGATGCGTCTGAGCAGACCGGCGGCGGTGCACGCCTTGAGGACGTCGTACACCGCCTGGGTGGAGACCGATCCGAGCTCGCCGCGTACCACGGCTGCAATGTCGTCGACGTCTGAATGCGGCCGTGCGGCAACCGCATTCAACACTGCAACGCGTGGTGCAGTGACACGTAGGCCCACGCCGCGCAGCTGCGCTTTGGGATCCGTGTCGTGTCGCATGCCTTCAAGTATCGCGCTTATTTGGAATTAGTCAAGAAAAGCGAGGATCTTGACGTGTCGGAATCCTCCGACATATTGTCGGGTCGTGTCCGACGACGACGTCTTCCTCGCCCTCGCGAACCCCGTGCGCCGGCGTCTACTGGAAATCCTGGCCGACGGACCGCTCACAGCCGGGGACCTCGCGGGCCGGTTCGACCTCAGCCGCCCCGCCGTCGCCGAACACCTACAGGTCCTGCGCAGGGCAGGACTCGTCCGCGACGAACCGTCCGGACGGCAACGGCACTACCACCTGACCGCCGAGCCGCTCGCCGACGTCGGCGACTGGCTGCACCCGTTCGAGCGGTTCTGGCGACACCGCTTGCGCACACTCGCCGACTTCCTCGAGGAGGACTCGTGACCGACCGCACCACCACCCAGATCTCCGTCGACCAGTTCGTCGCCGCGCCGCCCGCCAAGGTGTGGCGCGCCCTCACGGAGCCGGACCTGCTGGCCCGCTGGTGGGCCGCCGGCGACATCGCCGCCACGGTCGGGCACCGGTTCCACCTCGACATGCCCGGCTGGGGATCCGTGCCGTGCGAAGTTATCGAGGTCGAGCCCGAGCGGCGCTTCGTCTACACGTTCACCGAGAACTGGACGCTGGTGTGGCGCCTCGTTCCCGAGGGTGCGGGCACACGCCTGTTTCTCGACCACTCGGGCTTCGACCTCGACGACAAGCGCAGCCGCGACGCGTTCGAGCGGATGGGCCCGGGCTGGCGCGACACCGTGCTGCCGCGCCTCGCCGGCGTCGCCGCGGAGATCGCGTAGCCCGCCGGGCCGTCAGCGCTGTCGCGCGGGTCCGGTGGTCATCCGGCCGTCCGTGATCACGAGGCCGTGATGGGTTCCCGGGGTCAGCCAGTCGGCGAGGGTCGGCCCCTCGGCCACCACCTCCACGCGGGCGTACCGGAAGTGGCCCCGGAGCCGCGCGGACGCCGTCACGAGACCCCGTCCGTTCTCGGCCGGTTGCGCGAACCCGAGCGCTCCGGCGATCGGTAGCCGCGGTCCGCGCGGGCGTGTGCTCGTGGTGACGCGCCATGTCCCGGACGACACCCCGAAGTCGCGGTGCACGTCGCCGTCGAACTCGGCCGGCACCTTGGGCAGGCTCCAGTGCGCGCGTCCACCGTGCACGGACGGTTCCGAATCCACGGCGAT
Source organism: Rhodococcus opacus B4 (assembly GCF_000010805.1). NCBI lineage: Bacteria > Bacillati > Actinomycetota > Actinomycetes > Mycobacteriales > Nocardiaceae > Rhodococcus > Rhodococcus opacus. The sequence continues at coordinate 4,542,629 of NC_012522.1, read as the reverse complement.
GAACGGGACCGCCATGCGCGGCAGGACGCCGATGCGACGACCGGGCGCGCGGAGCACCGGGCTGGCGAGGATTTCGCGGTAGGGGCCGACGGGCGAGTCGAGATAGTCGACCATCATCGCGAGGGTCATCGGCACGGCGGCGCCGTCCGGTCCGAGGGCGCGGGCGGCCGCGGTGCTGCGGTGCCACCACAGTGTCGCGCGGACGGTCGCCGGCCACGGGGGCGGCGAGCTCTCGGGCCAGTCGGCGCGTTCGGTGGCCGATTCAGGCACGCTCCACATCGGTTGTCTCCCTTCGGTTCACGACCGTCAGTGGAAGCCGCAGCGCGCCGGGCGCGCCGGCGGGCACCACCGGACTCCGGGGCGGCGACGGTGCGATACGTACGTATGGCTTGCCGGGCTCGGGCCGAGTGTCCTTCTCGCCCTTGTTGGGCCACAGCGCGAATGCGCGCTCGGCCTGAGCGGTGATGGTGAGCGACGGGTTGACGCCGAGGTTCGCGCTCACCACCGACCCGTCGGCCACGTGCAGCCCATCGTGCCCGTATGCACGCAGGTAGGGGTCGACGACACCGGTGTCCGGCGAGTCCCCGATGGCGCATCCCCCGAGGAAATGCGCGGTCATCGGAATGTTGACGACGTCGGCGAACGAACCGCCCGGGTCTCCCCCGATCCGATCGGCCACCTTCCTGATCGCCGTGTGACCCTGCGGGATCCATTCGGGCGGCGGATCCCCGGGCCCCGGACGGCTGGTGACCGCGCGCCCGAACCGACCCTTCCCCTTGGCGAGTTCGAGCGAATTGTCGTCCGTCTGCATCACGAGCGCGATAACGGTGCGCTCCGACCAGTGCCGCACCGACAGGCTGCGGGCGAACGCCCCGGGGCGGCGCAGCGCGACGCCGACCGTTTTCAGCAACCGCGGCGTCCGGCCGCCGCCGTCGCTGAGGACGGTCTGCAACAGTCCGATCGCGTTGCTGCCCTTGCCGTACCGCACCGGCTCGATGTGGGTGTGATCATCCGGGTGGAACGAGGACGTGATGGCCACGCCCTTTGTGAAGTCGGTGTCGCGGTTCCTGGCCGTGGCCGCGAGCACCGCCTCCGAGTTGGTGCGCACCACCGACCCCAGCCGCGGCGACAACCGTGGCAGCGCACCGGATTCCTTCATCGCCAGCAGCAGCCGGGCGGTACCGTACGTGCCGGCAGCGACCACCACCTGGTCGGCGGTGAACGTGTGCTCCCGCTTGCGGATTCCGTCGGTGCGGCGGGTCCACAACTCGTAGCCGCCGCCAGGCCGGGGTCGCAATTCCTTCACCGTCGTCAGCGGATGGACCCGGGCGCCCGCCTTCTCCGCGAGATGGAGGTAATTCTTGACGAGCGTGTTCTTCGCTCCCACACGGCAACCCGTCATACAACTGCCGCACTCGGTGCACCCCGTCCGGTCGGGACCCTGCCCGCCGAAGAACGGGTCGGCCACCCGCGCCCCCGGTTCGCCGAAGAAGACACCCACCGGTGTGGACGTGAACGTCGCACCGGCGCCCATCTCCTCGGCGACCTCGCGCATGACGGCGTCGGCGGGGGTGAACGACGGATTGGTCGTCACCCCCAGCATCCGCTTCGCCTGCTCGTAGTACGGGGCCAGCTCCGCCTGCCAGTCGGTGATGTGCGCCCACTGCCGGTCCTCGAAGAATCGGCGCGGCGGCTGGTACAGCGTGTTCGCGTAGTTGAGCGAACCGCCGCCGACCCCGGCCCCGGCCATGACCAGGACGTCGGGGAGGAGGTGGATTCGCTGCACGCCGTAACAGCCCAGCCACGGCGCCCACAGGTAGCGCCGCAACCTCCAGCTCGTTTCGGGCAGTTCGTCGTCGGCGAAGCGCCTGCCTGCCTCGAGAACGCCGACCCGGTAGCCCTTCTCGGTGAGCCGGAGTGCCGCGACGCTGCCGCCGAAACCGGAGCCGACGACGACCACGTCGTAGTGCGTCATGCGACGCTCTCCCGCGCCGCCTTGCGCCGGGATACGTAGTTCTCCCGGTCGAAGCGCTGCAACTGCGAGCGGAACCTCCAGGTGAACGTCGGCCACTGGACGGAGTTCCGTCCCTCGGAGTCGTAGTACCAGCTCGAGCAGCCGCCCTTGTTCCAGACGGTGGTCCGCAGTTCGGACTGGATCCGGGTGTTGTATCGGCGCTGCGCCTCCTCGGTGACCTCGAACGTGGCGATTCCGCTGTGGCGCATCGCTGTCAACGCGTCGGCGATGTACGCCGACTGCGATTCGAGCATGTAGACGATGGAACTGTGGCCGAGATTGGTGTTGGGCCCGTACATCAGGAACAGATTGGGGAATCCGGCGACGGTGGTCCCCTTGTACGCACTCGGGCTTCCGCTCCAGTGCTCGGCGAGGGTGCGGCCGTTTGCACCGCGCAACGCATGCGCCACAGGCGGTTCCGTCGGTGTGAAGCCGGTCGCGAAGATGATGGTGTCGACCTTGTGCTCGTTGCCCACCGCATCGACGACGCCGTCCGGTGTGACCCCGGCGAGTCCGGCGTCGACGAGCGTGACGTCGGGACGGTCGAGGGTCCGGAGCCAGTCGTTCGACAGCAGCATCCGCTTGCAGCCGATCGTGAAATTCGGCGTGAGCCTCCGGCGCAAATCGGGATCCCGCACCTGCCTGCGCAGGTGCGCCCTGGCCACCATCTCGAATACCGGCAGCAGCCCGGTGGCGTGCGCGAGCACCCCGCCCAGTGCTTCCCGGAAGCTGTACACCGACCCGCGGACAGCCTTCTGCACCAGCGGAAATCGCCGGTAGAGAGCCTTTTCCGAGTCCGGCAACTCGCGGTCGAGCCGCGGGATCACCCACGCGGGGGTGCGCTGGAACACGGTGAGGTGCCCGGCGGCCGGTGCGATCTCCGGCACGAACTGCACCGCCGACGCGCCGGTGCCGATGACGGCCACGCGCTTCCCGGCGAGGTCGTGGTCGTGGTTCCACGTCGCCGAATGGAACGTGGTGCCGCCGAAGGTCTCGAGCCCGGGCATGTCCGGGACGCTGGGCGTCGACAGCGCACCGGTCGCGGCCACCACGACGTCGGCCGTCAGCGTCCCGCGGCTCGTCCGGACGGTCCACACGGCTTCGCCGTCGTCCCAGTGCGCTTCCTGCAGTTCGCAATCGGTGACCACGCGGGACCGGACACCGGTGTCGGCCGCGACCTTCTTCAGATAGCGATGGATCTCGGGCTGGCGGGCGAACGTGTGACTCCAATCGGCGCTGGGCGCGAACGAGTACGAGTACAGCGACGTCGGGACGTCGCACGCGCACCCCGGGTACGTGTTGTCGCGCCACGTGCCGCCGACGTCGTCGCCGCGCTCGATGATCAGGACGTCGGCCTGCGGCTGCGTCTGCAGGATGCGCGCCGCCAGTCCCATTCCGGCGAAACCCGCCCCCACGATGAGGGTGTGTACGTGCTGCGGAAGATTCACGACTTCTCCACCTTCGATTCCCACACGGGCAACAGCCGCGCGCGTAGTGACTGTTCGGCCTCGGGGGTGCGGAACAGCGCCGACACCGCCAGACCGCGAACCAATTCGATACTGAGCTCGATGGCGTCGGAGTCGAACCGATCGCCGAACACCTCCGCCGACCCGCGACGCAGCGCGTCGGTGACCTTCCGCTCCAGCGGGACCGTCGCCTCGAACAGGACCGGGTCGGTGCGGGCAGCCACCCACAGTTCGAGGGCGGCGTAGAACAGCGGGCCGGAGAACGCGTCGGCGAGCACCTCGACGCCGCGGCCGGCATCCACTTCGGCGGCGAGGATCTCCTCCATCCGCTTGTCCACGAGATGTTCCACCGCGGCCACCACCAGCGACTCCTTCGTCGGGAAATGGTGCAGCTGCGCTCCGCGCGACACCCCGGCCCGCCGCGCGATGCCCTGCGTCGTGGTGCGGGCGTATCCGAGCTCGACCAGGGAGTCGACGGCCGCGTCGAGCAGCTTCGTGCGCATCGCCGCGGTCCGCTCGGCCTGCGTGCGGGTCGGTTTGACTACTGCTGTGTCAGGTGTCACACCCAGCACTGTATGCGGAAAAAAGAAAACAGTCCAGACTGCTTTTAAGTTGCTGTGAGTACTTATCAACGTCGGGGGGTTAATAAGCACTCACGGGCCTACGGCACGTGTGGCAGTGCCACACGTGCCCTGCAGGGGATGCGCACGCAATACCAGCGGCAGCTCGAACTCGCCCGAGGGCAGCCCGAGCGGGTTGCCGGCCTGACCGGTGTCGCACTCGTCGCGCAGCAGGTACATCCCGGCCAGCCCGGCGTCGATGTTGAGCCGGGTGACGCCCATGGCGTGGTCGTGGTACCAGAGCGCGCAGGCGTCCTGCCGGTTGGGGAACTCGTGCACCATCCCCTGCCCCGGCCGCATGATGTCCTCGGGGTGTCCGTCGAACTCGGGTGGCGTCCGGCCGCCGTGCAGGTGCAGCGACGTCGGGACCTGGGTGCGGTCCTGCTCGCTCACGCCGTGGATCCGCGTGTCGACGTCGGCGGCCAGGGGGTTGCTCGTGATGTCGTTGCGATAGGTGAGCGTCGTCCGCTGTCCGACGTGCGCTTCGATGGTCGGACCCAGGTAGTCCATGCCGCCGGAGCCGAGGGCCGGCGAGGCGGGGAGGTCGGGATGGAACACGTGCATCGTGCTGCTCGCGTGCACCTCGACGGCGGTCCCGCCCAGCACCGGCAGCGGCGGCAATTGTTCCCGGAACGGCTGCAGCGGCGGTGAGGAGAAGACGACCGGCCGCAGCGGATCGATCCCGAACGGGTAGGCGCTCGCCGATCCCGCTCCGACGGCGCCCAGCCCGGCCGTCAACGCCAGACCACGCACGAACGACCTACGCGGAATTCGTCCATCCATACGGTGGAGCCCCCTGCACGATGCGAGTAGCCGAGGTACCCCTACCGTCGCCGTCCGCACCCGGTTTACGGGGGCGCACCGTCGCACCGCGGTCGCCGTCGTGCCAGTCTGACCCCATGACGCGTGCAGTTCCGAAGAACATGGCATGGATTCCCGGGGGCACCTTCTGGATGGGTTCGGAGGACTTCTACCCCGAGGAACGCCCCGTCCACCAGGTGACGGTCGACGGGTTCTGGATGGACTCACACCAGGTCACCGTCGCCGAGTTCCGGCGGTTCGTGAAGGACACCGGGCACGTCACGACCGCCGAGATCGCCCCCGACCCCGCCCAGTACCCGGGTGCGGATCCGGCTCTGCTCGTGCCCGGTTCGCTGGTGTTCACCCCGACCCCCGGCCCCGTGCCGCTCGACGACTTCACCCGCTGGTGGTCGTTCACGCCGGGCGCGGACTGGCGGCACCCGGAGGGTCCGGGCAGCAACGTCGGCGGACGCGAACGTCATCCCGTCACGCACGTGTCGTGGTTCGACGCCCGCGCCTACGCGGAGTGGGCGGGCAAGGACCTGCCGACCGAGGCCGAATGGGAGTTCGCGGCCCGCGGCGGCCTGGACCGGAAGCCGTTCGTGTGGGGCGACGAACACGAACCGGGTGGCAGGCCCGGCGGAAACGTGTGGCAGGGGCAGTTCCCGTGGGAGAACCTGCTCGAGGACGGCTTCGCCGGGACGTCGCCCGTCGGCCATTTCCGGTCCAACGGTTACGGACTCGGCGACATGGCCGGCAACGTGTGGGAATGGACCACTGACTACTTCACCGCCGACCACTCCGCGGGCGGCAAGAACGTGGCGCCGGCGAGTTCGTGCTGCATTCCGGCGAACCCCCGCATCGACACCGCGGCCGCCCCGGACCCGCACGAACCCTATGCGCGCCGCGTGATCAAGGGCGGCTCGCATCTCTGCGCGCCCAACTACTGCCTCCGCTACCGGCCCGCGGCCCGGCAGGGTGACACCGAGGAGACGTCGACCTGTCACATCGGGTTCCGGTGCATCGTCCGCCCGTGACGGTCTTTCTCACCTCACGGGGATGAAGACGCGCCGCGCCGGCTGGGGTTGAGTCGGTGGTGTGCGGTCCACCAAATTGTCTGTGGCGCTGGCCCGGGAAGCGCTGATCGCGCGGACCGAAACGGCCAACGGCTGGTTGCAGGGCACACCTCCCGGCCGCACGGTCCGGCGCGTCATCGACGGGCTGATCGACATCGAGCTCGTCGACCGGTCGATGACGCTCGCCGCGAGGATCTTCACGTCCGTCCTGCCCGTCATGATCGCTGCCTCGACGCTGAGCAGTTGGAACGTGACCGCCAGCACCATCAAGACCCAGTTCGGGTTCGACCCCACGGAGTTGTCGTCCACGTCCGGCACCGTCGACACCACCGACCCCTCCTTCGCGGCGTTCGGTGTGGTGGGTCTGCTGATGATCGCGATCAGCGGCACGTCGTTCGCCCGGGCCCTCGCCCGCATCTACGGAAAGATCTGGAACATCCCGTCGATCAACATCCGGGACGCCTGGCGGTGGCTGGTGGTCCTGTTCGCCGTTGCGATGTCCGGCACCGCGATCGGCTTGACCGGCGAGCTCACGAACGTCCGGTTCATCGGACCGCCCCTCGCACTCGCAGGGGAGTTCGCGGTGTGGATGGCCGTGTGGACACTCAGCCCGTACCTGTTGACGATGGGCACCCTCAGGGGCCGCGTGCTCTGGGCTACCGGGGCGCTGACCGCCGCCGCCCTGACCATCCTGCACACCGGTGGACGGCTCGTTCTGCCCCGGATCACCGCTGCCGCACAACACCAGTTCGGGTCGCTCGGCCTGGTGTTCACCGCGATCAGCTGGCTGTTCGTCCTGTCCGTCGTGATCGTGGGATCCGCGGTGATCGTCAAGGCCGTCGCGCTCGACGAAGGCTATGTCGGACGCTACCTCCGCGGACCGGACGCGGTCGCGTCAGAAAACGCCGCCGAAACCCTTCCCGAGAACGACGGCGCCCATCACGAGTAGCAGCACGCTCATCACCGCGGCGTTGTTGGCCTGCAGCCAGACCTTGAGGCTGTCGAGGGTCCCGCGCATTCTGTCGGCGGCGACGGCGTACGCGACCACCGGAACGAGGACGGTCGATCCGGCCAGCACGACATACACGACCAGGGCCACCACCTGCTCGCCGGCGCTCACCCCGGCGGTGCCGATCCCGACGCCCGCGGACACGCAGAGCAGCAGGTTCTTGGGGTTGATCGCCGCCAGCGCGAATCCGAGTCCCGTGGACTTCACGAAGTTGAGGTCGTCGATCGCCTGCATCCACTTCGGGGGTTCCGCGTCGGCATTGCGGCTGCGCCACTGCCGCCCCGCAAGCACGAGCAGCAGCACACCGAGAACGACTTTCACCCACGAGACCGTCGCGGACGGACCGTCGGAGCCGGAGGTGTCGACGCTGCCGGCGAGGAGCACGAAGATGCCGGTCGCGACGACGATGCCCAGGATCCAGCCGACACCGAAGCCCGCGCTCGCCCCGCCCGCACGCTTCGACAGCAACATCAGGATGACGGCGATGATCGGTATCGGCGAGATCGCGACACCCACGGCGAGCGGTAACAGTTCTCCGATGACTGAGCCCATGTTCGAACCGTAGGGTCGGGTGCCCGTGTCCGCCTCGCACGTGCCGGGTGAACCGCACGTGAGCGGCAAAGCGTGCCCGGGGACGCTTTGCCGCTCACCTGGGGGACAGCACGCGCGCCGCGAAGGCGAGGGACTCCGGCATCGAGGCCATCAGCGACCCGCGATGGTCCTCGCCGACGAGTTGCTGGAATTCGACGTTCACCCCGTGCTGCCGCATCTCGGCGAGCTGGGCCCACGTCAGCGGAATCGGCACCGACGCGTCGGACAGACTGTGCACCACCCGCAGGGGACGGTCGAATCCGTCGACGGGCACCTGCTGCATCTCCCGGAACAGCTCCCGGAACTGGTCGTTCCACAGAGGCGCGACGAACAGGTCCCCGACCGAAGTGGGATGGGCGAGCAGGTACCGGCCGATTTCCCGGCTGCACGTCACCTTCGCCAGTTCCATCAATTCGATCCCCTTCGGCGACAGGTACCGCCGAATGCCGACCTCGGGACGCTGGTCGTCGATACCGGCGAGAGTCAGCAACGCATAGTTCACGATTCCGCTGGTCGGCAGAGCCGGTATGGCCGGACCCGCGGCCGGGAAGAGCCGCTCGAGGTGCGTCGGCGCGGCCACGGCCACGGCGCCGCGAAAGTCGAGCGCGGGTGCCCGCGCGGTGGCCTCGCGGGCGGCGAAGTAGGTCGCCTGCCCGCCCTGCGACAGTCCGGCGACGATCCACCGGTCGGCGAGCACGTCGCCGTACACCTCGTGCGCGGCCAGGACGACGTCGACGGCGTTCGCGGCGGCCGCGGGACCGTCCAGGTACGCGTTGACGCCAGCTGTGCCGATGCCCGCGTAATCCGTTGCGGCGACGGCATACCCGGCCGCAAGCCACTGCTCGATCGCGGGCAGTTCGACGTAGTTGAACCCGGCGACGGACGGTGCGCACTGGTCGGCGACCCCGACCGTGCCGTGGGCGTAGGACACCACCGGCCAGCCGCCGGCGGGCGGGTCGCCGCGGGGAAGGAAGATCGATCCCGTGGACTCACCGGTCGCGGTCGCGGTGCGCAGGGTGGAGTACCGCACCCGGACGCTGTCGCCCGCCTGGGCGGGAACCGTGGCGACGGGCAGATCGTCCTGCGACAGCAGGATTCCGGGCGGCTGCGCGGAGACTTCGCTCGCGCCCGCGAGCAGCAGCAGGACCGCCGTCACCGCGACCCCGACCACTCTCATCGGCCCAGTATCCACCCGCAACCGACACGTGAGTGGCAAAGCGTGCGCGAGCACACTTTGCCACTCACGTGGGGAGGAGGTCAGACCAGCAGTTCGGCGATCTGAATGGTGTTGAGGGCGGCGCCCTTACGCAGGTTGTCGCCGGACACGAACAGCGCGAGGCCGCGGCCCTCCGGCACACCCGGATCCTGCCGGATGCGGCCGACCAGCGACGGGTCGCTGCCCGCGGCCTGGAGCGGGGTGGGGACGTCCACCAGCTGCACCCCGGGAGCCTTCGCCAGGATTTCCTGCGCGCGTTCCACCGACAGCGGTCGCTCGAACTCGGCGTTGATCGACAGCGAGTGCCCGGTGATGACGGGGACGCGCACGCACGTGCCCGACACCAGAAGGTCGGGCAGGCCGAGGATCTTGCGGCTCTCGTTGCGGAGCTTCTGGTCCTCGTCCGTCTCACCGCTGCCGTCGTCGACGATCGAGCCGGCCAGCGGCAGGACGTTGAACGCGATCGGTGCGACGTACTTGTTCGGGGCCGGGAAGTCGACGGCGCCGCCGTCGTGCACCAGCTTCTCCGCGTCGCCGATGACGGCGCGGGCCTGGCCCACCAGCTCCTCGACACCGGCGATGCCGCTGCCGGACACGGCCTGGTAGCTCGACACGATGAGGCGCTGCAGACCGGCCTCGTCGTGCAGGACCTTCAGCACCGGCATCGCGGCCATCGTGGTGCAGTTGGGGTTGGCGATGATGCCCTTCGGTGGGTTCTTCGCCTGCTCCGGGTTGACCTCGCTGACGACCAGCGGAACGTCGGGGTCCTTGCGGAACGCCGAAGAGTTGTCGACCACGGTGGCGCCGGCCGCCGCGAACCGCGGGGCCTGCTCACGGGACAGCGTCGCACCGGCCGAGAACAAGGCGATGTCGATGCCCTTCAGGTCTTCGTCGGACGTCGCGGACGCGTCCTCGACGACGATCTCCTCGCCGCGGAACGGCAGCTTCTTGCCCGCCGACCGCGCGGAGGCGAAGAACCGCACCTTGTCCGCGGGGAAATTGCGTTCCTCGAGGAGGGTGCGCATGACGATGCCGACCTGTCCGGTCGCACCGACGACAGCGATGGTGGTCATGATTACCGTCCCGTTCCTGCGTGCACGACAGCTTCTTCGTCGCCGCCGAGCTCGAATGCATCGTGGATCGCCTTCACGGCCTTGTCCAGCTCCACGTCCTTGACGAGCACCGAGATGCGGATCTCCGACGTGGAGATGAGGTCGATGTTGACGCCGGCCTTCGCGAGCGCCTCACAGAACGTCGCGGTGACGCCCGGGTGGCTCTTCATGCCTGCGCCGACGAGCGACACCTTGCCGATGTGGTCGTCGAACAGCACCTGTGTGAAGCCGATGTCGCCCTGCAGCTTGGTCAGCTTCTCGACCGCCCGCGGGCCGTCGGCCGTCGGCAGGGTGAACGTGATGTCCGTCTTGCCGGTCTCGACCTTCGAGATGTTCTGCAGCACCATGTCGATGTTGATCTCCGCCTCGGCGACCGCGCGGAAGACCTGCGCGGCGTAACCCGGGGTGTCGGGCAGGCCGACGACGGTGATCTTGGACTCGCCGCGATCGTGCGCGACTCCGGTGATGATTGCCTCTTCCACGGGGATGTCCTCCATCGATCCGGACACGATGGTGCCCGGCTTGGTCGTGTATGACGAACGGACGTGCACAGGCACGTTGTATCGGCGGGCGTACTCGACGCAGCGGAGCATGAGCACCTTCGCGCCGCACGCCGCGAGTTCGAGCATCTCCTCGAACGACACCGTCTCGAGCCGCTGCGCGTCGGGAACGATGCGCGGGTCGGCAGTGAAGATGCCGTCGACGTCGGTGTAGATCTCGCAGACGTCGGCCTCGAGGGCCGCTGCAAGGGCCACCGCGGTGGTGTCCGAACCGCCGCGCCCGAGGGTCGTCACGTCCTTGCTGTCCTGGCTGACGCCCTGGAACCCGGCGACGAGGACGATCGAGCCCTCGTCGAGCGCATCCCGGACGCGGCCCGGTGTGACGTCGATGATCTTGGCGTTGCCGTGAGCACCGGTGGTGATGACGCCCGCCTGCGAGCCCGTGAACGAACGGGCCTCCGCACCGAGCGAATGAATTGCCATTGCGACGAGAGAATTGGAAATGCGCTCACCGGAGGTCAGCAGCATGTCCATTTCGCGGGCGGGTGGGGCTGGGCACACCTGCTGAGCCAGATCTAGCAGCTCATCGGTGGTGTCCCCCATCGCTGAAACCACGACGACGACATCGTTGCCGGCCTTCTTGGTCTCGACGATCCGTTCAGCCACTCGTCGGATTCTCTCGGCGGTTGCCACCGAGGATCCGCCGTACTTCTGGACGACGAGAGCCACGCGTTTCTACCTCCAGGTCGATGAATCTGTACTGGTCCAGCTGTCGAGCTTACCGGCGGAGTCCAATCTGATCCCGGGTGAGTCCGTTCGGCGGCCTATCCGAACGCCGTGTTCGCGGCGTCCGCGACCCTCGCCACTGCGGCGCAGTTCGGGCCGTGAACAGTGACGACTGCGCCCGCGTGACCGAGCCTGCGGGTGAACTCGTCGACGCCCGCCCGAGGCCGTGTGATGTCGATCGGTTCGCCCATCGGGCTCGTCCACCGGCATCGGTCGCCGACCGTCTCCGGCTCGGCGGGAACGGGTGGTCTGTTTTCCTTGACGGGCGACATCGTGAACGACACGGTCACCTCACTCCCCGGCACCCGGCTCGGGTTCGGAAACAGGACGCAGTCGAACGGGGTGGGCGGCGACTGCGGGTCGACGACGCGTCCGCCGGCGGTGGTCCCCAGTACGTCGAGGACTTCGCACGGGTCGTGGAGCGCGATCGCCACCTGAGTCGAGGCCGCGGCGTCGCGGGCGGGCAGTCCCGACCGCATGCTGTCGATCGCGGAGTTCAGCACCGCGTCGGCCAGCGGGCAGGCGTCCTCGCCGGCGACGGTTCCGGCGCGAACGGTCGCGAGTCGCGGGTCCACGTGGTCCTGGAGTGTTCCGAGGTTCAGCCGGAAGACGCGTTCGCACGTCCCGCGGGCGAGGTCGGCACCCGGGCCGCGGTAGACGGTCACCCCGTCGACCGTCTCGGGCCCGGTCAGCGCCGTGTCGGACAGCAGCGACGGCAGCACGGACAGCTCCACGTAGGTGGTGGCGCCGTCGGGCCGGGCCACCAGCGCCGAGCACACCGGCAACTGGACGGCCGACCCGTACTGCTGAACCGTCCCGGCGGCGCGCACCACCGACTCGTCGAGCAGGCCGCACGGATCGGCGGCGCGCAGCGCGGCCTCGACGTGGACGTGCCGTTGCTGCTCCGGACTCAGTTCCTGCAGCGGGGACGCACCCGCGGTCCCAGACACGCTGTGCGCACACCCGGACGTGATGACGGCGCACAGCAGCGCCGCGGCTACCTTCTTCACCCGATCCCCCCTCGAATCGGCCCGAACACTACCGCTGATTCACACGAGCGCGAGCAGTCCCCGTAGCGCGAAGAGTGTGCCGAAACCGAAGAACACCGCGACCCCGAGCGCCCGGTTGTGCCGCGCCACCCAGGCGTGGTCGTTCGAGCTCGAGATTATGGCCATCCCGGACAGCACGATGAAGATGCTGGGATTGATCACGCCGGGGGCCAACGCTGCCGCGAACGCGATCCGCGGTGTAGCTGTCTCGGGTGTCGTCAGCCGTTTCGGCATCACACCCGCCGGTGCCGGTTTCCTCGTAAGCATGATCAAGGACACGACGAGGAACAGCACACCGGCGATCAACCCGACCCAGTCCGATCATCTCCGGGACGAGAAGTCAGATCAGATCGCCCATCGGTTCACCCCGGTCAGCCGACCTTGACGATCGGCGGTAGCGCGAACGTCCCGTCGAACACCTCCGGTTTCGGGCTGTACATCCGGAGCATCGGCCGGAATCCGGCTTGCGGCGTCGGCAGCCAGTTGGCGCGCGCGACCGGATCGGCCGGGGCGGTGGCGCCGAGCGTGATGGTCAGGGAACCGTCGCCGTCGAACACCAGTCCCGGGGTGCGGTCACCGATCGAGTAGCGATCGAGGGGATTGCCGGCGAGGAAGAACTCGGGGAGGTCGTACATGGTGATCGACCAGAACGCGTCCACCGGCGGGGTCGGCGCGAACGTGAGGGTATAGGTGTGTTCGCCGGAGAGTTCGTTGCCGTCGCTGTCGTGGTAGATCGGCGCGTACGCCGCCTCGTAGCCGTGGTTCCCCCACAGCCCCGCCATCGCGGCGGCGGCCCGCAGGCCCAGCGCCTTCGAACGGTCGTCGATCCGCCACTCGGGTGAGTTCACGGTGCCGACCTCGAAGAAGTCGTCGTTGTAGTCGAAGGCATGGTACATCAGCTGCCAGCCGTTGACGACAGCGGCGCCGGCACCCGATTTCAGTGCGGCGGTGAGCGATTGACGCCCCGACTCGGCCCCGGCCGTGAGCACGGACGCAAGGTCCGGCGGCGCCTCGAGGTACGGTGACGGCCCCGTCTCGAGCAATCCCAGTGGGGCGAACGCCTGTTGCGCGACGAGGTCCTGCGCGGCGGGCGGGTACGCCTGCGAGTACACCCGCAGCTTCTCCCAGAACCGCAGCTCCTCGGGGACGTTCGGGTCGGGTACAGGCAGCCCCTCCGCCGGTTCCTGGTCGCCGAAAGGCTCCAGCGTCAGAGCCGATTGCAAGCCTTTCACCCGTTCCAGGTCGTCCTCGCCGTCGCACGCCCAACGGCCGACGATGGTGCCGACCGCGGTCGGGAATGCGATCTGCGTCGCCCCGTCGGGGACCTCACCGGACCACCCCGGGCCGGTCAGCAGAAAACGACCGGCGGCCGTTCCCGTCGCGCGTTTGCCGACATACGCGAAATTGTCGGTCCATGCGTCGACGAATTGCAGGACGTAGTACGCCCCCTCGGCGTCGGGCACACTCAGCAACTGCGGTCCGTGACCGAGGTCGATCTGGGCGATCGAATAGATCGTGTCGTTGTTGACCGAGACGAAGGTGTCGCGCGGCCCGGCCAGGGAACGGGCGTGACTGAAACAGTTGAACGGTGCAGCCTCCAGGCTCCCCATCCCCTCCGCCACGAAGCGGTTCACCTGGTCGAGGTCGAAGACCAGCGGAAAACCGTACACCCACGCCTTGGCGGCGAGTTCCTGCAGTTGTATGCCCACGACTCTCTCCTGTCCCGCGGTCTCGGTCCATGCGACCACGCCGAGACCGGCCGGGGCTTCACCCGAAGCGTGTGAGCCGAAATTCTTCTCACCGTCCTAGCGTCAGCGGGGACTGTTTTGTCCAGCGAAAGGACGTACGACATGCCTGAGGAGCTTCCCGGGTCGATCCTCCCCGTCCCCGATCAGCAGTACCAGGGGCCGATCTACTTCGACGCCAGACACGCCACCGAGAAACTCCCGGCGATCACCGCGAAACGTCCCCCGGCCGGTGCCCCGAACGTGCTGCTGATCCTTCTCGACGACGTCGGGTTCGGGGCCTCGAGCGCCTTCGGCGGTCCCGTGAACACCCCCACCGCCGAACGACTCGCGGGCGGCGGACTGAAATACACCCGCTTCCACACCACCTCGCTGTGCTCGCCGACCCGGGCGGCGATGCTGACCGGCCGGAACCATCACGCGGTCGGGATGGGGCACATCACCGAGACCGCCACGCCGGCCCCCGGATACCGGTCGACGCGGCCGAACTCGTGCACACCGCTGGCCGAGATTCTCCGCCAGAGTGGTTACAACACAGCACAGTTCGGGAAATGCCACGAGGTCCCGGTGTGGGAGTCGGGGCCGACGGGACCATTCGACCACTGGCCGGCGTTCAGCGGGTTCGAACGCTTCTACGGATTCATCGGCGGCGAGACCAACCAGTGGCAGCCTGCGCTCGTCGACGGGGTGACCACCGTCCTCCCGCCCGACAACCCCGACTACCACCTCATGCCCGACTTGGCCGACAAGGCCATCGACTACATCAAGCAGCAGAAGGCGCTGACCCCCGACAAGCCGTTCTTCACCTACTTCGCGCCGGGTGCCACGCACACCCCGCACCACGTGCCGAAGGAATGGATCGCCAAGTACCAGGGCAAGTTCGACCGGGGCTGGGACGCCGTCCGCGACGAAACGTTCCGGAAGCAACTGCAACTCGGCGTCATCGGACCCGACTCCGATCTCACCGCACGCCCCGACGGCATCATGGCGTGGGACGACATCCCGGAGGAGCGGAAACCGATTCTCCGGCACCAGATGGAGGTGTACGCGGCCTTCCTGGAGTACGCGGACTTCCACGTCGGGCGCGTCGTCGACGCCGTCGAGGAGATCGGCGAACTGGACAACACGCTGATCCTCTACATCATCGGCGACAACGGCGCCTCCGCGGAAGGCGGCCTCGAGGGCACGTACATGATCACCACCGCGTCCAACGGTGGCGGCGAATACGAGACCGTCGAGTTCTGGAACGAGCACCTCGACAAGATCGGCGGCCCCGAGGCCTACAACCACTACGCCGTCGGCTGGGCGCACGCCATGTGCACGCCGTATCAGTGGACGAAGCAGGTCGCCTCGCACTACGGGGGCACCCGCAACGGCACGATCATGCACTGGCCCGGCGGAATCGAGGCCCGAGGCGAGATCCGGCACCAGTGGCATCACGTCATCGATGTCGCCCCGACCATTCTCGAACTGGCGGGACTTGCGCAGCCGCACACCGTCAACGGGGTCACCCAGGTGCCGATGCACGGTACGTCGTTCGCGTACACGTTCGACGACGAGAACGCCGACGAGCGGCACCGCACGCAGTATTTCGAGCTGATGGGCAATCGTGGCGTCTACCACGACGGCTGGACCGCCGTCACCAAGCACCGCACTCCCTGGGACGTGGTCGCCCAGGCCCCCGACTTCTCACTGGACGTGTGGGAGTTGTACGACACCACCACGGACTGGACGCAGGCCCACGACATCGCGGCCGACAATCCCGAGAAGCTGGCCGAGTTGCAGCAGCTCTTCCTGATCGAGGCTGTGCGGCACAACGTCCTCCCGCTCGACGACCGCGCCGCCGAACGCATGAATCCCGTGATCGCCGGGCGTCCGACTCTCGTCCGGGGCGACAAGCTCCGGCTCTTCCCCGGCATGACCAGGCTCGGGGAGAACGTCGCGATCAACATCAAGAACCGCAGCTACTCGGTGACGGCGCAGATCCAGGTCCCGGATTCGGGGGCCGAGGGGGCGATCGTCGTCCAGGGAGGTCGCACCGGCGGATGGGGATTGCTCACCGTCGGTGGCAAGCTGGCGTACCACTACAACTACTGCGGCCTCCGGCGTACCACCGTCACGTCGTCGACCACGCTGTCCCCGGGCGAGCACCAGGTGCGCGTCGAGTTCGCCTACGACGGCGGCGGCATCGGCAAGGGCGGCGACGCCACCCTGTACATCGACGGCGACGAGGCGGGCAAGGATCATGTCGAACGGACCCACCCGCTGTACTTCTCGTTCGACGAAGGGCTCGACGTCGGGGTCGACACCGGCATGCCGGTGTTCGAGGGTTACAAGACCGCCCGCGGACGGTTCACCGGCACGATCGACTGGGCCGACATCGAACTGGGCGACGACGACCACAACCACCTGATCGACCCCGAGGACGCGCTCGCCGCGGCCTTGCGCCACCAGTAGGCGGCTCCGCCACCCGTGAGTGGTTGACGAGTGCAGGGACTCGTCAACCACTCACGGGCGCACAGCGCCTACGGCGTCGTCGACGGTGGGATAAAACCGGCCCTTGCTGTCGAACTCGCGGCCCGGATCCGTGCGGAGCACCGTGTCGCGATTGGCGCGGGGCAGTTCCGCGAAGAGCACGGTGACACTGGCGTCCGTGAGCTCGCGGTGCAGGTCGAGGAAGCTGCGCATCACGGTCAGCGACACCTTCTGCAGGCGTGAGCAATCGAGAATCAGCGTGTGTGGCACCGTCGACGTGTCGTGGCCCTCGGCCACTCCCACGCGGGTGCGGATCGCCACCGTGTTCGCCCGCACGTTCGCGGTGTAGAGACCGACGTTCAGCCGGAGCACGAGAGGGTCGGCAGGGACGGTCGGCGCGTCCTCCTCCCCCGCCCGCCACTGGCCGTGGGCGTCCTTCTGCAGTTGGACGATGTGCGGTCGATTCAGCTCGCGCAGAACCAGATACAGTGTGAACACCACACCGACTCCGACCGCGGGCAGCAGTCCGGCGACGAGCCCGATGAGCGCCGTCGCCAGCGCCACCCAGAATTCGGTGCGATCGATCCGCCAGAACCTCACGAAGGAACCGAGGTCGACCAACCCCAACGTCGCGACCACCACCATCGCGCCGAGGGTGGCCTGCGGCAGATCGCTCAGCACCGGCGCGAGCAACAATGCCACGAGCACGGCGAGAGCGGCGGTGACGAGACCGGCCAGCTGTGTCCGCGCGCCCGACCTCAGCGCGACCGCGGTCTGGGAGAATCCGCCCGCCGGAGGCAGGGTGTGGAAGAAGGCACCGGTGACCGACGCCGCTCCGTTGGCGAGGAGTTCGCGATCGCTGTCGATCGGAGGTTCGGTTGGCCGGCGCACACCTCGCCCGACGGACACCGTCTCGAGAAAAGCCATGATCGCGATCGCCAGTGCGCCCGGCAGCAGCGCGGCGACGTCCGACAGCGGCGGGATCCCGGGAATCGGAATGCCGCGGGGCACTTCGGCGATCAGCGCGACCCCACGACCGTCGATGCCCGCAAGCGCGACGAGGAGGATCCCCGCGACCGCGACGATCAGCGGTCCCGGCACGCGGGGAACGATTTTCGCCATCGCGTACAGCGCCGCGATCGATCCGGCGGCCAGCAGCACGGTCGCGGAGTTCGCGTCACCGACCTGCCGGAGCGCCGACCACACGAGGCGGAAGAATCCGGTGGCGTCCGGATCGGACGGCACGCCGAGCAGTTTCGGCAGCTGGCTCGCGGCCACCGTCAGCCCGACTCCGGCCTTGATCCCGGACAGTGTTGCCTCGCTGATGTTCTCGATGATCGCGCCGAGCCGCAGTAACCTCGCCGACAGCAGGATCACGCCCACCAGCAGCGTCAGCGTCATCAGCGACGCCTGGGCGTCGTCGGAGCCGGCGGCGATGCCCGCGCCGATCAGGGTGGAGGCGGTGAGGGTCGCGATGGTGGAGGTGGTACTCACACTGGCGGTGCGGGATCCGCCGAGCATCGCGTAGACGACCATCGGCACCATGCAGGTGTACAGACCGATCTGCACGGGCATGTTCGCGATGGTGGCGTACGCCATGGCCTGCGGAATCACGACCGCTCCGGCGCCGAGGCCCGCGACGACGTCCAGACGGAGCCATCGCTTGTCGTAGCCGACGAGCGTCGGCGCGAAGACGGTCATTGCGGCTGCGTCACGCCCCCTCGCCGGGGCGATCGGATTCCGCGAGCGCCTCGCGGACGGTGGAATACAGGGCGACGGGTGTGGCGTCGGTGCCGGAGTGGCGGAGCGTGTCCCGGAACTGCCCGATGTCGCGTGCGACCCGCAGTTCGATGTCCCGCCGGGCGAGCGCGTCCCGTAGTTGCAGCAGCATCTGTGCGGCGCTGACGTCGACGAACGGTGATGTCTCGGCGTCGAGGACCACCACTCTCGTGTCCTCGGTGCACAACTCTTCGATGCGGTCCTTGACGTGGTCGGCGTTGGCGAAGAACAGTCCCGCCTCGACCCGGACGACGAGCACGTGCGGGGTGGCCGGCAGGTCGGGGTGGCGTTCGGCGTCCACCCACAGCGTTCCCTGCCTGGCGAGGGTCGCGACGTGGGGGCGCGAGGCCCGGTACAGCAGCAGCAGCATGGAGACGCCGATGCCGATGACCAGTCCGGGCAGGGTGTCGAAGAGCAGGACACCGGCCATGGCAGCGAGCGCGGCGGCGAAATCGGCGCGGGCGGCGTGCCCGTAGATGCTCCCGAGCCGTTCGGTCCAGACGCCGTACAGCCGGCGCAGCGCGGAGATGTCGACGAGTTCGATGACGGCCGCGATCACCACCGCGGACAGCGTCGCCTCCGGCAGTTTCTCGAACAGACCGGTGAGGAACAGCAACGTGACGACGGTCAGCGCCGCGACGACTAGTCCGCTGACCTGCGATTTGGCACCCGCCCCTCCGTTCACCGCGGTCTTGGAGAGGCTGCCGTTGACCACCATTCCCGAGCAGAGCCCGGCGCCCAGATTTGCGGCGCCGAGGCCGAGCAACTCGCGGTTGGCGACGACCTCGTAACCCTCCTTCGCCGCGTATGTCTTCGCGGCTCCCAGTCCCTCCGCGAACCCGATCAGCAACACGCCCACGGCCGGCCCCATCAGGTCGACGAAATCGTCGAATCCGACGCCGCCGGGCAACCCGAGCGACGGCAGCCCGGAATCGATGTGCCCGACGATGTCGACGCCCTTGCCGTCGAGACCGAACAGCGAGACCGCGGCGATTCCGAGGAGGACGGCGAGCAGCGATCCGGGGACGAGCGGCAACCAGCGTTTGAGACCCAGCACCACCGCCAGACTGAGGCCGCCGACGACGAGCGTGCCCCAGTCGGTGTCCCCGAGATGCGTGATCACACCCCAGGCCTGCTCGAAGAAGTTGCCCTTCGCCTTCTCGACCCCGAAGATCGCCGGCACCTGTCCGATGATGATGGTGAGGGCGAGGCCGACGATGAACCCCTTCAGCACCGGTTCGGAGATGAACGACGCGACGAAGCCGAGGCGGAGCAGACCGGCGAGCAGGCCCACGATTCCCGTCGCGATCGCGAGGACGGCCGACAGCGCCGCATACTTCCCACCGTCGGCGCCGGCGAGGGGTGCGACGATGGCCGCCGACAGCGCGGCCGTCGCGGACATCGGCCCCACCACGAGATGCCGTGAACTGCCCGCCGCCGCATAGAGAATCAGCGCGGGTACCGCCGCATACAGTCCGACGACGGGCGGTACCCCCGCGATGGTCGCGTACGCCAGTGCCTCCGGGACCAGGACTGCCCACACGGTGAGGCCCGCGATCACATCGGGCCTGATCCACCCCCGCCGGTAATTCTGCAGCGAGCCGAAGAACGGCCACGTGCCGGTGGCGGACCTCACCATGTCGTGATCGTCCTAGTCCCTGGCGGTGTCCCAGGTGGTGACCGCCCAGATCACGACGACGTCGAGGGCGATGATCAGGATCGACCACAACGGGTAGTAAGGCAGCCACAGGAAGTTCGCGAGGATCGACAGCGCAGCGATGCACACGGCGACGACGCGGGCCCAGGTGGCACCCGTCATGAGACCGATCGCGCTGATCACGAGGACGGCACCGAGAACGATGTGAATCCAGCCCCAGGTGGTGGTGTCGAACTGGTAGGTGTACTCGACGCCGATGACCAGCAGGTTGTCGGAGGCGACCGCGGCGATTCCCTGGAAGAACGAGATCACGCCGACTGTCAGCAGAAGTATCGCCGCTGCCAGGGACGTTCCTGCTGCAAAACCCTGCTTCACAGGGCTGTCCGTCCTGGATTGGGGATTGGTCGTCATGTCCATGCCCTTCTCGTATGTGTGTTTTGCGAACAGTTGAATGGTCGGGCCTCGCCGAGCGGGCGGCATCATCCGCGCCGGGTGATCCTCATCTGCAACGGATGAGGTGCGGCCGACGGCGTGGTGCAAGAGTCGAATCGGGGCATCCCGGAGGACCTGCCGTTGCGAAGGGACACGCGATGATCGATCCGCAGGACGTATCCGGCGCGGAGCCGGACTCTCGGTGGTCGATGCCGCGCGGCCTGATCGTGATCCTCGGCCTGGCCGCGCTCGTCGTCACCGTGGCCGGGATCCAGGTGGCGGCACCGATCCTCGCACCGATCTTCCTCGCACTGATGCTGACCGTCGCGGTCCATCCGCTCCCCGTATGGCTTCACAGGAAGGGCGTGCCGCCGTGGCTCGCGACGATCGCCGCGATCGTGGTCGTCAACGGCATCCTCGTCGTCCTCGTGCTGTCGCTGGCGCTGTCGGTCGCGCAGCTCGCGACGCTCCTCCCGCAGTACGCGGACGACTTCACGTCCCTCGTCGACAGCGCCCAGAGCTTCCTGAACAGCCACGGCGTCAACTCCACCGACGCCCAGACCCTGCTCTCCCAGGTGGATTACACCAAGGTGTTCGGCGTCGTGGACGGCATCCTGCAGGCGATGCTGGGGATCTTCTCGAACCTGCTGTTCATCCTCGTCCTCCTGCTGTTCATGGCGGTCGACGGCAGTTCGTACGGATCGCGGATGCGCTTCGTCACTCAGATGCGCCCCGAGATCGCCACCGCCCTCGCAGCGTTCTCGGTCGGCACCCGCAAGTACCTGATCGTGACCACGGTCTTCGGGTTGATCGTCGCCGTCATCGACACCGGGGCACTGTGGGCGCTGGGGATTCCACTGCCGATCCTGTGGGGGCTGCTGTCGTTCATCACCAACTACATCCCGAACGTCGGCTTCGTTCTCGGCCTCGTTCCGCCGGCGCTGCTCGCGCTGCTGCAGGGCGGGCCGGGACTGATGCTGACGGTCATCGTCGTGTACAGCGTCATCAACGTCATCATCCAGTCCGTGATCCAGCCCAAGTTCGTCGGGGACGCGGTCGGCCTGTCCGTGACATTCACATTCCTGTCGCTGGTGTTCTGGACCTGGATCCTCGGGCCGCTCGGCGCGATCCTGGCCATCCCGCTGACGCTGATGGCGAAGGCCCTGCTGATCGACATCGACCCCTCCACGAGGTGGGTGAACACGATCCTCAGCAGCTCTCCCACGCCTCAGGTACCGATCACCGCCCCCGACCCGCCGCGACACGAGAAGGAAGAACCATGACACCCGACTTCTCCGACACCACCGATTTCCAGGACGCCGACCGCGGTCTCGTCGACCGTCTCGACCCCTGCACCGTCACGAACGCCGACGGTCGCACGGTGTGGGACATGCAGGCGTACGCGTTCCTCGACGCCGACTGCCCCGACACCGCCGATCCGAGCCTGTGGCGGCAGTCGCAGCTGTGCGCGAAGAACGGCCTGTACGAGGTGACGGACGGGATCTACCAGGTGCGCGGCCTCGACCTGTCCAACATGACGATCGTGGAGGGCGACACGGGTGTCCTGGTGATCGACCCGCTGGTCTCCAAGGAGACCGCGGCGGCCGGACTGGCGCTGTATCGGCGCAATCGGGGTGATCGGCCCGTGACGGGGGTGATCTACACGCACTCCCACATCGACCACTTCGGCGGCGTCACCGGAGTGCTGCCGGACGGCCGCGGCGACGTGCCGATCCTCGCGCCCGAGGGCTTCCTCGAACATGCCGTCGCCGAAAACGTGTACGCCGGCAACGCGATGGGGCGCCGCGCCACCTACATGTACGGGAACCTGCTTCCGCAGGGGCCGCGCGGGCACGTCGGCGCCGGCCTCGGCACCGTCCCGTCGTCCGGGGTGCCCGGACTGATTCCGCCGAGCGTGGACATCACCCGCACCGGCCAGGAGGAGACGGTCGACGGCATCCGGATCGTCTTCCAGGTGACCCCGGGCACCGAGGCGCCGGCCGAGATGAACTTCCTGTTCCCCGACCATCGGGCACTGTGCATGGCGGAGAACGCCACGCACAACTTGCACAACCTCCTCACGTTGCGCGGCGCCCTGGTCCGCGACCCACGCGCCTGGGCGCGGTACCTCGACCAGGCGATCGAGATGTTCGACGGCGGATACGAAGTCGCGTTCGCCTCCCACCACTGGCCGACGTGGGGCCGCGACCGCGTCGTCACCTTCCTGTCGCAGCAACGCGACCTGTATCAGTACCTGCACGATCAGACGCTGCGGATGCTCAACTCCGGGATGACGGGCATCGAGATCGCCGAGGACTTCCCGATGCCACCCGCACTCGAATCAGCTTGGCACGCACGCGGTTACTACGGTTCGGTGAGTCACAACGTCAAGGCGATCTACCAGCGGTACATGGGCTGGTTCGACGGCAACCCGACATCGCTGTGGCAGCACACGCCGGAAAACGTCGCGACGCGGTACGTCGAGTGCATGGGCGGTCAGGACGAGGTCCGGGCGAAGGCCCGGCGGTACTTCGACGACGGCGACTTCCGTTTCGCGGCGGAACTCCTCAAGCACGCGGTGTTCGCGGACCCGTCGGACGGCGACGCGAAGGAACTGCTCGCCCGCACGTACGAACAGCTCGGGTTCGGCGCGGAGAACGCGACGTGGCGCAACTTCTATCTCACGGGGGCCCTCGAACTGCGCGGCGGAATCGTGCCTCCCCCGATCACCGAGCTCGGTGCCGACATGCTGAGTGCCCTCACCATCGAGCAGATCTTCGACTCGGTCGCCCTGCGCATCAACGGTCCCCGCGCGTGGGACACGTCGCTGGTGGTCGAGTGGCGATTCACCGATCCGGAAGTGCATTACCGGACGACGCTGTCGAACGGTGCCCTGATCCAGACCGTCTCCCCGCGGACCGCGGTGCAGCCGGATGTCACCGTGACCCTGACGAAAGCGCAACTGCTCGGGCTCTTCGCCGGGCAGGGCCTCGAAGACATCGGTTTCGACGGTGACGCGTCCAAGTTGCTCGCCCTCACCGAACTGGTCGACGCGCCCGATCCGGCATTCCCGATCGTCACGCCGTAGGGCGCTCCGCGCCCCGTGCGCCTTTTTGGTAGCTGGAACAACCAGAAAGGCGCACGGGCGGCGGAGCCGCGTTCACCCACACAAATCAACACATGCTCGCTAAAATCGACACACCGCGCGGTGTGCCGGTGATTGGCGTTTGTCGAAGATCGTTTCTCGGTGCAGCGAGAATTGGGGGTCGGCGTGACGGCAGTAGATTTCGGCGAGTTTCATTCGAGTATCCGAATACCGCCCGGTGCGGTGGGCCGAACGGTCACCCGCACCAGGTTGCATACCCTCCTCACGGAGGCCCTGACCAGCGAAGATCACCCTTATCCCGTCGCGCTGGTGTGCGCTCCCGCCGGGTCGGGCAAGACGCAACTGGCCGCCGACTGGGCACGCGACGTCCTGGCGGGTGCGGACGCACCGACCATCGCCTGGATCACGATCGAGGAACGGCACAACGATCTCGGCGTCATCCACCGCGCCATTCTGCGGGCGCTGAACGAAGCCGGAAATCCTCGGCTGCGGGAGTTGTGCGACCGTCTCGACGCCGATTCCCCCGACCTGGGTGCCCGGCTGTCTGCGCAACTGAATGAACTCGGGGAGAACATCTGGCTGGTGATCGACGACGCCCACCTGCTCCGCGACACCGACATCCTCAACGATCTCGAGTCGTTCATGCGCTGGCAGCCGCCGATGCTCCGGACGATCATCTGCGGACGGTTCGAACCGCCCCTCGCGTTGCAGCGACTTCGGCTGGACGGCAAGCTCTTCACCGTCACGGCACGCGATCTCGCCTTCACTGCCGACGAGGCCGCTGCGATGCTCACCGAGCACGGCGTCCGGCTGGATCCCGGCGACCTGGACGCCCTCATGGATCGCACCGAGGGTTGGGCCGCCGGAATTCGTTTGGCTGGAATGTCTTTGGAAGGCCACACCGATCCGAGCCGGTTGATCGCCGAGTTCTCCGGTACCCGCCGAGCGGTAGCCGACTATCTCATCGAGGAAGTTCTCGCCGGCCAGACCGACGAGATGCGCGAGTTCCTCCTCCGGACGTCCGTGCCCGAATCGTTCACGACCGAGTTCGCGGAGGTCCTCACCGGATGCACCGACGCGCACGACAAGGTGGACTGGCTCGAACACCACAATTTTCTGATCAGCCGAATCGACGAATCCCCCACCCACTACCGGTACCACCCCCTGCTGCGCAGCTATCTGCGGGCGGAGATCAGCCGGATCGGACACGTCGAGGTGGAGCATCTCGAACTCACCGCCGCGCACTGGCATGCGGAGTTCGGGGATTCGCTGGTGGCGCTCGAGCACGCGGTCAACTCGGGCGACCACGATGTGATAGTCGCGCTGCTGTCCCAGAGTTCGCTGTCGCTGATCGTCGGGGGTCACGGTGAGGCGCTCGATCGTCTTCTCACGCGGGCGCCGCGCACCGCCCAGGAGCATCCGTCCGCGCGGTTGATCCGGGCGGCGGCGGCGCTGGCCGCGGGAAACCTTCCGGTCGCGCGGTCCACGCTCGACATTCTCGACCGAACCAAGGCCGGGACCGTGATCGGCGGTACCGATTCGCGACGGCACCTGCTGCTCCGCGAGTCGCTCCGCGTGCAGACCGCCATTCAGACCGGCGACATCGGCGCCGCGTTGACCCGACTGCGGTCGGTGGGGCCCGAATCGACCGGCGAATCCGACCTGGACGCGTTCGTGCTTCTCCAGGAAGGCCGGGCGCTGCTCTTCCTCGGCCGCTCCGAGGAGTCGGAGCACGTGCTCGGGGAGGCGCTGGCCCACGCACGCCTCGCCGACGCGTCGCTCACCGTCATGTACTGCCTGGGCACTCTCGCGGCCCTCGCCATGTCGAGGGGTGAGGTGGTCCGTGCCGCCGCCTTCGTCAGCGAGTCGCTGATGATCGGGGCGGAGCAGTCCGCGACGAGCGACCCGACGTTCCACCTGGTGCGCCTGGTCGATTCGTGGTGCCGCTACATCCGGCTCGACGAAGACGCCGCATCGATCGCCGCCGAATCGGCCGACGTTCTGCACCGCGTGAACGCGGAGACCGCAGCGTTCGCGGACGGCGCCGCGGTGTTGTTCGGACTGGACGGGTCGGACCGCAGGCACAGTGCGGTGACGACGCTCCATACGCACAGCCCGGTCTCGTCGACGATGCCCGTGCCGCCGGGTATCCGGGCGGTGTTGCTGCCGGCGATCCAGTACGCGTATCTCACCGCCGGCGAAGTCGGGTGGGCGCACGAACTCGCGGCCGACGCGAAGACCCTGCTCGGACCGACCGGCGACACCGCGGTCCTCGACGCCATCGTCCACCTCCACGCCCACCGTCTCGATCAGGCGCGCAAGACACTGCAACCCGTGCTGGAAGGCGCCCTCGTGTGCGCGGCGGGTACCAATCTCATCGCGGCGTGGTTGGTCGACACCGCGATCGCGCTTGCCCGCAAGCATGATTCGCGGGCACACAGCGCACTCACCGAGGCACTCCGCCTGGCCGAGCCCGACTCGCTATTGCGTCCGTTCCACGACTGCGGACCACAGGTCCGGGACCTCCTCGTGCGAAGCACCGGCCGGTTCGGGGTGCTCGAGCCGTTCGCCGAGACGCTCCGAGCGTCGTTCCCGCGGTCGGAGAGCGCGGCGTCCGACATGCTCACGCCCCGTGAACTCGAACTCCTCGTGGAGCTTCCGTCGTGGCGGACCGCCGAGCAGATCGCGGCCGACCTGTGCGTGTCGGTGAACACCGTGAAGACTCACCTGCGCGGGATCTACCGCAAACTCGGCGTCACATCCCGCCGTGACGCGATCGCCGCCGCGCAACACAACGGTTTGCTCTGAGACGGTTCACCACTTGCGGGTGAGGCGCGTCGTCGTTCCGTCGGTCACCCTGAAATCTACGGCTGACCGAGTTCTGGAACGACGATGCGAATGAAGGAGCCCGCCGTGGTGCGTCCTGAATCGAACTGGCCCGGCAAGGTCAGGTACGCCTTCCTGATCAGCGGCGCCCTGTCCGATCGGGTGCTGGCGGCCTTCCCCGAGCTGGACGTCTCGGATGTCACGACCGGGGACACGACGCTCTACGGTCCGGTCGACAGTCCGACGGATCTGCGCGGCATGCTGGCCCGCTTCGACGCGCTGGGACTGACCGTCATCGAGATGCGCAGGCTACCGGACTGACCGGGCGTCGGGGTTCAATGGTGAAAGGGTCCCGGGAGGCGGTGAAGCCGAGTGAGCGGCGAGTTCGAACCGGGCACGGTGTTTGCCGGCTACGTGATCGAACGGGTTCTGGGACGAGGCGGGATGGGCACCGTCTACCTCGCCCAGCACCCCAACCTGCCGCGCAAGGTCGCTCTCAAACTGCTCGACACGTCGTGGACGAGCGACGACTACGTCCGGTCGCGTTTCGAGTCGGAAGCCGATCACGCCGCCCATCTCGACCACCCCAACATCGTCACCGTCCACGACCGCGGCCGCGAGGGCGGGAGGTTGTGGATCGCGATGCAGTACGTTCCCGGCGTCGACGCCAGGAGAGCGCTCAACTCGGGGGCACTCGACGTGGAGCGCGCGGTGCACATCGTCCGCGAGACGGGGAAGGCGCTCGATCACGCGCACGAGGCGGGGATTCTGCACCGCGACGTGAAGCCGGCGAACATCCTGCTCGCGCCGGGCGACCCCGAACGTGTACTGCTCACCGATTTCGGCACCGCCAAGGCGCTGGACGAAACGCATCAGCTGACCCGCACCGGGATGTTGGTGGCGACGCTGCACTACGCAGCCCCCGAGCAGATCGAGGGCCAGAAACTCGACCACCGCGTCGACATCTACGCGTTGGGCTGCACCTTCTTCCATCTGCTCACCAACGAACCGCCGTATCCCGGAACCACCGCGTCCTCGGTGATGCACGGTCACCTGAACGGGCCGATTCCGAAGCCGAGCGTGGTGCGCCCCGGACTGCCCGCCGGTGTCGACGCGGTCGTCGCGCGCGCCATCGCCAAGGACCGCGAGCAGCGTTACTCGACGTGTCGTGAGTTCAGCGACGCCGTCGCCGCGATCGAGTGGGACGGGCCCGGCAGCGTCACCCGTCCGGCTGGCGTGGCCGACTCCGCTGCGACCACCCGCACGAGCCGTCCCGCCGTCACCCGGCCCGACGCCGAGCCGGGTGCGGAGCCGGCGACGGTCGCGGGCCGGTGGCGTCGGAAACGCTGGCTGCTCGCCGCCCTTCTGGTGGCTGTCCTCGTCGCCGCCGCTGTCGCCTACGCCGTCCGGCCGGGCGAGGAGTCGGCCGACGCGCAGGTCGTGCTCCCGCTGACCGGCCTGCAGGGTCCGGCCGGGCTCGCGGTCTCGGCCGCCGGGAACCTCTACATCGCGGACAGCGCGGCCAAGCAGGTTCTGGAGGTGCGCGCCGGGTCCTACGAGCAGACGGTCCTCCCCTTCACCGGACTCGAAGTTCCGCAGGGAGTCGCGGTCAGCGCGTCCGGCGACGTGTATGTCTCCGATCTCGTGACGAACACCGTGTCGATGCTGCACGGCGGCACCCAGGTGCCGATGCCGTTCGGCGGGCTGAACCAGCCGTTCGGAATCGCGCTCGGACCGGACGGATCGCTGTACGTCGCGGACACGCTGAACAACCGGGTGCTGGCCCTGCGCGACATCACTGCCGCCCCCGTCGCGGTACCGCTGACGGTGATCGGCCCGTTCGCCGTCGCCGTCGGCGAGCAGGGGGATCTGTACGTCGGCACGCCCAACAAGGTGCTCGCGTGGAACGCCGCCACCCGCGCCCAGAGCTTCCTGCCGTTCACCGACGTCCAGGGCGTCGGCGGTGTCGCGGTCGACGAGGAGGGAACGGTCTACGCGATCGACCAGAACCACAACCGCATTCTGCGGCTGCCCACCGGTTCCGACGAGCAGGAGGTTCTCCCGTTCACCGGCCTCGACCAGCCGGAAGGAATCGCCGTGTCGAGCCGGGGCGACGTGTACGTCGCGGACACCGACAACAGCCGGGTGGTCATGCTGCCTGCGGGCAGCTGACCGCTCAGGCCTGGCGCGCCAGGTCGAACCCGAACGATTCGGCGACCGCCTCGTCCACCCGGCCGTGGTGATTGGCGAGCAGTTCTTCGCGCTCGTTCGCGGAGAGTCCGCCCCAGATGCCGTACGGTTCACCGACACTGAGCGCGTGCTCCCGGCACTGCACCAGCACGGGGCAGCCGCGGCAGATCATCTTGGCGCGGAAGTCCCGCATCTCGCGTGCCCGGCCACGTTCGCGGTCGGGGTGGAAGAAGGTGGACGACTCGTAGCCGCGGCACGCGGCCTCTCGCTGCCAGTCCCACACCTCGGCGACCGGAATGGGAAGACTCAACCGATTGGACATTGCACTCCTCCAGATACTCGTGAGCCGTTGTGTGCGAACCCGAGAACTCGTTCCCGGGCCAGATCGGCGGCGCCGACGATGCCGACGTTCGCGCCGAGTTCCGCCAGTCGCACCTCGGCGACCGGTCGATGTGCGCGTCCGGTGAGACGGTTCTCGAAAGCGGCGGCGGCGGGACCGCGCAGCAGTTCACCGGCCTCACACACTCCGCCGCCGATGATGAACAGGTCGGGATCGAAGAACGCGGCGATGTCCGCCATGCCGTGCCCCAGCCAGGAACCGATCACCCGGAAACATTCGAGCGCAGCGGGGTCGCCGTCCTGTGCGGCGGCGGTGACGTGCAGGCCGGTGATGGCGTCTGCCCGTCCGCCCGCCCGGGCGAGGAGGTCGGCGGCGAAACCGGGCGACACGTTCGCGAGATCCTGCGCTTCCCGGACGAGTGCCCGCCCGCTGGCGTAACGCTCCCAGCAGCCGTGGTTGCCGCAGCCGCACCGGCGACCGTGCGGTTCGACGTTGAGGTGCCCGAACTCCGCGGCCACACCGAACTTGCCGCGGTGGAGGACGCCGTCGACGACGATGCCGCCGCCGATTCCGGTTCCCACGGTGAGCACGACGACGGTCTGTCCCGTCCGCCCGGCCCCGAAGCGCGCCTCGCCCCAGGCCGCGGCGTTGGCGTCGTTCTCCACCACCGTCGGCAGACCGCACGCCGCTTCGACCACCTCACCGAGCGGTTCGTTGCGCCAGGCGAGGTTCGGGGCGAAGAGCACGGTGCTGAGGTCCGCGGCGACGAAGCCTGCCGCGCCGATGCCTACCGCCTGCACGGGGTGCGTCGCCGCCAGTTCGCGAACGAGTTCGGCAATGGCGTTCTCCACCCCCCGTGCGTCGTGGGACGGGGTTTCCCGGCGTTCCATCCGGTGGATGACTCCGTCGCCGTCCACGACTCCGGCCGCGATCTTCGTGCCACCCACGTCGACGCCAATCGTCAGGCCCATGTTTCTGTCCTCTTCAAATCTTCGAGTGAGCGGTGTCACGCTGACACTAGAGGACCTTTGGCGCGTTATCAATACGCACTTTGGTTTTTTTGAGAACAAAGTGCGGAGTATGTCAGTTGCCGCGATCGAGTTCCGCGATCGAGCGAACGGGACGCTCGTTCGATCTGACGCAACGAGCGTCCCGTTCGTCCGGGAGAGGGGGTGGCGGGCGCCCGAGTGGACAAGGCCTGTGATCTGGGCCATAGTTTCCATCCGTCGGCACCCGCCGGCACGCCCCTGACACTCGGATCGTCCGGCACGTTCCTGCCGGTGGAGGGATTCATTTCTCATGGCAACAATCACGTACGACGGCGCGACCAGGCTCTTTCCGGGCTCGGATGTCCCCGCCGTCGATCAACTCGACCTGCACATCGAGGACGGCGAATTCCTCGTCCTCGTCGGCCCGTCCGGCTGCGGCAAGTCCACGTCGCTGCGGATGCTCGCCGGACTCGAAGAGGTCGACGGCGGTCAGATCCTGATCGGCGGCCGCGACGTCACACACGCCGAGCCCAAGGACCGCGACATCGCGATGGTCTTCCAGAACTACGCGCTCTACCCGCACATGACCGTCGCCGAGAACATGGGCTTCGCCCTCAAACTGGCGGGCACCGACAAGTCCGAGATCCGCACCCGCGTCGCGGAGGCCGCCGACATGCTCGACCTCGGCGCCTACCTCGACCGCAAGCCCAAGGCTCTCTCCGGCGGCCAGCGGCAGCGAGTTGCCATGGGCCGCGCCATCGTTCGGCAACCCCAGGTGTTCCTGATGGACGAGCCGCTGTCGAATCTGGACGCGAAACTGCGCGTGCAGACGCGCACCCAGATCGCGCAGTTGCAGCGCCGCCTCGGCACCACCACCGTCTACGTCACCCACGACCAGGTCGAGGCCATGACGATGGGCGACCGGGTGGCCGTCCTCAAGGGCGGCGTGCTGCAGCAGTGCGCGTCCCCCCGCGAGCTGTACCGGCGTCCGGCAAACGTGTTCGTCGCCGGATTCATGGGCTCACCGTCGATGAATCTGTTCACCGTTCCCGTCACCGATGGCGGCGTGCAGATCGGCGACCAGCTGGTCCCCGTCCCCCGCGACGCGCTCGCCGGGGCGGGCCGTGAGGTGATCTTCGGGATCCGTCCCGAGCACGTCGAGATCGCCGATTCCGGCGGACTCAAACTCGAGATCGACGTCGTCGAAGAACTCGGCTCCGAAGCATTCGTGTTCGGCCGCACCACCGTTCACGGACGCACCGAGAACCTGGTCGCGCGCGTCGACTGGCGCAACCCGCCCGAGAAGGGCCAGGTCGTGCACGTCCGCGTCGACGAGGCCCACGCACACCTCTTCGCGACCGACGCGGCGGGCGGGCGCCTGGTGGGCTGACGTCAGAGTTCCGCAGGACGGGCAGTCGAGCCCCGAACCACCAGGTGGGTCGGGAGCACGACCGCCCGTTCCGCCGGTTCCCGGCCCGCGAGCAGGTCCACGACCACCCGGCCCGCCGCCGCCCCCTGCTCTCCGACCGGCTGCCGGACCGTGGTCAGGTCGGCCAGTTCGGCCGTCGGGTGATCGTCGATGCCGATCACCGACATCCCGGCCGGGACGGGAATCCCCGCACGTCGCAGCGTGCGTAACGCCCCGACGGCGACCTCGTCGGAGTGACAGAACACCGCGGTGGGCACCTCGGCCCGGCTGAGCAGCAGTTCCATGCCGCGCTCGCCGCCCTCGACACCCCAGGGCACCGTCGCGGTGCAGTCGTCGTCGAGTCCGGCGTCGGCGAGCGCACCGTGGAAACCCGCGACCCGCGCGATGTCGCCCTCCCAGTACTGCCCCTCCGGGTCGACGGTGCGGATCATGCCGATCCGCGTGTGCCCGATCCTGATCAGATGCCCGACGGCCTGGCGCGCGGCCACTTCGTCGTCGATCCGGACGGACGGAAAATCGCCGGCGTGCGCGCCGATGACCACCACGGTCACGTCCATCTCCTCGAGCCGCGCCCGCTCCGGCCCCGTCAGGGGAAACGCCACGGCGATGACCGCATCGACTTTGCGGCGCAACGGAAGCCGCTCGAAGAACGATTCCCGCTGGGACGACTCCTCGAGGCAGTACAGCATCACGTCCAGGTCGGCGGCGCGGAGTTCGTGTTCGATTCCGGCGAGAATCCGTGAGTAGAACCAGGCGTCGATCCACGGCACGACGACGGCCACCCGGCCCGTCGCGCCGCCCGACAGCCTCGACGCCTCGGGTGAGACGACGTACGCCAACTCGTCGGCGACGCGCTGAATCCGCAGTCGCGTCGCGTCGGAGACCCCCTTCTCGCCGCGCAGGGCACGGGAGACGGTGGCGATCGAGACGCCGGTGCGCCGCGCGACGTCGGCCATGTTCACGGACTGCTTGGGGATCACGTTCCCACAGTAAGCGAGCAACGCAAATATTTGCGTAAATTCCTCACAGACCACAAGCCGTTGTAGTGCGAAAAAGAAATCACCCTGTTCGAGTTGACAGCCACCTGTGATGTGCCTCACGCTCATTACGCAAACGTTTACGCATCACATTCGCTCATTCCATCCCATCCCCGCACCGAGGAGATTCGATGACCCAGTCCGTGGAGTCGACCGCAACCACCGTCGCGAGCCGGCACCCCGAAGCCTGGTGGAAGACGGCCGTCGTCTACCAGGTCTACATCCGCAGCTTCGCCGACGGGAACGGCGACGGCATCGGCGACCTCACCGGGTTGCGTTCCAAGCTGCCCTACCTCGCCGACCTCGGCGTCGACGCCGTGTGGATCAATCCCTGGTACCCGTCACCGATGGCCGACGCCGGCTACGACGTCGCCGACTTCCGCGACATCGAGCCGTCCTACGGCACGCTCGCGGAGGGTGAGGCGTTCATCGCCGAGGCCCACGAGCTGGGGATCCGCGTGATCCTCGACATCGTGCCCAACCACACCTCCAGCGAGCACCGCTGGTTCGAGGCCGCGCTGCGCGACGAGCCCGGAGCACGCGAGCGCTACATCTTCCGCCCCGGCCGCGGCCCAGCGGGCGACGAGCCGCCCAACGACTGGCAGAGCGCGTTCGGCGGTCCCGCGTGGAGCCGCCTCGACTCCGGTGAGTGGTATCTGCACCTGTTCGCCCCCGCGCAGCCCGACCTGAACTGGGAGCACCCCGAGGTCCGCGCGGAGTTCGAGGACATCCTGCGCTTCTGGTTCGACAAGGGCGTCGACGGCTTCCGGATCGACGTCGCCCACGGCCTGGCCAAGGATCCCGCACTGCCCGATGCCGGTGAGCGCCTTCCCGGTTCGCAGCACACCGATCCGCACCCGGCGTGGGATCAGGATGCCGTCCACGAGGTGTACCGGGGCTGGCGGACAGTCGCCAACACCTACGCCGACCGCGTCTTCGTCGCCGAGGCCTGGGTACCCGGCAACGACCGCCTGGCCCGGTACCTGCGCCCCGACGAACTCCACACCGCGTTCCAGTTCGACTTCCTGCGTGCCCCGTGGCGTGCGGACAGCATCCGCGCCGTGATCGACGACGCGCTCGAGCAGGCGGCCACCGTCGGCGCACCCGCCACCTGGGTGCTCTCCAACCACGACGTGCCCCGCACCGTCACCCGCTACTCCCGCTCGCAGCCCGACCACCTCGTCGAAACCGACTGGGAGCGCGCCCGCTGGGCGCTCGAGGAACCGAACCACGACCTGGGCAGGCGCCGTGCCCGCGCCGCCGCGCTGCTGCAGTTGGCGTTGCCCGGCACCGCGTACATCTACCAGGGCGAGGAACTCGGCCTGGAGGAGGTCGAGGACCTTCCCGACGACGTCCGGCAGGATCCGACGTGGTTCCAGACCGGCGGCGCCGACTGCGGCCGCGACGGTTGCCGGGTGCCGATCCCGTGGTCGAACGACGCAGTGCCGTACGGATTCTCCCCGTTCGACGCGGAGGAGGACACGTGGCTCCCGCAGCCCGGGCACTGGGCCCCGCACACCGCGGAAGCGCAGGCGGGCCACCCCGAGTCGTTCCTCACGCTGTACCGCCGGGCACTGGAACTGCGACCCGAGTTCTTCGACACCCCGCACGCCGTCGAGTGGCTCGACACTCCCCCCGGCGTTCTCGCATTCGCACGCGGCGGAGTGCAGTGCTGGGTGAACACCGGAACCGAACCGGCCGCGCTTCCCACGGGATCGACCGTGATTCTCGGTTCGGCTGCCGGCATCACCGGCGGACTGCTCCCGTCCGACACCGCGGTGTGGCTGTCGGAACCGGGCGCGGGTGAATCACGATGAAGCGCGTCGCCGCCGCCGCGGTGGCCGTCGGGGTGCTGTTCGCGGCGACGTCCTGCGCCGATCAGGGCATCGACGCCGCCGCGCAGGCCGAGAAGGCGAACCTCGACGGCCGCGGACCCATCACCTACGTGCAGGGCAAGGACAACTCCAACGTCATCCGGCCACTGATCGACGAGTGGAACGCCACCCATCCCGGTGAGGAGGTGACGTTCAAGGAGCAGTCCGACCAGCCGGACCAGCAGCACGAGGACCTGGTGCAGCACTTCCAGTCCCGCGACCCCGGATACGACGTCGCCGTCGTCGACGTCGTGTGGACCGCCGAATTCGCCGCCCGCGGATGGCTGCAACCCCTCGAGGGCCCGATGGCGATCGACACGTCCGGGCTGCTTCCGGCGACGGTCGCGGGGGCCACGTACGGGGGCGTCCTGTACGCGGCACCACAGACCAGCGACGGCGCGCTGCTCTACTACCGCACCGACCTGCTCGATCACCCGCCCGCCACCTGGGACGAGCTGATCGGCGCGTGCGGGACGGCGCAGCAGGCCGGAATCGGCTGCTATGCAGGGCAGTATGCCAAGTACGAGGGCCTGACCGTCAACGCGTCCGAGGCCATCAACACGGCAGGCGGATCGATCCTCGGACCGGACGGCGTGACCCCGACGATGACCACCCCGGAAGCGAAGGCGGGACTGCAGTCGCTCGTCGACGCCTACCGTTCCGGCGCCATCCCCCGCGAATCCGTGACGTTCCAGGAAGAGCAGGCCCGGCAGGCGTTCCAGAGCGGCGACCTGCTGTTCATGCGCAACTGGCCGTACGCGTACAGCCTGATGGACGGTCAGGGCAGTTCCGCGGTGTCGGGCAAGTTCGCGGTGGCGCCGTTGCCGGGCAAGAACGGACCCGGTCACTCGACGCTCGGCGGGCACAGCGCCGCGATCAACGTGTACTCGGAGCACAAGGCCACCGCGTCCGACTTCCTGAAGTTCTTCCTGGAGAAGAAGTCGCAGGCCTTCTTCCTGTCGCAGGGATCGCTCGCGCCCGTCCGCACCGACGTCTACGACGACCCGGAACTGATCGAGCAGTACCCGTACATCCCCACGTTGAAGACGTCGATCGAGAACGCCGTGACCCGGCCGGTCACGCCGTTCTATCCCGCGGTCACCCGGGCCGTGCAGAACAACGCGTACGCCGCGATCAAGGGCGAGAAGACGGTGGACCAGGCCGCCGCCGACATCCAGTCCGCGATCGCCGCGGCCGGGTCCTAGAGGAGACACACCGATGACCGTCCACGAACTCTCGGAACCTACGACCGAGTCCGTCCCGCAACCGGATTCGCCCGCTGTGCCGCCCCGGCCCCGGAAGGGACGCAGCAAGGCGGCGATGCTCCTCGTCCTGCCGACCATGATCCTGCTGGGCATCGTCGTCCTGTACCCGGTGGTCAGCGCCATGGTGATGTCGCTGTTCAAAGACCCGACCATCGACCCCGCCACCGGCAAATTCGTCGACCAGGGCTTCGCGGGACTGTCGAACTACACGCACTGGCTGTTCCAGCGGTGCACCGACACGACCGGGTCGTCCGTGTCCTGCCCCGGCGGCACACTGGGATCGCTGTTCTGGCAATCGATGTGGGTCACCGTGTTCTTCACCGTCGTCACCGTCACCATCGAGGTGGCGCTGGGGCTGTGGTTCGCCACCATCATGAACCGGGCGTTCCGCGGCCGGGCACTGCTGCGCACCAGCATCCTCGTCGCGTGGGCCATCCCCACCGCCGTCACCGCGAAACTGTGGTACTTCGTCTTCGCCTACGACGGCATCGCCAACAAACTGCTCGGCACGGACATCCTGTGGACGGGTGACACGTGGCCGGCCCGGTTCGCCGTCGTGATCGCCGACGCCTGGAAAACCACCCCGTTCGTCGCATTGCTCATCCTCGCCGGTCTGCAGATGGTGCCCGCCGAGGTGTACGAGGCGGCGCGGATGGACGGCGCAGGCGCGTGGCAGCGGTTCCGGTCGATCACACTGCCCCTCATCAAGCCGGCGATCCTGGTGGCGGTCCTCTTCCGCGTCCTCGACGTCCTGCGGATCTACGACCTCCCGGCGATCCTCACCGGCGGAGGCGGCGGCGACGGCACCGCCACCACCACACTGTCGATCCTCGTGATCGACCAGATGCGCCAGGGATTCAACAGCGCGTCCGCCCTCTCCACGATCACCTTCCTGTTCATCTTCGCCGTCGCCTACGTGCTCGTGAAGGTGATGGGCGTCAACGTGATCGACACCCAAGAGCAGCAGCGAAAGGCCTGACCCATGTCCACAGCAGTCGTCACACCGGGAACACCCCGGCCCACGGTGGCACGCAGGCGCCGGGGACCGTCGCTCGCGTCGATCCGCACCTACCTGGGCCTCGCGGTGATCGTCGTCTGGGGTCTGGCCCCCGTCTACTGGATGGTGGCCACCGCCTTCCGGCACTCCGACTACACCTTCGACACCACCCCGTGGCCCACCCACGTCACCCTGGACAACTTCGCGAACGTGTTCTCCACGGGGGCGGGCAACCACTTCGCCAGGGCGCTCGTCAACAGCACGATCATCGGCGCGGTCACCACCGCGATCGGCCTGATCGTCGGGGTCGGCACCGCGTACGCGCTGGCGCGGTTGCAGTTCCGGGGCAAACACGCGGTCCTCGGGATCATCCTCGCCGCGTCGATGTTCCCGGGCGTCGCCGTCCTGACACCACTGTTCCAATTGTTCACGTCGATGGGCTGGTTCGGCACATACCAGGCACTGATCATCCCGAACATCTCGTTCGTGCTGCCCCTCACCATCTACACCCTCACCGCGTTCTTCAAGGAACTGCCGTGGGAACTCGAGGAGGCAGCCCGGATCGACGGGGCCAGCAGGCGGCAGGCATTTCGAATGGTGCTGCTGCCCTTGGCCGCACCGGGACTGTTCACCACCGCGATCCTCGCCTTCATCGCGTCGTGGAACGAATACCTGATCTCCAGTCAGCTGTCCAACGACATCACCCAGCCGGCCACCGTCGCCATCGCACAATTCGCGGGAAGCAAACCGCACGAGGAGCCGTTCACGTCCGTGATGGCCGCGGGAACGGTCGTGACCATTCCTCTCGTCATCATCGTGCTGCTCCTCCAGCGCCGCATCGTGTCCGGCCTCACGGCGGGCGGGGTGAAATAGCTCCCGTGAGTACTTGTTAACCGCCCGACGTTAATAAGTACTCACGGGTGCAGGTCTGCCCGGTACTGCCTCGGCGTCTTCCCGAACCACCGCCTGCAGGAACGGTTGAGGGTGCTCTGTTCGGTGTAGCCGAGCAGCCCCGCGATCTGGCCGAGATGAAATCCCGGTTCGGCGAGGTATCTCGCCGCCTGGGCGCGACGTTCCCGTTCGATGAGATCCTGGCATCGCACACCCTCCTCGGCCAGCCGCCGTTGCAGCGTGCGCGGATGCATCGACAGTTGGTCGGCGATGGCCTCGGCGCTGCAGTGACCGGTGGGCAGTAGGCGCCGGGCCAGCTCGGCCACCCGTTCGGACAGCGCCGCGGTGCTCGGCAGGTAGTGGGATTCCAGATATTTCGTGGCGATGCGCCGGGTCTCCGGATCCGCGCTGTCGATCCGACGGTCGGCCAGCGCGCGGGGCAGTTCGAACCCGCACCACGACTGTCCGAACAGAACGACGCAGTCCAGCGCATCCCGGTAGGCGGCGTCCGACCCGAGTTGGCCGTGCACGAACGACATCAGCGAGGGACGCGCGTCCGGTCCGCCCAGCAGCCGGAGGATGCGAACGCCGTTGGCCATCGCCAGCTCGTACCCTTGCGGCAGATACCGCAGCGACTGTTCCGTCATCTCGTAGACGAACCGGACGTCACCCCCTGCAGTGCGCGGCCCGACGGTCAGCTTCAGGGCGGGCGAGTGCACGTAGAAATAGCGGGCGATCGCCTCGAATGCACCCTGCACGGTCCGCGCGTTCCTCGCGATCACGGCGACGGGACCGAGGATGTCCAAGCCCTGCCAGTGCGAAAGCCGGAGCCCGAAGTCCGGGCACCCCAGGTCGACGGCGCTCGCGTCCAGCACGTGCGCGACCGACTCGAACGGCACGAACGCATCCTCCTCGTGCTCGACTCCCGGTGGGATGTGGAAGCGCGCGAGGAACGGCTCCGGGTCGGCGCCCAGCTCACGCATCAGGTCGCCGTATCCCCACAGGTTCGTGGCCCGGATCAGACTTCCCACTGCGTCAACTCCCCTCTCGCCGGGAAAGCGGTGTCGGGAAATGCTAAAAGCATGTCCGGAAGTGTCAAGACCTGTGACGTGGCCCACAGTCATTCTGGTTGTACCCCATCCTGCGAATCCAGCAGGCAGTAACGCGAGGAAGCCATGAGCACGACACATTTCGACGTTCTGATCATCGGTGCCGGACTGTCCGGCATCGGAACGGCCTGCCAGGTGACGGCCGGGTTCCCCCACAAGACCATCGCTCTGCTGGAGCGCCGCGAGCGGCTGGGCGGGACCTGGGATCTGTTCCGCTACCCCGGCATTCGTTCCGACTCCGACATGTACACGTTCGGCTACAAGTTCCGGCCGTGGCGCGACTCGAAGGTGCTCGCGGACGGTGCGTCGATCCGCCGGTACATCGCCGACACCGCGCGGGAGTTCGGCGTCGAAGACAAGATTCGTTACGGCCTGAAGATCGTCGGGGCGGACTGGTCGACGGCGGAGGAACGCTGGACGGTGACGGCCCTGCACGAGGCGACCGGCGACCTTCGCACATACACCTGCGGGTACCTGGTCAGTTGCACCGGCTATTACGACTACGACGCAGGCCACCTGCCGGACTTCCCGGGCATGGACCGATTCCGGGGCCGCTGCGTCCACCCGCAGCAGTGGCCCGAGGACCTCGACTACACCGGCAAGAAGGTCGTCGTGATCGGAAGCGGCGCCACCGCCGTCACCCTCGTCCCGTCGATGGCCGGCGACGCAGAGCACGTGACCATGCTGCAGCGCTCGCCGTCGTACATCTTCTCGATCCCCGCCTTCGACAAGATCTCCGAGACGCTCGGCCGATTCCTCCCCGCCGAATGGGTGTACAAGTTCGGCCGCAAACGCAACATCGCCCTCCAGCGCGGGGTCTACCGGGCATGCCGACGGTGGCCCCGGCAGATGCGCCGGTTCCTGCTCTGGCAGGTGCGACGACGCCTCGGCCCAGGATTCGACATGAGCCACTTCACGCCGAACTACATGCCGTGGGACGAACGCCTCTGCGCGGTGCCGGACGCCGACCTCTTCACCGCGCTGTCGTCCGGAGACGCGTCGATCGTCACCGACCACATCGACACGTTCACCGAGAAGGGCATCCTGCTGAAGTCGGGACAGGAACTGGAGGCGGACGTCGTCGTCACCGCCACCGGCCTGAAGATCCAGATGCTCGGCGGTATGGAACTGTCCGTCGACGGGCAGCCCCGCCCGCTGCACGAGCAGCTGACCTACAAGAGCGTCCTCGTCGAGGGAATCCCCAACCTGGCATGGGTTTTCGGTTACACCAACGCGCCGTGGACCCTGAAGTCCGACATCGCGGGCGCCTACCTGTGCCGACTGCTCCGATACATGGACGAGAGCGGTCACACCGTCGCGACGCCCCGCGACGTCGAGAACTCCGCGATGGACATCGGCATGCTCGACCAGCTGCAGTCCGGGTACGTGCAGCGCGGCAAGGACGTCATGCCCCGCCAGGGTTCCACGGAGCCGTGGAAGGTTCTCATGCACTACGAGAAGGACTCCACGATGCTCCTCGACGACCCCGTTCACGACGGACTGCTGCAGTTCGGGGCGCCGGCATGAGGAACATCGACCGCGGTGTCATCCGGGCCTGTCTTCGCAGTTCACGACCCCTGTTCGCGTCCCGCCACGTGCCCGTCGGGGTGAAGCGCCTGATGGTCGAGATGGTGACGGGTGCCGCGCGCCCGCCCCGGGGCACCCGGTTCGAGCGCGACACGGTCGCCGGTGTCCCCGTCGTCCGGGTGATGCCGGCGCACACCACCGGCGGAACGCTGATCTACCTCCACGGCGGCGGATACGCCCTCGGGAGCGCGAAGGGGTACCGCGGCCTGGTCGCGCACCTGGCCGCAGCCGCCGGGACGACCGCGGTGATCCCCGACTACTCGCGCTCGCCGAAGGCGCGCTACCCGATCGCGCTGGAGGAGATGGTCGCGGTCTACTCCCGGCTACTCGACGACGGGCTCGACCCGGACACCACCGTTGTCGCGGGTGATTCCGCCGGCGGCGGACTGACACTGGCGCTCACGACGGCGCTGCGCGATCGCGGGCTTCCCGCGCCGGCCGCGCTCGGCCTGATCTGCCCGTGGGCCGACCTCGCCATCGACGTCGACAGGACGCGACCGGTGCTGGGCGACCCCCTGATCCTGCCGTCCATGACCGCCGAATGGGCGCCGCGTTATGCCGGACGGCACGATCCGCGGTCGCCGGGAATCTCCCCCGTGTACGGCGACCTGTCGGGTCTGCCGCCGATCGTCGTGCACACGGCCGGCGACGATCCGATCTCCGTCGACGCCGACAAGATCGAAGCAGCCGTCGCCGCCGCTGGGGGCATCCTCGACCATCGCCGGTTCGACGGCCTCTGGCACGACTTCCACCTCCAGGTCAGCATCCTCGCCGAGGCACGCGAGGCGGTCACCGACCTCGGCGCGGCACTGCGCCGGCACGTCCAGAAGATTCACCCCGACACAAGAATTGCATCCACGTGAGCACGTTCGAAGGCAGAGCAGGCGACCGAGGGGGGCACTACGCAGATCCGTCCGGTCTTCGGTCGTCGCGCCGATTCACCCTGTTTGGATGATGGTCGGCGGATGCGTCCGTGCGACGCTGAGGACGACCTTCCCCGCAGCGGCAGCCCACGGAAGTGTTCACCGAACGAGCGTCGAAATCCCCGAGGGGTGGCGGTCATGAGTACTGGCAACGAGTCGGGAACGGTCGCGGGTTCCGGTCTGGTGCTGACGGTGCTGGCGTCCAGCCAGTTCCTGATGACGTTGGACAGTTCCGTGATGAACGTGTCCATGGCGACGGTGGCCTCCGACCTGGGCACCACGATCACCGGCATCCAGACCGCCATCACGCTGTACACGCTCGTCATGGCGACGCTGATGATCACCGGCGGCAAGGTGGGCACCATCATGGGCCGACGGCGGGCATTCGCCCTCGGCCTGGTGATCTACGGCGCCGGCTCGCTGACCACCTCACTGGCGCCCAACCTCCCGGTACTGCTGATCGGCTGGTCCCTGCTCGAGGGCATCGGCGCCGCGCTGATCATGCCGGCGATCGTCGCCCTCGTCGCAGCGAACTTCGCCGCCGAACGGCGCCCCGCGGCCTACGGCCTGGTGGCCGCGGCCGGTGCGATGGCGGTGGCAGCAGGTCCCCTCATCGGCGGGGCGGTGACCACGTTCGCGTCGTGGCGGTACGTCTTCGCCGGCGAGGTGGTGCTCGTCGTCGTCATCCTGCTGGTGCTCCGCCGCATCAACGACGTTCCCCCGTCGAAGGTGCGCCTCGACCTGGTCGGATCGGTCCTGTCGGTGGTGAGCCTCGGGATGATCGTCTTCGGCGTCCTGCGCTCGAGCGAATGGGGCTGGCTACAGCCCAAGCCCGGCGGCACCGCGATCCTCGGACTGTCGCCGGTCGTGTGGCTCGTCCTCGGCGGCCTCCTGGTGCTCTACGGGTTCGTGCGATGGGAAGCCCATCTCGCCGACACCGGCCGAGTGCCACTGATCGACCCGGGACTCCTCCACAACCGGCAACTGTCCGGCGGGCTCACCATGTTCTTCGCCCAGTTCACCGTGCAAGCAGGTGTGTTCTTCACCGTCCCCCTCTTCCTGTCCGTCGTGCTCGAACTCAACGCCCTCCAGACCGGGATCCGGCTCATCCCCCTGTCCGTCGCGCTGCTGCTGGCCGCCGCCGGAATCCCCAAACTGTGGCCCGAGGCCAACCCTCGCAGGGTTGTCCGGTTCGGTCTGGCGTCGATGATCGTCGGCATCCTGATCCTCGCGGCAGGGATGGACCCCGGGGCCAACGCCGGCGTCGTGGCCGTGCCCATGCTGCTGATGGGACTCGGACTGGGCGCGCTGGCCTCCCAGCTCGGCGCCGTCACCGTCTCGGCCGTCCCCGACTCGCAGAGCGCCGAGGTCGGCGGCCTGCAGAACACGGCGACCAACCTCGGTGCTTCCCTGGGCACGGCGCTGATCGGATCGGTGCTCATCGCGACCTTGAGTAGTTCGATCGTCGCGGGCATCCAAGCCGACCCCGACGTCCCGCCGTCGGTGCAACAGCAGGCCACCACCGAACTGGCGAGCGGTGTCCCATTCCTCTCCGACACCCAACTTGACGCGGCCCTGAACGACGCTGCGGTCCCGGAAGCGACCGCCCAGGAGATTCTCGCGATCAATTCGGACGCGCGACTCGAGGCACTTCAGGTCGCGTACGCCGTCACCGCGCTCCTCGCCGTCGCGGCGCTGTTCTTCACCGGGCGGATTCCCCGCACCCCCGTGGGAACCCCCGATCCGGCGAGTACACCCGCCCCCACCGATCGTCGCAGCTCGTAGGACTTTCCCGTGCCGCCCTCCGGTGGCAGCATTCTCCCCGTGACCTTCGCCCATCGTTTGCGCCCACGCCTCGTCGAAGAACGAGCGTCGGTGTCTCCGCTCGAGCTGTTCTTCGACCTCGTCTTCGTCTTCGCGCTCACCCGCGTCACCGATCTGATGGCCGAGGACCCCACCGGCGTCAATCTGCTGCGCGGCGCCCTGGTGATGGCCGTCCTGTGGTGGAGCTGGGTGGGGTACGCCTGGCTCTGCAACCTCGTGCGCGCCGACGAAGGCATCGTGCGGGTGGTGATGTTCGGTGCGATGGGCGCCATGTTCGTCACCGCGTTGACCATCCCCGAGGCCTTCGACGACCTCACCGGCGGACTCGACGGTCCCGTCATCTTCGCCCTGGGCTACTTCGTCGTCCGGCTCCTGCACCTGGTGATGTTCTGGGTGGTCAGCCGTGAGGACCCGCAGCTCCGCGGCCAGGTGCTCCGCTTCGCACCCAGCATGCTGACCGGCACCGTGTTCCTGCTCGTCGCATCGCAGCTGACGGGCACCGCCCAGACCGTCATGTGGATCCTGGCCCTCGCCGGCGACTACCTCGGGACACTGATCGGCGGCACCGACTGGCGGTTGCGGTCGGTCAGCCACT
This sequence comes from Rhodococcus opacus B4, assembly GCF_000010805.1. Taxonomy (NCBI): domain Bacteria; kingdom Bacillati; phylum Actinomycetota; class Actinomycetes; order Mycobacteriales; family Nocardiaceae; genus Rhodococcus; species Rhodococcus opacus. The sequence goes on along the minus strand of NC_012522.1, from coordinate 4,499,319 downwards.
TCGCCGAGCGGCACGGGCTCATCATCATCGTCGCGCTGGGCGAGTCGATCGTGTCGATCGGCATCGGTGTCGCGAGCCTGCCGATCTCGTGGGCGATCATCGTCGCGTCGCTGCTGGGACTCGCGGTGTCGGGACTGCTGTGGTGGTCGTACTTCGACGTCACGTCCCTGGCGGTGGAGCACGCGTTCGAGGAAGCGACCGGTGCCCGCCAGATCAAGATCGCCCGCAACTGCTACAGCTTCATCCACCTGCCGATGGTGATCGGGATCGTGATGCTGTCGCTGGGTCTGAAGAAGATCCTGTCGTACGTCGGCGACGGCAACCATCACCGGCTGGTCGATCCGCTGTACGGCTGGCCGCTGGTGGCACTGTTCGGTGGCGCGGCGCTGTACCTGCTCGCGCTGGTCGCCTTCAAGGCGTACGCGACGAGGTCGGTGACCGTGCCGCGTGTCGTGACGGCTGTCGTGCTGGTCGCGCTGCTCCCCGTCGTCTGGCACATCCCCGCCCTCGCCACGCTCGGCGTGCTCACCGCGGTCCTGCTGGCGATGATCGGATACGAGATGGTTCGCTACGACCAGCCGAGGGACGAGATCCGGCACCGCCACCCGTGAGTACTTGTCAACGTCCGGCGGTTGACAAGTACTCACGGGCAGTCCTGCACCGGGGCGGCACCGAATCACCTCTGAGGCTCGAGTAGATCGAGCCGGAGGGATTGATCACGATGACCGACCACTCGCGCGGCCCACGGCTCCGCAGTCCACTGCGCGGACCATGGCTGACCTCCGTATTCGGCCTCGTGCTGCTGATCGGGCTGCCCGTCGTCATCGTCACGGGACTGCTCTCCTATATCGCGTACGGGCCGCAATTCGGCCAGGCCCGCCCCGGCGACGTCGGCTGGTTGCACCTCCCGTACTTCGCGTGGCCCACCCGACCGTCGTGGCTGTACCGGCTCACGCAGGGTCTGCACGTCGGTCTCGGACTGATCCTGGTGCCGATCGTGCTGGCCAAACTGTGGTCGGTGATCCCGAAACTGTTCGTGTTTCCGCCGGTGCGGTCGCCGGCGCAGGCTCTCGAACGGCTGTCGCTGATCGCCCTGGTGGGCGGTGCTCTGTTCGAGATCATCACCGGGGTCCTGAACATCCAGTACGACTACATCTTCGGTTTCGACTTCTACACGGCGCACTACTGGGGCGCGTGGGTCTTCATCGCCGGGTTCGTGACGCACACGATCCTGAAGGTGCCGTTGATGGTGCGGTCGCTGCGGTCCCGGTCGTTCCGGGAGATGCTGCGCACGTCCCGCGCCGACACGCGGCCCGAACCGGCGGACGAGAACGGACTCGTCGCCGAGGACCCCACCCCGGCCACGATCAGCCGGCGCGGCGCGCTCGCGCTGGTCGGTGGCGGCGCCGCACTCGTCGCGGTCCTGTCGGTCGGGCAGACCACCGGCGGGTTCCTGCGCAACGCCGCGCTGCTGCTGCCGCGCGGTCGCTCGTACGGCGACGGCCCCAACGACTTTCAGATCAACCGGACGGCTGCGGCAGCGCAGATCACCCCGGAGCAGACAGGTGACACCTGGCGACTGTCGGTGACCGGTGGCGCGGAACCGGTGCAGCTGAACCGAAGTCAGCTGCGCGCGATGCCGTCGCACACCGCGTCGCTCCCGATCGCGTGCGTCGAGGGGTGGTCCACCGTCGAGACGTGGACCGGCGTCCGACTGCGTGACCTCGCCGCTGCCGCCGGGGTGACGACGTTCGGTTCGGCGAAGGTGACGTCACTGGAAAGGTCCGGGGCGTTCAATTCGGCGGTGCTCACGGTCGATCAGGTGCGCGACGCCGACGCCCTGCTCGCCCTCGAGGTAAACGGCGCGGAACTGTCCCTCGACCACGGCTATCCCGCCCGCATCATCGTTCCCGCCCTGCCCGGCGTCCACAACACCAAATGGGTGCAGTCCATCGAATTCCGGGAGGCGTGAGATGCGCCGATTCGCCCGATTCTACGGCGCACACCCGCTGCATCTGCTGGCCGTGCTGTTCAGCTTCGCACTCGCCGGATACGCGGTGATGGTGGTCGGTCCGCAGAATCTGTGGAATCCGGACGTGTGGTGGAAGTCGATTGCCGTGTGGTTCCTCGGCGCGGTGATCGCCCACGACCTCGTGCTGTTTCCGCTGTACGCGCTCGCCGACCGCTCCCTGAGGTCCGGGCTGGACGCGATGCGGGGCCGGAGACGCCCGCGACCCCGGGCGGTTCCGGCGCTGAACTACATTCGCGTACCGGCGCTTGCGTCCGGGCTGACGCTGCTGCTGTTCCTGCCCGGAATCCTCGAGCAGGGCGCCGACGCATATCTGGCGGCGACGGGGTTGACGCAGGAACCGTATCTCGACCGCTGGCTGCTACTCAGCGCCGCGTTCTTCGCGCTCTCAACTCTCGCCTACGCCACGCGACTCGCGCTGTCCCGCAACGACAGCGGCGCGGTGAGCCGGCCGTGAGGAAGACCGGGATGTCCACCGACCTCCTGCTGCGGCGGGCGTCGGCGGGGCTCCCGTGCTGGGTACGCAACACACAGGGAGCACGCCGCGCCCTGCCTCTCGACCGCTGGATGGGCGGCGACTCGGCATCGCCCGCCGATCGGATCGCCGACCGGGTGATGCTCACAGGGTGTCACGGCGCGACAGTCGATCTCGGATGCGGCCCGGGCCGGCTCACCGCGGCGCTCGTGTCCGCCGGTGTCACCGCCCTGGGCGTCGACTCGTCGTTCACGGCAGTGCAACTCACGATTCGGCGCGGCGGTGTCGCGTTGCATCGGGACATCTTCGCGCCACTTCCGCGGTCGGGGAACTGGGACCGGGTACTACTCGCGGACGGCAACATCGGCATCGGCGGGGAACCCGTTCGTGTGCTCCGCAGAGCGCGAGAGCTGTTGCAACCCCGCGGAATTGTGATCGCCGAGGTGGATCCACCGACCACGGCGGGGGTCCGGCACGAACTCCTGCGCTGGGAGACGGAGCACCTCGCCGGCGACTGGTTCGCCTGGGCCAGTGTGGGAGTGGCCGCCGTGTCCGAGGTCGCGCGCGTGGCGGGACTGCGAGTGATCGATGTTCTGCAGCATGCGAATCGGCACTTCGTGCGGATGGAATGGGCGTAAGAGCTCCCATCCGATGCGGGAGTTGCGCCGAATACCTAGTGAACATCCACCCCCCACCCCCTTCCTCCGGAAAGGTTGTTTGATCATCATGTCGAACTATCGAAAAGCACTCGTAGCAGCGGCCATCGGCGCCCTGGCGCTGACTCCGCTCGCGGCGTGCTCGAGCAATGATTCGAGTGCATCCTCGAATATGAGCGCAGCAGCATCCTCCCAGCCCGCTCCCGTCGCCCAGGTGGACAACCTGACCGGAGTGAGTACCGCCGTCGCACTCGATCCCGGCTTCACGGGGGCGCTGACGACGCTCGGCCTCACACCCGGAGTGGTGGGCACGGCAACTCTCGCCGACGGATCGGTCAGCTTCCCGATCACCGGCGGCAACGTGAAGTACTGGGAGCCGGGCACGGTCGATCCCTACGTCCAGGGCGAGATCATGCACGACGGCAGCGGATTGTCGCTGGCGGCACCCGGCACCGTCGTCGAACTCACCGATTTCACGATCGATCCGGGCACGTCGCTCCTCACCGGCGACGTGAGCGTCAACGGTTCACCCGCCGCGACCGACGCGGTGTTGTTCGATCTCAACGGCCGCACGCTGAAGCCGCTGCAGACAGGACCGAACGACACGGCGATCCTGCAGGGCACCGAGGTCAAGATCTCGGCGGATGCCGCCGGCCTGCTGAACGAGACGTTCAAGACCGACGCCGTCACGCCGGGCCTGCTGGTCGGGACCGCCACCATCACGATCGCGACCAAGTGAGCGTAGGCCCTCGAACGGCAACCCGGATGCGCCGGCCGTCACCAGTTGGTGAACAGCAGATGGTTGACGGCCAGCGCACCGGCGGCCTGCACGGCGAGCCAGAACCGATGGCTTCCGCGCGGCAGGAGCGCGGGGGCGGCGAGGAGCCACCATTCGAACGGCAACCAGATCCGCTCGGTCTCCGCCTTGCTCAGCGCGCTGAGGTCGGCGATCACCACCGCGAGGAGCGCGGCGAGCACCAGGACCGGAACCGGCGACAGCGCACGCACCCGCGACCAGGCGAGCGTCCGGGACAGCGCGGCGGGCACCGCCAACCCGACCGCGCAGATCAGCGACGCGAAGTTGGCCCAGCCCCAGTAGGCGAAGGGACGGTCCGACGCGATGCCCTGGTAGTACCGTTCCTGGACCAGGTGGTAGCCGTCGAACCACCAGAATCCGCACAGCGTGAACACGGCGGCCACCGCGAGCGCGCCGGCCAGTGCGCCGGCCAGCGGCCGGGCCGTGCGCGCGATCACCAGGACGGCGACCGCGGGAATCGCCATCAGCGTGAGCCCGTAGCTGAGGTAGACGCCGAATCCGAGCAGCACTCCCGCGGCCACCGCGACGAGCGCGGGAACCGGGACGGCACGGGCCGCGGACAGCGCCAGCAGGGCGATCCCCCACGCCACCACGCCGGCGAACAGCGCGTCCGCCGACACGGCCACCCAGATTACGGCGGGTGCGAGCACGAGGAACGGGGCCGCGCGGCGGGCCGTCGCCTCGTCACCGAGCGCCCGGACGGCGACGATCACGGCGGCGCCGGCACTCGACCCGACCGCGACACACAGCGCCGACGCCCACACCCCGCCGTCCAGTCCGATCCGGTCGAGCCAGACGAACGTGAGCAGCGCACCGGGCGGGTGGCCGGACACGTGGGTGGTCCACGAATCGGGCTGGAGGTCCAGGATCCGGTCCGCGAAGCCCCGCAGCATCGCCGGGATGTCCGTGACACCGGCGACCTCGTGCAGGTACTCGTCGGTGGAGGTCAGGCGGTCGACGAACCCGCGCTGCCAGCCGTCGACCAGTGCGAGTGCCATGGCCCACAGCGCCGATCCGAGCCACATCCCGACCGTGAGGGGCCGCCACGACAGGGTCTGCGCCAGCCCGGGTCCCCACACCACGACCGCCGCCGCAATTGCTATTGCAACCGGCGTCCCCCAGCCGACGTGGACGTCGCGGAACCCGAACAGCGGCGCGGCGTCCGCGAAGTCCCGCACACTCTCCGCGGTGCGGCTGACGATCGGGGTGATCGTCTCGTTTCCCAGGTACGGGACGACGAACGCGACCACCACGAGGATCAGGGCGAGCCCGGCGCCGGCGAAGTCGCGGTAGAGGAAATTCCGCTCGCCGGTGCGCTGTGGGGATCCGATGACGTCATCTCCTTCGACGAAAGTCGCACTCGCGCCCAGCATAACGACGGAGGATGGAACGTATGACCGCAACGAGCTCACCCGGCCCGGCCCGTGCAGACGTCGCCGTGATCGGAGGTAGCGGCTTCTACTCGTTCTTCGACGAGGGAGCCACGGAAGTCACGATCGACACCCCGTACGGCAGCCCCAGCGCCCCGATCACGGTCGGCGACGTGGAGGGCAGGACGGTGGCGTTTCTCCCCCGCCACGGCGCCCGGCACGAATTCGCACCCCACACCATCCCGTACCGCGCGAACCTGTGGGCGCTGCGCACGCTGGGCGTGCAGCGGGTGTTCGCACCCTGCGCCGCAGGCAGCCTCACCCCGGACCTCGGGACGGGCTCGATGGTCGTGCCGGACCAGTTGGTCGATCGCACCAGCGGCCGCACGCAGACGTACTTCGACGGCGGCGGCGTGCACGTCCAGTTCGCCGACCCGTACTGCGCCGACCTGCGCAAGGCCGCCGCCCGGCCGGGCACCGTCGAGGGCGGTGTGCTGGTGGTGGTCGAGGGACCGCGGTTCTCGACCCGGGCCGAGAGCCTGTGGTTCGCCCGGCAGGGCTGGACCCTCGTCAACATGACGGGTCACCCCGAGGCAGTGCTCGCCCGGGAGCTCGAGATGTGCTACGCCACTATCGCTTTGGTCACCGACCTCGATGCGGGAATCGAGGCCGGCGACGGGGTGCGTGCCGTGGACGTGTTCGCCGAGTTCCAGCGCAACCTCGGATCACTGAAGACGCTGGTCCGGTCCGCGATCGCCGCGGCCCCCGAGGGACCCTGCAACGCCTGCCGGGTCCACGAGGGGGTCACCCTGCCGATCGAGCTGCCATGACGACGTGCCGCGTACTGCTCACGGGCGCCGCCGGATTCATCGGCGGTCACGTCCGCACCGCGCTCACCGAGGCCGGCCACGACGTCGTCGCCGTCGACGCGCTGCTGCCGTCCGCGCACGGAGCCGGTGCCGAACTTCCGGACGGTGTGCGGCGCGCCGACGTCCGCGACCTGCCCGCCCTGACCGAATTGCTGAGGGGTGTGGACGTCGTGTGCCATCAGGCTGCGGTCGTCGGCGCCGGGGTGGATGTGAGCGACGCCCCGGCCTACGCCAGCCACAACGATCTCGGCACCGCGACGCTGCTCGCCGCGATGCACCGATCCGGTTGCCGCCGAATGGTACTCGCGTCATCGATGGTCGTGTACGGGGCGGGCCGGTATCGCAACGGGCGGGGCGAATTCGTGGAACCGGCCGCGCGGCGGGCCGAGGACCTGGCGGCGGGAATCTTCGACGAGACGGACCCCGGCACGGGTGAGCCCCTGGAGTGGGCACTCGTGGAGGAGAATTCGCCGCTGCGGCCCCGGAGTCTCTACGCCGCGGGCAAGGTGGCCCAGGAGAATTACGCCCTCGCCTGGGCGCTGGCCACCGGCGGCTCCGTGACGGCGCTGCGCTACCACAACGTGTACGGCGACCGGATGCCGCACAACACCCCGTATTCGGGGGTGGCGGCGATGTTCCGCTCCGCACTCGAGGCCGGCGAACCACCGCGCGTGTTCGAGGACGGCAGGCAAACGCGGGACTTCGTGCACGTTCACGACGTCGCGGCGGCAAACGTGGCCGCGGTCGAGGCCGCGCTGCCGGGATTCGCGGCTTTCAATGTGTGCTCGGGACAACCGATCACGATCGGCGAGGTGGCGGCGACGCTCGCCCGCTCCCACGGCGGACCCGAACCCGTCGTCACCGGCGAGTACCGGCCCGGCGACGTCCGGCACATCGTCGCCGATCCCCGGCGGGCGCGGGAGCGGCTCGGGTTCCGGGCGAAGATCCTGCCCGACGAGGGGATTGCGGCGTTCGCACACGCACCACTGAGGGACGCGGCGCCGGCGGGACCTCCCCGTGTCTGAGCGTGCGCCGATCACTGCGCGGGACGTCACCGTCGTCATCCCGTGCCTGAACGAGGCCGGATCCCTGCCCGGGGTGCTGGCCGCGGTGCCCCGCGGATACCGAACGGTGGTGGTGGACAACAACTCCACCGACGACACCGCCGCGGTCGCGGTCACCCACGGGGCGACGGTGGTGCGGGAGCCCGTCCCGGGATACGGTTCCGCCGTGCACGCCGGGGTGCTCGCGGCGCAGACCCCGGTGGTCTGCGTGCTGGACGGCGACGGCTCGATGGATCCCGGCGAACTCCCGGGATTGGTGGCGGCATTGAACTCCGGCGCCGACCTCGCCGTGGGGCGGCGACGGGGAACGTGGCCGCTGCACAGCAGGATCGGCAACGCCGTCCTCGCCGCCCGGCTCCGGCGCCGGTACGGGCTGCCGATCCACGACCTCGGCGCGATGCGGGCCGTCCGCAGGCAGGACCTCCTCGATCTGGGTGTCGACGACCGCAGGTCCGGCTACCCGCTGCAGCTTCTCGTGCTCGCGGGCCGCGCCCACTGGCGGGTCGTGGAGCAGGACGTCACGTATCGTCCTCGCACCGCCGGCACGTCGAAGGTGTCGGGTTCGCTGAAGGGCAGCGTCGTCGCCATCCACGACTTCTGGAAGGTGATCGGGTGACCCTCGACGTCGCCGTCCTCGTGGTCGCGAAGGCGCCGGTGCCCGGCTTCGCGAAGACCCGGCTCGCGCGGGACGTCGGCAACGCCCGGGCCGCCGGCCTCGCCGCCGCCTCCCTGCTGGACACACTCGACGCCGTCGCCGGCGCCGGGGTGGCGCACCGGGTGGTGGCGATGACCGGTGACCTCGGCCACGCGGTCCGGGGCAGCGACATCGCCGCGACGCTGGGCGGGTTCACGGTGGTGCCGCAACGGGGTGAGAATTTCGCGGAGCGACTGGTGAACGCCCATGCCGACACGTTCGGCCGTTTCCGGCTGCCGATTCTCCAAATCGGAATGGACACACCACAGGTGACGGCGGAGCTGCTCGCCGAATCCGCGGACCGGCTCACCGAGCGGCGGGGCCGATGCGCCCTCGGACTGGCCGAGGACGGCGGGTGGTGGATCCTCGGTGTGCCCGATGCGGTTTCGGCGCGGGCGATACTTCCGGTTCCCACGTCGAGCCCGGACACCGGGCGCCTCACCCGGGCGGCGCTGCTCGCGGCCGGCGCCGAGGTGCTGTCGCTGCCGACGCTCCGGGACGTCGATTACGCGTCAGACGTCGCCCCGGTCGCCGCGCTCTGCCCGGAGTCCAGCCACTTCCGCCGTGAGTACTTGTCAACGTCGGGCGGTTGACAAGTACTCACGGGCGCAGCATCACCCACGCGTACCCTCGGAGTAGATGTCGGAGAGAATGACACGCCATCCGTCCACCGTGGCCGACTGGAGCAACGACCGCCGCAAGGCGCGACTGCACGCGACACGGCTCGGTCACCGGTGGCAGAAATTCGGTCGCACCAGGCGCTTCCTCGCCGCCGTCGCGCTCGGGACCGTTCCCCTGCTTCTCGCCGGCGGCCAGTACTGGGTTCACGACGTCCAGCCCGAACGCCAGCGACTCGCACTGACCCAGCCGCAGATCTCCGAGGTGTACGACGCGCGGTCGCCGGCCGACCACGACACCGCCGTCGTCGACCTCGTCGGCCTCGGCAACAAGGACGCCGCCGACACGGCCAGGACACTGTCCTCGTACGACGGCATCGGGCGGGTCTGGGCGGTCCAGTACGACAACGGCGGCATCGACACCAAGGTGATCAGCGAACTGATCGCCGCCCGCGCAGCCGAGGAGGGGATCGACAACATCGTCCTGTCCGGGCACAGCATGGGCGGCGTCGTCGCGCTGGAGGTGGCACAGCACATCTACGAGGACACCGACGCCAACCTCATCGGCGTGGTGCTCGACTGCACCCCGGTGGACCTGCACGCCGTCCGGGCCGGGAGCCGGGACAGCGGCGAAGACATGCTGCGCTGGATCGGCTGGCTGCCCGGCGCGCGGGAGAGCCGGACGATGCGCGTGCTGGTGGAGACCGCGGCCCGGCAGAGCCGGTTCCTCGACACGAAGTCGGACTGGTATCCGCACGTCGACGTCGACGAATTCCGCGACGTCCTCGACGAGGTCCTCACCGAGAAGGTCCTGTCGGAGGACGTGGCGAGCAACGGGCTGATCGAGTCGCAGTTCAAGACCATCGTCGCGTCCGGTGCCATCGACAACCTGAAGTCGCTGGCGGTGGAGTCGGACGACAAGCCGCGACCGGGGATCGTCTTCGTGCGTCCCCGCGCAGGCTGGATGGATGCGGTGGTCGACGTCGACTACACGCAGAAGATCCTCGTCGAACAGTCCGGCGGCACCGATGGCACCCTGCTGGTGGCGAAGCTCGACGGAACCGGCCACGCGAACCCGAACCAGCAACCGGTCGCGTACAACGAGGCGATCGTCAAGCGCATCCTGCCGTTCCTCCGCACCACGCTCGACGAGGTGTCGGTCACCAGCGACGCCGCGGGCGGCCGGCGGTGAGATCTCGGCCGGGCGAGGTGGCCGTGCGGGACTCCCACGCCCGCGCCAGGAGGATCGCCAGTCCCAGATACGCCCAACCCGCCAGCACGTCCACGACGTAGTGCTCGCCGCCGTAGACCAGCACGAACGCCATCGCGACCGGGTACGCGACCAGCAGCGCACGCGACCACAGATTCTTCGCGAACGGCCACAACGCGACCGCCACCAACAGGGCGAACGCGGCGTGCAGCGACGGCAGCGCGGCGACCGGATTGCTCTGCGCCTCCAGCCACCGCGTGCTGACATCCGTGGGGACGACTCCGAATCCGAACCCCGCGACACGACCCACACTGTCGGAGATCACGTCACTCTCCGCGGCCAGCCACGGCGGGACCGAGGGCAGCAGAATGTACGTGACCAGGCCGAGATACGACAGCAGCAGCACCCGTCGCATGTACCCCGACCACACGTCGCGCGAACGCACGTAGAAGACGGCCGCGACCACCCACGGCACGATGAAATGGCTGGTGTAGACGATTCCCGTGAGCAGCGTCCACCACGGCAGCGCACCCGCCGACGGCAGCAGATGCTGCTGCAGCCAAACCGTCGGGATCGTGCCGCCGAAGAGCCAGCGCTCCACCGACACCAGTTCCGCCGCCCGCACCGGCATCCCGAGGTGGTGAGCGACACCCCGGCTCAGGTCGTAGACGACGAGAGCAACGATGAGCGGCAACCAGTCCCCCACGACACGCAGATGGTCCCGCCACGGCCGGTCGATCGTGAACGCGATCAGGCCCGCGACGATCCACGTCGCCTGGTAGATGCGGTCGGTGGGCAGCCCCAGCGTGAAGATCGTGACGGCCAGCGCGAGCAGGTACGCAACCCACACCGCGCGCCGAATGCCGCCGCCCGTGAGCATTTGTCAACCGCCCGCGGTTAACAAGTACTCACGGGGGCGGCATCACCGTGCCGGCCCGCGCCTGCTGCGAAGCGTGCGGCCCCCTCGACCGTCCCGTTGGCGAGAGAGATTGCACCGTGCCGGAATTCGTTCAGCAGTGCCTGATCCTCGGTGAGGCCGGACTGCTCGAGCAGCGACAGCCGGTCCTGCCGCAGGCACACCTGGGGCAGGCCGGCGATCTCGGCGGCCATTTGCCGGGCCGCGGTGAGGGCGTCGCCCGCCGCGACTTTCCGGTTGATCAGCCCGATGCTCAGGGCCTCGTCGGCGTCGACGGGCCGCCCGGTGAGGACGAGGTCCATCGCGCGACTCTCCCCGATCAGCCGCGGCAGGCGGACGGTTCCGCCGTCGATGAGCGGCACACCCCAGCGGCGGCAGAACACACCGAGGACGGCGTCCGCGCCGGCGACCCGCAGATCGGCCCACAGCGCGAGTTCGAGCCCGCCCGCCACCGCGTGCCCGTCGATCGCGGCGATCACCGGTTTCGACAACCGCATCCGGGAGATGCCCATCGGTGCGTCGCCGTCGGGCGCCACCCGATTCCCGGTCCCGGAACTGATTGCCTTGAGATCTGCTCCGGCGCAGAATGTTCCGCCCACACCGTGCAGCACGGCGACCGACGCGTCCTCGTCGGCGTCGAAGGCACGGAAGGCGTCGGCGAGCGCCTCGGCGGTGAGCCGGTCGACGGCGTTGCGGACTGCGGGCCGGTTCAGGCTGATCGTCGTGACCGGGCCGTCTTTCCGGACAAGTACCACGTCGGAAGTCATCGAGTGCGCCTTTCCTCGCTGGTGTGGCCGACGCTAGCACTCTCGACCAGTTCTTGACGGAAGAACGGAACCGGTGTTCACTTCTTTGTTATGGCCTACCGCCGCACCCCCGCGGTCCAGGAACGCCTGGACGCTCTCCGCACCACACTCATCGACTCCGCGATCGGGCTCATCGCCCGCCACGGCTACGCCGGATGCTCGATCTCCGCGGTCGCGGCCGAAGCGGGAGTCGGGACCGGCACCGTCTACCGGCACTTCTCGAACAAGGGCGAACTGTTCGCGGAGGTCTTCCGCATCGCCTGCAGCCGGGAGGTGAGCGCCGCCGTCGAATCCGGCAACGCCGCCCGGGCCGCCGAGGGCCGTTGCGTCGCAGCGGTATCCGCCTCCGTCGGCATGTTCGCCGAACGCGCCCTCCGAGCACCAGTCCTGGCGTACGCGCTGCTCGTCGAACCCGTCGACCCGCAGGTCGACACGGAACGCCTCCTGTTCCGCGAGTCGTTCCGGGACGCGCTCGCCGTCGCGATCGCCGGCGCCGTCGAGGCCGGGGAGATCCCGGACCAGGACGCGTCGGTCACCGCCGCCTGCATCGTTGGTGCCATCGGTGAAGCACTGATCCTGCCCCTCGCCCGCGGCGCCGCCGACGCCGCGATCATCCCCGCCCTGCTCACCTTCACCCTTCGATCCCTCGGGAGCCCGACATGAGTGCCACACACGAGGTCGTCAACCAGGTCCCACCTCTGATCAACTTCGACGCCGCCGACTACGCACCGATTCTCGAAGCGCTGCAACGCGAAGGCGCACACGACGCACTCGAGGAACTGCACGACGTCGGACGCCTCGCCGGAAGCGAGGAGGCGCAGCGCTGGGGCGACCTCGCCGAGGCGCACCCGCCCGTGCTGCGCACCCACGACCGCTACGGCAACCGCATCGACGAAGTCGAGTACGACCCCGCCTACCACCGGTTGATGACCACCGCCGTCGAGATGGGCCTGCACGGCGCACCGTGGGCCGACCCGCACCCGCACGCCCACCTGGTCCGGGCCGCGAAGATGGCCGTGTGGGGCCAGGTCGACGCCGGCCACGGCTGCCCGATCTCCATGACGTACGCCGTCGTCCCCGCCCTGCGACACAATCGTGCGCTGGCGGAGCAGTACGAACCGTTGCTCACCGCCCGGGTCTACGATCCGGCGCTGCACCCTCCGCTGACGAAGGCCGGCCTGATCGCCGGAATGTCGATGACGGAGAAGCAGGGCGGCTCCGACGTCCGCGCGGGCACCACCCGCGCCGTGCCGCAGGCGGACGGAAGCTACGTGCTCACCGGCCACAAGTGGTTCACGTCGGCGCCGATGTCCGACGTGTTCCTGGTGCTCGCCCAGGCACCCGGCGGACTGTCGTGCTTCTTCCTGCCCAGAGTGCTGCCGGACGGCACCCGCAACCGGATGCACCTGCAGCGCCTGAAGGACAAACTCGGCAACCACTCCAACGCCAGCAGCGAGGTCGAGTACGACGAGGCGGTGGCCTGGCTGGTCGGCGAGGAAGGCCGCGGTGTTCCGACGATCATCGAGATGGTCAACATGACCCGCCTCGACTGCACGATCGGCACGGCCACCGGCATGCGCGTCGGCACCGCGCAGGCCGCGCACCACGCCGTGCACCGCAGTGCGTTCGGCGCCCACCTGGTGGATCAGCCGCTGATGCGGAACGTGCTCGCCGACCTCGCCGTCGAATCGGAGGCCGCCACGACCGTCGCGCTGTGGCTGGCCGCGCTCACCGACCGGGCGACCGCGGGCGACGAGCACGCGAACACCCTCCGGCGCATCTCGCTGGCGGTCAGCAAGTATTTCGTGTGTAAGCGCGGACCGATCCACGCCGCCGAGGCCCTCGAATGCCTGGGCGGCAACGGGTACGTGGAGGAATCAAGGATGCCGCGGCTGTACCGGGAGGCGCCCCTGCTGTCGGTGTGGGAAGGCTCCGGCAACGTCGCCGCCCTGGACACCCTGCGCGCGATGGCCAAACAGCCGGAGACGCTTCAGGTGTTCTTCGACGAACTCGACGCGTCCGCGGGGGCCGACACGCGACTCGACGCCGCCGTCGCGCACCTGAAGTCCAGTTTCGGCGACGTCGACACGCTCGCGCACCGGGCCCGGCGCGTCGTCGGCGACATGGCGCTCGCGCTCCAGGGTTCACTGCTCGTCCGCCACGGGCACCCCGCGGTCGCCGACGCGTTCTGCGTCAGCCGGCTCGGCGGCGACTGGGGCAGCGTGTTCGGCACGCTGCCGACCGGTGTCGACACCGCCGCCATCATCGAGCGTGCCTTCGGCACACGGGGGGATTGCAACACGATGCAACGCTTGTTGCCGACCGCGGAGAGGAGTGTGCTGTGAGTCACAACGAGAACGAAGGAGAGGCTCATGACACAGACCGTCCAGCCGCCCACGGTGCAGACGTTTTCGACGCCTCAGGAGCGGGTCGACCTGTGGTTGGCGAATTTCGAAGCCGCGCTCGCCGCCCGCGACGTCGAGCGTGCCGCGGGCATGTTCGCTGTCGACAGTTTCTGGCGGGATCTGGTGGCGTTCACCTGGAACCTCAAGACGGTCGAGGGGCGCGACGCCGTCGCCGCGATGCTGCACGCACGCCTCGACGACACCGATCCGACGAACTTCCGCACCACCGAGACACCGGACGAGACGGACGGCGTCACGTCTGCGTGGATCGAATTCGAGACGGCGACGGGCCGGGGCAAGGGGCACCTGCGGCTGAAAGACGACGAGGCGTGGACGTTCCTCACCACCATGCAGGAACTGAAGGGTCACGAGGAGCGCCGGGGACGGAACCGGGTCAAGGGCGCGGTCCACGGCTCGGGCGGTGACACCCAGAGCTGGGCGGAGAAGCAGGAGATCGAGGAACGGGAACTCGGCTACACCCGGCAGCCGTACGTTCTCGTGATCGGCGGCGGCCAGGGCGGCATCGCGCTCGGTGCCCGGCTACGCCAACTCGGGGTGCCTGCCATCGTCGTCGACAAGAACGAACGCCCCGGCGACCAGTGGCGCAACCGGTACAAGTCGCTGTGCCTGCACGACCCGGTCTGGTACGACCACCTGCCGTACATGCCGTTCCCGGACAACTGGCCGGTGTTCGCGCCGAAGGACAAGATCGGCGACTGGCTCGAGATGTACACGAAGGTGATGGAGATTCCGTACTGGGCGTCCACCACCTGCACGTCTGCGACGTTCGACGAAGAGACGAAGGAGTGGACCGTCGTCCTCGACCGCGACGGCGAGGAGGTGGTGCTGCACCCGAAGCAGTTGGTGCTCGCCACCGGGATGTCGGGCAAACCGAACGTTCCGTCATTCCCCGGTCAGGACGTCTTCCGCGGCGAGCAGCACCATTCGAGCCGGCATCCCGGTCCGGACGCCTACGTGGGCAAGCGCGTCGTCGTCGTGGGAGCGAACAACTCCGCGCACGACATCTGCAAGGCACTCTTCGAGACGGGCGCCGACGTGACGATGCTGCAACGGTCGTCCACGCACATCGTGAAGTCCGATTCGCTGATGGACCTCGGCCTCGGCGACCTCTACTCGGAGCGTGCGCTCGCGGCGGGAATGACGACGGAGAAGGCCGACCTCACGTTCGCGTCGCTGCCGTACAAGATCATGCACGAGTTCCAGATCCCGATCTATCAGAAGATCGCCGCACGGGACAGAGACTTCTACGAACGACTCGAAAAGGCCGGTTTCAAGCTCGATTTCGGTGACGACGGGTCCGGCCTGTTCATGAAGTACCTGCGTCGCGGGTCCGGCTACTACATCGACGTCGGCGCGTCCGAACTCGTCGCGGACGGCAGCATCCACCTCGTGTCCGGGCAGGTCGACCACCTCAGCGAGGACGCCGTGGTCCTCACCGACGGCACCGAGTTGCCCGCCGACCTGGTCGTCTACGCCACCGGCTACGGCTCCATGAACGGCTGGGCCGCCGACCTCATGGGCCAGGAAGTGGCCGACAAGGTCGGAAAGTGCTGGGGTCTCGGCTCCGACACCACCAAGGACCCCGGGCCGTGGGAGGGCGAACAGCGCAACATGTGGAAGCCCACCCAGCAGGAAGCGCTCTGGTTCCACGGCGGCAACCTGCACCAGTCGCGGCACTACTCGCTGTACCTCGCCCTGCAACTCAAGGCGCGGCACGAGGAGATCCCGACACCGGTCTACGGGCTGCAGGAGGTGCATCACCTCAGCTGATCGGTCCCGACGCGCGTGGGCGCCCCGCATCGTGTGGGGCGCCCGCCAAACGCGTTGTGCGGCGGACTCCTACCTCGCTTCGAGGACCCCAGTCATCTGTTTGACGGTCTTGGCCGCGAGGATCTCGAACGCGAGGCGGGCGGCGGGGTCGGCGAGTCGCGCGAGTCCGGTGAATTCGAGGTGCGCGCGGTAGGTGATCGACGTGGAGGCGTCGTCCACCTTCTCGAACGACAGGTCGTCCGACGTGACCGCGGCTCCGTTGCGACCCTCGAAGACGACGTGATCGGGGTCGTCGCGGGTCATGCGGTAGGTGAGTTCGGTGGTGCGCCCGAAGAAGGACGACACGTTGTGCCATTCGGTGCCCACCGCCACCGGACCGGGGGTGGTCTGCTCGCACTTCTCGGTCCCGGGATCCCAGGCCGTGGTGTTCGCGAAGTCGCGCAGGTATGCGACGACTTCCCCGAGCGGTGCGGCGACGATGAACGTTCTGCTGACGTCGGCCACGCGGGCCTCCTATGCGCAGTCGCGGCAGATCAGCTGCCCGCCCTCTTCGGACGCGAGACGCGAACGATGATGGACCAGGAAGCAACTGCTGCAGGTGAATTCGTCGGCCCTCTTCGGGACGACGCGGACCGTGAGTTCCTCACCGGACAGGTCGGCGCCGGGCAGTTCGAAGGACTCCGCCGTGTCGGTCTCCTCGACGTCGACGACGGACGACTGCGAGTCGTTCCTCCGTGTCTTCAGTTCTTCGAGCGAGTCCGCGGCGAGTTCGTCGTCGACGGTAACCCGTGGTGCGTCGTAGTCGGTTGCCATGACTTCCTCCCTTTGGCTCATGTTCCCCGGGTCGTGAAATTCTTCACTTGCGGGGCACGGTTGCTAGACAACGCACCGTTCCCGCATTTTGTTCCCGGGCGGCGGCAGCTGTCCCGTGATTGCGGGATGCCCGTTCCGGGTACCACTCAATCAGCCGATCGGAAGGTGGTCTGTCGATGACGAGTGCACGCGACGAGCTCGGCAATCCCGTGCCCGATCCGGAGCCGGTGCCGCCGGCGCCGGGCCCCGCTCCCGTGCCGCCGACGCCGACTCCGCCGCACCCGTTTCCGCCCGAGCCGGGCCCGGAACCTGCACCTCCCGAGCCCGGACCGCAACCGGGGCCGCCGGAACCTCCGGGACCTCCGGGACCTCCGCAGCCTCCGATTCCGGATCCGACTCCCCCGTTTCCGCCGCAGATGCACGGCCGGGACCACTCCCTGTAGGTTAGCCTCACCTACAGGGAGGTATGTGGATGCGAACGCTCGACCGCCGCAAGTTCCTGACCGTGAGTGCCGGGGTCGGCCTGGCCGTCGTCACCGCAGCGTGTTCCTCGGGAACCGCAGCGGACACCGAAGGCGCCACCCGGACGGTGACGCACAAGAAGGGAACGACCGAAGTCCCGGACAACCCCCAGCGGATCGTCACCGTCGGCTACTCCGACCAGGACATTCTCCTCGCGTTCGGACGCACGCCGGTCGGCGTCACCGACTGGTACGGCGACTACCCGGACGCCACCTGGCCGTGGGCCCAGGACGCGCTCGGCGGGGCGCACCCCGAAGTCTTCAACCGCGGTCAGTTCACCGGTAAGGCGAACTTCGCGTACGAGGAGATCGCGAAGCTCGGCCCCGACCTGATCCTCGCGTTATACATCGACGTCGACGACGACGCATATCAACGGCTCTCGGCGATCGCCCCCACCGTCACGACGTCGCCGGACTACCCCGATTTCGGCATGCCGTGGCAGGACGCCGTCCGGATCGTCGGCACCACCCTCGGCGAGGACGAGAAGGCGAACCAACTCGTCGCCGGTGTGGACGACCTGGTGGCGCAGCAACGCGCCGCCCACCCCGAATTCGAGGGCAAGACGGTCGCGGTCGCCGAACTGGGCGACGCCGGATCGTTCTACGTCCGGTCCCCGAACGACCCGCGCTCACGCCTGATGACGTCGCTCGGGTTCGTCGTCCCGGAGCAGATCGCGCAACTCGCAGGCGATCAGGACGCGTTCACCATCAGCAAGGAACAGTTCGACATCGTCGACGTCGACGTCCTCGTCTGGAACGTGGGCAGCAGTCCCGGCGCCGAAGCGAAGATCACCGCCGACCCCGTCTATCAGTCGCTACCGGTGGCGAAGGCGGGGCGGGCAGTGTTCGTCGACGACCCCACCGCCTCCGGCGCGCTCACCTGGGGCACCGTCCTCAGCCTCCCGTACGCCGTCGAGGCGCTCGTGCCGAAACTGGCGGAGGCCGCCGCCAAACCGGCCTGACGCCGCGCTCACCCGGACTGGTCTTCGAGCCGGGTGAGCGCCACCAGCGTTCGGACCCCGTGAATCATGGCGCGTTCGTCGAGGTCGAAACCCGGCTGGTGCAGCTCCTGCCGGGTGCCGGTCCCGTCCCACACTCCGAGCCTGGCCATCGCGCCCGGAACCTTCTCCAGATACCACGCGAAATCCTCGCCGCCGCTGGACTGATGTGCCTCGGCCAGGTGGTCGAAGCCGACGACCGATTCGATCGCCTCCCGGAGGTCGGCGGTGCAGTCGGGATCGTTGACGACGGGCGGGACGCCCTGCAGATAGGAGAGCTCGTACCGCACGTTGTACGGCGCGAGCAGGTGACCGATCGTGTCCGTGACCAGCGGTTCGAGCGACGCCCACGTCTCATGGGACGCGCTGCGCAGGGTGCCCACCAGTTCACCCGACTCGGGAACGGAGTTCGCGACCTGCCCGGCGGCCACCTTCCCCCAGGTGAGGACGGTCGCGGTGCGGGCGTCGATCCGGCGGTCGAGCACGGACGACAGACCGGTCACCAGGACGGCCGCGGCGTGGATCAGATCGCCGGTCAGATGGGGTCGAGCGGTATGTCCCCCCGCCGACCACAACCGCACCGTGACGGAGTCGTTGGACGAGGTGATCGGCCCGGTCCGGGTGGCCAGTTTGCCGACCTCGAGATTCGGGTCGCAGTGCAGTGCAAAGATTTTCGACACCCCGTCGAGTGCGCCCGCGGCGATCGTGTCGACCGAGCCGCCAGGGGTCGTCTCCTCCCCGGGCTGGAAGACGAGGCGGACCCGGGACGGCGGCGGGTATTTCGTCAGGACGGATGCCGTCCCCATCAACATGGTGGTGTGGGCGTCGTGACCGCACGCGTGTGACACTCCGGGCACCCTCGACTCGAACGGGAGGCCGGTCGTCTCGGCGATCGGCAGCGCGTCGAGGTCGGCGCGCAGCGCAATGCACTCGCCCGTGTCGGGACCGACGTCGCACCACAGGCCGGTGCCGCCGGGCAACACGACGGGTTCGAGCCCCAGACCGACGAGGTGGGCGCGCACGACGCCGGTGGTCCGGCGTTCCTCGAACGACAACTCCGGATGCGCGTGCAGATCCCGGCGCCACTCGATCAGCTTCTTCTCGTCGAGCTCCGTCGACTCCGTCCACGTCATGTCGGCGGTATCGCCGCGGTCCCAGAACCTCGCGCTCCAATATCTCCGGGTCCGGCCCGCACCGGTCGACTTCGGGCCGAGCTCGCGCGGCGCGGGTGGCGCCTCCACTTCGGGAAGGTGCTCGGAGCGGCCCGCCGTCTCCGCGAGCAGCAGATCGACCACGTCGGTGAGCCTGCCACGGCGACCGAGCGCCCGACGTTGCCGGGCGGCGGAGCTGCCGTGGGCGGTGGCCTCGGCGGACAGCTCCACCACTGTGTCCCAGTCCCCGGTGTCCTCGAGCTGAGGCCGCAGCGAATTCACGAAGTCGCCGACGAGGTCCGCCGCAGGGCGTGCCTGCGGAACCGTCACGTCGACGAGGTCCTCCTCCAACCCCGACCGCGCCGCCCGCCACAGTGCCGCCCTGGTCAAGGTCGGAACGACCTCGACGCCCTTCGTCCCGGCGCGCAATCCCTGCACCTCGCGTTCCACGAGCGCACGGAACAGGGCGGTGACGAGCATGACTGTGTCCAGTCGCGGGCAGCTGTCGCACACCCGCAACTCCAGGGTCGGAAGTTTCACCGACGGCCGGACGTCGAAGTACGCCATACCGGGGTCACTGATCACCCCGCTGGCGACCAGGTCGTCGATCAGCGTGCCGTATTCGGCGGCCGAGGAGACGGGCGCGGCCGGACCGGTGCTCGGCCAGCGCAACCACAGAAGCGTCCGTGCGCTGGCATAGCCGGTGTCCGCACCGTCGGACCGGAACGGGGAACTCGCGCTGAGCGCCAGGAGGACGGGCATGTGCGGAGCGACGCGGTGCGCGACCTGCACGGCCTCGTCGCGGTCGGGCAGGTCGACGTGAACCTGTGTGCCGCAGATCAGCTGCTCGCGGGCGAGCACCTGATAGTCCGCGAGCATGCGACGGTAGCGCTGCGTTCCCGTCACGTGCATCTCGGCGGGCAGCGCCAGCGGCATCGAGCCCGCGGCCGCCACGCCGATGCCAAGCCCCTCGGCCGCGTCGATCAGCACTCTCCGATGCCGCTCCAGGTCGTTCCGTAGGCCGTCGAGGTCGGCGTACACACCACTGTTGACCTCGACGACGCACTGCTGGAGTTCGTCGACGAACACCCCGTCGGGAAGTCGTGCCAGCAACTCCGGCGCGCGGGTGGTCAGGCGCCGGGTCTTGCGATCGATGAGGTGGAATTCCTCCTCGACCCCCACTTTCCGTGGGTCGCTGACGAGCACGATGTGCCTCTATTTCCCTGTGGCGCCCTCGGTGTGGTCAGAACCCACGCAGCCGTGGTCCGGAGGATTGTTCACTCCATTTTTCGCCATGGTCGATGGGTTCCCCGTGCATCGGGGTTCGAACCATCGGAGGCCGGCTAACCCGTGCCGTCACCCATCACCGCGCCCTCGCGCCGGGGATCCGCGCCGCCGACCCACCCCGAATCCTGGCGCTGCAGCGCGCTGAGCCCGCTGGACTGCGGTGCGACCGACACCTGGTGACCCATCGCCCGCAGCTGCACGATCAACGGGTCGGCGGCGCCGTCGTCGACTGCGTTTATGTTCGGATGCTCTCCGCCGACGCCGGTGACCGGGGTGTTGGCCGCCCCGAAGTCGACCGCCGACACGGCCTGCTGCGGGTTCAGGCCCCAATCCAGCATTCCCACGAGCGTTTTCACGACGAACTGGATGATCACCGACCCGCCCGGCGACCCGGTCGCGAACTGGACGTCGCCGCGTGCGCCGTCGCTGCCGCGGTCGAAGACGAGCGTCGGTGCCATCGAACTCCGCGGCCGTTTACCCGGTTCGACGCGGTTGGCCAGCGGTGCGCCGTCGGGGCCGACCGGCTGGGCCGAGAAGTCGGTGAGCTGATTGTTGAGCACGAAGCCGTCCGTCATGTGGAACGAGCCGAACGCCGATTCCACCGTCGTCGTCATCGACGCCACGTTGCCGTACTTGTCGGCGATCGAGATGTGGCTGGTGCCGTGTTCCTTGTCCTGTGGCTGCACGCCGAGCGGGACGGGCCCGAAGTTGCCGGGTTGCGCGGTGCCCATGCTCCTGCCCGGGTCGATGAGGCCGGCCCGCTGCTTCAGGTAGTCCTCGTTCAGCAGAGTGTCGAGGGAATTGCCGGGCAGCGGAACGAAATCGGAATCCGCGACGTACTTGTCCCGGTCCGCGTACGCCAGCCGCTCGGCCTCGGAGATGAGGTGCACGGCCTCCGCCGTCGGCTTGCCGCCGTTGTCGTCGAGGTTCGTCGGACCGTACTGCGACAGGTCGAAGTTCTCCAGGATGCCCAGCGTCGCCGCGACCGCCGTGCCACCGGACGACGGGTTCGGCATGCCGCAGATCTCGTGGTCCCGGTACGGCGTGCACAGCGGTGTCCGCTTCTTCGCCTGGTAGTTGGCGAGATCCTCGAGAGTCATCTCGCCGGGGGTACGGCCGCCGGACGCCGTCGCCGTCGCGTCGACGATGCCCTGGGCGATCGCCCCGGTGTAGAAGGCGTCGGCGCCGCCCGCGGCGATCGCTCCGAGCGTCTTGGCCATGGCCGGGTTCGTCAGCTTCGTCCCGGCCGGCTTCGGGCTGCCGTCGGGGTTGAGAAAGTACGCCTTCGACGCCTCGTCGACGGCCAGGTCGGGCGCGGACTCGGCGATCTGCCCGGCCATCCGCGGGCTGATCTCGAGCCCCTGGTCGGCGAGGGAGATGGCCGGGTCGAACAGTTCCCGCCACCCGTCCCGCCCGTGGTCGTTGTGCGCCATCTCGAGCATCCGCAGCACCCCGGGCACGCCGATGGACCGCCCGCTCGCGCGGGCGTCGGGCTTGGGCTCGGTGCGGTCGGTGTCGCTGATCCAGCGGAGATAGTTCTCCGTCGCGGCCATCGGCGCGACCTCCCGCCCGTCGTACGCCTCGACACTGTTCTGTCCGGCGTCGTAATAGAGCAGGAACGCGCCGCCGCCGATTCCGGAAGACTGCGGTTCGACGAGACCGAGAACCGTCTGGGCCACGATCAGCGCGTCGGCGGCCGTGCCGCCGTCCCGCAGCACCTCGCACGCGGCCTGCGTCGACACGGGATTGGCGGTGGAGACCGCATACGACGCGGTGGACACGGGCGTCATCCCGGACCGGTACACGGTGGCGATCTCGGGGTTGGTCGCGAGGTTCTGGGTGGTCGGCGCCGGGCCCGGGGGCGACGGCGCCTTGGAGACCGGGGTGCCATTGGGAACGTCCGCGCACGTGGCCGCCGGATCGCTCTGCGGTTCCTCCTCCGACGAGCACGCGGCCAGTACCCCGACGCAGAGAGCCGCGGCCAACGAGGCCCGAAATACTGTTCCGATTCCCGTCACAGGACCCATCAACGAACCCTAACAGCGACAATCCGGCGACGACCGGCTAAACGCGAGGTCCGAAGTGCCGGGTGAGGATTCGGTACCCGAGCTCGTGCAGATGGTGGTGCTCGGGCCACCGGTCGCGGGTCCACGCCGGGTCGGTGTGGGCGGCGGTGATCGCCGCGGTCGTGGATGCGTGCAGATCGAATTCGAGGTCCCGGCGGAGTTCGGCGACGACATTCGGGTCCCGGGCGTCGCCGAGCCGCCCGATCGTCCCGGCCACCTGCTCGTCCGCATCGCTCAGGATCCGCCGGTACGAACCCGGAAGCACCGTCCACAGCACCACCAGCGCCACCGCGACACCGATAACGGTCTCGAGGAGCCGGTCGCGGGAAACGGCCGCCAGGTCCACGTGCGTGCCGCGGCTGCCGAGAACCAGGGCGAGCGGGGTGATGAACACCATCGCCAGCCCGTAATTGCGGACCAGGAACGCCTCGATCCCCGCCATCAGGAGCGCCACGACGAGGACCAGCACCGCCGCCGGCAGATCGAGCGACGACAGCAGCGCGAGCACCACAAGTCCGAGCACCGTCCCGAAGAACCGGTGCAGCCCGCGGTACGTCCCCAGCACCCGGTCCGGTCCCTGGTGCAGGATCATCGCCGCGGTGATCACCGCCCAGTCGGGCCTGCCGACGCCGAACCCCAGCGCCAGGAGACCGGCCGCCGGGCACGCGACCAGCAGTCGCGCGACGATCGTCCAGGACCGTCCGCGCAGATGCGACGCCCGGCCGAGGCGGTAGCGGATCGACGGCCGCGGCAGCGGGACCTGCGGCCGCAGATCGTCGACGTCCGAGGCGTGGTCCGCGTCGACACCGTCCACCGTCGCCGCACACCGCAGGTGCGCCGCCCGCAGCGTGCGGGTCAGCGGGTGATCACGGCCGACGAGGGCGGCATCGTGGAGGCATTGCCAGGCGGCGTGCAGCGACCGCACCGCGTCCCGGCGGGACGTCGGCTTCGAAGTATCCGAGAGTGCGGCGTCGACCGCGGCGACCGCGGTCGCGACCGCGGCGCGCTCAGGGGTCCGGGGACGGAAAATCAGTCCCGACATCGACACGAGCAACGCCGACACCGCCCCGGCCGTCGCCCACGCCGTCACCTCCGCCACGGACACACCGAGCGCGGGCAGCGCGGACGCGATCTCCACGGTGAGCAGCGGAAGGAACGCGCCCGGCGCGCCCAGCCGCAGTCCGTCGACTACGAACGCGCAGACGGCGACGACGACGGTCATCGCGAGAACGAGCGCCATTCCCCATAGCGCGGACCCACCCGACGCCGTCGCATCGTGCACGAATGCGCCGACCGCGGCGCCCACCCCGGCCAGGAGCACCATCACGGCGGCGGCGATCGACACCACCCGCCACCGCACCCGGTACGCCCTGCCCTCGCCGTAGACGACGGCGAACGCTCCCAGAGTGGCGGTCGCGGCGACCGCCGAATGTCCGAGCGCGACCCCCGCCAGCGCGGGCAGGCCCACGGCCACGCCGGCGCGGACCACGCCCGGCCAGCGCCGACCCAGCTTGGGCACCCCCAGAAGCAACGACCGTGCCGGGGCCGGCGCAGGGATCGGCACACCGTGATCCCGCGATCCGGTTCCCTGATCCTGCGCACCCACCGACACGACCACTCACCCTACGAGCGGTCGCGTCACTCGAAACAGTCGATGAGGTGCATCTCACGTGCGGCGGGCGGCTCCGATCAGGTGTGCGGGCGGTGGAGTGGGCGCCCGTACTCGGCGGCGAGCAGGCCGAGGGCGACGGCACCGGCGAGCAACCCGAAGTCGCGCAGTGCGACGTCGTAGTAGCCGGACAGTGTGAGCAGATTGACGATGATCCCGGCCAGCCAGGCGGCGACGACCCAGGCGCCGATCCGCGGTGCCACGGCGACGAGGATTCCGGCGATCACTTCGATCACGCCGACGACATACATGCCCTGCTGCGCGGTCCCCGGCAGGAGGTCGTCGATCCAGGGCGCCAGGTAGTCGGGCCAGTCGGTGAGCCAGTTCGTGAACTTGTCGAGCCCGAACAGGACCGGCGCCACCGTGAATACCGTGCGCAGCAGAAGGAAGGCCTGGTAGCCGGGGTCGGACAGGGTGTGCGAACCGTGGCTGACCTGGTGGGGTGTGTTGGTAGCCATGAGAACTCCTTCTAAAAACGAGACTCTTTGACTATAGAATTCGCGGTTAGATTTAGTCAACGATTCTCGGTTTTACAATGGGTTCATGGATGCCACGCCCCGCTCGGCCGTCACGGCCATCTCCGCCCTCGGCGAGCCGGTCCGCAGGCACGTGTACGACCACGTGCGCACGCAGCCGTCCCCGGTCAGCCGCGACGACGTCGCCGAGGCTCTGGGTCTCGCCCGCTCGACGTCCGCGTTCCATCTGGAGAAGCTGGCCGACGAGGGACTGCTGGCCGTCGAATTCGCGCGGCGCGGCGGACGCTCGGGTCCGGGCGCGGGACGGCCCGCCAAGCTGTACCGGCGGTCCGACCGCGAGTTCGCGGTGCACCTCCCCGAACGCACGTACGCGCTCGCCGGCGAGTTGTTCGCGCAGGCGATCGAAGACGCCGACGCGACCGGCATCTCACCGCGCGACGCCCTGTCTGCGCGGGCGCACGACTTCGGGCGCGGCCTCGGCGCCGGCATCGGCTGCACGGAGGAGAACCTGGTCGCCGCGCTCGCCGAGAGCGGTTACGAACCGCGCCGCGACGACGGAACCATCGTCCTGGTCAACTGCCCGTTCCACGCGCTCGCCCGGCAGCACACCGACATGGTGTGCGGGATGAATCTCGCACTGCTGTCCGGACTGCTCGACGGCGCGGGCTGCGACGATCGCCGCGCGACACTGGCCCCCACCGAGGGGTACTGCTGCGTCCGGATCGACGCCCCACGTGAGTGACGAAGTGTGCCCGGGGACGCTTTCCCACTCACCTGCCGAGGTGAGTGGGAAAGCGTACGGGACCACGCTTCGCCGCTCACCTGGTGCCGACGACGACCGTGGCGCCCACCTCGTCGGAAATCTCGATCCGGGTGGTGAGACCGGCCTCTTCGAACGCCCCGGCGGTGCGCGGGGCCTGACTCTCGCTGGTCTCGATCAGGAGGTGACCGCCCGGCGCGAGCCAGTCGCGCGCCCCGGCGGTGACGCGCCGCTGGATGTCGAGTCCGTCGGCGCCGCCGTCGAGTGAAACCCGCGGCTCGTGGAACCGGGCCTCCGGCGGCATCAACCTGATCGCCTCGGTCGGCACGTAGGGGGCATTCGCCACCAGGATGTCGATGCGTCCCCTCAGCGCTGAGGGCAACGGTGCGTACAGGTCGCCCTCGAACACGAGGGCCGGTTCGGCGAGGTTGCGCCGCGCGCACCGGACCGCGGCGGGGTCGATGTCGACCGCGTACAACTCGATGCCGTCGAGTGTGTCGGCGAGCGCGGCGCCCACCGCCCCCGACCCGCAGCACAGGTCGACCACGACAGCGTGCGGGCACGCGAGGGCCGCGGCCTGCTCGACGAGGAACGCGGTGCGACGCCGCGGCACGAACACCCGCGGATCGACCTCGATCCGGAGCCCGCAGAATTCGGCCCAGCCGAGGACGTGCTCGAGGGGGACGCCCGCGACGCGGCGGTCCAGCATCGAGGCGAGTTCGTCCGACGTCCGGGCGGCGGAGACGATCAGGCGCGCCTCGTCCTCGGCGAACACACAGCCGGCGGCGCGCAGCCTCGTGACGAGGACGAACTCGAGAGACGGTGAGAGAGACACTGACATGGGAGAGCCTTTCGAAATCCCGATGGGCGCTCTCCAGTCACCCTATGTCGGTGCGACCGCGCGGTCGCGAAGTGAGAGCACCCGACCTGAACGAACGGACACGGGGTCTCACCTCCTCCACACGGATCCTGCTGGAGTCGCAACACTACCGACAGCGGTAGCTGCCGGAAGCCGAACAGCCGGAATCGGCATACACCGGAGCGCGGGTGGGTATCCCCTGGGCGTGCCGAGCTGACCAGGTAGATCGGTCGTCGGTGCGAAGCTCAGACCGCTCCATCCGCATCGTGACGGCGGATACAATCGAGGTTTCCGCGCTACCTATGGCGGAACTCGGATAGGACCTCGATATGGCCGATCAGGCGAAGCTCCTCGACTATCTGAAACGAGTCACCGCGGACCTCTATCAGGCGCGGGAGAAGCTCCGTGAGGTCGAGGGCGTGAGCCGCGAACCGATCGCCGTCATCGGCATGGGCTGCCGGTTCCCCGGCGGTGTGCGATCGCCGCGGGACCTGTGGCGGTTGGTCGAGTCGGGTTCCGACACCGTCGCCGGGTTCCCCGAGGACCGCGGCTGGGGCCTGGCGGATCTCTACGATCCGACGGCTGAGCAGGCCGGTAAGACGTACACGGTGCAGGGCAGCTTCCTCGACGACCCCGCCGGATTCGACCCCGAGGTGTTCGGCATCTCGCCGCGCGAGGCGCTGGCGATGGACCCGCAGCAGCGTCTTCTCCTCGAGACGAGCTGGGAGACGTTCGAGGATGCCGGCATCGATCCGCGGTCGGTGCACGGCCGGCAGGTCGGCGTGTTCACCGGGCTGTCCGGCATCGACTACGCCGCGCGGGCAGGCGGCATGCCGCCCGAGGATCTGGAGGGCTATTTCATCACCGGCAACGCGATGAGCGTCGCGTCGGGCCGGGTGGCGTACAGCTTCGGACTGAACGGTCCCGCGATCACCGTGGACACCGCGTGCTCGTCGTCGTTGGTGTCCATCCACCTCGCCATGCAGGCGCTGCGCAGCGGCGAGTGCGAACTGGCGCTGGCGGGCGGGGCGACGGTGATGGCGACGCCCGCGGTGTTCGTGGAGTTCAGCCGTCAGCGCGGACTGGCCCGCGACGGGCGGTGCAAGGCGTTCTCCGCCGCGGCGGACGGCACGGCGTGGGGTGAGGGCGCGGGGATGGTCGCACTGGAACGACTGTCCGACGCGGAACGCAAGGGTCGCCGGATCCTGGCCGTCATCCGGGGCAGCGCGGTGAACCAGGACGGCGCCAGCAACGGACTGACCGCGCCGAACCGGCAGGCCCAGGAGCGGGTGATCGCGCAGGCGCTGGCGAATGCGGGGCTCGGATCCGGCGACGTCGACGTGGTCGAGGCGCACGGCACGGGCACGAAACTGGGTGACCCGATCGAGGCGTCCGCGCTGCTTGCCGGCTACGGCCGAGAGCGGCCCGCCGACCGGCCGCTGTGGCTCGGCTCGGTGAAGTCGAATCTCGGTCACACCCAGGCAGCGGCGGGCGTCGCCGGGGTGATCAAGATGATCATGGCGATGCGGTACGGCGTGCTGCCGAAGACCCTGCACGTCGACCGGCCGACCCCGCACGTCGACTGGTCGGCCGGTGCGGTGTCGCTGCTCACCGAGAACCGGGAGTGGCCGGAATCCGACCGTCCTCGCCGGGCCGCGGTCTCGTCGTTCGGCATCAGCGGCACCAACGCCCACGTCGTGCTGGAGGAGGCGCCGCCGGTCGAGCCTTCGGACACCGAACCGCCACGTCCGCCTGACGAAGTCGTCGCGTGGTTCGTGTCGGGTCACACCGAACCCGCGCTGCGCGCCCAGGCCGAGCGGCTCCGCGAGTACGTCAGCGGCCACCCCGACCTGACGCCCGCCGCGGTGGCCGCCGCCCTGCTCGGGTCCCGTGCCACGTTCGACCACCGCGCCGCCGTGATCGGCGCACAGCCCCACGCCCTGCTGAACGGCCTCGATGCACTCGGCCGCGGCGCCCCCAGCGCCGACGTGATCACCGGCGTGGCGCTCGAAGCCGGCGACCGGCCGGTGTTCGTCTTCCCCGGCCAGGGTTCGCAGTGGGTGGGCATGGCCACCGAACTGCTGGACACCTCACCGGTATTCGCCGACACCGTGCGCGAATGCGCCGAAGCGCTGGCGCCGTACACGAACTTCTCGCTGCTGGACGTGCTGCGCGACCGCGATCCCGCCGCACTCGACCGCGTCGACGTGGTGCAACCGGCGCTGTTCGCGATGATGGTCGGGCTCGCCGCGCTGTGGCGTGACCACGGCGTCGAACCCGCCGCGGTGGTCGGGCATTCACAGGGCGAGATCGCGGCCGCGTATGTCGCGGGGGCACTGAGCCTTTCCGACGCGGCGCTCGTCGTGGCGGCCCGCAGCCGGGTGATCGGCGCGTCGGCCCGGCGCGGCGGCGGGATGGCGTCGGTGACGCTGCCCGCGGACCTCGTGCGGGAGAAGATTCAGCCCTGGGCCGGGGCCGTCGAGGTCGCGGCGATCAACGGTCCGTCCGCGACGGTGATCTCCGGCCCCGTCGACGCCCTCGACCTGCTGATCGGGCAGTTGCAGGGCGACGGCGTCCAGGCCAGGCGGATCGCGGTGGAATACGCGTCGCACTGCGCGGACGTGTCGGTGCTGCGGGAGCCGATTCTCGACGTCCTCGCGTCGATCACCCCCCGCCGGTCGCGGATTCCGTTCTACTCGTCGGTGACCGGTGGCGTGCTGGACGGCACCGCGCTGGACGCCGACTACTGGTACCGGAATCTGCGGCGGACCGTCCGGTTCGAGCAGGCGACGAGGTCGCTGGCCGCGGACGGGTACCGGTTGTTCGTCGAGTCGTGCAGCCACCCCGTCCTCACCGTGGCGTTGCAGGACACCCTCGACGCGGCGGGCGTCGCAGGCCGGGCCGTCGGCACCATCCGCCGCGACCGCGCGGGGCTGCGTCAGTTCACCGCCGCGCTCGCCGAGGCGCAGGTTCACGGACTGCACGTCGCCTGGGACCGGGTGGGCTGGGCTCGACGCGACGACCGCCGGCAGTGGGTGGACCTCCCGACGTACGCCTTCCAGCATCGCCGCTACTGGCTGGAGAGCCCGGTTCCGCAGGGCGATTTCGCATCCACGGGCATGGAGGCGGGTGGGCACCCGATGCTCGCCGCGTCGGTGGAACTCGGCGACGGCCGGGGCGCCGTGTTCACGGGTCTGCTGTCGCCGCAACGACTTCCCTGGCTGAGCGACCACGGCGTCGACGGCACCGTCATCCTGCCGGGCACTGCCTTCGTGGAACTCGCCCTGCACGCGGGGAACCGCGTGGGGTACGGCCGGCTCGAGGACCTCGCCATCGAGGCACCCCTGGTGATTCCCGCCGAGGGTGAGGTGGCCTTGCAGGTGAGCGTGCTCGCCGACGGCGAGGCGGGCCGTTCCACGGTGTCGGTGCACTCCCGGCCCGCGGACGCCGCGCCGGACACACCGTGGACCCGGCACGCCACCGGCACGCTCACGGTGGCCGTCGACACCGGCGGTTCCCTGGAACAGCAGTGGCCGCCCGCCGAGGTCACCCCGATCGACGTCCGGGGCCTGTACGACGTGCTCGACGATGCCGGCTACGAGTACGGCCCGGCCTTCCGGGGCCTGAAGGCGGCGTGGCGCCGCGGCGACGACCTGTACGGCGAGGTGCGCCTGGGCGGGGAGGACCCGGCCGCCGCGGTCGCGGGGTACGGGATCCATCCGGCGGTGCTCGACGCGGCGCTGCACCTGATCGCGCTCGGTGCCGCGGACACCGGCATCCGGCTGCCGTTCGCCTGGGACAAGGTGCAACTGCACGCCGTGGGCGCCACCGCTCTGCGCGTGCACGTCACCACGACCGGTCCCGAGCGTTACCGGGTCTCCGCGTACGACGCGGCGGGCAGACCGGTGCTGACCGCCGAATCGCTGGCGCTGCGGCCGCTCGGCGACGCGGGTGTGCCCGCGGCCCGGGTCCGCGACAGCCTCTACCGCGTGGAGTGGATGCCGGTGGGTGCGTCGAGCACTTCCCCGGCGGACCTGATGCCACTCGACGAGGCGCTGGCGGGCGGTGACCCGGACGGTCGCGTGCTGTGGCTCGACCGCGCACCCGGCGACGAGGCGGACGTGCCCGCCCGGTCGCACGCCGCCGCGGAATCGACGCTGCGGGCGGTCCGGGCCTGGCTCGGCGACGATTGCCTGGTCGAGACCCGACTCCTGGTCACGACGCGGCTCGCGGTCGCGGTCCGGGACGACGACCCGGTCGACGACGTGTCCGCGGCGCCCGCGTGGGGGCTGATCGGCGCGGTGCAGAACGAGCATCCGGACCGCATCACCCTGGTGGACCTGGACGCGGCGGCCGGTGAGCTGCCCGACCCTGCCGTGCTGTCGATGGCGTTGGCCTGCAACGAACCTCAGCTTGCCGTCCGGGCGGGGGTGCTGCTGGCGCCGATGCTCGCGGCGGTGACGCCCGCGACGGCTGCGCCCGACGAGGGCCCCGCGACGTTCGGCGCGGACGGCACCGTCCTGATCACCGGCGGCACCGGCACCATCGGCAGGCTGATCGCCCGGCACCTCGTCGCGCGGCACGGAGTGCGGCGGCTGGTGCTGACCGGCAGGCGTCTGCTCGACGACGAGGCCGCTTCCGAGCTGCGGGCCGAGTTCGCCGAGTCCGGAACGGACGTCGCGGCTGTCGCGTGCGACGTGGCCGACCGCGACGCGGTGGCCACGCTGCTCGCCGGCATTCCCGACCTGTCGGGCGTGATCCACGCTGCCGGCGTGCTCGAGGACGCCACCGCCGCCACCCTCAGCGCGGAGCAGTTGCACGCGGTTCTGCGCCCCAAGGTGGACGGCGCCTGGAATCTGCACGACCTCACGCGGGACCGCGACCTGTCGGCGTTCGTGCTGTTCTCCTCGGCGGCGGGCGTGCTCGGCGGTGCGGGGCAGGCGAACTACGCGGCGGCGAACGTCTTCCTCGACGCGCTCGCACAGCACCGCCGTGCCCGCGGGCTGCCCGCGACGTCCATGGCCTGGGGACTGTGGGACCGGCCCAGCGGGATGACGTCCCACCTGAACGCGGCCGACCTGGACAGGTTGCAGCGCAACGGCATCGACACGATCAGCCCGGAGGCGGGGCTGGCGCTGTTCGACGCCGCGCTCGCCGTCAACCGTCCGTTGATCGTGCCGGTCCGGCTCTCGACGCGGGCCTCCCGGTCCGAGGGCGAGTCGCTGCCGCCGATCCTGCGCCGGGTGCTCGGGGTCCGTCGTCGCCGCGCCGCTGCCGCCGATTCCCCGACCGGCCTGGCCGAGGAGTTGCGGGCGCTGGACCCCGGGGAGCGGCACAGCCGGGTGCTCGACATCGTCACCACCCACGTGGCGGCCGTGCTGGGCCACGAGGGCAAGGAGGCGATCGACCCGGAACGCGCGTTCAAGCAACTCGGTTTCGACTCGCTGACCGCGGTGCAACTGCGCAACCAGCTGGCGACCGCCACCGGTGTGCGCCTGGCCGCGACGGTCGTGTTCGACCATCCCACCGCGGACGCGCTCACCCGGGAACTGGTGGCCCGGCTGCTCGGGGACGACGCGGCTCCGCAGCCGGCCGGCCCGACGCGGGCCCGGCGGGACGACGACCCGATCGTGATCGTCGGGATGGCGTGCCGGTACCCGGGCAAGGTGTACAGCCCGGAGGACCTGTGGCGGCTCGTCCGCGACGGCCACAACGCGGTGGGCGAATATCCTCACAACCGGGGCTGGAATCTCGACGAGGTGTACGACCCCGACCCGAACCGGCCCGGCACCACGTACATGAGGGAGGGCGGATTCCTCTACGACGCAGACGAATTCGATGCCGCCTTCTTCGGAATCAGCCCGCGCGAGGCGATCGCGATGGACCCGCAGCATCGGCTGCTCCTCGAAAGCGCCTGGGAAGCCTTGGAACAGGCCGGAATCCAGCCGACCGCGCCCGGACTCACCGACACCGGTGTGTTCGTCGGGCTGATGGGCGGCGACTACGGGTTCCACCTGATGACGCAGCGCAACGTCGACGCCGAGGGTTATCTGATGACCGGAACCAGCAACAGCGTGGCCTCCGGCCGGATCTCCTACACGCTCGGCTTCACCGGTCCCGCGGTCACCGTGGACACGGCGTGCTCGTCGTCGCTGGTCGCGATGCATCTCGCCGCCCGGGCCCTGCGCGACGGTGAATGCACGCTGGCGCTGGCAGGCGGGGCGACCGTGATGGCCACACCCGGTGTGCTCGTCGAGTTCAGCCGCCAGCGCGGGCTCGCCTCGGACGGACGCTGCAAGCCGTTCTCCGACCGGGCCGACGGCACCGGTCTCAGCGAAGGCGCGGGAATGGTTGTGCTGGAACGGCTCAGCGACGCCCGGCGCAACGGGCACCGCGTGCTGGCGATCGTCCGCGGATCCGCGGTCAACCAGGACGGGGCGTCCAACGGCTTGACCGCCCCGAACGGGCCGTCCCAGGAACGCGTCATCCGCCAGGCTCTGGCCGACGCCGCGCTCGGCCCCACCGACATCGACGCCGTGGAGGCACACGGCACCGGCACCACGCTCGGCGACCCGATCGAGGCGCAGGCGCTGCTGGCCGCGTACGGGCAGGGCCGGGAGGGCCGGCCGCTGTGGCTCGGCTCCGTCAAGTCGAACATCGGCCATTCCCAGGCGGCGGCGGGCGTTGCCGGCGTGATCAAGATGGTGATGGCGATGCGGCACGGGGTGCTGCCCCCGAGCCTGCACGGCGACGTCCCCACCCGGCACGTCGACTGGACCGCGGGCGAGGTGTCCCTGCTCGGCGAATCGGTGGCCTGGCCGGACACCGGGCGGCCCCGGCGGGCGGCCGTGTCGTCGTTCGGGATCAGCGGCACCAATTCGCACATGATCCTCGAACAACCCTCGGAGGACGCGCCGCCCGAGGACGCGCCGCCGTCTGCGTCGCCGCTGGTGTGGGTGCTCTCCGGAAAGACCGGCGACGCGCTGCGCGCGCAGGCCACCCGGTTGGCGGAATTCCTCGACACCAGCGAGACCGAACTCCCGGACCCTGCCGACCTCGCCTATTCGCTGGCCACCACCCGATCCGGTTTCACCCACCGCGCCGCGGTGATCGGGGACACGCTGGACGACCTGCGCGACGGACTCGCCCGCATCGTCACGGAACGCCCCGGCGGCAACGTCGTCACCGGGACGAGCGCCCGCGGCAAGACGGCCTTCATGTTCACCGGCCAGGGCGCGCAGCGCATCGGGATGGGTCGCGGCCTCTACGACGCCTACCCGGTGTTCGCGACCGCACTGGACGAGGTCTGCGCCGTACTCGACGAGCATGTGGAAACCCCGGTGCGGCAGGTGATCTGGGACAAGGACGACGGCGCCAAGCTCGACAGCACCGAATACACGCAGCCGGCGCTGTTCGCCATCGAGGTCGCGCTGTACCGGCTGCTGCGGGAGTGGGGCATCACTCCCGACTACCTGATCGGCCATTCGATCGGCGAGATCACAGCGGCCCACGTCGCGGGCGTGTTCAGCCTGCCCGATGCGGCCGCCCTGGTCGGCGATCGTGGACGGTTGATGCAGTCGACCAAGCCCGGCCTGATGATCGCCGTCCGGGCCCGCGAGGAGGACATCCTGCCGCGGATCGACGGCCGCGTCGACCTCGCGGCCGTCAACGGCGCCGAATCCGTCGTCCTCGCCGGCGGCGAACGCGACGTGCACGCGGTCGCCGCCGAACTGTCCGCCGCCGGACTGAAGACCACGAGCCTGCGGGTCGAGCGGGCCTTCCACTCGACCCTGATGGATCCGATCCTCGACCAGTTCGCCGCCGTGCTGTCGAAGCTGACGGCGCAGCCGCCGAGGATTCCGGTCGTTTCCAACGTCACCGGACGCGTCGCCACCGCCGACGAACTCGTGTCGCCGGACTACTGGACCCGGCACATCCGGCACACGGTGCGGTTCCACGACGGCGTGCGCGCCCTCGACGAACTCGGCGTCACCCGCCTCGTCGAGGTCGGTCCCGGTGCGACCCTGGCGGCACTCGCCGCCGAGGTCGTCCCGAACACGATCGCCACACTGCCCGGGCGTGACGACGAGGCGTACGGGATCATCGAGGCGGTCGCCGCCGCCTACGTGCAGGGCGCCACCGTCGACTGGGATCGGGTGCTGCCCGGCCGACGCCGAGTGGCCCTGCCCACGTATGCATTCCAGCGCCGCTCCTACTGGCCGACGGCGGCCGTCCGGAACACCGGCGATCCGACCGAACTGGGACTGACCCCGTCCGATCATCCGCTGCTCGGTGCCGCGGTGACCCTCGACGACGACGCGACCCTGTTCACGGGACAGCTGTCGCTGCACCGGGACCCCTGGCTCGTGTCACCGTCGGTCGACGACGGCGACTCCCCGGCACCCGACAACGGAGAGGCCAAGACGGTGCTGCCCGCGGTACCGGTCGAACTCGCCCTGCACGCGGCCCACCACGTCGGTCTCGACCACATCGACGAACTCACCCTGCAGCACCCGCTCGTCCTCCCGACGTCGGGGCTGGCGTCGATCCGGGTGCTCGTGTCGCCGCCGGGGACCACCGGGGCCCGCACCGTCACCGTCTCGTCGAGGTCGGGTGACACCGACAGCCCGGACAGCTGGGTCCGGAACGCGTCGGCCACGATCGACGACGTCGTCGGCTCGTCCGCCGCAGTGCCACAAGAGAATCCGAACGACACCGAAACGGAGGTGCGGCTCGGGGACGGTGTCGACACGACCGGATTCGGCATCCACCCCGAGCTGCTGCAGGCCGCGATCGAACCCCTCCTCGGGTGGGACGGCTGGCCGCAGACCTGGTCGGGGATCCGGCTGCACACCGTCGGTGCGGACGCGGTGACCGCGCGGTTCACGCCCGGCGACGACGGGCGGCATCGCATCGCCGCCGTCGACCCCGCCGGTGAGCCGGTGCTGACCGTCGATGCGCTGGGCGTGGCGCAGAGGACGACAGACGGGGGCCGTCCGGCACCCCTGCGGCTGCACCGGACCGCCTGGATCAGGGTGGAGGTCGCGCCGTCCGAGCCTCGCGGACCGGTGGTCGTCCTCGGCGCCGACGGGTTCGGCGACCCGGGCATCGGTTCGACGTTCCCGGGGTGTCCCGACCTGGAGGCGTTGCGGATCGCGATGGAGTCCGGACCCGAGGAAGGCGACCGGCGCCCGTGGACGGTGCTGGCCGGGTGCGCGACCGACGGCGACCACGGCCCGGACGCGACCCACGAACTGTGCGCGCGGGTGCTGCGACTGCTGCAGGAGTGGCTGGACGACGACACGTTCGCCGACAACCCGCTCGTGATCGTGACCCGCAACGCCGTGGTCACCGACGACGGCCAGGACCGCGACGCTCGTCCCGACCTCGCGGCCGCGGCGGTGTGGGGTCTGGTGGGCTCCGCGCAGAACGAGAACCCGGACCGGTTCGTGCTGATCGACCTCGACGACACGTCGGACGCCGAGGCCGCGATCATGTCGGCACTGGCGAGCGGGGAACCGCAGGTGGCGGCCCGGAACGGCACCCTGTGCGCACCGCGGTTGCGGCGTATGGCCGTCGTCGACGAACCGACGCCGTTCGATCCCGGCGGCACCGTGCTGATCACCGGCGGCACCGGCACGGTCGGGTCGCTGGTCGCCCGCCACCTGGTGACCGGGCACGGGGCCCGGCACCTGCTGCTGACCAGCAGACGCGGGCCCGGCGCCGAGGGCAGCGACCGCCTGCGGCGCGAACTGAGCGATCTGGGTGCCGAGGTCGGCATCGTCGCCTGCGACACCGCGGACGCGTCGGCGGTCGCCGGGTTGCTGGCAGGGATACCGTCCGAGCATCCGCTGACGGCGGTGATCCACGCGGCGGGCGTCATCGACGACGGCACCCTGGCGTCGCTCACGCCCGAGCGGCTCGACACCGTCCTGCGGCCGAAGGTCGACGCCGCCTGGCACCTGCACCGGCTGACCGCGGACAGCGACGTGCGGGCGTTCGTCGTGTTCTCCTCGCTCGCCGGCGTCCTCGGGGCTCCCGGGCAGGCGAACTACGCCGCCGCCAACATGTTCCTCGACGCCCTCGCCCATCACCGGCACGCACTCGGGCTGCCCGGGCTCTCGATCGCGTGGGGCATGTGGGCGACGCCGAGCGCCATGACCGACAACCTCGGCGCCATCGACCTCGCCCGCGCCCGCCTCAGCGGGATGGTCCCGATGCCCGCAGCCGACGGCCTGGCCCTTTTCGACAGCGCGCTGGCCGCCGGCGCACCCACCGTCGCGGCCGCGCGGTTCGACCACTCCGGTTCGGCCGCACCCTACGTTCCCGCCCCGCTGCGGGGCCTCATCCGGGAGTCGCGCCCGCACGCCGCGGGATCGGACTCGGTCGTGACCGGACCGAACGGGTCGGGACCGTCGGACTGGGCGCAGCGACTCGCCGACCTGTCGATCCCCGAACAGCGGCACCTGATGCTCGACCTCGTGCGGGGCGGGGCCGCCACCGTGCTCGGCTACGACGCGTCGGACTCGGTGGACCCCGACCAGGCGTTCAAGGAACTCGGCTTCGACTCACTCGCGGCCGTCGCGCTCCGCAACCATCTCGGTGCGGCCACGGGGCTGCGGTTGCCGCCGACCATGGTGTTCGACCACCCGAATCCGCGGGCCGTCGCCGAGTTCCTGCGCTCGGAACTCGTTCCGGATCCGATGTCGGTGGCGCTCGCCGACGTCGACCGCCTCCGCGCCACCATCGCCGAACTCGGCGACGACGCCGAGGCGCGGTCGGCCATCGCGCAACGCCTCGGAAGCCTGCTGGCCGAGGTCGGAACGTCCGACGACGCGCATGCCGCCGCGGTCGACAAGATTCACGCGGCCACGAGCGAGGAGATCCTGGACCTGATCGATCGCGGTCTCTGACCGGGAACAGTGTGGGTGATCGCCGCCGGGAACACCGGCCCGGCAGGCGATACGATCGTCGCCGTCACAGGCCTCGAAAGGAATCACACGCCCCATGCGCCGCACCCTTGCTCTGACCGCCCTCACCGTCTGCTCCGCGGCATTCCTCACCGCCTGCGGTGGTGGCGACACCGACACCGCAGCATCCGAGACGACGGCCGCCTCGGCGTCCGTGGCGGCGCGGACGACCGCCGCCACCGCCCCCGGCAGCCGAGTGTTCTCGGTCGCCGACGATCCGAAGACGGCCGCCGACTACCTGGCCTACCTGCGCGCGAACAACCAGACCGTCACCGACGACGACCTGGCGGTGCATCAGGCCGGCGAGATCTGCACCGCCCTCGACGCGGGCAAGCCCCTCGACCAGGTGCGTGAGGAGTGGACACCGATGCTCACCGCCGACGGCGTCTACCCGTACATCATCGGCGCGATCACGCGGTACTGCCCGGACCACGAGAACGTCCTCAACTAGGAGGCGCTCCGCGCCCGTGCGCCTTTCTGGTAGCTCCAGCAACCAGAAAGGCGCACAGGGAATTTTTTTCCCAGTCGGGTGTTACACACCATGAAGTAGTTGAACAATCAATTACCTGAGTACGAGGAGACACCCCATGCCAGCCGTGACGGTCGACAACATCCTTGCCCTGCCGCGTATCGACGCACCTGCTCCCGGCGCCGTCGACCGCCCGGTCCGTTCGCTCACCACCGCACCCGTCGGGTACGAGGGCGAAGGCTTCCCGGTGCGCCGCGCGTTCGCCGGCATCGACCTGCCGGCCCTCGACCCGTTCATCCACATGGATCAGATGGGCGAGGTCGACTACGCACCCGGTGAACCCAAGGGCACACCCTGGCATCCGCACCGCGGCTTCGAGACCGTCACCTACATGATCGACGGCATCATGGAGCACCAGGATTCGAACGGCGGCGGTGGAACCATCGGTGGCGGCGACACCCAGTGGATGACCGCGGGTGGCGGCATCCTGCACATCGAGACCCCGCCCGAGCATCTGGTGACGAGCGGCGGCCTGTTCCACGGCGTCCAGTTGTGGGTGAACCTGCCGCGCGACAACAAGATGGCCGCACCGCGCTACCAGGACATCACCGGCGCGAAGGTGGCCCTGCTGTCCTCGCCCGACGGCGGCGCCCTCGTTCGCGTGATCGCCGGCGACGTGGACGGTCACCACGGTCCCGGGTCCACCTACACGCCGATCAGCCTCGTCCACGCGACGGTCGCGCCGGGTGCGAGCCTGACGCTGCCGTGGAACCCCGAGTTCAACGCGCTCGCCTACGTCCTCGCGGGCGACGGCCTCGCCGGCTCGGAGCGCCGCCCGATCCGGATGGGCCAGACTGCCGTCTTCGGACGCGGTGACACCCTGACGATCGCCGCGGCCGACACGCAGGATTCGCGGACCAAGTCGTTCGAGGTGTTCGTCCTCGGCGGCAAGCCGATCCGCGAGCCCGTGGCGATGGCCGGACCGTTCGTGATGAACACCAGAGCCGAGGTGCTGCAGGCGTTCGAGGACTTCCAGGCCGGCCGGCTGGGTTCCGTTCCCGCAGCGCACGAAACGCTCGCCTGACCCCAGGTGAGTGGCAAAGCGTGCGCGAGCACACTTTGCCACTCACGTGCGGGAGAACCTGCGCGGCAGCGGGTTCGGTGCGCGATCAGGGCGGTCCGGTCAGGGCAGAGAGATCACGGGCGCCGAATCTTCGCGTCGATGCGGTGGATGCGCAGGTCGTGCGGCGGGATCCGGAACGTCTCGACCACCCGGACCGTCGCGAGGGTGCGGCCGAGGAGTCCGGCGTCCAAGAGGTAGTCGACGGTGACGTCGTCGCCGTCGACGGTCCACACGCAGTCGCGGATCGCCCGGATCACCCGGTACTGCGGACCGCCGGACAGGCTTCGGCGCAGGTGATTTCCGGAGAAAGCCGTCTTCAGCCCCATCTCGTACCGAACCGCCCGGGGTTCGATGGGCACCGAGTTGCCGTCGTGGCTGAGCAGCGCGTCCAGGTAGGCCCGGGCGACATCGACCTGTGTGTTCATCTCAGTAGTCGAACACTTCGGCCGCGGCGAGCACCAGCGTTTCGGCGTCGACGCAGCTCGGTGCGGACGCCGCCACCGACGCCGTCAGCCGGTTACCGATCTTGTCCCGTTCGCTCGCCGGGCTCGACGGCAGGTTCGTGTCGAACACCGCACCCGGATAGAAGTAGTAGTGGCACGACAGCGCGTCCCGGAAGAACGTGAACGGCTTGCCGTCGAGTTCGACTGTTTCGGGGCCGCCGGCCGGCGAGGGTTCCGGCGACAGCGCCAGTTGCACGGACGCCTCGGCGCCGCCGCCGAGGGTCAGGAGACACTCGTAGGGGCGGCTGCCCGGGGTGAACGTCTCGACGCCCCGCCCGGACAGTTTCTCGACCACCCGGCACGGGTCCTGTTGCGCGAGAGGAACATCCGACAGCCCGGACGTCGAGGACCTCAGCCTGCCCACGACCGAGCCGAGCACCGTGCGCGCTTCGGCGCAGTCGTCGCCGGCGGCGGAGTCGCCAGTTCCGCCCGCCCCGTCGAGGTACGACACGTGCCCCCAGCGCCTCGCTGCCACATCGTCTCGCACGTCTGGTACCGGCGGCAGCGCGAAGTAGAGGGTGCACGTGCCCGGGAGCGCGCCGACCGCGGGACGCACCTCGATCCCCGACGTCGCCTCCCCCGCACCGGTTTCTTCCGTGGGTTCGCGTTCACCCACCGTCACCTCGACCCAGACGGGATTGGTGGCGGTGCCGCGGGGAGGCACCAATTCGGCGTGGCACGTCGACAGGTCGCCGACGGGCCCGTACGCGGTGACCTGCCCGAACGAGGCGACCAGCTCCCGGTCGAGCAGTCCACACGGCGCGAGGTCGCGCGCCGCGGCGGCGACGGCCAATTCCGCGCGGGTGTGCTCGCTGACCGGCAGGCCGTAGATCGGCTCACCTGCCCCGGCGACGCTCGGCGCCCCCGCGACGACGCCGGAACATGCCGCCAGCAGCATCGCAAAACCCGCGGCCACCAGCGGTGATACCACCGTCGCGCTGCGGCCCACCGCTCTCTCCTCACTCGGACTTCGAACCCCGGCACGCGAACGACGGTGCCCGGAGTACAGTGCTGAGTATGCAGCGCGCACTCCTCCTTGGTTGCCGCGACGGGGTCTGATCCAGACTGGCTTCCCGTCGCGGGGTTTCTCGTGCGCCGGTCGACACAGCCGTTGGACTCCCGACAGTCCACATCGAACCTGGAGATCAATCCCATGTCCCCCGCTGACGCCTTCACCTCCGGAACGCGCACCATCACGCCGCCTTCCAAGCCTGCTCCCTCCGATCAGCCGATTTGGAACACGCAGAAGAATTCGTCGATGCCGACGTTCCGCTACCGCTCCTTCTCCGAGGAAGTGGAGCCGGTGTCGCTGCCGGACCGCACGTGGCCCGACAAGATCATCGACCGCGCGCCGCAGTGGTGCGCCGTCGATCTGCGTGACGGCAACCAGGCGCTGATCGACCCGATGAGCCCCGCCCGCAAGCGCCGCATGTTCGAACTGCTGGTGCGGATGGGATACAAGGAGATCGAGGTCGGCTTCCCGTCGGCGAGCCAGACGGACTTCGACTTCGTCCGCGAGATCATCGAGGACGGCGCGATTCCGGACGACGTCACCATCCAGGTGCTCACGCAGTCCCGGCCGGAACTGATCAAGCGCACGTTCGAGGCCTGTGAGGGCGCGAACAAGGTGATCGTCCACTTCTACAACTCGACGTCCGTGCTGCAGCGCCGGGTGGTGTTCAAGGCCGACCGCGAGGTGATCAAGAAGATCGCGACCGACGCGGCGACCCTGGCCCTCGAAGAGGCGAAGAAGTACCCGGACACGCAGTGGCGCTGGGAGTACTCCCCCGAGTCGTACACCGGCACGGAACTCGAGTACGCCAAGGAGGTGTGCGACGCCGTCACCGAGGTGCTGCAGCCGACGCCGCAGAACCCGGTGATCCTGAACCTGCCCGCCACCGTCGAGATGGCGACGCCGAACGTGTACGCCGACTCCATCGAGTGGATGCACCGCAACCTGGCCCGCCGCGACTCGGTCATCCTGTCGCTGCACCCCCACAACGACCGCGGCACCGGTGTGGCCGCCGCCGAGCTGGGCTACCAGGCCGGGGCCGACCGCATCGAGGGCTGCCTGTTCGGTAACGGCGAGCGCACCGGCAACGTCTGCCTGGTCACGCTCGGGCTCAACATGTTCACCCGCGGCGTCGACCCGCAGATCGACTTCTCGAACATCGACGAGATCCGCCGCACCGTCGAGTACTGCAACCAGCTGCCCGTCCACGAGCGTCACCCGTACGGCGGCGACCTCGTGTACACGGCGTTCTCCGGCAGCCACCAGGACGCGATCAACAAGGGCCTCGACGCGATGAAGTTCGACGCCGACTCGCAGGACGCGGACGTCGACGACATCCTGTGGGCGGTCCCCTACCTGCCCATCGACCCGAAGGACGTGGGCCGCACGTACGAGGCCGTGATCCGCGTCAACTCGCAGTCCGGCAAGGGCGGCGTCGCGTACATCATGAAGGCCGACCACGGGCTGGTGCTGCCGCGTCGCCTGCAGATCGAGTTCTCGCAGGCTGTCCAGCGGATCACCGACGGCGAGGGCGGCGAGGTGTCGCCCAAGGAGATGTGGGACGTCTTCCACGAGGAGTACCTGGCGCCGATCACGCCGCTCGAGCGGATGAAGCAGAAGGTCACCGCGGCCGAGGAGGACGGCGGCACCGACTCCATCACCGCGACGGTGAAGGTGAACGGCAAGGAGCACGAGATCTCGGGCTCGGGCAACGGCCCGCTCGCCGCGTTCGTCGACGCGCTCGCCACGATCGACTTCGACGTGCGCGTCCTCGACTACTCGGAGCACGCCATGTCGGCGGGCGACGACGCGCAGGCCGCCGCCTACGTCGAGTGCGCCGTGACCGCTCCCGACGGACGGAACACCGTGGTCTGGGGTGTCGGCATCGCGACGTCGATCACCACCGCGTCGCTGCGCGCCGTCGTCTCGGCGGTCAACCGGGCGCACTGACCGCTTCCGCACCACCGCTGCCGCAGGCGCGCCTCCCGCGCACCTGCGGCAGCGTCGTTTCCGGCCGCAAAAATCGGCTCCCTCGGGGTCTCGGGGAACTACCCTGGTAACGGAGTCCACACCGGACCCGAACCGCCTCGGACCCTTCGGGGGGCGTCGTGAATCTGGCATTTCAACAGCATCGTCCGGTCCGTCCGTATCCGGCCCGGCGCCGCCCCAAGGGC
This sequence comes from Rhodococcus opacus B4, assembly GCF_000010805.1. Classification (NCBI taxonomy): domain Bacteria; kingdom Bacillati; phylum Actinomycetota; class Actinomycetes; order Mycobacteriales; family Nocardiaceae; genus Rhodococcus; species Rhodococcus opacus. The sequence continues at coordinate 4,456,749 of NC_012522.1, read as the reverse complement.
AGCTTCTTCTACAAGATGATCACGACGACGGATCCCAAGGACCTGGGGATCCTGTACCTGATCACGTCGTTCGCCTTCTTCATGGCCGGCGGTCTGATGGCGCTGCTGATCCGCGGCGAACTGGCCGTCCCGGGCCTGCAGTTCCTGTCGAACGAGCAGTACAACCAGCTGTTCACGATGCACGGCACGATCATGCTGCTGCTGTATGCGACACCGATCGTGTTCGGGTTCGCCAACTACATCCTGCCGCTGCAGATCGGCGCCCCCGACGTCGCGTTCCCCCGTCTCAACGCGTTCAGTTACTGGGCGTTCCTGTTCGGCGGGACCATCGCGATCGCGGGCTTCATCACTCCGGGAGGCGCCGCGGACTTCGGCTGGACCGCGTACTCGCCCCTGACGAGCACGCTGCACTCGCCGGGCGTCGGCGCCGACCTGTGGATCATGGGGCTCGCGCTGTCCGGTCTCGGCACCATCCTCGGCGGCGTCAACATGATCACGACGGTCATCTGCCTGCGGGCGCCGGGGATGATCATGTTCCGGATGCCGATCTTCACGTGGAACATCTTCGTCACCAGCATCCTGATCCTGGTGGCGTTCCCGATCCTCACCGCCGCGCTGATGGGGCTGTTCGTCGACCGGCACCTGGGCGGGAACCTCTACGACCCGGCGACCGGCGGCGTGCTGCTGTGGCAGCACCTGTTCTGGTTCTTCGGTCACCCGGAGGTCTATATCGTGGCGCTGCCGTTCTTCGGCATCGTCACCGAGGTCTTCCCGGTGTTCAGCCGCAAACCGGTGTTCGGGTACAGCGGGCTCGTCTACGCGACGATCGCCATCGCGGCCCTGTCGATCGCCGTGTGGGCGCACCACATGTACGCGACCGGCGCGGTGCTGCTGCCGTTCTTCTCGTTCATGACGTTCCTGATCGCGGTGCCCACCGGGGTGAAGATCTTCAACTGGGTCGGCACCATGTGGAAGGGTCAGCTGACGTTCGAGACACCCATGCTGTTCTCACTGGGCTTCCTCATCACGTTCATCTTCGGCGGCCTCACCGGCGTCATCCTCGCGAGCCCGCCGCTTGATTTCCACGTCACGGACAGCTACTTCGTGATCGCCCACTTCCACTACGTGCTGTTCGGGACGATCGTCTTCGCCACGTACGCCGGCATCTACTTCTGGTTCCCGAAGATGACCGGACGCATGCTCGACGAACGGCTCGGCAAGTGGCACTTCTGGACCACGTTCACCGGTTTCCACGGCACGTTCCTCGTCCAGCACTGGCTCGGCGCGGAGGGGATGCCGCGCCGCTACGCCGACTATCTGCCCTCCGACGGCTTCACCGTCCTCAACTCCGTGTCGACGGTGTTCGCGTTCGTCCTCGGGGCGTCGACGGTGCCGTTCGTCTGGAACGTCTTCAAGAGCTACCGGTACGGCGAGGTGGTGACGGTGGACGACCCGTGGGGTTTCGGCAACTCCCTCGAGTGGGCGACAAGCTGCCCGCCGCCGCGGCACAACTTCACCGAGTTGCCGCGCATCCGCTCCGAGCGGCCGGCGTTCGAGCTCCACTATCCGCACATGGTCGACCGGATGCACCGCGAGGCGCACGTGGGCCTGCGGGGCGCGGTGGCGCACGCGACCGAACCCGTGGCCGTCGAACCGAAGGTGAACCCCCAGTAACTTCCGTGTGAAAGTTCCCGTCTGCGAGAACATCTCGACAAACCGGACGAAACCGACTCCGTGACAACGAGTTGCAGGTAACTCGCCGAAGGATGCCCAGTTCGACGGAATTCCGGCTTCCTTACTCTCTCGTAGGGTCGACACGCAAGTCCTTGAAGACTTGACAAGCCCGATCGGGCCCTCGCAGAAGTTACGCGCGGGTACATATTTTCGACGTTATGCTCGCATTCCCCGAGCATCGGCCCCGCAATGACGCAGGGCCGACGATCGCGTTCGGGGGCGCCCCTGGAGGTAGTCAAGCGGGTTGTGCAGGGGTGCACGTGTCCGCGAAGGCGGCACCCAGTCCTCGGCGGACATGGCCTTGGCCATCGAAACACTCTGCGGATCAATGAGTTTTACGGAAACGGAGCGATAACAGATGTTCAAGCGAATAGCGATAGTGAACCGCGGCGAGGCCGCCGTCCGCCTGATTCGTGCGGTGCGCGAACTGAACGCCGAGCACAACTACGGCATCCGCACCATCGCCCTGCACACCGAGGCAGAACGTCGCGCGATGTTCGTCCGGCAGGCCGACGAAGGTGTGTGCTTGCGCACAGTCAAGACCGGCACCGCCTACCTCGATCACGCCGAGCTGGCCCGCGCGCTGCGCGAGAGCAAGGCCGACGCCGTGTGGGTCGGCTGGGGCTTCGTCGCCGAGGATCCCGCGTTCGTCGAGGTGTGCAACCAGCTCGGCATCACGTTCATCGGCCCGCCCGCCGAGTCGATGCGACTCCTGGGCGACAAGGTCGAGGCCAAGCTCCTCGCCGAGAAGGTGGACGTGCCGGTCGCGCCGTGGAGCGGTGGCCCCGTCGCCACCCGCGCCGACGCCCGCCGTCACGCCCAGGCCATCGGCTACCCCCTCATCATCAAGGCCCGCTCCGGTGGCGGTGGCCGCGGCATCCGCAAGGTGTGGTCGGAGGACGAGCTCGAGCTCGCCCTCGAGCGCACCCAGGGCGAGGCGCAGCGCTCGTTCGGTGACCCCGTCGTCTTCATCGAGCGGCTGGTCACCGATGCCCGCCACGTCGAGGTCCAGGTCATCGCCGACCAGCACGGCAACGTGTGGGCACCCGGTGTCCGCGACTGCTCGATCCAGCGGAAGAACCAGAAGGTGATCGAGGAGTCGAGCTCCCCGCTCCTCACCGCCGAGCAGTCGAACAACCTGCGCGCCGTCTCCGCCGACCTCGTGCGTGCTGCCGGATACCACGGCGCCGCCACGGTCGAGTACCTGTACCAGCCGGAGCAGAAGTCCTTCACCTTCCTCGAGGTCAACACCCGACTGCAGGTGGAGCACCCCATCACCGAGGCCACCACCGGCATCGACCTGGTGAAGCTGCAGATCCTCGTCGCGAACGGCGAGCGCCTGGTCGGCGATTGCCCGCCGGAGTTCGGTCACGCCGTCGAGGCACGGCTCAACGCCGAGGACGCCGCCAACGGGTTCGCTCCTGCCCCCGGCGCCGTGCAGCTGCTGAAGTTCCCGCTCGGCTCCGGTCTCCGTGTCGACACCGGCATCGCCCAGGGCGACGTCATCCCGCCCGACTACGACTCGATGGTCGCCAAGGTCATCGCCTGGGGCCGCGACCGGCCCGAGGCCCTCGCCCGGCTCCGCACCGCGCTCCGCGAGACCACCGTGGTCCTGCAGGGCGGCACCACCACCAAGTCGTTCCTTCTCGAACTGCTCGACCGCGACGAGGTCATCTCCGCGTCCGCGGACACCGGCTGGCTCGACCGCACCGGCGTCGGCAGCGTCAACACGCCCACCAAGGTGGCCGACGTCGCGCTGATCGCCGCCGCCATCGACGTCTACGACGCCGAGGAGAAGCTCGAGCGCGAGGCCTTCCTGTCGTCGGCCCGCGGTGGCCGCCCCCGCGCCGGCCACGCCATCGGCCGCAAGGTGGAGCTCAGCTACCAGGGTCAGGCCTACGGCCTCACCGTCACGCAGGTCGGTGCGCACCGCTACCGCGTCGACGGCGACAGCCCCGACGTCGAGGTCGAGGTCGACCGGCTCAGCGAGTTCGAGAGCCGCCTCGTCGTCGGCACCCGCCGCCACCACGTCGTCTCCGTCGCAGGCCGCGCCCAGTACCTCGTCGAGGTCGACGGCATCAGCCACCAGATCAGCCAGGACGAGGCCGGCGTCGTCCGCGCCCCCGCTCCCGCGGTCGTCGTCGCGGTCCCCGTGTCCGTCGGCGACGAGGTCGAGGCCGGCGACACGCTGGTCGTCCTCGAGAGCATGAAGATGGAGACCGCCGTCCGCGCACCCGTCGCGGGCCGGGTCCGTGAAGTTCTCGCGATGGTCAACTCGCAGGTCGATGCCGGCACCGCACTGCTGCGCGTCGAGGAGACCGCGGAAGAGTCCGCCGCTCCGAAGTCGCCGCGCGTCGAGTTCGAGGTCGCCGCGCCCGCTTCCAAGGGCGACGTCCGCACCGACGCCCTCGAGCAGATCGACGCCCTCGGCGCGCTGCTCACCGGTTACGACGTCAGCGCGAAGCGGGCCGGCGTGCTCCTCGCCGGGTACGAGAAGCTCCGCGCCGAGATCGCGGGTGACGCGGATCTGGTGCAGGCGGAACTCGCCCTGCTGAACACGTTCGCAGACATCTGCGAGATCGGCCGCAACCGGCCGACCGTGGCCGAGGAGGACGGTGACGAGCGCGTCCACAGCCCGCGCGAGCACTTCCACACCTACCTCCACACCCTCGACGTCGAACTCGAAGGTCTGCCGGAGTCGTTCACGACCCGGCTGTCGCGGGCGCTGCGTCACTACGACGTCACCGACCTCGAGCGCACCGGCGAGCTGGAGGAGGCGGTCTACCGCCTGTTCCTCGCGCAGCAGCGCATGGACAACCAGGTTCCCGTCATCGCCGCCCTGCTCGACCGGTGGCTGAACGACGGCAACGCTCCCGGCCGCGCACCCAGCGGACTCGGCGAGGTCCTGGACCGGCTGATCATCGCCACCCAGGTCCGTTACCCGGTGATCGGCAACGTCGCCCGCAACGTGCGGTTCCGGTTCTTCGACGAGCCGCAGATCCGCAAGGCCCGCGAGCAGGTGTACGACGGTGTCCGCGGCAGCCTCGAGTACCTCGCCGAGAACCCCGGCGCCCCGGACTACCAGGAACGCCTCGAGGCCCTGGTCGCCACCCCGCAGTCGCTGACCGAGCTCCTCGGACAGCGGATCGCGCGCAAGAGCACGACCGTCGGCCCGCTGCTCGAGGTCGTCACCCGGCGCTACTACGACATCCGCACGCTCGAGGACGTCACCGCCTTCGAACGTCACGGACGCCGTTTCGTCACCGGCAACTTCGACCTGCTCGGCGAGCGCCTGAACCTGGTCTCCGCCGTCGCCGAGTACGCCGAACTGCCCGGCGCGCTCGACGAGATCGGTGCCGTCGCCTCGGAGAACCCCGAGAACCTCGTCCTCGACCTCTACCTGTCGTGGACCGCGCCGCCCGCCGGCCCGGACACCATGTCCGAGGACCTGCGGAAGGCACTGACGGCGCTGCCGCTGGCCGCGACCTGCCGCCGCGTCACGGTGTCCGTCTTCGGCGGAACCGACGTGGACGTTCGCAAGTTCACCTACCGCCCGGACGCAGGCGTCCTCGCGGAGGAGAAGCTGATCCGGGACATGCACCCGCTCACCGGTCAGCGACTCGACCTGTGGCGCCTGAAGAACTTCGACGGCACGCGCCTCCCCGCGTCCGCCGAGACGTTCCTGTTCAACCTGGTCTCGCGCGAGAATCCCACCGACGAACGCCTCATCGCGCTCGCCGAGGTCCGCGACATCACGCCGGTCCGCAACGAGGACGGCCAGGTCATCGGTGTTCCCGCCGCGGAACGCGTGCTGCAGTCGTGCCTCGACGGCATCCGCCGGGCGCAGGCCACGCGCGGCAGCAAGCGCAAGCTCGACGCCAACCGCGTCGTGCTGTACGTGTGGCCGAAGATCGACGTCCCCGTCGAGGACCTCGAGGCGTTCGCCCGGGTCGCGGCACCGCTCACCGCGGGCGCCGGCCTCGAGGAGATCACCGTGATCGCCCGCCTCCAGGGCGAGCCCGGCACGGAGTCGCGGGAGAAGGCTCTGCGCTTCTCCTACCGCACCGGCGCCGGCGTGGTCGTCAAGGTCACCGAGCCGCCGACCGAGCCGCTGCAGCCGCTCGACGCGTACACGCAGAAGGTCCGCAGCTCCCGCGCCCGCGGCACCGTCTACCCGTACGAGCTGATCCCGCTGCTCACCGGCCGCGACGGCAGCTTCGTCGAGCACGACCTGGACGAGTCGGGACAGCTGGTGCCCGTGGAGCGTCCGTACGGGCAGAACAAGGCCGGCCTCGTCGTCGGTCTGGTCACCGCCCGCACCGACCGGCACCCCGAGGGCATGACCCGCGTCGCGCTGTTCGGTGACCCGACGAAGGCACTGGGCACCGTCGCGGAGGCCGAGTGCGCCCGCCTCGTCGCCGGTGTCGACCTGGCCGAGAAGCTGGGTGTCCCGGTCGAGTGGTTCGCGCTGTCGTCCGGCGCGACGATCTCCATGGACAGCGGCACCGAGAACATGGACTGGGTCTCCCGCGGTCTGCGTCGCCTCATCACGTTCACGCAGGACGGTGGCGAGGTCAACGTGATCGTGGCCGGCATCAACGTCGGCGCGCAGCCGTACTGGAACGCCGAAGCCACGATGCTGATGCACACCAAGGGCATCCTCGTCATGACGCCGGACAGCGCCATGGTGCTCACCGGCAAGAACTCGCTCGACTACTCGGGTGGCGTCTCGGCCGAGGACAACTTCGGCATCGGCGGCTACGACCGCGTGATGGGCCCCAACGGTGAGGCGCAATACTGGGCGCCGAACCTGCCCGCCGCGTGCGAGATCCTGTTCGCGCACTACGACCACGCGTACGTCGTTGCCGGAGAACGCTTCCCGCGCCGGGCACAGACCAGCGACCCGATCGGGCGCGACGTGCGGTCCTTCCCGCACATCCACCCGTCCAGCGACTTCACCACGGTCGGCGACATCTTCTCCGCGGAGACGAACCCGGAACGCAAGAAGCCGTTCGACATTCGCACGGTGATGCGTTCGCTCGTCGACCAGGACCACACGGTGCTGGAGCGGTGGGCTGACATGGCGGACGCCGACACGTCCGTCGTGTTCGACGCACACCTCGGCGGATACCCGGTGAGCGTCATCGGCATCGAGTCGCGGGCCATCGCCCGCAAGGGCTGGTCGCCGGCCAACGGTCCCGACCAGTGGACCGCGGGCACGCTGTTCCCGCAGTCGTCGAAGAAGACGGCCCGGGCGATCAACGCCGCCAGCGGCAGCCGGCCGCTCGTGGTGCTGGCCAACCTGTCCGGTTTCGACGGATCCCCGGACTCGCTGCGGCACATCCAGCTCGAGTACGGCGCCGAGATCGGCCGCGCCATCGTCAACTTCGACGGCCCGATCGTGTTCTGCGTCGTCTCCCGCTACCACGGTGGCGCGTTCGTGGTGTTCTCCGGAGCACTGAACGACAACATGGAGGTCCTCGCGGTCGAGGGCTCGTTCGCCTCGGTCCTCGGTGGCGCCCCCGCCGCAGCCGTCGTGTTCACCCGTGAGGTCAACTCGCGGGTGGCGGCCGACCCGTCGATCCGGGAACTCGAGGCCAACCTGGCGGGCGCCCAGAACGACGCCCAGCAGGCTCACCTGCGGGTCGAGCTGGCAGCCCAGCAGGCCGCGGTGCGCAACGAGAAGCTCGGTGAGGTCGCGGCCGAGTTCGAGGCCGTGCACAACATCCAGCGGGCACAGCGGGTCGGTTCCGTCGACGCCGTCATCCCCGCCGTGGAGCTGCGTCCGTACATCATCGGTGCGGTCGAGCGCGGCATGCGCCGGGCGGTCGAAGCCGGCAAGTAGTCCCCACCCGAACGGCCGCGGCACCTACCGGTGTCGCGGCCGTTCGGCGTTTCGCGGGGGTGCCGCGTTGTGGGGCTTTGGACGGCCCAATGTCACCGCGGTCTGGTCACACTGCACCGATGTCACATCGGGCGCCGCATTTCACCTGTTTCGGATGACGCGGACGCTCCGGCCCGGTGCGATAGTCAGCGCAGAGTGAATTCGACTGTGAATGGAGCGCTGCAATGGACTCTTTCTGGGACTTTCTCTGGGTGATCATCGTCACCTTCGGCTTCGTGGCGTACCTGATCCTGTTGTTCTCCATCATCACCGACCTGTTCCGCGACCATAAGACGTCGGGCTGGGTGAAGGCGATCTGGATCGTCTTCCTGTTCTTCGTCCCCCTGCTGACCGCGCTCGTGTACCTCATCACCCGGAGCAAGAGCATGGCCGAGCGGTCGATGGCGGCCGCGCAGGAGGCGAAGCAGGCGCAGGACAGCTACATCCGGTCCGTCGCGGGCAAGTCCTCGGCCGAGCAGATCGCCGACGCGAAGGCCCTCCTCGATGCCGGCACCATCACGCAGACGGAATACGAAACGCTGAAGGCGAAGGCGCTGAGCAGCTGAGCGTCCGTTTTCACCGGAAGGCCCGCCCACTCGGCGGGCCTTCTTCCGTTTCCGGCCCCTTCACTCCGCGATCCGGGCCGCGACGTCCCGGAACGCCTGCAGCACGGTGGCGACGGCGGGAACGTCGTCGGCTGCGGGCCTTCGCGCCAATTCGTAGATGCGGGCGGCGCGCACCCCCGCGAGGGGAAGCTGGACCACCGAGCGACTGGTCACCGCGTGCCGGGCCAGCAGGGCCACGCCGTGACCGCCGGCGACGAGTTCCTCGATGACCCGGAAGTCGTTGATGCGCATCGCCACGTGCGGCTGCACACCGGTCGCGGCGGCCACCGACATCAGCACGTCGTCGACGGGAAACCCGCCGCGCACGCTGATCCACCGCTCGTCCGCCAACTGGTCCGGGCGAACCGCATCCTGTCCGGCGAGCGGGTGGCCGGGCGGCAGGATCAGGTCGATGGGTTCGCGCATCAGCGGCTCGGCCGTCACTCGCGGGGAGGACGTGTCCGGGGCCCGCTCGTCGCGATGGGTCAGCACCACGTCGTAATCGGCGAGAAGGGCGGGGACCGCGGCGGCCGGGAGGTCCTCGTCGCGCGCCTGCACGTCCACCCCGCTGCCCGCGAGTGCGTCCAGCAGTCCCGGCAGCAGCAGCGCGGCGCCGGACGGGAACAGTGCGACCCGCACCCGCCCGCGCGGCGACCCGCGGTAGGCGCTCATCTCCGCCGCCGCGCGATCGAGGGCGGCCACGACGTCGTCGGCGCGGACGACGAGGGCCTGACCGGCGTCGGTGAGCCGCAGCCGGCGGCCCGCCGGTTCGAGCAGCGTCACCCCGGCCTCCCGCGAGAGGATCTTGAGCTGCTGCGACACCGCCGACGGCGTCATCGACAACGCCTGTGCGGTCGCCGCCACCGTCCCGCGGTCCGCCAGCTCGCGAAGCACACGCAGCCGGGTCGCGTCCATGTAGCAAAACTACATCGATGGTGCACTTTTATGCGCTTGTCCTGATTGTTTCCGGCCCTCACGATGGAATGCATGACCTCCCGCGACCGGCTGCTCGGACTCACCGTCGTCGTCCTCTGGGGGCTCAACTTCCTCGCCATCCGCGCCGGCCTCGACCACTTCCCGCCGTTCTTCTTCGCGGCGCTGCGATTCTTCGTCATCGCGATCCCGGTGATCCTGTTCGTTCCCCGTCCGCAGGTCCCGCTGAAGTGGCTGCTCGTGTACGGCCTCGGGTTCGGCGTCGGCCAGTTCGCGTTCCTGTTCTGGGCCATGCACGTCGGGATGCCGACCGGACTGGCGTCGCTGGTGCTGCAGTCCTCGGCACCGTTCACCGTGGTCCTCGGCGCGGTCCTGCTGCGAGAGCGCCTGCGGCCGACGCAGGTCGGCGGACTGCTCGTCGCGATGGCCGGGATGGCGCTCATCGGCTGGGACCGCGCCCAGCACGCCGCACTGCTACCGGTCGCCCTGACGCTGCTCGCGGGACTGTCGTGGGCGGTGGGCAACATCGGCAACCGCAAGGCCGCGTCCGACCAGCCGATGCGCCTGATGCTGTGGATGTGCGTCATTCCGCCGCTGCCGATGCTGGCGCTGTCGTTCGCGGTGGAGGGCCCGTCGGCCGGCTGGGACTCCCTGACGTCGTCGTCGGAGGGCACCGGCCCGCTCGCCCTCGCGGGCCTCGCCTACATCGTGATCCTCGGCACGGTCGCGGGCTCGGGTCTGTGGACGGCGCTGCTCAGCCGCTACCCCGTCGGCACGGTCGCGCCGTTCACCCTGCTGGTCCCCATCGTCGGGATCGGGGCGTCCTGGCTGGTGCTGCACGAGGAGCCGAGTGTCCTGTCGCTGATCGGCGGGGCCGTCGTCATCGCCGGTGCCGCCGCCACCCAGGTGAGTGCCAATGTGCGTCCGGGCACACTTTCGCACTCACCTCCGCCCGCGCGAGTCGGCGTCTGACCTGACCCTGTGCAAAACTCGCGGAGTGAGTACTGGAACTGGGATCACCACGCGCGGCAAGCTCGCCCTGCGCGCAGCGGCGGCCGCCTCCTGGGCGTCGCAGAAGGCAGGACGCGGCAAGGGATCGATGATCGGCGGCCTGATCGCCCTCAAGATCGACCCGACGCTGATGGAACAGCTCGGCGCCCGGCGACGCACCGCGGTGATCACCGGCACCAACGGCAAGTCCACCACCACCCGGATGACCGCGGCGGCGCTCTCCACGCTCGGTGAGGTCGCGACCCAGGCCGACGGCGCCAACATGGACGCCGGCATCGTCGCCGCACTGAGCACCCGCGTCCACGCGCCCCTCGCCGCCCTCGAGGTCGACGAACTCCACGTCCCGCATGTCAGCGACGCCGTCAACCCCGAAGCCCTCGTCCTGCTCAACCTCAGCCGCGACCAACTCGACCGCGTCGGCGAGATCAACATGATCGAACGCAAACTCCGCGCCTGCGTCGCCGCGCACCCGGAGTCCGTCGTGATCGCCAACTGCGACGACGTCCTCGTCACCTCGGTGGCCTACGACGCGAAAAACGTCGTCTGGGTCGCCGCGGGCGGCGGCTGGGCCAGCGACGCCGCCAGCTGTCCGCGCACCGGCGAACCCATCGTCTGGGAGGGCTCGCACTGGCGCAGCACCGGATCCGACTTCGCGCGCCCCACCCCCGACTGGTGGCTGGACGACGAAAACCTGTACGGGCCCGACGGTCTCAAGATCCCGATGACCCTCGCCCTGCCCGGGCGCGCGAACCGCGGCAACGCCGCGCAGGCCGTCGCGGCGGCCGTCGCGATGGGCGCCGAGGCGGAGGACGCGGTCGCCGCCGCGGCCACCGTGCAGGAGGTCGCGGGCCGGTACAGCACCGTGGAGGTCGGGTCGCACTCCGTGCACATGCTGCTCGCCAAGAACCCCGCCGGCTGGCAGGAAGCGCTGTCGATGATCGACCCCACCGTCGACGGACTCGTGATCGCCGTCAACGGGCAGGTCCCCGACGGCGAGGACCTGTCCTGGCTGTGGGACGTGCGGTTCGAGCACTTCGAGGGCGTCAAGGTGGTCGCGGCCGGCGAACGCGGCACCGACCTCGCCGTCCGCCTCACCTACGCCGGCGTCGAGCACACGCTCGACCCGAACCCGTTGCGGGCCATCGCGTCCTGCCCACCCGGACGCGTCGAGGTGCTCGCCAACTACACCGCGTTCCGCGACCTCAACACCGCCATCGCGAAGGAGGCGCGCAATGCCTGACTCGACCGTCCGCATCGGCCTGGTGCTGCCCGACGTGATGGGCACCTACGGCGACGGCGGCAACGCCCTGATCCTCCGGCAGCGACTGCGGATGCGCGGCTACGACGCGGAGATCGTCGAGATCACGCTGAACGACCCGGTCCCGGAGTCCCTCGACGTGTACACGCTCGGCGGCGCCGAGGACTCGGCGCAGCGCCTCGCCACCCGGCACCTCGCCAAGTACCCCGGCCTGCAGAAGGCCGCCGAACGCGGCGCCCCCGTCCTGGCGATCTGCGCCGCCATCCAGGTGCTCGGCAACTGGTACGAGACGTCGAGCGGCGAACGCGTCGACGGTGTGTCGATGCTCGACGTCACCACGTCCCCGCAGGCGACGCGGTCCATCGGCGAGGTGATCACGACCCCGCAGATCGACGGGTTGACGCAGCCGCTGTCGGGGTTCGAGAACCACCGCGGCGGAACCACACTCGGCGCCGGAGCCCGTGGCCTCGCCCGGGTCACGCACGGCGTCGGCAACGGTGTCGGGGACGGGCTCGAGGGCGTCGTCCAGGGTTCCGTGATCGGCACGTACATGCACGGACCCGCGCTCGCCCGCAACCCCGAACTCGCCGACCTGCTGCTGAAGCGGGCGCTGGGCGTCGACGAACTCGCCCCCCTCGACCTGCCCGAGGTCGAGCAGCTGCGCCGGGAGCGTCTGCGCGTCTAGGTACGTGAGCGGCAAAGTGTGGTCCCGCACTCTTTCCCACTCACCTGCGCAGGTGAGTGGGAAAGAGCCCCCGGACACGCTTTTTCACTCACGTGGGCAGGCGGGACAGCGGTGCGACGTGTCGGTCCAGCCCTCGCGGACCAGCACCCGGCGTACCTCCTCGAACACCCCGCAGGGGTCGCGGGTGGTCTCGTCCCACCCGTAGACCAACCGCGGACGGTCGGCGAGTTCCGCGGCATTGTCGCGGCGGCGGTCACGGAAGCGGGACTGCTGTCCGCTGTGGTACTGCTGCCCGTCGAGCCGGACGATCAGCGGGACGCCGGTCGGGCTGTAGTCGACGTCCTCGTACAGAATTCGGCCGTCCACGACGTGCGGCATCTGACGCTTTCCGGCCGGCAGTCCGTGCGACCTCTCGACGTCGAGGGCGTACCGGTGCTCGAGGACGGATTGGACGCCGTCGCCGAGCAGCGTCACGGCGCCGGCGATGTCCGTCGCGTGCCGGTACGGGCGCCGGAGCTCGAGTTTCCGGCGGAGGGCGTCGACGTGGACCTTGCCGTTGGTGGCCGCCTCGATCAATCGCGCGGCAGCGTCCTTGGGGGTTGCTTCCGACGCCGCGACGTCGATCACCGTGTCGGCCTTGGATGTTCGGGGTTGGCGGAACGGGACGGAGATGTGCCCGAACGCCCGCGACCGATGGACCACGACACCGCCGTGCACGAGAGCGTTGCCGGCGGAGGTCGGGCGGGGGCCGCCCGGTGCGCGTACCGTCGACCCCTGGTTCACCGCCGAGCACTTGTAGGGCACGGTGATGTGGACCGGTGCGGACGGGTCGTCGATGCGGAGCATCCCCCATTCCTCGGCCGCGGTCCGGTGACTGAGGATCGCGCGGTCGCCGCCGTAGAGCAGCGCGGCGGAGAGGGCCATCGGGCGGGTGAGCGGGCCGTTGGTCACCGCGATGACCCGGGGAAACACCCTCAGCCATTGGCCGGTGACCACCCGGTGCCGGAGGGCGGTGGCACTGACGCCGTGCGCCCGTAGCTGTGCCGTGGTGACGACGCCGTCCTGGGCGTCGAGAAGCGCCTGCCATGAGTCGTGTTCCATGCCGGAAACGGTGTCGGCCCTCCCCGACACGGATCGCCCCGTCAGGCCCAGTTATCCACAGGCTGTGCATAACCAGGTGAGTGATAAGGCGCCCGCGGGCACGCTTCGCCACTCACCTGGGGGTGCAACCGTACAGTTGCAGAATGTCGAAAAGGGTGCAACCATGGAGTTGCACATCATCCGTCGTCGAGAAGGTGGTCCACCATGGACGCGTCGAGCAGCATCACCCGGACCGTTGTCGTCAATGCCCCGAGATCGGCGGTGTGGGCGGCGATCACGGATCCCGACAAGATCAGCCAGTGGTTCGGGCAGCGCACGTCGCTCGACCTCACGGTCGGCGGGAAGGCCGCTTTCACGTGGGACGAGCACGGCACCGCCCGCGCCGTCGTCACTGAGGTCGACGAACCGAACACCTTCGGATTCCGCTGGGCCGCCGACATCGACGCCGACCCGGTGGTCGGCAACTCCACCCTGGTGCGGTTCACGCTGTCGGAGCACGACTCCGGCACCGAACTGACCGTCGTGGAGACCGGGTTCGACACCCTCGACCGCGACGTCGCCGACCAGATGCGGGCCCGCGAGGGCAACGTCCAGGGGTGGCAGGCGGAACTGGACGAACTGGTCGCGTACCTGCACGGCGTGAAGGCATGAGCACGTATTCCGAACTGGCCTCGGTGTTCGCGGCGCTGTCGGACGAGACTCGCTGGGAGATCCTGACCGAACTCGGACGGTCCGACCAGTCGGCGTCGTCGCTGGCCACCCGGCTTCCGGTGTCGCGGCAGGCCATCGCGAAGCATCTGACCGCGCTGCAGGCCTGCGGACTGGTGGAGTCGGTGAAGGTGGGCCGAGAGGTCCGCTACCGCGCGCTGGGCGCCGAACTGAACAAGACGGCACGGACGCTGGAACGGATCGGGGCCGAGTGGGACCGCCGTTTGGCCGCCATCAAGGAGATCGCGGAGTCGATGGAGGAGTGAAGACCCCCAGACAGGGGTTCGGCCGGGAATGCTTCTGCATTCTCGGCCGGATCTCTGCTTCTCGAGTTTTCTCTGCTCACAGGTACATTTCCTCGATCCGCATCACTGACGATACACGCGAGTGATCTACGTCACAAGAGGTTCCACCAGACTTTTCTTCGCCCGATCGTGCCCGGGCAGGGCCAGGGACACCGCGAACACCAGGACCGCCAGCACGGCGCACACCCCGTAGGCGATCGAGAATCCGGCGGCGGACGCGACGCCGCCGACCATGCTCGCCGCCAGGACCGTCGCGACGACCGCACTGCACATGGTCGTGCCCATCGTCCGCAGCAACACGTTGACGCCGTTGGCCGCGGCCATCTGCGTGGACGGCACGGCCCGGACGATCAGCATCGGCAGCGTGCTGTACACCAGAGCGGTGCCGACAGCCGCGACGCCGAGCGCGGCGATCACCATCCACAGCTCCTTGTGTGGCACGGTGTGCAGCGCGTAGCCGAGGACGAGGCAGATCGCGCCCGACAGGATCGTCACCTTGGACCCGTAGCGCTCGGACACCCGGGCGCCGACCTGCGCGAAGACGATCATCGACAGACTCGTCGGGAGCTGGCACACCGCGGCCTGAAGGATCGTCAGCCCGTAGCCGGCGTCGCCGCGGGGCGTCTGCAGCAACTGCGTGGTGATGAGGGCGTTGCCGTAGAACGCGAACCCGACGAGCAGCGCCGTGACGTGGGGCAGCAGCACCGACCGTCGCGCCGACACCCGCAGGTCGACGAGCGGGTTCCGGTTGCGCAGCTGCTGATATCCCCACAGCGCGAACAGGAACACCGCGGACCCGAACATGCCGAGCACCGCGGGACTTCCCCAGCCCCACGAGCTGCCCTGGGTGATCGGGACGAGCAGGCAGACGAGCGCGGCGGTGAGGCCGACGGCGCCGACGCCGTCGAACCGCCCGCCCGACCGCACCTGGGACTCGCGGATGAACAGCACCGCGGCCGTGGTGACGGCGAGTCCGATTCCCGCGATGACCCAGAAGAGGACGTGCCAGTTGGAGTACTCGGCGACGGCGGCCGCGAAGGGCAGTCCGAGCGCGGTGCCGATCCCGAGGGTCGAGCTCATCATGGCGATGGCGCCGTGGACCTTCTCGCGCGGCAGCTCGTCTCGGAGGATCGAGATTCCGACCGGGATGACGGCGGCGCCCGCACCCTGCAGTCCCCGCGCGAAGATCAGGAAGGCGATGTCGGCCGTCACGGCGCAGATCAACGCGCCGATCGTCATGAAGACGAACGCGACGACAAGCATCCGCTTCTTGCCGAACATGTCGGCGAGCCTGCCGAAGATCGGGGTGACGACCGCGCCGACCAGGAGGGTGGTGGTGATCAGCCAGGACACCGACGTCTGACTCGCGCCGGTGAACGCCGGCATGCTGGGCAGGAGGGGCACCATGACCGTCTGCAGGACGGCCTGGAAGACACCCGCGAACGCGAGAATCGGGAAGAGGTAACGCGATCCGTTGGCCGATGCGGGGGACGCGACGGGCTGATCCGCGAGCGCCGACAGTGGGCGCGGCAACGAGATCGTCAAGTGTCACCCCTCGCGCAGCTGGTAAATAGTTGTTCACCACATTAGGTGAACAATCATTTACCCCGCAAGCCGGACAATCCGCCCCTCAGCCGTCGAGCAACTCCTGCACCAGTGGGGCGTAGTGCGCCACCACCTCGTCCGGGGTGCCCGTCGCATGCTCCTGCATCATCTTGCGGCGCATGACCGCGAGACCCGTCAGCATCGACATCACCAGTTCCGCGCGCAGCCGGCCACCGCGCCCGGGCAGCCGTTCGGCCAGCGCGTCGATCATCTGCGCCGAATAGTTGGCGCGCAGCTTGCGGCTGCTCTCCTCGCTCGGCCCGCTCATGAACAGGATGTTCAGCGACAGCGGCTTGTACGGCTCGAGCGGCCGCGCGAACATCGACACCATCCGCTCCCCGAGACCGTCCAGCGGACCACTGAACAGCACCTCTGCGGCGGACCGGAAGTCGACGAGTGCGTCGAACAGCTGCTCCTTCGACCCGAAGTACTTGATGATCAGCGGTGCGCTGACCCCGGCATCCTCGGCGATGTCCTTGAGCGTGATCTCCCGGTACGGACGCGTCGCGAACGCCCGCCCGGCCGCGTCGACGATCAGCGAGCGCGACTGCTCGGCCGTCCGCTTCACGGGCGCCGCCGTGCCCGGATCCGACGTCACAGCGTGCGCCTCCCCGACAACGCCCGGCCCAGCGTGAGCTCGTCGGCGAACTCGAGGTCGCCGCCCATCGGCAGCCCCGACGCGAGCCGGCTGACCGTGAGACCGGGGAAGTCCCGCAGCATCCGCACCAGATACGTCGCGGTGGCCTCCCCCTCCGTGTTGGGGTCGGTCGCGATGATCACCTCGGAAACGTCGACGCCGTCCTCCTGATTACCGATGCGCGCGAGCAACTCCCGGATACGCAGCTGGTCCGGGCCCACCCCGGACAGCGGGTCCAGCGCGCCGCCGAGGACGTGGTAGCGGCCCTTGAACTCGCGGGTGCGCTCCACGGCCTGCACGTCCTTCGGCTCCTCGACCACACAGATCACCGTGCGGTCCCGGCGCGGATCGGCGCAGATGCGGCAGTGTTCCTTGTCGGACACCGTGCCGCACACCACGCAGAACTGGACGCCGTCACGCACCCGTTGCAGCGCGTTCTTGAGCCGGTCGATCTCCGGCGGCTCGACACTGAGCAGGTGAAACGCGATGCGCTGCGCGCTCTTCGGCCCGACGCCGGGCAGTTTGCCCAGCTCGTCGATCAGATCCTGAACCGGACCTTCGTACACGCCGCGCCTCTAGAAACCGGGGAGGCCGGGCAGGCCTCCCCCACCGAATCCACCCGCGAGCGGACCGAGCTTCTGCGCCGCGATCTCCTGCGCCTTGCTCGACGCGTCCTCGATCGCACCGATCACGAGGTCCTGCAGAGTCTCCACGTCGTCGGGATCGACGACCTTCGGATCGATCTTCAGACCGACCACCTCACCTGTCCCCTTGACCGTCGCGGTCACGAGTCCGCCACCGGCCTGCCCGGTGACCTCGGCCTCGGCCATCTCCTGCTGCGCGGCCATCAGCTGCTGCTGCATCTGCTGCGCCTGCGCGAGGAGCTGCGACATGTCGGGTTGTCCACCTGGTTGCACTGACGTGGTCCTTTCTGCTGTTTCCCCTGCCAGCGTAGACCGTGACCGTCCGCGCGGTCCGGCGCCGACGCCGCCCGGCGACTCGCGTCGACGGCGCCGGAGCGAACGGGACCGGGTCAGCCGAGTTCGCGCTCGAGATTCGCCAGCACCTGCCCCTGGATCTTCTTCAGGCCCAGCGGGGCGAACGTCTTCTCGAAGAAGCCGCCGATGCCGCCGGCACCCTTCCACTCGGTGGTCGTGGTGACGGTCGACCCGCTGCCGCTCGGCGCGACGACCCAGGTGGTGACGAGCGAAGAGTTCGCGTCCGTCTCGGTGATCGTGTTCCCCGCCACGGTGACCGTCGCCTTGATGTCGCGGGACCGCTTCTCGGTGGCCTTCAGCGTCCACTGCGCGACGGTGCCGCCGCCCTGCCCGCCCTCGAGGACGCGGTAGTCCAGGTACTGCTCCGAGAGGATGCGCGGACGCACCGTCTCGTAGTCCGTCAACGCCGCGAGCGTCTTCTCCGGTGTGGCTGCGACGGTGATCGAACTGCTCGCGCTGACCTGGCCCACTGTTCTGACTCCTCTTGTACGATTTGTACGAAACTGCTTCCTCCTCTCATCCTGCCTGCCGTCCTCGACTCCGGGCGATGACGTGGCAATCTATTGTGAGGTAGCTCACTTCGGCATGGTCGCGACCCGCACATTGATGAGACATTTGTGTGAATCTTGGGTCGCGCGCGCCGATATGCGTGGCTTGAACCCCCGGAGAGGGATAGCGTCAAGGTGTGGCTGCCTCTTCGGTTGAACTACTGAAAAGCATGCGGGAGGGTGGACGCCCCTTCCGTGCGCATCGCACTCTGCCCGTCACGGGAATCGACGCTCACCGCGCCGGCGTCCAGCGTCTCCTCGCGTCCTACCGTGCGATTCCCACGGACGCCACGGTGCGGCTCGCGAAGAAGACGTCCAACCTGTTCCGGGCCCGAGCGCAGACCAGCGCACCCGGCCTCGACGTCTCCGGCCTCGGCGGGGTCATCTCCGTCGACCCGCAGGCCCGGACCGCGGATGTCGCCGGGATGTGCACCTACGAGGACCTGGTGGACGCCACCCTGCCGTATGGGCTGGCGCCGCTGGTGGTTCCGCAGCTCAAGACCATCACCCTCGGTGGCGCGGTCACCGGCCTCGGCATCGAGTCGACGTCGTTCCGCAGCGGGCTGCCCCACGAATCGGTCCTCGAGATCGACGTCCTCACCGGCAACGGCGACATCGTCACCGCGACACCGGAAGGCGAGAACTCAGACCTGTTCTGGGGGTTCCCCAACTCCTACGGAACCCTCGGCTACTCGACCCGTCTGCGCATCCAGCTCGAGCCCGTCAAACGGTATGTGGCACTGCGGCATCTGCGTTTCGACTCCCTGAACGAGCTGCAGTCGGCGATGGATCGCATCGTCACCGACCGCGTCCACGACGGCGTCCCCGTCGACTACCTGGACGGCGTCGTCTTCACCGAGTCCGAGAGTTACCTGACACTGGGCCATCAGACCGACGAGGGCGGACCCGTCAGCGACTACACCGGGCGGAACATCTTCTACCGCTCCATCCAGCACAGCTCCGTGAACCACCCCAAAACGGACAAACTCAGCATCCGAGACTACCTGTGGCGCTGGGACACCGACTGGTTCTGGTGCTCGCGCGCCTTCGGCGCCCAGAACCCCACCATCCGCAGGCTGTGGCCGAAGAGGCTCCTCCGCAGCAGCTTCTACTGGAAGCTCATCGCCCTCGACCACAAGTACGACATCGGCGACCGACTCGAGCAGCGCAAGGGCAACCCGCCGCGGGAACGCGTCGTCCAGGACGTCGAAGTGCCCATCGAGCGCACCGCCGACTTCGTTCGCTGGTTCCTGGACGAGATCCCCATCGAGCCGCTGTGGCTGTGCCCGTTGCGGTTGCGGGAACCCGCCCCCGCCGGAGCGTCGTCGCAGCGCCCGTGGCCCCTGTACCCCCTCGAACCGAAACGCACGTACGTGAACATCGGCTTCTGGTCCTCGGTACCCATCGTCCCGGGCCGGCCCGAGGGGGCGGCGAATCGACTGATCGAGGACAAGGTCAGCGACTTCGACGGACACAAGTCCCTCTACTCCGATTCGTACTATTCACGAGAAGACTTCGAACGCCTCTACTACGGCGGCGATCGATACACGGAACTGAAAAAACGCTACGACCCCAAATCACGATTACTGGACCTTTTCTCCAAGGCGGTGCAACGTCGATGACAACTCTGAAAGCTTCACGCTCGCAAGACCACAAGCTGACCATCGCAGAGATTCTCGAAACTCTGTCCGACGGCATGCTCCCCCTGCGGTTCTCCGCCTACGACGGCAGCGCCGCAGGCCCGGAGGACGCCCCCTACGGCCTCCACCTCAAGACGACCCGCGGCACCACCTACCTGGCGACCGCCCCCGGCGACCTGGGCATGGCCCGGGCGTACGTGTCCGGCGACCTCGAGGCCCGCGGCGTCCACCCCGGCGACCCGTACGAGATCCTCCGCGTCATGGGCGACGAACTGCACTTCCGTCGTCCGTCGGCGCTGACGCTCGCCGCGATCACGCGCTCACTCGGCTGGGACCTGCTGCGCCCCATCGCCCCTCCGCCGCAGGAGCACCTCCCGCGGTGGCGGCGCGTCGCGGAAGGACTGCGGCACTCCAAGTCCCGCGACGCCGAGGTCATCCACCACCACTACGACGTCTCGAACACCTTCTACGAGTATGTCCTCGGCCCGTCCATGACCTACACGTGCGCGTGTTACGAGAACGCCGAGCAGACCCTCGAAGAGGCCCAGGAAAACAAATACCGTCTCGTCTTCGAGAAGCTCGGCCTCCAGCCCGGCGACCGCCTCCTCGACATCGGTTGCGGCTGGGGATCGATGGTCCGGTTCGCCGCACGCCGCGGCGTCAAGGTCATCGGCGTCACCCTGTCCCGCGAACAGGCCGAATGGGCGCAGAAGGCCATCGCAGAAGAAGGGCTGTCCGATCTCGCCGAGGTCCGGTTCTCCGACTACCGTGACGTCCCCGAAACCGGCTTCGACGCCATCTCCTCCATCGGCCTCACCGAGCACATCGGCGTCGGCAACTACCCCTCCTACTTCGGTCTGCTGCAGAGCAAACTCCGCGAAGGCGGCCGGCTGCTGAACCACTGCATCACCCGGCCTGACAACCAGAGTCAGGCCCGCGCGGGCGGCTTCATCGACCGGTACGTTTTCCCCGACGGCGAACTCACCGGCTCCGGGCGCATCATCACCGAGATCCAGAACGTCGGACTCGAGGTGCGGCACGAGGAGAACCTGCGCGAACACTACGCACTCACCCTCGCCGGATGGTGCCAGAACCTCGTCGACAACTGGGACGCCTGCGTCGAAGAGGTCGGGGAAGGCACCGCCCGCGTGTGGGGCCTCTACATGGCCGGGTCGCGACTCGGCTTCGAACGCAACGTCGTTCAGCTGCACCAGGTCCTCGCCGTCAAACTCGGCCCCAAGGGCGAGGCGCACGTCCCGCTCCGGCCGTGGTGGCAGTAGGCGCTTCGCGCCCGTGCGCCTTTTTGGTTGCTAGGACAACCAGAAAGGCGCACAGGCCGGGCACGGCATCTCCCCCGGCCTGACCCACCCCTCCCGCACCAGGACGGTCTCCACTTCACGGGCCACCACGCAGGGATTCTTCGTCACCTCGTCGAACCCGTAGACCAGTCGCGGCCGCCCCTGCAGTTCCGCGGCGTTGTCGCGTCGACGGTCCCGGAATGCGACCTCCGCCATGGCATGCGCGCGGCGACCGTCCAGTCGCACGATGAGCGGTACACCGTGATCGGAGTAGTCGCAGTCCTCGAAGAGGGTGCGTCCGTCCACGACCACGGGTGACTGCCGCCGCGCCCGGGGAAGCCCGTGCGCATCCTCGACGTCAGTGGCGTAGCGGTATTCGAGCACCGACTGGACTCCGTCGGCCAGCATGCGTACCGCGTCCACGAGCGCCTTGCGGTATCGACGCGGGCGTCGCTCCTCCATGCGTCGCCGGATGTCGCGCAGTGGGATCCGGGCATTGGTCACGAGGGCGATGAGCCGGGTGTAGGCGTCCCGGGCCGTGGGCTCGGCGATGGCGAGGTCGAGTGCGGTGTCGGCTCGCGACGTGCGTGGCGGGTCGGTGTCGACGGCAATGTATTCGTGTGCCCTGGATCGATGTACGACGACGCCGGGATGTAGTGGTGTGGACACCGCAATCGGATTGCCCGGCTTACGTGACGGACGCATGCCCGTCGCGTTCTGGCACCGCGATGACTTCCCGTACGGCACCGTGATGTGGATCGGCTCGCCGTCTCGGGGTACGACCATCCCCCATTCCTCGGCGGCGGTGACGTGGCTGAGCATCGAATGCCCGCCACCGTAGAGCAGAGCGGCGGACAGGATCATGTCGCGGGTCAACGGGCCGTTGGTGACGGCGTAGACGCCTTGGAGAACACGGCGCCACTGCCCCGTGTCCAGGAGATGACGAACCCTGCCCCGAGTGAAGCCGAAGGGCTCGAGTTGGGCCTGCGTGACGATTCCGAACTGGGTGTCGACGAGGCGCTGGAAGTCTGGGATATCGATGTCGGTCATACGGCGCATCGTGCGATGCGCATCCGACTCCGAAGCCGACAAAAACGCGGTTATCCACTTTGCCTGTGGATAACCGCGAAGTTGTGGATAACCCTCCCCGTGCGCCTTTTCGGTTGTTGCAGCTACCAAAAAGGCGCACGGGCGGCGGAGCCGCCTACTTCAGCGACGCCGGCGGGGTGAAGCGCTCGCCGTACTTGGCGGCGAGTTCTTCGGCGCGCTTGACGAAGCCGGCCCGGCCGCCGTCGTAGCCCTGGATGTACTGCGACACACCGCCGGTCCAGGCGGGGAAGCCGATACCCATGATGGAGCCGATGTTGGCGTCGGCAGTAGTGAGGAGCACGCCCTCGTCGAAGCACTTCTGCGTTTCGATGGCCTCGATGAACAGCATGCGTTCGATGAGGTCCTGGAACGGCACTTCGAGTTCCTTGGAACCGAAGTTCTCCCGCAGCCCGGGCCACAGGCCGGCGCGCTTGCCGTCGGCGTAGTCGTAGAAGCCGGCGCCGCCGAGTTTGCCCTTGCGGTCGAACTTGTCGACCATCGTGTTGATGACGTCGCCTGCCGGGTCGGCGGGCAGTTCCTTGCCTTCGGCCTTCGCGGCTTCCGCGGTTTCCTTGCGGATCTTCTGCATCAGCGTGAGGTTCAGCTCGTCGGACAGCTGCAGCGGTGCCGCCGGGTAGCCGGCCTGCATGCCTGCCTGTTCGATGGTGGCGGGCTCGATGCCCTCCGCCAGCATGGCGATGGCCTCGTTGATGAACGTGCCGATGACGCGGGAGGTGAAGAAGCCGCGCGAGTCGTTGACGACGATCGGCGTCTTGCGGATGGCCTGCACGTAGTCGAAGACACGGGCGAGGGCCTCGTCGGATGTCTTCTCGCCGCGGATGATCTCGACGAGCGGCATCTTGTCGACGGGCGAGAAGAAATGGATTCCGATGAAGTCCTCTTGGCGCTTCACACCCGTCGCGAGGCCGGTGATCGGCAGCGTCGACGTGTTCGAGCCGAGCAGCGCCTTCGGGTCGACGATGTCTTCGATCTCCTGGAACACCTTGTGCTTGAGGTCCTGCGACTCGAAGACGGCCTCGATGACGAAGTCGACACCGGCGAAGTCGGCGGGGTCGGCGGACGGCGTGATGCGGTCGAGGAGCGCCTTCGACTTCTCCTCGGTGGTCTTGCCCCGCGACAGCGCCTTGGCCTCGATGCCCTCGGAGTACGCCTTGCCCTTGTTGGCGGCCTCGATGGTGACATCCTTGAGGACGACGTCGAAGCCGGCTTTCGCGGAGACGTAGGCGATTCCGGCGCCCATCATGCCGGCGCCGAGCACACCGACCTTGGTGATCGGGGTCTTCTCGATGCCCTCGGGACGGGACGCCCCGGAGTTGATGGCCTGCAGGTCGAAGAAGAACGCCTGGATCATGTTCTTCGCGACCTGACCGGTGACCAGCGACGTGAAGTAGCGGGCCTCGATGAGGAGCGCGTTGTCGATGTCGACCTGCGACCCCTCGACGGCAGCGGCCATGATGGCGCGCGGCGCCGGCATGGGCGCGCCCTTCAGCTGCTTGCGCAGGTTCGCGGGGAACGCGGGCAGGTTCGCGGCGAACGCCGGGGTGGACGGGGTGCCGCCGGGGATCCGGTAGCCCTTCTTGTCCCACGGCTGGACGCCGCCCTCGGGGTTGGCCTTGATCCACGCCTTCGCGGCGGGCACCAGTTCCTCGACGGAGGCGACGACCTCGTCGACGAGTCCGACCTCCTTGGCCTGCACCGGTCCCCGCTGCTGGCCCTGGAGCAGCACCTGCATGAGGGCGTTCTGCAGACCGAGCATGCGGACGGTGCGGACGACGCCACCGCCGCCGGGCAGCAGGCCGAGGGTGACCTCGGGCAGGCCGATCTTGACGCCCTTCACATCCGCGGCGACGCGGTGGTGCGTGGCCAGCGCGATCTCGAGTCCGCCACCGAGCGCGGCACCGTTGATGGCGGCGACGACGGGCTTGCCGAGCGTCTCGAGGCGGCGCAGATCCGACTTGATCGCGACACTGTGGCTGTAGATCTCGTCGGCGTTCTCCGGGCCGACCTTGATCATGTTCTTCAGATCGCCGCCGGCGAAGAACGTCTTCTTGCCGGACGTGATCACGACACCGGTGATGGAGTCCTTCTCGTCGACGAGGCGGTCGACGGTCGCCTTCATCGAGGAGATGTAGGCGTCGTTCATGGTGTTCGCGCCCTGGTTGGGATCGTCGATGGTGAGCACGACGATGCCGTCGGCGTCCTGCTCCCAGTTGATGATGTTCTGCTCGCTCACTGCTTCAAGTCTCCTGATGGTCCGGGCGGTCAGACGCGCTCGATGATGGTGGCGACGCCCATACCGCCGCCGATGCACAGGGTGATGAGGGCGTACCGGGCATTCCGGCGCTCGAGCTCGTCGATCATGGTGCCGGTGATCATGGCGCCGGTGGCGCCGAGCGGATGCCCCATCGCGATGGCGCCGCCGTTGACGTTGAGCTTCTCGTCGGGGATGTTCAGATCCTTCTGGAACTTGAGCACCACGGACGCGAACGCCTCGTTGATCTCGAACAGGTCGATGTCGTCGACGGTCAGACCGGCGGCGGCGAGCACCTTCTTCGAGGCCGGGGTGGGGCCGGTGAGCATGATCGTGGAGTCGGCGCCGCTGGTGGCCGTGGCGACGACGCGGGCGCGCGGGGTCAGGCTCATGTCCTTGCCTGCCTGCTCCGACCCGACGAGCACCAGTGCGGCGCCGTCGACGATGCCGGAGCTGTTGCCGCCGTGGTGGACGTGGTTGATCTTCTCGACCCAGTGGTACTTCTGCAGCGACACCGCGTCGAAGCCGCCCATCTCGCCGACTCCGGCGAAGGACGGGTTGAGGCCCGCGAGGTTTTCGAGGGTGGTGCCGGGACGCATGTGCTCGTCCTGGTCGAGGACGACGAGGCCGTTGATGTCCTTGACCGGGACGACGGACTTGGCGAAGTAGCCGCCGGTCCACGCCTTCGCGGCGAGGTCCTGCGAGCGGACGGCATACGCGTCGACGTCCTCGCGGGAGAAGCCCTCGATGGTGGCGATCAGGTCGGCGCCCACGCCCTGGGGGACGAAGTAGTTGTCGTAGTTGGTGGCCGGGTCGAGCGCCCACGGTCCGCCGTCGGAGCCCATCGGCACGCGGGACATCGATTCGACGCCACCGGCGATGACCAGTTCGTCCCAGCCGGACCGCACCTTCTGCGCGGCGGTGTTGACGGCCTCGAGGCCGGACGCGCAGAACCGGTTCAGCTGGACGCCGCCGACGGTGTCGGGCAGTCCGGCGTCGTTGACCGCGACGCGGGCGATGTCCATGCCCTGGTCGCCGACGGGGGTGACGACGCCGAGAACCAGGTCCGAGATGCGATCCTCGTCCAGGTCGGGGAAGCGGGCGCGGAGCTCGTCGATCAGGCCGGTGACCAGCGAGATCGGCTTGACCGAGTGCAGCGAACCGGTCTTCTTTCCGCGGCCGCGCGGGGTCCGGATGGCTTCATAAATGAATGCCTCTGTGGTCACTGTGGAGTGTTCCTTCCTTATCTGCGTCGACGCCGACCGTGCACACGGCGCTCTGCACGGGGCATACCCCGGCACGTCCACCTTAGAACGTGTTGCAAAACAGTAGGAAGGACCGAAGCGATCCTGGATCGTGACCCAGGCGATCACGACCGGGCGACCTCGACCCTGCCCGGCCCACCGTTTCGTGCTGTAATGGCGCGGCGCTCGACGCGACCCGAGCGGAGGAGAAAACGCTGTGACCACCCGACTGTCCCGCCGGCAACTGTTCGGCGCCGCGACCGCGGGTGCGGTAACCGTTGCCGGGCTGGGGCGTGCCGGCGCGACCGCGAGCCCGGCCCGGCGCCTGCCCTCGCCCGCCTCGATTTCCGCGTCCGATCCGGCACTGCTGAGCGCCGTCGAGGCGGCGTCGCTGTTGCAGTCCCGGGCGCTGCATCCGCGCGAACTGCTCGACGCGTGCCTGTCGCGCAGCGCCGCGCACGACGGCGGCATCGAGGCGTGGATCCGGATCTACCCCGAGCAGGCCTACGAGGCCGCGGAGTCGGCCGCGCGGCGACTGGCGGCAGGGTCCGCGCCACTGGTCTGCGGGTTGCCGATCGCGCTGAAGGATCTGTACGCGGTGGCCGGGCTGCCCGTGACCGCGTCGAGTGGCGTCCTCGACGGCAACATCGCCGCCGGCGACGCCGGGGTGTGGCGGCAACTGCGCGACGCGGGCATGGTGCTGATGGGCCACGCGCACACCCACGAGTTCGCCATCGGAACCGCGACGCCGCAGGTCGGGAACCCGTGGGACGTCCGGTATTCGCCGGGCGGCTCGTCCGGTGGGAGCGCCGCGGCCCTCGCCGCCCGGTTCGCGCCCTGCGCGCTGGGGACGGACACCGGCGGGTCGTTGCGTATCCCCGCGAGCGCGTGCGGGATCACCTCGATCAAACCGACGTTCGGGCGGTGCAGCACCAGCGGGGTGATTCCGCTGACCTGGACGCGCGATCACACCGGTCCGATGGGCCGCAGTGTCGCCGACGCCTCGCTGCTCCTGAGCCACATGGCCGGCGTCGACGTCGACGATCCCAGCACGTCCGTAGGCCCCGACGTTCCCGCGGAGGGGTACCCGCTGACGGCTGTGGGCGGGACGCGTCCGCTGTCCGGCAAGCGCTTCGGGCTTCCGCACGGTGTCGCCGACGACCTGCCCGGCTCGATCGGGACCTTGTTCGCCGGGTTCCTCGACGGAGTCCGCGCATTGGGCGGCGAGATCGTCGACGTCACCGAGCCCGAGGTCCCGACGGGTCTGCTGAGCGGGGATTACGCCGAGTTCGGCTCGTATCACCGGCAGTTCGCGGACCGCCTCCCGGCGTACGACCCGGAGTCGGCGCTCGCGGCGACCGCGGCGATGGCGAGCCTCGTCCTGCCTGTCGCCGACTACTTCGCCCTCGAACGCGCGCGCCTGCGTTTCCAGCACGACTACAACCGGATGTTCGCCGACCACCGGCTGGATGCGATTCTGCGTCCCGGCGCGCCCACCGACGGGGTACGTCGCGACGCCCTCTCCGACTCGAGTGTGTTCGCCGGTGCGCGGGAGAACTATTTCTGGGCCAATTACACGGGTGCCCCGGTCGTCTGCACGCCGGTCGGCCGGTCCGCGGCCACCGGCATCCCGTTCGGCGTGCAACTGGGCGGGGTCCCGTGGTCCGAGGCGGCGCTGATCTCCATCGTGCTGGAACTGCAGGAGGCGCAGCCGGTGTGGCGGGATCAGCCGCCGCTCGCCGACGCGCCCCGGCAGATCCCCGAGGTGCGGGTCGCGGCCCCGGGCGCCGGGCCCACCGCGACCAACACGGACGACACCGGTCCGGGCATCCGATTCGTGCCGACCACCTCCACTGCGGCGGTGTGACTCCGACGCCTCAGGTGTCGAGTCCGAGGCCCGCGTCCCGCGCCCGCACGATGGCTGCGGGACGGTCGGGCACGCCCAGCTTGGCGAGCACGTTCGACACGTGGTTCCGCACCGTCTTCGGGCTCAGCACCAGTCGGCGCGAGATGCTCGCGTTGTCGTAGCCGCGGGCGACGAGGTCGAGGACCTCCCGTTCGCGGTCGGTGAGTTCGGGGAACACCGCGGGCTCCATCCGGCGCGAGGCGGCCATGAAACTCATCGCACGGGCCGCCACCGCGGCGCCGAGGATCATCTCGCCGTTGGCGACCGCCCGGACCGCCCGTTCGACCTCCCCCGGATCTGCGCCCTTGACCAGGTAACCGCGCGCCCCGGCCCGCACCGACGCGACCAGCGATTCGTCGTCCTCGTGCATGGTGACCACGAGCACGCGCAGCGCGGGGTGCCGCTCGAGGAGCCGCCGGGTGGCGTCCACCCCCGAACCGTCCCCGAGTTCGAGATCCATCAGCACCACGTCGACGTCCCCGTCCACGACGTCGAGCGCCTCGGCGACGGAACTGGCCTGCGCGGCCACCTCCATGCCGTCCAGCGTCGACAGCAACGCGGCCATCCCGAGCCGGAACACCGGGTGGTCGTCGACGACGGCTACCCGGATGGACGAGGTGGTGGAATGTGTCGTGCCCGCGCTCATGATGCGGTCAACGGTAGCCGGGCGGTGACCACCGTGCCTGTCGGACGGCCGGATTCGATGTGGAGGGTGCCGCCGAGTTCGTGGGCCCGCTCCCGCATCGACCGGGTTCCGACGCCGCCGCCCCCGGCCGGATCGAACCCGCAGCCGTCGTCGTGGATGACGACCGTCAGCACCTCCCGGGCGAACGTGGCGTCGACCCGGCAGCCGTCGGCACCGCTGTGACGGCGCGCGTTGGTGACGGCCTCGACGACGATCCCGTACGCCGCCGCGCTGATCTCCGCGCCCAGTCGCGGCGGCGGATCGGCCTGCACCCGCAGCTGGAATCCGCTGCGCGACTGGTTGGCCGCCAGTTCGTGCAGCGCCGGGACCAGTCCGAGTTCGTCGAGCACCGGCGGGAACATGCTGCGCGACAGCTGCCGGACGCCCTCCACTTGATGGTCGAGTTGCTCCTGCAGCGCGTCGATGAGTTCGGCGGCGGCGACCGGATCCGAGCCGAGCAGGTTCCGGGCGCCCTGCAGGCCGAGCCGGATGCCCGCGAGCGACGGACCCAGCCCGTCGTGGAGTTCGCGCCGGATCATCTGCCGCTCCTCCAGTCGCACGGACGCCAGCCGGCGTCGCGCCTCCTGCAGGTTCTCCGCCGACTGCAGCACGACGAGACCGGCCGTCACCACCGCCGACAGTTCGGTGAGCGACCGGCGGGTGCGCGTCCCCAGCGCTTCCCCCGGCGGCGCTGTCACGACCATCGTCCCCAGCGCCGCGCCGCGGTGGACCAACTCCACCGACTCGGCGGGCCCCGTCGCCGAACCCCATACCGCGGCAATCCCGCTGGTGCGCCGCACGGTCACGGATTCGAGCCGCAACGCGACGCCGACACCGGCAGCGAGACCCTCGAGGAGTTGTTCCGGGGTCTCGGCGCTGCCGAACTGCCTGCCGAGGGTGCGGACGGCCCGCGCAGGATCCTCGCCGTACACCAGGCGGTGAACCCTCCGCTGCAGCCACAAACGCACCGGCTGCACCGCGACCGCGACGACACCCGCCGCGACCACCTGCGCCCCGGCCGAATCACCGTCGGGCAGCAGCGCCGTCAGGGCCGTCGCCACCACCACGTACAGCACCAGCAGCAGGACGGTGAGAGTGCCCGCCACCGTCGCGCGGCTGACGGCCAGATTCAGCCCCCACATGCGCTGGCGCAGAATGCACACCAGGATCGCGACCGGATAGAACGCCTGAACAGCCAAGTGCACCAACGGGTTGAGCACCCACAGTCCCGGCATCGACGCGGGCAGCACCAACGGGATGTACGCGGCCGTCATCAGCGCCGTGCCCAGACACATCCACCCGAGACCCACACGCTCGGCGGGCGGGCCGTGACGCCACCTCCACCCGCAGTCCGCTGCCGCCGCGAAGCCGGCCACGAGCACCGGCGCGATCACCCAGACCGCCGGGATCCCCGTGAACGTGCGTGCCCAGAAGTACCAGACCGTCGCGGCGATACCCGCGAGGACACCGCATTTCGCGCCGACGCCGAGCGGGTGGTCGCGGATCAGCCACGGCACGATCAGGAACAGACTGAGCGTCCCGGGAATCCACGCGGTGTTCTGCAGCGGCGACAGCGCGTCGACCCACGGCAGCCCCGGACGCACGAGCGCGAGTTGCGTGTAGCTGTAGCTCAGCGCGGCGATACCCACGCCGATCGCGGTGAGGCCCAGAATGATCGGCACCGGGTGCACCCGGCGGGCGAGGACGACGCCGGCCACGGTCCCGTAGACCGCCGCCCCGACGACGTCCACCAGGAAGAACAGCTGATTCGAGCCGATTCCCGGATCTGCCCGGACGAACGCCACCACCGACAGAACGACCAGAACCCACGCGGACACCGCCATGACAGCAGCGGGTACGGGCGCACCGCCCGCACCCGCCGACCCCTCGGTCATTCGAGTGTCCTTCTGCTTCACCATGATGCGAACGAGTATCTCCCCTACTCGCGCACGGTGTCGGCGAAAGCGAATCCGATCGCGCTCACCAGCACCCACAGCGGTCCGGTGAACCCGGCGAGGTACTGCAGCGGTGAGACGCCGATGACGGCGGTCACCAGGCCCAGGACCAGGCTCACCCAGCCGATCCACCGCGGGCCCGCGTGTCCCCGGAGCAGTGCCGCGGCCACCGCCAGCGCGCTGACACCTGCGCCCGCCCACAGCCACGCAATCGTGCCCATCCAGTGGCCGCCGACCACCGCGAACTCCGGCACCAGCCGGCTCGTGTCACCGAGGCCGAACACCAGCTCGGTGGTCAGCCCGGTCCCCAGCAGGCACGCCGCCGACGTCAGGACCAGCCCGAACGCCGCGACCGACGGCAGGATGCTCTCGGCGGGCAACGCTGCCCGCAGGCGCTGGGACAGCCCGGCGGCGAAGACGAGGATCAGCAGCGCCGCGGTCATGATCGACACGTGCATCACGAGAATCCCGGTGCGCTGGCCGGCGAGGCCGTTCATGATGGCGACCGCGTCGCCGGCCGACGCCTCCACGTACACCGCGTCGACCGACATGCTCGCCTGGATGCCGACGATCCCGGCCACACCGGCCAGGATCCCGACGTACGCCCACCACCGGCCACTTCGCGGTCGCGCGGTCGCCGGGACCTCGTTCTGCACGCCGTCTGGAACATTCACTGTGCTCATGAGACGACGATCGGGCACCCGGCGTCCCGGGCACCAGGGGCGATTGTCCCGACGTGCCGGGACCGCGCCGCCCGGTTCAGCCCTCGAGCTTCTTCGCCCCGAGCATGTCCTTGAGCAGTTCGAACGCCACGTCCTCCGGGTCACGGCGTGTCGCGGGGTCGACGGGTTCCGCCGCCTCCTTGAACATCTCTTCCTCGTCCTCGGGTGTGGAGACGGGCGGCGTCGACGACACGGCCTCGTAATCGACCGGCCCGGGATCGTCCGGATAGTCGGGAGCTTCCGGCGGCGGGATGTCGTCGTCCGGCTCGGACGACGGTCGTGCCTGCGCCGCACCCGGACCCGCGTCGGAGTTCCGCGTGTCGGACTGCTGCTGCGGCGGGCGCTGCGCCGCCCTCTCCTGGCTGGGACGGGAGAACCGGGGAGCGCCTGCCGGCTTCGCCGGCGCCGCCGCGGCCTTCGCGACCGGTGGAGGCGGCGCCGTCGGGGCGCCGGCCTGATACTCCACTTCCCAGGTGCCGCCGAACATCTCGGACAGGACCTCGGCGATCACCTGCGCGTTGTGCGGCGACGCGATCCGGGCACCCAGGTTGGGGACCGGGTGCGCCAGGATCAGGCGGTTGCCTTGCACGTCGTGCACCGTCGCGGCCGACAACATCGCGGGCAGGATTTTGTTCCGCTGACTCACCTTCTCGCGCAGCGAATTCCAGGCCTCGCGCAGTGTGGCGGCATCCGGACCCGCCGATGCGGCAGGTGCAGCTTCCACCTCGGGTGCGAGCGGCGGCTCCGGTTCTGGAGTCGGCTCGGGTTCGGGAGCAGGCGTCGGCTCAGGCGCCGGTTCGGGCACGGGCCGCGGCGTCGGCTCGGGTTCCGGCATCGGCTCCGGAACGGGCGCCGGCTCGGGCTGTGGTGTCGGCTCCGGAACGGGAGTCGGCTCGGGCTGTGGCGTCGGCTCCGGTTCGGGAACGGGAGCCGGCGTCGGCTCCGGAACCGGCCGCGGCATCGGTTCGGGTTCCGGCTCGGGCGGCGGGGGCACGGTGGCCGCTGCGGCCTGGCGCATGGACGGTCGCTGGAACTTCGGCTCCGGTTCCGGCTCGGCGGGCCGTTCGGGCGCGCGAGCCGGCGCTGCCGCAGGGTGTTCCCCGTCGACAGCAGGCGCCGTCCCGGCGGGCGGAAGTCCGCGTTCGACGCGTTCGAGTCGCTGCAGCACGGCCGACTCCGCATCGGACGCCGACGGCAGCAGCATCCGGGCGCACATCACCTCGAGCAGCAGCCGGGGGGCGGTGGCGCCGCGCATCTCGCCGAGTCCGGCGTGCATCACCTCGGCGTACCGGGTGAGCGTGGCGGGACCGATCCGCTGGACCTGGGCGCGCATGTGCTCGAGCACGTCGCCGGGAGCGTCGACCAGGCCGCGCTCGGCGGCGTCGGGGACCGCCTGCATCAGGATGAGGTCGCGCAGGCGCTCGAGCAGGTCGACGGCGAACCGCCGCGGATCGTGCCCGGCGTCCATCACCCGGTCGACCGTCCCGAACAGCGCGGCACCGTCGCCGGTGGCCAGCGCGTCCACGGCGTCGTCGATCAGCGCGACGTCGGTGACACCGAGCAGCGCGAGCGCGCGCGGGTAGGTGACGCCCTCGTCGCCGGCGCCGGCGAGGAGCTGGTCGAGGATGCTCAGCGAGTCACGCGGGGATCCCCCGCCGGCCCGGATGACCAGCGGATACACCGGGTCGGCGACCGGAACGCTCTCCTGCTGGCAGATCTTCTCCAGCAGCCCCCGCATCGTCGTCGGCGCGAGCAGCCGGAACGGGTAGTGATGGGTGCGCGAACGGATGGTCGGCAGCACCTTCTCGGGTTCGGTGGTCGCGAAGATGAAGATGAGGTGCTCGGGCGGCTCCTCCACGATCTTGAGGAGGGCGTTGAAACCCGCCGTGGTGACCATGTGGGCCTCGTCGACGATGAACACCCGGTACCGCGACTCGGCGGGCGCGTAGAACGCGCGGTCGCGCAGTTCACGGGTGTCGTCGACGCCACCGTGGCTGGCCGCGTCGAGTTCGGTGACGTCGAGGTTGCCCGACCCGCCGGGTCCGAGCGCCACGCACGAGGGGCACGAGCCGCACGGCGTCGAGGTCGGGCCCTCCACGCAGTTCAGCGATCGGGCCAGGATGCGGGCAGACGACGTCTTGCCACAGCCGCGGGGACCGGAGAACAGATACGCGTGGTTGATCCGTCCGGCGTCGAGGGCGGTGCTCAGTGGTTCGGTGACGTGCTCCTGCCCCACCACCTCGGCGAAGGATGCGGGTCGGTACTTCCGGTACAGGGCCACGCGGAAAGACTACCGGCGGTCCCCGACAGCCCGGCCCGGGTGGTCGAAGCGCCTGCTCGGGGCCCAACTCACAGGTGGAAATCCGGACCCGACCGGATTGCGTAACACGTTCGCAACGCATCGGCATCACAGTTGAAACGGCCCGCGGTCATCGTGATTTTCCGCGCCTGGTTTCGTCCGGGTGTGTGAGGAGAATGTCGTGCCTGCAATCGACGCCGGAGCAACCGCCTGGCTTCTGATCAGTACCGCGCTGGTCCTGCTGATGACCCCGGGGCTCGCCCTGTTCTACGGCGGGATGGTCCGCTCCACCGGCGTACTGAACATGATCATGATGAGCTTCGTGTCGATCGCGCTCGTCACGGTCGCGTGGCTGGTGGCCGGGTACTCCCTCATCTTCGGCGACGACATCGGCGGCGGACTGATCGGCGGGCTCGAGCACCTGGGGATGGCGGGCATCGACCCGACCACCGTCCACGGGCAGGTCCCGGAGATCCTGTTCGCCACGTTCCAGCTGACGTTCGCGATCATCACCGCCGCGCTGATCAGCGGTGCGATCGCCGACCGGGCCAAGTTCTCGGCCTGGATGATCTTCGTGCCCGTCTGGGCCCTCGTCGTCTACGCGCCCGTCGCGCACTGGGTGTGGAACCCGCAGGGCTGGATCGCGCAGTTCGGCGCCCTCGACTACGCGGGCGGGCTGGTCGTCGAGATCGTGTCCGGCGCGTCCGGCCTCGCATTGGCTCTGGTCCTGGGCCCGCGGCTCGGATTCAAGTCCGAGTCGATGCGCCCTCACAACCTGCCGCTGGTGCTGCTCGGTGTCGGACTGCTGTGGTTCGGCTGGTTCGGTTTCAACGCGGGCTCGGCGCTCGCCGCCGACGGCACCGCGGCCGCGATCTTTCTGAACACCCTCGTCGCCGGCTGCACCGGCCTGCTCGGCTGGCTGCTCGTGGAGCAGAAGCGCGACGGTCACCCCACCACGTTCGGTGCGGCGTCCGGCGTCGTCGCGGGCCTGGTCGCGATCACCCCGTCCTGCGGCACCGTGAGCATGGTCGGCGCGGTGATCGTCGGCGCGGTCGCCGGTGTGGTCTGCTCGTTCGCCGTCGGCTGGAAATTCCGCCTCGGATACGACGACTCGCTCGACGTCGTGGGCGTACACCTCATGGGCGGCATCGTCGGCACGATCCTGATCGGGCTGCTCGCCACCGAGGTGATGACGGGCGGCGCCGAAGGCCTCCTCTACGGGGGCGGGTTCGCGCAACTCGGCAAGCAGGTGCTGGCCGTGGTGGTGGTCGCCCTGTACGCGTTCGGGGTGACGTTCGGGCTGGGCAAGCTGATCGACCGGATCTTCGGGTTCCGGGTGAGCGCCGAGGACGAATCCTCCGGCATCGACCTCGCACTGCACGCCGAATCGGCCTACGAACACGGCGTGCTCGGCCACGGACCGATCGGCGGCGGCCAGGGCAACAGCGTCTTCCCGTGGATGCACGACGCCGAACGCAGGCGGCAACTCGACGTGGAACGGAAGCAGAAGCCTGACGCCACGGAGTAGCAGTGCCTACTTCTTCTTCGCTGCCGCGGCCTTCTTCGCCTCGGCCTTCGCGGCCTTCTTGAACTCGCGGACCTCGTGGAGGCTCTTGTCGTCCACGACGTCCGCGATCGAACGCCGGGATCCCTCGGTGCCGTAGTCGCCTGCCGCTTCGCGCCAGCCCGTCGGCTCCACACCGATCTGCTTGCCGAGCAGCGCCAGGAAGATGCGGGCCTTCTGGTCGCCGTACCCCGGCAGTGCCTTCAGCCGCTTCAAGACTTCTTTGCCGTCGGGGTCGCCGCTGGTCCACAGCGCCTCGACGCTGCCGTCGTAGTTCTCGACGAGGTATGCGCAGAGCGACTGGATGCGGGTGGCCATCGATCCGGGAAACCGGTGGACGGCGGGAGTCTGTGAGCAGACGGCCGCGAACTCGTCCGGATCCATCTCCGCGATGCGGTGCACCTCGAGGCCGCCGATCCGGTCGTCGAGTTTCTTGGGGCCCGCGAACGCCGTCTCCATCGGAACCTGCTGATCGAGCAGCATCCCGATGAGCAACGCCAGCGGATCACTCGAGAGGAGTGCGTCGGCGTCCGGATCCCCTACCAGGTTCAGCGTGCGTGCCATGATTCGATCCTGCCATCCCACCATCGGGCCGGTGCGACCTTCACCGAGACGGGCGGTTTACTCACAGAGTTATCCACATCACTGCATTACTGCTGGGTAGGGCCCAGCATTGCCGCGATTCCGCCGATCAGTCCGTCTCGCCAGTGCAGCGCGTCGTGGCCTCCGCAGAACTCCCGGTACCGCACGTCGTGGCCGGCGTCTACCAGCAGGTCGCGGACTTCGCGGGCGGGTTCGACGAGCATCCATTCGAGTGTCCCCACCTCGATGCCGAACCGGCTGCGCGACGGGGCGGCGGCGCGGACGAGGTCCTGGAACGACACTCCCGGCCCGGATCCCGGCCACCAGAACGACCCGGACAGGCTGACGGCGCACCCGAACACGTGCGGCGCGGTCAGCGCGAGGTAGCAGGCGGTCAGACCGCCCAGGCTGCAACCGGCCACGATCGTCGATGCCGGGTCGTCGGTGACGGCCCATTCCCGTCGCAGCCACGGGAGCAGTTCTGCGGTGAGACCGGCGGCGAATGCGGGGCCGCAGCCGAGTTCCCCGGTTCGCAGTTCGGGTCCGACGCTGTCGACCATCACGACGAGCGGAACCCGGTGCCCCGCAGGTCCGAGCGCGTCGACGGCGCCCGCGATCGGCAGGTCGACCGCCCACGTCCGGCCGTCGAACAGCACCACCACCGGACGGGATCGAGCGGCGAGTCCCGGCGGTTCGTAGATCCACACCGACCGTCGCGTGCCCGACAGCGGGAACGTCGTCTCGTGGAGTTCGCCGCGGCCGGGCCGGTCGGTCCACCAGCGCTGCGCGGGCGCGGCGGGCATCGCTGCCTCGGAGCAGTCGCCGGCCTGCACCGGACGGGTGGGCAACGGGTTGAACGGGTCGGGTCGTGCGCCGGCGAGCACGTCCCGCCACCACTGCCAGCCCGGGGTGTCGCCCGGCCCCGACAGCTGATCCGCACGGGGAATGAACCGGTAGGCGCCACGCCAGTTCTCGGGGACCTCGATCGACAGCGACCACAGGTCGGTGCCGGCCAGCCGCGTCAGCGCGGCCCGTTCCGGCCGGGATCGGTCGGTGATCCCGTTGGCGTCGAGGTAGACGTGCCGCGTGCGCGAGCCGCGTGCGTCGCCTTCCGGGTCCCGCCAGCAGAACGTCGCGATCACACAACCGCGGTCGGCTCCGTCCCGTTCGACGAGGGGGCTGCCCGCGGCGGCGAGTCGGTCCCAGAACGCGGGGAGGTCGTCGGGCCCCAGGTCGTCGATCGCTCGTGTGCGCACGACGCGGCGCTCCGGTCCGGGCACCCGTTTCAGCATCCACTTCCCCATTCGAATGTAGGTAACGCTAGCCTAAATCAGATTCCTTACCCCTGCGAAAGAGAGTCCACTGTGAAACTTCGCCGCTCACTGGCAGCTGCCGCTGTCCTCGCCGTCGGGATCGGCGCAGCCGCGTGCTCGTCCGATCCCGCTCCCGAGTCCGCGACCACCGGCACCACCGCTGCGTCCGACCAGGGGTGGCCGCGCACCGTCACCGACGAGACGGGCAGCGTCACGATCGAGCTCGAGCCCGAGCGGATCGTCTCGACCAGCGTCACCCTCACCGGCTCGCTGCTCGCCCTCGACGCACCCCTGATCGGCACCGGCGCCCAGCGTCCGAGCGACGTGACCGACGAGAACGGCCTGTTCACGCAGTGGGCCGACATCGCCGCCGAGCGCGGCGTCGAGACGCTCTACCAGGGCGAACCCAACGTCGAGAAGATCACCGCCGCAGATCCGGACCTCATCTTCGTGTCCGCGACGGGCGGCGACTCGGCGGCCGATCAGGTGGACACGCTGAAGCAGATCGCGCCCGTCGTGGTGCTGCGGTACGACGACAAGTCGTGGCAGGACCTCAGCGATCAGATCGCGGCCGCCATCGGGGCCGAGGACCAGGCCGACGCCCTCGTCGCGAAGTTCGACCAGCAACTCGACGACGCCAAGGCAGCGCTCGGCGGCAAGGTCGCCGCGGCGAACCCGGTGAACGTGCTCGCCTACAACTCGCCCGAGGAGTCGCGGATGTTCACCGCCGAATCGGCGCAGGGCATTCTGCTGGAACGCCTCGGATTCTCGCTCGCCGAGCTGCCGGCCGACATCAACTCCGCCGACAAGGGCATCATGGCCGGCCGCAAGGACGTCGTGCCTGCCGGGCAGGAGAACCTGCCCCGGGCGGTGCCCGGCAACACCACGTTCATCGTGATCGGTGACGCGGCGGACGCCGAGCGGTTCCTCGCGGATCCGACTCTGCAGCAGACGCCGTCCGTGGAGAAGAAGCAGGTGACCGGACTCGGCAAGGACAGCTTCCGGCTCGACTACTACAGCGCATCCAACCTGATCGACCGCGTCACGAGCTCAGTGCAATAGCGCTCACCCGGTGTCGGCCCGGCCGATACCGGGTACGACTACGGTCAAGGGACTCCGGTCCGTCGCACGACCCGAAGGACACCCGATGGCCCAGAACGAAGCGAACCGAGCCAGCGGATTCAGCGGAGCCGTGGATCGCGCTACGGACAGCACCACGTTCGAGCGGGTGGCCCGCGCGGGACACGTGATGAGCGGTTTCGTGCATCTGCTGATCGCGTACATCATCCTCCAGCTCGCGTTCGGCAGCGGCGGCAACGCCGATCAGTCCGGGGCGCTGGGCACGCTGGCGTCGAAACCCGGGGGGCGGTTCGTGCTCTGGGTGGCGGCGATCGTGTTCGTCGCGATGGCGCTGTGGCGGCTCGCCGAGACGATCGTCGGCCCGCACCCCTCCGAACAGTCCGACGGGAACGACGGCGGGACGTCGGCGATGGATCGCGTCAAGGCGCTCAGCCTGGCCGTCGTCTACTTCGCGTTCGCGTTCTCGGCAGTCCAGTTCGCGCGGGGCGGCGGCAAGTCCAGCGGCGAGCAGAACGCCGGACTCAGCGCCCGGCTGATGCAGTCCGGCGGCGGAAAGTTCGTCCTGATCGTCGTCGCTCTGGTCGCCATCGGCGTCGGCGGCTACCACGTCTACAAGGGGGCGGCCAAGAACTTCCTGGACGATCTGAAGGGCACCCCGTCGAGGTTCGTAGAACCGCTCGGCGTGGTCGGGTACGTGGCCAAGGGGCTCGTCATCGCGGGTGCCGGCGTGCTGGTGATCGTGGCGGTCTTCAACTCCGACCCGTCCAAGGCCACCGGCATCGACGGCGCGGTGAAGACCCTCGGCTCGGCGCCGTTCGGGCAGTTCCTGCTGATCCTCGCGGCGCTGGGCATCGCCGCGTACGGGGTGTACAGCTTCGTGATGGCGCGCTACGCCAGGATGTAGAGACACGTCCGGCCGCTCACCCGGAACAGGTGAGCGGCCGGACGTGTGCTTCTAGGACTTCGGCAAATCCAGGCGGGACTCGGTGGCCGCGAGCAGCACGCACGTCGCGACCCCGTTCATCGACTTGTCCAGATCGTCCATCGACGGGAAGCTCGGCGCGAGCCGGATGTTCTTGTCCTCGGGGTCGACGCCGTAGGGAAACGCCGATCCGGCGGCGGTGAGCGCGATCCCCGCGTCCTTCGCCAGAGCGATGACGCGCTTCGCTGTGCCCTCGACGACGTCGAGGCTGATGAAGTATCCGCCCTTCGGCTCCGTCCACGACGCCACCTTCGACGCCCCGAGACGATCCTCGAGGATCTTCAGGACGAGCGCGAACTTCGGCGCCAGGATCTCGCGGTGCTTCTCCATGTGGGCGCGGACGCCGTCGGCGTCACCGAAGAAGCGCAGGTGACGCAGCTGGTTCAGCTTGTCGGGACCGATGCTCTTCTTACCGAGGTACTTCTGGTACCAGGCCAGGTTCGCGGTGGAGGAACCGAAGAAGCTGACACCGGCACCGGCGAACGTGATCTTCGAAGTCGACGCGAACACGAGCGGCCGGTTGGGGTGCCCCGCCTCCGCGGCCATCCCGAGGACGT
Organism: Rhodococcus opacus B4; assembly: GCF_000010805.1. NCBI lineage: Bacteria > Bacillati > Actinomycetota > Actinomycetes > Mycobacteriales > Nocardiaceae > Rhodococcus > Rhodococcus opacus. Next base: position 4,417,549 of record NC_012522.1, on the reverse strand, counting down.
CCAGCGACGGCGCCGTCTCGCCGACCAGCGGGTGCACCGCGTACGCGTTGTCCCAGAACAGCCGGAAGTCGGGGGCGGCGGTCGGCATCGACGCCAGCGCCCGGGTGACCTCTTCCGAGTACACCGCGCCCGTGGGATTGGAGTAGTTGGGAACAGCCCACAGACCCTTGATCTGCGGATCGTTCGCGACGAGTTCGGCGATGACACCGACGTCGGGGCCGTCCGGGCGCATCGGCACCGGGATCATCTCGATGCCGTACGTCTCGGTGATCCCGAAGTGGCGGTCGTAGCCGGGCGCCGGGCACAGGAACTTCACCTTCTCCTCCTGCGACCAGGGGCGCGGGGAGTCGGGGGTGCCGTGCAGAAGGGCGAACACGACGTTGTCGTGCATGATCTCGAGGCTGGCGTTGTTGCCGGCGAGCAGGTTCTCGACGGGGATGCCGAGCAGTTCACCGAAGATCGCGCGCAGTTCCGGCAGCCCGGTGAGCCCGCCGTAGTTGCGGGTATCGGTGCCGTTGCCGTCGCGGAAATCGCCGTCACCGGGCAGCGACAGCAGCGCCGCCGACAGATCCAGCTGCTCGGGCGAAGGTTTGCCGCGGGTGAGGTCGAGCGTGAGCTTCTCCGTCTTCAGCTGCGCGTAGCTCGCTGTCTGGCGCTCGTGCTCCGAAAGTAGTTCCTCATGGCTCATCAACCCGATCTGGGTCTGGTTGGTCATCAGGAGCGGCCTCTCACCGACATCGTGGGTCGGGTATGCGAAAGATAGGGGACCCCGCGCACCCGGCAGAGCCCGTTGACCCTTGCTGCCTTCCGGCCCTGGGGGAGTTCACAGGATGCGCGCCGCGCGGGATCCACCACAGAGTGTAGACGGCCCCGAGCCGCTGCCGGGATCCACCCCGGCCCCGGCCCGACACCGCACGTCGGACCGGGGCCAGTGCTACGGTCGCCCCCGCATTCGGCCACCGTCGGCAAAGGATCGGGATGAAACTCAGAAGGACAGCACACGTGGCGACCCTCGCCGCCGTCGTGGCAGCACTGTCGGCGTGCGGCGGGAGCAGCGAAGACGCAGCCACATCCGATGCCGTCAGCTGGGACGCGGCCGACGCGTGCTCGCTCGCGGACGACTCGACGCTCGCGCCGCTTCTGACCGCAGGCGCCGGCGAGGGCGTCGCCACCGACAGTCCGGAACGTCGCGCCTGCACGTGGGGCAAACCCGAGGCGCTGAACACTGTGACGGTCACCACTACCAGCGCGCCGGAACCGGTCGACCCGCTACGCACGGTCGGCGTCGGCGGGCTCGAAGGCCGGGCGCTCGCCGAGAGCAAATACCAGTGCATCCTCGAGGTCACCACCGACGCGGGCACCCTGTCGATCGAGACGAAGTTCGGTCTCGACGCGACCGCCAACCCGGACACGTCCTGCGACCGGTCCGCGCCGCTCGCCGAGCATGCCCTCAGCCAGTTGAAGTGGGGGTAGAACCGGCGGCCACCTGGTCGTTTAACGGTGAGCCGTGGTCGTTGGGTATGCTCCTCCACGGAGGATTCGCCTAGTGGCCTATGGCGCTCGCCTGGAACGCGGGTTGGGTTAACGCCCTCAGGGGTTCAAATCCCCTATCCTCCGCCACAGGAACCCCTGTGAACCGCTGCGAAGCGGTTCACAGGGGTTCTTTGCATCTCCGGGCAAACCGGTGGCGCCGCCCCGGACTGCCGCCCGCGAACCCTTCGGCGCCGAGAATCCCAGGCCACACCGGGCGCAACCCGTTATCTTCCTGTTATCGTCTCCGGTGCAGCGTTCGCTGTGCAGTGTCTGTTACGAGATAGAAGGACATTCGGATGGCGATACGTCGCACCCGCGCGCTGATCGTGGGCCTGGTCGCAGTGTTGGCATCGGGCCTCGTGTCCGTACTGGCCGGAACCGGCATCGCGCATGCCGACTCGGCCGTGATCTCGGTGTACTCACCGGCGATGAACAAGAACATTCCGGTCAAGGTGCTGAAGGCCGCGGGCGGCGGTCCCGCGCCGACGCTGTACCTGCTCGACGGTCTGCGCGCGCCGGACGACAACAACGGCTGGCTGATCGAGACCGACGTGGAGAACTTCTTCGCGGGCAAGCACGTCAACGTGGTCATCCCGTTCGGCGGCGGCGGCACCTTCTACTCCGACTGGCTGCGCGACGACCCGAAGCTGGGCCGCGTCAAGTGGGAGACCTTCCTGACCCAGGAACTGCCCCCGGTGATGGCTTCGCAGTTCGGCAGCGACGGCGTGAACAACGCGGTCGCCGGTCTGTCGATGAGCGGCACCTCCGCGCTGAACCTCGCGACCCACCACCCCGACTTCTACAAGGCCGTCGCGTCCTACAGCGGCTACCCGACGGCCAGCTCGCCCGGCTTCGCGCAGGGCATTCAGGTGTCCGTCGCCCAGATGGGCGGCAACGCGCTGAACATGTGGGGCTTCTGGCCGTCGGCTGCGTGGCTTCGCAACGATCCGCTGCTCAACGTCGGCGCACTGCGCGGCAAGTCCGTCTACATCTCGTCCGGTGCGGGTGCGGCGGCCGGCGACCCGACCGTCGACCCGGACAGCGACTCGTTCGACCCGGTGAAGTTCTCCCAGACGGTTCCCCTCGAGACCGCCTCCGGCCTGAGCAGCAGGTCCTTCGTCCCCGCGGCGAAGGCCGCAGGCGCCAACGTGCAGACGCACATCGCCGACGAGGGCCTCCACACGTGGCCCTACTGGCAGGACCGCCTGCACGAGTCCTGGGCCAGCACTCTCGCGCCCGCCCTCGGCACCGCCTGAGCATTCACGCCACAGCGGCCCCCGATCTCCGGATCGGGGGCCGCTGTCGTTTCCCGCGGTGTTTGATGTGTGATGTGCCGATCGACGACAGCAGGCGAATGCTCGCGCTGGCGGTGGTGCTGTCCGCGCTGGCCGGCTACGTCGACGCGCTCGGATTCATCACACTCGGCGGGTTCTTCGTCGCGTTCATGAGCGGCAATCTCACCCGGTTCAGCGTCGATTTCGCGGACGGAACGTGGGCGCCCGCGCTGACCGCCGCGGCGGTCATCGGCACGTTCGTCCTCGGTTGCGCCCTGGGTGCCGTCGTCGTGCACCTGTCCGATCGCACGCGGCTGCCCGCCCGGACGACGGTGCTCGCCGTGGTGTCGGGGCTCCTGATCGCAGGCGCCGTCGCCGCGACCTTCGGGGCGAGCACCGTGGCCGTCGGCGCGATGCTGCTCGCCATGGGCGCCGAAAACTCTTTCTTCCAGAAGGACGGCGAGGTCACCATCGGCCTCACCTACATGACGGGCGCCCTCGTGAAGATGGGCCACCGGCTGGCCGCGGCACTGTTCGGCGGACCGCGGTGGGCGTGGCTACGACATCTCGCGCTGTGGGCGGGCCTGGTGACAGGAGCGGTGACGGGCGCTCTCGCGCACCGCTGGATCGGGCTGGACGCCCTGTGGTTCGCTGCCGCGCTGTCCGCGGCGCTGACCGTCACCGTCCACCTGAGAATCGACCGCGCTACTCGCCGCCCGCAGTTGTCGTGACCGGGTTGCCCGCGGAGTCGAGGGTCCACCAGACGCTGCCGACCGCCTGCCCGTATGCGTCACCGGGTTCGTCGTCGTCTTTGTACCGGTACACGGGGCGGCCGTTCACGGTGAGCTGGTGGGTGCCGTCCGCCGCGGGAATGGTGTCGATGACGACTTCCTTCAGCCCCTGCACCGTCGGGTTCTCGGTCACGGAGGTGACCGGCGGCCACGACTGCAGGCAGGTGTCCCGGCAGGAACTGGCACCGGAGCCGACCTCGTCGTTGTCGTAGACGTAGACCGTCATCCCACCTTCGTCGACCATCACCTCGCCGAGCGTCGTGGGGCCCATCTTCAGGACGGGTGTTCCGGGCGCGGCGGGTGGAGACGTCGGCGTCGGGGACACCGGGGCGTTGCCGCCCGTGTCGCCGGAATCGGTGCTGTCGTAGGCGCAACTCGAGAAGGTCAGGCTGACGGCGGCGATCGCTGCCAGCGCCCATGTTCGTCTCATGGAGTCCTCGTTCTCTGTGACGGCGAAGTGGCGGGCCTCCGGGGAACCTCTGCGGACCCGTGCATACAGTTCACCTCGAGTTACGTGCCGGTGCGGGCACTTCGGGCGATGTGAGGGTCGCGCACGTGTCGGTATCCGGAATTACGCTTCTGTCCATGGGCTGGTACGCGCCGACCTCGCCGGCACCCGACCTCGCGCGCACCCTGGTGTGCGGGTGGTCCGCGCGCACGCAGGGCGAGCATCTGCTGGTGCCCGACGCCTGCATGGACATCCTGTGGATCCGGGGCGTGGGGATCCGGGTGTGCGGTCCCGAGACCACCGCCTGGTCGTTCACGCTGCCGCCGGGCACCGAATCCGTCGGTGTCCGTTTCCGTCCCGGTGCCGGCCCGCATCTGCTGCGGACGTCGGCGGCCGAGGTCCGCAACCTCCGGGTCGGTCTCGGCGACGTACTCGGGTCCACGTGGGAGCGGAAACTGACCGACCGGCTCGACAACGCGTCCGGCGACGCCGAACGAATCGCCCTGTTCGAGAGCGCCGTGCGCGCGTGGCGGAACCGCGGGCCGGAGGCCGACCCGCTCATCGGCACCGTGCGGCAGGCCCTGGCCCGGCACTCGTGGAACGTCGGCGCGCTCGCCGACGCCGCGTCCGTCACGGAACGGCAACTGCAGCGGCGATGCAACGACGCGTTCGGATACGGTCCCGCGACGCTCCGCGGAATCCTGCGGCTGCAACGGTTCATGGCGCTGGCGCAGTCGGGGCCGCGGTCCGGGCTCGCCGACCTGGCCGCCACCGCCGGCTACAGCGATCAGGCGCACCTGTCGCGGGAATGCCGGCGGATCTCCTCGCTCACGCCGTCCGACCTGCTCGCCAGTGAGGCCCCCGGCTGGCACGGGACGGAGTCCGTCGTCGATGTCGGAAATGTTCAAGCCCGGGGACGCCGGAAGGGAGAAGAATCGGCAGCATGACCTCGACAACCGAAACTCCCGCAGTCCATTACCGCGACCTCGCCGCGAAGTTCACGAAGCGCGTCGAATCCGTGCCCGCCGCACGCTGGGACGACGCGTCTCCGTGCGACGGCTGGACGGCCCGCGACGTCGTGCGGCACGTGATCGACACGCAGCGCTACATCGTCACCGTCGTCGATCTGGAACTGCCGGAGCCGCCGTCCGTCGACGACGACCCGGTTGCCGCGTGGGCGGCGACGCGCGACGGCATGCAGGAGATCCTCGACGATCCGGCCAAGGCGGGCCGCGAGTACGACGGGCACTTCGGCCGCACCGACCTCGGAAAGACGGTCGACAGCTTCTACTGCTTCGACCTGGTGATCCACGGCTGGGACCTGGCCCGGGCCACCGGTCTCGACGAGACCATTCCCGCCGAGGACCTGACGTGGGTCGGGGGCGTCGCCGAGGGACTGGGCGACAACATCCGCACGGCCGGGGTGTGCGGTCCGGCCGTGGACGTGCCCGCGGACGCCGACGAGCAGACCCGGGTCCTCGCGTTCCTCGGCCGCAAGGCCTGACGACCGGCACCTTCCCGGCCGCGCTTGTAACCTCGGGTCATGAGCGTGCCGGGAAGGTTTGCCGCGCTGACTGCGGTGTCACTCGCCGCGGCACTGCTCGGCGGCGACATGGTGGCGCTGGCCGATCCCGAGCCCCGCGGCGCGTCGGGACTGCCTGCCCGTGGCCTCACCACGTCGGCGCCGCTGGCGTCGGCGGTGATGTTCGCCGGGACCACCGGTGAGGCCACCCCCTCGCAGCGGGTTCCGGGCGAGGAGTCGAACGGCACGTCGGCCACCAGCCACGGCTTCGGCGAGTACCCGTACATGCGATACGAGGTCCGGTTTCCCCCGGACACCGCCGACACCGACGTCACCTGGCAGGGGCATTCGGTGAATCTCGACGACCTCGCGATGCACGTGTGGGACGAGGAAGCCGGCAGCTGGAGTGAACCGGTCGCGACGGCGCAGCCGTCCGAACCGGGCGGCCCGGTCACCCTGTCCACCCGGATCGAGGACGCGGACTCCGCGCAGATCCTCGTCATCGACGGCCCGCGGCGGGACCGGAGTTTCCGCGAGTCCAACGCGACAGCCGATCAGCAGTTCGCCGACCCGGACACGTACGACTTCGCGTTGCAGCACCTCTCCGACACCCAGTACGTGTCCCGGGACCGGCCGGAGGTGTATTTCGACATGACCCGCTGGACCGCCGACAACGCCGCCGAACGCAAGATCGCGTATTCGATGCACACCGGCGACCTCGTCCAGAGCTGGATCCGCCCGGGGGCGCCCGAGTCCCGCGCGCGGCCCGAGTTCGAGGTGGCGGACCGGGCGATGGCAACGCTCGAGGACGCGGGCGTCCCGTACGGCGTCCTGCCCGGCAACCACGACAACCTGTGGAACGTCGGCGGACGGCTCATTCCCGGCGAACACGAGAAGAACCACGCCCTGTACAACGAGTTCTTCGGGCCGTGGCGGTTCCGCGACCAGCCGTACTGGGGTGAATCCGTTACGGACACGGACAATTCGGCGCACTACGACCTACTCGACATCGCCGGCGCGAAATTCCTGATGCTCTACATCGGCTACAACCCGCCCGAGCACGTCCTGCAATGGGCCGAGGACGTGCTCGCCGACCATCCGGACCGCAACGTGGTGGTCGGCAGCCACTACTACCTGGACGAGGACGGCTCGCTGCGGATGAGCGGGTTCGGCGACATCGGCACCAGTGCGGGACAGCAGATCTGGAACCGGCTCGTCGTCCCGTTCGACAGTGTCTTCCTGGTCCTCGCGGGACACGTCGACGGGCAGACGACGGTCACCGACCGGAAGGTGGGCGACACCGACCGGAAGGTCGTGGAGTTGCTGGCCGACTACCAGTACTTCACGGTGAACGGCCTCCGCGAGACCGGGTTCCAGCGCCTGCTGCAGTTCGACGTCGACGGCGGAACCCTCGCCGTCACGACGCACTCTCCCACCCTGGACAGCTTCCGGGTGGAGGACTTCGATCCGCAGCGGCGCTACGAGCCCGGCGACGGGGACTTCGTCACCGATGTGGAGTTGCGGGCCGACCTGCCGCGCGCCGTCATACCCGTCCCCTGAGATGTAGGTCGATCAGCTGCGCCACGAAGGCGTCCACGTCGACGTCGCCGGCGATCACCTCGATGCTGCGGGTGGCGCGAAGGGTCGCCACCCCGTGCAGCTGGGTCCACAGGTTCAACGCGACCACGTCCGGCTTCGCGGCGCCGGCGTCTGCGGCGAGCGCGACGACCGTCTCGAACAGGGGCTTCGAGTGCTGCCGCAGGTCCTCGCCCGAGCCCTCGAGCAGGTCGTGACGGAACATCAACTCGAACAGCGTGCGGTGGGTGCCTGCGAACGCGAGGTACCGGTGCGCGGTCTGCCGCAGCCGCGCGACCGGGTCCGTCTCGGACGCGACCGCCGACCGGAGGTCTTCGGACAGGTCCGCGAATCCCGACGCCGCGATCGCGGCGAGCAGGGCCTTGTGGGTCGGGAAGTACCGCCGCGGCGCACCGTGCGAGACCCCCGCGTGCCGGGCAACGGCGCGCAGCCCGACGGCGTCGATGCCGCCCTCGTCCAGTAGTTCCCGCCCGCAGCCGATCAGTCGCACCCGCAGGGGTTGCACTTCTCCACCCATGTAGACAGTGTCTATCATGTCGTCCGTAGACAATGTCTACTCCCTTCGGCGCGCGAGTCAGGAGTCCACCGTGTGGTACTGGATCTTCAAACATGTGTTGATCGGACCGGTGTTGCGGATCTTCGGTCGGCCCGCGATCCACGGCGCACACCACATCCCGGCGTCGGGGCCGGTGATCCTGGCGAGCAACCACCTCACCGTCGTCGACTCGTTCTTCCTCGTCCTGATGGTGCGCCGCCGCATCACGTTCGTCGCCAAGAGCGAGTACTTCACCGAGGGCGGCGTGAAGGGGCGGGCGAAACGCTGGTTCTTCACCGCGGCCGGGCAATTGCCGATCGACCGATCCGGGGCCTCGGCCGCCGAATCCGCCCTGAACACCGCACGGAAGATCCTGGACGACGGCAGGGTCTGGGGAATCTACCCGGAGGGCACCCGGTCGCCCGACGGCCGGCTCCACAAGGGCAAGACCGGAATCGCCCGGGTCGCGCTCGCCACGGGCGCCCCGGTCGTGCCGATCGCCATGCACGGCACCCGGCGGGTCAACCCCGCCGGATCGAGGATGTGGCGGTTCGGCAGGGTGACGGTGACCGTCGGTGAGCCGCTCGACTTCTCCCGATTCGCCGAACTGCGCGACAACCGGCACGTCGTCCGGGCCGCGACGGACGAACTGATGCACGCCCTCATGACGCTGTCCGGCCAGGAGTACGTGGACGACTACGCGCTCAGGCGTCCGGCGTAGCGACGGCTCGGGTCACGAGATCGGCGATGAGCCGCTCGGTGTCGACGCCCTCGAGCACCCCGGGCAGCGTCAGGTGCTCGACGATGAGCCCACTCATCGCGAGATAGAGCATGACGACGGTGCCGCGGTCACCGGGAAGCCCCGAGCCGAGGTGAAACCCGATGTCGCGCTCCAGGTTCTCGGAGATCGTGCGGGTCAGCGTGGTACGCAGTTCGGGGCGGCGGACCGCCTCGAGCCGCAATTCCTGCAGGGCGAGATAGCCCGTGCGGTCACGGGTGATCCGGCCGAACAATCCCTGCATGCACTCGATCACGAGGTCGAGATCCTGCGGCTTGCGGACGCTGTCCTCGATCACCGACGGGTCGGGTCCCATCCGCTCGTGAATCCGTTTGCCGACCTGGTCGAACAGGTCGTCGCGGTTGGCGAAGTAGTTGGACGCCGTACCCTTCGGCACCTCGGCCTCCGCGTCGACCGCACGGAAGGTGAGTCCGCGGGCGCCCTCCCGCGCAAGCACTTCGATCGCCGCGTTCACGAGGGCCGCACGTCGTTCCGGATTCTGTGCCATCGACACTCCTCGAAAAAAGAGCTTGCAACCACTTCGGTCATAGTACTACAAATGGAGTAGTTGCCGGACTGCGGGAGGCCTTCCATGCGAAAACTCGTCTACTACGTCGCCACCACCATCGACGGATTCATCGCCGGCGCCGACGGCACGGACCCCAGCGGCACCGTCTTCGAACTCGAGGGTGATCACATGCCCGTGATGATCGCCGAGTACCCCGAGACGGTCCCCACCCATGTGCGGGCAGCGATGGGAATCGATGCCCCCAACCGGCATTTCGACACGCTGCTCATGGGCCGCGCCACCTACCAGCCCAGCCTCGACCTCGGCGTGACCAGCCCGTACGCACATCTGCGGCAGTACGTGTTCTCGACGACACTCACGGCGTCGCCCGACCCGGACGTCGAGATCGTGTCGGGCGATCCGATCGAGAAGGTGCGCGAACTCGAGAAGGAGGACGGCAAGGACATCTGGCTGTGCGGCGGCGGGAAGTTGGCCGCCGCGCTGCAACCGGAGGTCGACGAACTCCGGATCAAGCTCAACCCCGTCGCGATCGGCACCGGCATTCCACTGTTCGACGGCGAATTCGACCCCCAGCGATTCCGGCTGACCTCGACCCGCGCGTTCGAGAGCGGGATGATTTTCCTGACGTACGTCCGCCGATAACCGGCATCACACCCGCCACTCGCGGCGACACGGGCGCCTGACGCGTGTATTGATTCAATACGCAAGTAATGTTCGAGCCATGCGCGAACGCCGATACTCGTCCACCAGCCCCGAACACCTGGCTGCGGCCCTGTTCGACGTCGCGGCCGAGTCGGGACTCGAGGGTGCCAGCGTGCGCGAGGTCGCCAAGAAGGCGGGTGTGTCCATCGGCGCCGTGCAGCACCACTTCTCCACGAAGGACGAGATGTTCGCGTTCGCGCTGCGAACCCTCGTCGACAAGCTCCTCACCCGGCTGTCGGAGATCGACCGCGGCGGCGACCCCGCCCAGGCCCTGTTCGCCGCGATGTCGCAGTTGCTCCCCCTCGACGAGTCACGGTCGCGGGAGGCGCACGTCAGGGCGGCGTTCGCCGTGCGGGCGGCCACCTCCCCGTCGCTCGCCGAGATCCGGCGCACGACCCTCTTCACGATCCGCACCGGGCTGTCCGCGGTGCTCATCGGGATCGGCACCCCGGAAGCGGAAACCCGTGCGGCGCTTCTCCTCGCCACCGTCGACGGCCTCGCCGTCGAGGCGATCGGCAGTCCGGATCTGTACCCGGCCGAGTACCTCGAGCACGCCCTGCACGTCCAGATCGGCATGATTCTGCAGGGCGCCGATGTCGTGCCGTCGTCGTCGATCGAACTGGCCAGCTGACCCCTCGGCCCGATGTCACATCCGTCTCGTCAAAGTGCACCGCTGTCACATCCGGCGAAGGGTGCGGGACGGTTCGCGCCCAGCCCGTCCGGCGACCTGCACCTCGGCAACCTGCGGACGGCCCTGCTGGCTTGGCTGTTCGCCCGGTCCACCGGCCGGCGGTTCCTGCTGCGCGTCGAGGACCTCGACCGCGTCCGCGACGGCGCCCGGGACCGGCAATTGGCCGACCTCGCGGAACTCGGGCTCGATTGGGACGGCGACGTCGTGTCGCAGTCGCACCGGCTGCCGCGGTACGACGCCGCCATCGCCGAACTCCACGCCGCCGGACTCACATACGAGTGCTTCTGCACGAGAAGGGAAATCCTGAAGGCGGCGTCGGCCCCGCACGCACCGCAGGGCGCCTACCCGGGGACCTGCCGCAACCTGACACCGGACGAGCGCGCCGACCGCCTCGCCGGCGGACGACCACCGGCCCTGCGACTGCGCGCGACCGTCACGTCGTTCACCATCGACGACGTCCTGCACGGAAGCTACTCCGGAATGGTGGACGACCTCGTGCTACGCCGCGGCGACGGAACCCCCGCGTACAACCTCGCGGTGGTCGTCGACGACGCCGCCCAGGGGATCGATCAGGTGGTGCGCGGCGACGACCTGCTCTCCTCCGCGCCCCGTCAGGCGTATCTCGCGGGACTGCTCGGGCTCGCCGCCCCCGCCTACGCACACGTGGCGCTCGCCCTCAACGGGGACGGCAAACGGCTCGCGAAACGCGACGGCGCCGTCACCCTCACCGATCAGAAAGCGTTGGGACGCACACCGAGCGACGTCCTCGGGGTGCTGGCGGCGTCACTCGGACTCGCGGCCCCGGGCGAGGTCGTGGATCTCGGGACCCTCCTCGCCCGGTTCGACCCGGCCCGCCTGCACCGCGAACCGTGGGTGGTCAGGCCCCCGACGCCGCCGCGATCAGCATGATCACGAAGAACAGGATCCATCCGACGACGTAGGCGCCGCCGATGGCGATTCCGGCGATCGCGAGCCCCCGGCCTTCCTGGCCGGACTGCTTGATCTGGCCCAGCGCCACGATGCCGAGGATGATGCCGACGATCGAGCCGACGCCGTAGAAGCATCCGCCGACGATCGACGTGATCAGCGAGGCGATCGCGAGTCCGTTGGTCCCGCGCGACTGCGGGTAGGGCGCGCCGTACGGGCTCGGGGCGCCGTACTGCGGAGCGGGACCGCCGTACTGGCCGTACTGGTTGGGGGCACCGTACTGATTCGGGGCGGCATACGGGTTGGGTGCGCCGTACTGCTGCCCGCTGGGGGCGCCGTACTGGTCGCCGCCGTACTGATGAGGCGCGGCATACGGATTCGGCGAAGTCCCGTACGCGCCCGGCTGCTGATAGTCGGGGTACTTCTCGGTGGGCGCCGAATAGGTGGGATAACCGGATTCGTCGACCCCGTATCCGTCGCGCGGCAAGGGCGGAACCTCGCCGTAAGTCGGCGGCGTTTGCCCGTTGTACGGATTCGAATCGTCCGATCCCCCAGAATTAGTCACGATAACCAGCGTAAAGCATCAAAACCGCAGGAGAGGAAGCAGACCAAAGGGAGGCGAGTAAAGGATTGTCCACGTAGTGTTTATTCGCACTGTCACGCGCGAGCATTCAACACTTGCTGAGGGGATCACATGACGACTGGTGGATACGACCCTAACGACAAACCCGAAGGTGGTGACCAGGGCGGATACCCCCCGCAGGGCAATCCTCCACCGCCGCCCGGCGGATATCCACCGCCCCCCGGAAATTACCCTCCGCCGCCGCAGGGACCGCCGCCCGGCGGATATCCGCCACCGCCTCCCAGCGGAAACTACCCACCGCCGGGCGGTGGTAACTACCCGCCGCCTCCCGGTAATTACCCGCCGCCGCCCCAAGGACCGCCGCCCGGCGGAAATTACCCGCCGCCGCAGGGAAATTACCCGCCCCCTCCGCAGGGACCGCCGCCCGGCGGATATCCGCCGCCCCCGCCGATGTCGGACTACGGCGCCCCCGGGCGGACGCCGGGACAGTTCTCCGTGGGCGACGCGATCGGCTACGGCTGGAACAAGTTCAAGGACAACGCGCTCATCTGGATCGGCATCCTGCTGATCGCCGCCGTCATCCAGGTGGTGCTGAACCTCGTCTTCGGCGGCTTCAGCACGTCGTCCGACATGAGCGCGGCGTTCTCGGTGTGGCGCATCATCGGCACGATCGTCACCACCATCGTCGGCTACCTGATCAACGCGGCGCTCGTGCGGGGCGCGCTGCACGAGGTGGACGGCAACAAGCCGGCGTTCGGTTCGTTCTTCCAGTTCACCAACGTCGGGGCGATCATCATCGCCAGCGTCATCATCGGTGTCGCCACCACCATCGGTTTCGTCCTGCTCATCATCCCCGGTCTCATCGTCATCTTCCTGACCTGGTGGACGCTGCAGTTCGTCATCGACCAGAACGAGGACGCGATCACCGGCATCAAGTCGAGTTTCCGCGTGATCTCGCAGAACGTAGGGCCGGTCCTGCTGCTGGCCCTGGCCCTCGTCGGCATCAACATCGTCGGTGCAATCCTCTGCGGTGTCGGACTTCTCGTCTCGATCCCGATCACGATCATCGCGTCGACCTACGCATACCGCGTGCTCACCGGCCGTTACGTCTCGGCCTGACCGTTCGCTCCCCACGGGTGAGCGTGCTCCCGCCCCTCTGGGCGGTAGCACGCTCACCCGTTTTGCTACTCCCGTCACTCGAGCCACTCCCACCCCTTGCGTAAGGTGCTCAGGCGTCATCCGAGACGATTCGAGGGGGAACACATGACTACTGGCGGATTCGATCCCAATCAGGGGCAGCCGCACTACAACGGGGCGGGGCAGCAGCAGTACGGGCAGCAGTTCGGCGCGCCGCCGCAGTTCGACTCGGCGCAGCAGTTCGGCACCCAGCCGTTCGCGCAGCCCGATTTCGGATTCAACCCGTCCCGGCCGGGCGAACTCCTTCCCCGCCTGGGGGCGCGGGTGATCGACGGCCTGATCGTGGGCATTCCGACGGCCGTGGTCACCATCGTCATCTCGCTGGTGCTGGGCACCTTCCTGGGCAGTGTCCTGGGCGCGATCCTCACCGCGGCCGCCGCCGTGGGCTACTTCGTGTTCCTCGAGACGACGCGGGTGCAGACCGTCGGCAAGCAGGTTCTGGGGCTGCGCGTCGAGGGCCCGAACGGCGGACTGCCCACCCAGCAGCAGTCGCTGACCCGGAACGGCTTCTACGTCCTCGCCGCACTCGGCGGGTTCCCGTTTCTCGGGTTCCTGTTCGGACTGCTCGGTTTCGTCGCGGCGATCGTCATCGCCGTGACGATCAACGGCAGCCCCACCAAGCAGGGCAAGCACGACGAGCTGGCCGGCGGCACGCGCGTCGTCCAGGGTTAGCCCGGGGGTCGGACCTGGCACGACCGATCCGCGCGGGTGAACGTACCTTTCAACGCCTCAGACCGGACAAAAGGTACGTTCACCCGTTCCTGATTCGCGCCCCTCCCCGTGCAGGTGCTTGGATGGCGGCGTGACAGCCTCAGATCAGCAGACCAAGCCAGACGACCACGCGACGTTCGCGCACGTCAGCCGGGGGTACTACCCCACGTTCGTCGCCCTGTTCACCGCGACGCTGCTGATCTCGAATATCTGCGCGACGAAAGGCGTCGCATTCTTCGCCGATTCGTCGCTCACGATCGGCCCGCTGCAGATCCTGCCGGTCATCACGGACGGCGGCTTCTTCCTGTTCCCGCTGGCCTACATCCTCGGCGACGTGCTCAGCGAGGTGTACGGGTTCAAGTCCACGCGTCGCGCGATCTACCTGGGCTTCGGTGCCCTGATCCTGGCCGCGTTCTGCTTCTGGCTCCTCATCGAGCTGCCGTCCGCCGACTTCTACGAGAACCAGGAAGCGCTGCGGTCCGTCGTCGGCGTCTACCCGCGACTGCTGCTCGCCGGGCTGGCCGGCTATCTCGTCGGGCAGATGCTGAACTCGGTGACGCTGGTCCTGATCAAGGAGCGGACCAAGGAGAAGCACCTGTGGGCGCGGCTCATCGGATCCACCATCGTCGGTGAGTTCGCCGACACCCTCATCTTCTGCTCCATCGCGGCCGGCGCGATCGGCATCAGCACGTGGAGCGATTTCGTCAACTACGTGATCGTCGGCTTCCTGTGGAAGACCCTCGTGGAGGTGCTGGTCATGCCGATCACCTACCGCGTCATCGCGTACGTGAAGAAGCGCGAACCCACCTACCAGCTCTGACCCCCACGTGAGTGGGAAAGTGTCCCCGAGGACGCTTTCCCACTCACGTGCGGTAGAAGCGGCCCAGCGTCTCGGCCTTGAAATCGTCGAAGTAACCGCCCTCGATGCTGGCGCGGATCTGATCGACCAACCGCACCGTGAAGCGTTCGTTGTGGATCGTGCACAACGTGGACGCCAGCATTTCCTTCGCCTTGAACAGGTGGTGGATGTACGCGCGGGTGTAGTTCGCGCACGTGTAGCAGTCGCAGTTCTCGTCGATCGGCGTGAAGTCACGCCGATTCTTGCTGGTGTTGATGTTGAACCGGCCGTCCGGGTGGTAGATCGCGGCGTTGCGCGCCACCCGCGACGGGTTCACACAGTCGAACGTGTCGGCGCCGTTCTCGATGGCCACGAAGAAGTCGTCCGGCTCGCTGATGCCGAGCATGTGCCGCGGCTTGTGCTCGGGAAGTTCCTCGTTGCACCAGCGGACGATGGTGCCCAGGTTCTGCTTCTCGAGCGCACCGCCGATGCCGTACCCGTCGAAGCCGCGTCCGCTCTCCCCCGTGATCGACTCCAGGCCCCGGCACGCCTGCCGTCGCAGGTCCTCGTACTGCGCGCCCTGCACGACCCCGAACAGCGCCTGGTACGGGCGGTGGGACCGCTCGGCGGTGAGCTTCTCGTGCTCTGCGATGCAGCGCACCGCCCACGCCTGCGTCCGCTCCACCGACTGCTCCTGGTAGCCGCGGGTGTTCAGCAGGGTGGTGAGTTCGTCGAACGCGAACATGATGTCGGCGCCCAGCTGATGCTGGATCTGCATCGACACCTCGGGGGTGAACCGGTGCCGCGACCCGTCCAGGTGCGATTTGAACGTGACGCCGTCGTCGTCGACGGTCGCGAGGCGTTCCTTGCCCTTCGCGATGACGTCGTCGGAGCGCACGCCGACCGCTTCCATCGCGAGGACCTTCTTGAACCCGACACCCAGCGACATGACCTGGAATCCGCCGCTGTCGGTGAACGTCGGGCCGTCCCAGTTCATGAACTTGCCGAGCCCGCCGGCCTCGTCCACGATGTCCGGGCCCGGCTGCAGGTACAGGTGGTACGCGTTGGCGAGCAGCGACTGCGCACCCAGTTCCTTCATGCTCTCCGGCAGCACCGCCTTGACGGTGGCCTTGGTGCCGACGGCCACGAACGACGGCGTCGCGATGTCGCCGTGCGGGGTGTGAATGGTCCCGGTGCGGCCCAGCTTCCCGTCGAGTCGGGTGCCGACGGTGAAGAACGGATCGGGCGGGGTCGGGACTACGGCATTCACGGGTGTATCCAATCACGCGCGACGTTTCCGCCGACACATCACTACTTCGTTCGAAAGTGGGTACAGAGAGTGAGACGATCCCATCCCCTCGACCGGAGGAACCGCCATGAGCGACGAGAAGACCGGCCATCGGATCGACAGGCGAACGTTTCTCTCGGGTGCCGCGGTCGCGGGCGGGGTGACCGTGATGTCGGGTCTCTTCGACCGTCGGGCGGACGCGTCGGAGACGCCGCTGCGTCGCCAGCCGAACAATTACGTGCAACCCAACATCGTGTTCATCGTCGTCGACGAGATGCGGTTTCCCCAGGTCTTTCCGGCCGGGATCACCACGCCGGACCAGTTCCTGCAACGGTTCATGCCCAACCTCTACAAGTTGTGGGCGCCGGGGGTGAAGTTCACGCAGCACTACACGGCCGGGGTGGCGTGCAGTCCGGGTCGCGCGTGTTTCGTCACCGGCTTGTACCCGCTGCAGAACTGGATGCTGCAGACGCGGACCGGTAATCGCGCCTCCCCCGTCCCGTCGCCCGCGATGGGCCGGGACTTTCCGACGTACGGCAAGCTGTTGCGGCAGGCCGGATACGTGACGCCGTATGTCGGGAAGTGGCATCTGTCGCCGTCGCCCGACGAGGATTCGGGGCTCGCTCCCGGCTACCTCGAGGAGTACGGGTTCGACGGTCTGACCATGCCCGACATCATTGGACTGAACGGTGAGGGCTTCGAATTCGACGGGCACATCGCCGACCAGGCCGCGGCGTGGTTGTCGACGCGTAAACCCTCCGACGGCCCGTTCTGCCTCACGGCGAGCTTCGTCAATCCCCACGACCAGCAGTTCTTCTGGGCCGGAACGGAAGCGGAACGCTATCAGTCGCTGTACGCGAACAACGTTCCCCCACTCAGCCCGGCCCGGACCTGGTCGGTGACCACCGGCGAGAGCGACCCGCCGCGGCTGGGTTTCCCGTCCGTGCCGCCGAACTGGGAACCCGAGAAGGCGCTGCAGTCGAAACCGAGCACCCAGGTGTTCGCGCGGGAGTTCCAGGCGCTGGTGTGGGGCGGCGTCACCGACGACGTGCAGAATCTGTCGAACTACTACCTCCAGCCGTACGGTCAGGGCACCGATCCCGACCGGCACATCGCGTTCGCGCCGTACACGTACTGGGAACGCGCGCTCGACAGTTACACGAACGTGCTGACGATGGTCGATCACCACATCGGCACGGTGATCGACTCGCTCCCGGAAGACGTCGCCGCCAACACCGTGTTCGTCATGACGTCCGATCACGGCGAATACGCCGGTGCACACGGTTTCGTGGCCGGGAAACTGTCCACCGCCTATGACGAGGCGTTCCACATCCCGCTGATCGTCGCCGACCCCACCGGGCGGTTCACCGGAGACACCGACACCCCGCGCGGGCAGCTGACGTCGAGCGTCGACGTGGTTCCGCTGCTCGCGACGCTCGGCCACGGCGACCGGAACTGGATGTCCGGGGACCTGTTCGCCACCTACGCCGAACGCGCCGACCTCCTGCCACTGCTCCGGAGCAACGCAGCGGCGGGTCGTGACCACGTCGTCCTCGCCACCAACGAGCATGCGCCGCAAGGGGTCAACTGGAACAACTCCCCCACCCATATCTACGTGCTGCGCACCCCCGAGGCGAAGGTCGCGGTGTACTCGAAGTGGCTGGGGCCCACGTCCTTCGTCGACCCCGCGTCGTTCCAGTACGAGTTCTACGACTACGCCACCGAACGGGGCCGCGCCGAACTCGACAACACCTTCGACCACGACCCGCGCGGTCCGGCCATGGCCGCCCAGCTGATGACCCAGTACCTGCCGACTCAGCTCGCCGCGCCGCTACCCCCGGCGTTCGCGCAGCAGAGCGCCGACGCGATGGCGCGCTACCTCGCCTACATCCAGCTCATCAACCGGTACACCCCCGGCGAGATCGACCGCGAAGGCATCGAGAAGCTGACCGCGTTCGGGGAGGTGTTCTGACCGCCATGGCAGGGAAAGTCGTTGCTGCCGTGCTGGTTCTGCTGCTGTGTTCGGGCGTGATGTCGGTCGCGTCCGCGCAGCCGGCCCCGACGGCGCAGTGCGCGTGGCAGTTCATGTCCAACTCGACCGTGCTGAACGTCGCTTTCCCCGACGCCAACGCGACGTACTGGGTTCTGCCCTACGCGTTGGCATCCGGCGACACCATCGAACTGAGCGGCACCTACCCGGCCGCCCGCTACTTCTCGCTCAACACGTACGGGACGAACTTCGACACCGTCGACACGTTGCGCGACAACCAGATCGGCCCCGACCCCGGCAGCGGAAACCCGTTCGCCGACGCGGCCGCCGGCGCCCTGCCTCCCACGCAGAAGCGTTGGCACGCGACGGTCATGACCGGTCCGGCCGACCACGCGCGCAACCAGATTCAGGCTCTGCCCACCGGTGCAGGCGCGCAGTCCGTGCCCGTCGGTTTCCTCATCATCCGGGTGTACGTGCCCGACGACCCGGCCTCGCCGACCGGCGGCGTCCCACTGCCCGACGTGACGCTGACGTCCGGGGGCCGCACGTCGCCGGTGCCGACGTGCGGATCCGAATTCGACCCGTCCGCCTACGACAACGGGCCCCTCGGACAGGTCGCGGAAGCCGGATTCGATCAGGTCATCGCGGGCGCCGCATCCGGGGCCTTCCCCGGGAACGTGCCCGAGGCGACCTTCGTGAACCCCGCGAGCACGTCCGGTCTGTTCCCCAACGGCGACAACAAGTACGTCGGGGCGGGGCTTACCTATCAGCCCGGGCGCATCGTCGTCGTGCAGGGCCGGGCGCCGACGTTCCCCGATACCCGTGCGGGACAACCCGTCACGGAACCCGGCCGCCAGGTGCGGTACTGGTCGATGTGCCAGAACGACCAGGTGTCGCCGTACCCGGTCGTCGCGTGCGCCGCCGACTTCCAGACCCGTACCGACAGCGAAGGCAACTACACGTACGTCGTCGCCGCACCGCAGGACGTCCCGGCCCGCGCCGCATCCGACCCCACCGTCACCGTCATCCCCTGGGGATCCACCGACGTCGCGAAGAAGGTGCTGTTCCTGCGGTACATGCTGCCGTCCGACGCCTTCTACCCGCAGTCGGTGCAGGCGTCGCAGAACAATCACACCGACCCCGCCACCACGATGGGTCCGTACTATCCGCGCTCCGCCTACTGCGACACCGCCACCTTCGAGGCCGGGGGCAGCACCGCGTGCCTGTGAGTACTTATTAACGTCCCGCGGTTGATAAGTACTCACGGGCGGTTACGCACTGACGAACTGGCTGTTGTACAGGCGGTAGTACGCGCCGCGGGTGAGGAGCAGGTCCTCGTGGCTGCCCTGCTCGACGATGCGACCGTCTTCCATGACGACGATGAGGTCGGCGTCACGGATGGTCGACAACCGGTGTGCGATCACGAAACTCGTACGATCGCTGCGCAGGACCGCGGTCGCGTGCTGCACGAGCAGTTCGGTGCGGGTGTCGACGGAACTGGTTGCCTCGTCGAGGATGAGGATCGACGGCTGCGAGATGAACGCGCGGGCGATGGTGATCAGCTGCTTCTCGCCGGCGCTGATGTTGCTGCCCTCTTCGTCGATGACGGTGTCGTAGCCGTGGGGCAGCGAGTGGACGAACCGGTCGACGTAGCTGATCCGCGCGGCCGCCTGGATCTCGTCCTCGGTGGCGTCGGGGCGTCCGTACGCGATGTTGTCGCGGATGGTGCCACCGAACAGCCACGCGTCCTGCAGCACCATGCCGATGCGGGACCGCAGGTCGTCGCGCGACATCTCGGCGATGTCGACGCCGTCGAGGAGGATCCGGCCGCCGTCGAGTTCGTAGAACCGCAGGATCAGGTTGACGAGGGTGGTCTTACCGGCGCCGGTGGGTCCGACGATGGCGACCATCTGGCCGGGTTCCGCGACCAGCGACAGGTTCTCGATCAGCGGCTTCTCCGGCGAGTAGCTGAACGACACGTCCGCGAACTCCACCCGGCCCAGCGGATGCGTCGGGGTCGGGGCCTCGGTGAGGTCGGGCTCCTCCTCGTCCTCGTCGAGGACGGCGAACACCCGCTCGGCGGACGCCACACCCGACTGCATGAGGTTGACCATGGCCCCGATCTGGGTGAGGGGCTGGGTGAACTGCCGCGAGTACTGGATGAACGCCTGCACGTCGCCGAGGCTCATGGTGCCGGACGCCACCCGCATGCCGCCGAGGACGGCGATGGCCACGAAGTTGAGGTTTCCGAGGAACATGATCGCGGGCATGATCAGGCCCGAGATGAACTGGGCCCGGTAGCTGGCCTGGTAGAGCGCCTCGTTCTGCTCCTCGAACCGTGCCTCCACCTCGCGGCCGCGGCCGAACACGGTGACCAGTTCGTGGCCCGTGTACGCCTCTTCCACGTGCGAGTTGAGCTCGCCGGTCGACTTCCACTGCGACACGAAGTGCGTCTTGGACCGTTTCGCGATCTGCGCCGTCACCAGGATCGACAGCGGCACCGTCAGCACCGCGATCAGCGCGAGCAGCGGCGAGATGACGATCATCATCACGAGGATGCCGATGACCGTCATCGCCGACACGATCAGCTGGCTCATCGTCTGCTGCAACGACTGCGAGACGTTGTCGATGTCGTTGGTGACGCGGCTGAGCAGGTCGCCGCGGGAGTGGGAGTCGAAGTAGCGCAGGGGAAGCCGGTGGATCTTCCGTTCCACCTCGGCGCGCAGGTTCTTCACGACGCCCTGCACGACGATGTTCAGCAGGAATCCCGACAGCCACATGAACACCGACGACCCCAGGTACAGGGCCAGCACGATCGCCAGCACCCGGCCGAGGGCGCTGAAGTCGATACCGACGCCGGGCACGACGGCCATCCCGGACACCATGTCGGCGAACGTGTTCTGGCCGTCGGCCCGCAGTGCGGCGACGGCCTGATCCTTCGACATCCCGGCGGGCAACTGCTTGCCGATGATGCCGTCGAAGATCAGGTTCGTGCCCTGGCCGAGCATGCGCGGCGCAATCGAGGTGAGGACCACCGACACGGCGGCGACGAGGAAGACGATGCCGACGATGATCCGGTGGGGACGCAGCCGCCGCAGCAGCCGCCTGGTGGACGGCCACAGGTCGTGCGGCTTGGACCCCGGGGCGCCCGGTGCGACCGGTCCCGGAATGCGGGGGCCTGCGGGCCGTTCGGCGGTGGTGGTTGCGCGATCGCTCATAGTGCTTCCTGGACCGATCGTTGGGATTCGACGATCTCGACGTAACACGGACAAGTCTCGAGTAGTTCTTCGTGCGTGCCGATTCCGACCACCGCGCCGTCCTCGAGAACCACGATCTGCTCGGCCTCCACGATTGTCGAGACACGTTGGGCGACGACGATGACGCACGCGTCCGAGGTCTCGGGCTTGAGCGCGGCGCGCAGCCGGGCGTCGGTGGTGAGGTCGAGGGCGGAGAAGGAGTCGTCGAACAGGTAGATCGACGGGCGACGCACCAGCGCCCGCGCGATGGCGAGCCGCTGCCGCTGACCGCCGGAGACGGTCGTGCCGCCCTGCGCGACCGGGGTGTCGAGGCCCTCGGGCATGGCGCGCACGAAGTCCGCGGCCTGCGCGATCTCCAGCGCCCGCCACAGTTCGTCGTCGGTGGCGTCGGGTTTGCCGTACCGGAGGTTGGTGGCGACGGTCCCCGAGAACAGGTACGGCCGCTGCGGGACGAGTCCGATTCCCGACCGCAGGACGTCCAGGTCGATGCGGCGCACCTCGGTGTCGGACACCGTGACCGCGCCCGACGTGGCGTCGATGAGACGCGGGATCAGCGACAGCAGCGTCGTCTTGCCGGATCCGGTGCCGCCGATGATCGCGGTGGTCTTGCCCGGTTCGGCGCGGAAGCTGATGTCGCGCAACACCGGTTCGTCGGCGCCGGGGAACTTGAACTGGGCGTCGCGCAGCTCCACCACACCCGGGTTCTCCAGCACGGTGACCGGTTCGGCCGGCGGGACCACGGTGGAGTCGGTGGCGAGCACCTCGCCGATGCGTTCGGCGCAGACGGTCGCGCGGGGCGCCATCATCGCGATGAACGACGCCATCATCACCGACATCAGGATCTGCATGATGTAGCTGAGCATCGCGGTGAGCGAGCCGACCTGCATGGTGCCGCTGTTGATCTCGTGCCCGCCGAACCAGATGACGGCGACGCTGGTGATGTTCGCGATGACCATGACGAGGGGGAACATCACCGCGGTCAGCCTGCCGACCCGCAGGGCGGTCTGGGTGAGTTGCTCGTTGGCGTCGCCGAACCGCTCCATCTCGGAGCGCTCGCGGACGAATGCCCGGACGACGCGGATACCGGTGATCTGCTCGCGCAGCACCCGGTTGACCCCGTCGATGCGGGTCTGCATCTCCCGGAACGCGGGCACCATCCGTGAGATCACGAAGCCCATGGACAGCGCGAGCACCGGCACCGTGACCGCCAGGATCCAGGCCAGCCCGGCGTCCTCCCGGATCGACATCACGACACCGCCGACGCACATGATCGGCGCCATCACGAGGATCGTGCAGCTCATCACGACGAGCATCTGCACCTGCTGCACGTCGTTCGTGTTGCGAGTGATCAGCGACGGCGCACCGAAGCGGCCGAACTCGCGGGACGAGAAACTCCCGACCTGATGCATGACGGCGCGGCGCACGTCGCGCCCGAAACCCATTGCGGCACGGGCACCGAAGTACACCGAACCGATCGAGCAGACGATCTGCACGACGGTGACGAGCAGCATCATGAGGCCCGTGGACAGGATGTACGCCGTGTCGCCCTTGGTGACGCCGTTGTCGATGAGGTCGGCGTTCAGGCTGGGAAGGTAGAGCGCGGCCGCGGTCGCGACCAGCTGGAACAGTACGACCGCCGTGAGTTCCCGCTTGTACGGGCGGAGGTACGTGGTGAGCAGGGCATTCAACATGGGCAGCAGCGATCCTGGCGGGTCATCATTATGTCCGAAGGTTACCAACAGAAACGACCGCAGGCCCGCGGATTTTCGGGGGCCTGCGGCCTTGTGAGTGGTTGAGGAGTCCAGGGACTCCTCAACCACTCACGGGCGCGAAGCGCCTACGAGCGACTCGTCCGACTCGTCCAGCACCTTCTCGAGCTTCTCGCCCTCGATGTCGACGTTGGGCAGGATCTTGTCCAGCCACTTCGGCAGCCACCACGCCTTGTCGCCGAGCAGTGCCATCACCGACGGGATGATCACCATGCGCACGACGAAGGCGTCGAAGAACACGGCCGCCGCCAGGGCGAAGCCGATCGACTTGATGAACGAGTTCGGCTCGGCGATGAAGGCCGCGAACACGGAGATCATGATGACCGCGGCGGCGCTGACCACCCGGGCACCGTGGTTGAAGCCGACGGTGACGGCCTGCTTCGCGGTCGCCCCGTGCACGTATTCCTCCCGCATCCGGGTCACCAGGAACACCTGGTAGTCCATCGCGAGACCGAACACGACACCGATCAGGAAGATCGGCATGAAGCTGACGATCGGCTGTGGGTTGGAGATGATGCCGCCCCAGCCTTCCTGGAACACCGCGACCGTGGCACCGAACGTGGCCGCGACGCTGAGGAGGAAGCCGAGGGTGGCGGTCAGCGGCACCAGCAGCGAGCGGAACACCAGCAGCAGCAGGAGGAACGCCAGGCCCACGACCACCGCGAGGTACGGGATCAGCGCGTCCTGCAGCGTCTCGGACACGTCGCCTTCGAGCGCGGTCTGCCCGGTGACGCCGTAGTTGACGCCGATCGAGTCGTGCAGATCCGCCTCCGCCCCGCGGATGTTGTTCACCAGATCCATCGTGGCGGGATCGCTGGGGGCGCTGCTCGGCGTGACCAGGATCTGCGCGGTATCGCCGGCCTTGTTCATGCCGACGACCTGGGCGTTGGACACGTCGTCCTGCGCCCTGATGGCCTTCACGACCTCACCGAACGCCTCCGACGGTGTGCCGGTGGTGATGTCCTTGGCGTCGACGACGACGAGCAGCGGGCCGTTCTTTCCGGGACCGAAGCCCTCGCTGACGAGGTCGTACGCCTGCCGTGAACTGGTGGCGGGGTCGCCGGTGCCCTCGCTGGGCAGGGCCAGGCTCAGGCCGGTCGCGGGAATGGCGAGTGCCCCGAGCAACACGACGCCGGCGATCAGCGGAATCGCGGGCCTGCGGACCACGGCGCTGATGTAGCGCAGGGCGAGGCTCGGCTTGCCCTCGTCGTCCTCGAGGTCACGACTGCTGAGGAACGGGATCTTGCCGGCGAACGCCTTCTTCCCGAACAGCCCGAGGATCGCGGGCAGCAGGGTGAGCGCGATGGAGACCGCGATGAACACCGTGAACGCGGCGGCCGCACCCATGTCGGAGAGGAACGGGATCCCGACGACGCGCAGGGCGATCAGCGCGATGATGACGGTGAGGCCGGCGAACACCACGGCGGAACCGGCGGTGCCGACAGCACGTCCGGCCGCTTCCGAGCGGTCGTCCGTGAGCGTGAGTTCGTGCCGGAACCGGGACACGATGAACAGTGAGTAGTCGATGGCGACGGCCAGGCCGATCATGATCGCCAGCGTGGGCGTCATCGAACTGAGGTCGGTGAAACCGGTGGCGACGGTGATGCCGAGGCTGCCGATCATGATGCCGATGATCGCGGTGATCAGGGGCAGACCCGCGGCGACGAGCGAACCGAACGTCAGCGCGAGCACGACGGCGGCCACACCGATGCCGACGAGTTCGGTGGCGCCGCCCGGCGGTTCGGCCTCGTTGGCGACCGAACCACTGATCTCGACAGTCAGGCCGGCGTTGCGGCCGGCGTCGGCCGCGGCGGAGACCTGATCGCGCAACGCCTGGTCGACGTCGCCCATGGCGCCCGTGAACGGCACCTCGACATAGCCGACGGTCTTGTCCGCGTTGAGCGGGGACAGCGCCTGCGCGTTCGCGACCGCATCCGCTTCGCTGATTCCCTTGTCCGCCGCGGTGGACTTCGCCATCTCGACGAGCTGCTCGTTCGCGGTGACAGGGTTGACCAGCGCCTTCGCGGCGTCGGCACCCGAAGCGGTGGCGGGATCGACCTTGGCCGCGTCCTGGACCTGTTCGATGCCCCGGACCTTGGCGAGGACGGCGTCCATCGCCTGCTGACTCTGCTCGCTCTCGAGCGTCTGCCCCTCGGGTGCGGCGAACACGTAGCGTGCGCTGACCGCGTTCATCGGGTCGCTGCCCGCGGCCTCGGGGAACCGTTCGGCCATCAGGTCCTGGGCCTGCTGCGCGGGGGTGCCCGGGATGGAGAACGAGTCCTTGGTGGGTCCGGACAGCGTGGCCGCGCCGACGCCCATGAGGACCAGGATCACCAACCAGACGCTGAGGACCGCGCCTTTTCGCCGGTAGGCGAATCTGCCGATCCGATAGAGATAGGTGGCCACGAGAGGCTCCTTGTGAGTCGGTGGAAACGAGGGGTGGTTCGGGTAGCCGGCTACGGCTGCGGGATTCCTTGCCGGAGTTGGCGCATGGCGTCGCGGACCAGTTCTTCGGGTCCGCTCGCGCCGGTCTTGCCGCTCCGCCACAGGTCGATCGACGCCTTGCACGCCGATCCGACCGCCATGTGCAGCAGGTTCGGGTAGAGGTCGGTGTCGATGTTCGTGCCGGTGCGTTCGGCGATCACTTCGCCGATGAGGCGGGTGACCCGGAGGTGCACTTCGAGCTTCTTCGCGAGCAGCGCCGGGCTGGACTCGACGAGTTCCATCATCACGGCGGTCTCTTCGAGCGGCTTCCCGGGAGCGGTGACGATCTGGACCACCACGTGCTCGAGAGAATCCCAGATCGGCTCGTCCTCGGGGCGCGCACGGAGGAGGTTCACCCAGTCGTGGACGGACTCCTCGAAGTGGGCCAGTACCGCCTCCTCCTTGCTGGAGAAGTAGTTGTGGAACGTCCGGGTCGAGACCCCCGCCTCGGACGCGATGGCGTCGGCGGTGACGCATTCGATGCCCAGCGCGCGGGCCAGGCGTGCGGCGGCACCGCTGAGGGCCGCACGCGTGGCGGCCTTCTTGCGGTCCCGCAGTCCGATTTCCGAAATCACTACTCCGACGGTACAGAAATTGCACAGCTCTGCAAATTTGCGCGAGTGTGCAATTTTTATGTCCTTGCCCACAGTGTTCGCGGCACTGTGTCGGGGGTCACCGCGGCGTTACGGTGGAAACATGTCCGATCCGACGGCGCCGCTGTCGTTCCGGGCGGACGAGATCGACCGCGCCGCCCTGGACCAACTCGCCGCCGTCCTCGACCTCCAGGCCGCGCGCCCGGGCATCCGGCGACTGCGCGAGTGGTCGCATGCCGCCCTGCACGTGCAGCCCGGCGAGAGCGCCCTCGACCTCGGCTCGGGCACCGGATCGGAAACGCGGGCCCTCGCCGAGGCGGTCACCGCGTCCGGTCGGGCGATCGGACTCGACCCGAACCCCGGCATGACCTTCCTCGCACAGGAGCGGGCCGCGGCGGAGGGCTCGACGGCGCAGTTCGTGATCGGCGACGCGTACTCGCTGCCATTCCCTGACCAGCGACTCGACGTCGTCCGGAGCGAGCGGGTCTTCCAGCACCTGAGTGAACCGGACCGCGCGGTGGCGGAAGTGGTCCGCGTTCTGCGGCCCGGTGGGCGCGGTGTGATCGTCGACAGCGACTGGGGCACGGCGATCATGCACCCCGGCGACCCCCTGGTCCTGCAGAAGATCATGGACGTGATGCTGGCGCACACCGCCAACCCGCACTCCGGGCGACTTCTCCCGGGGCAGCTCACCGCCGCCGGACTCACCATCGAGGACGTCGGCACCGAGGCGTTGATCCAGGACCCCGACGACGCGACGGGCCCGCTCGTCCAGATGATGGCCGTCGCCGCCGTCGCGGAGGGGGCGATCACCGAGGCGGAGCGCGTCGCACTGCTCGAGCAGCTGAACGCCGCCGCCCGCAGCGGCGACTTCCACATGTCGGTGACGATGTTCGCCTATCTCGTTCGCAAACCCTGACGGAATTCATTCTTCCGGCATTCGGAAACCGAGTGTGGTGGATCACCTCCGGTGCCGCACAGTGGTGGGGACGACGCCGATGCCTCGCCGAGTCCGGCGTCACGAATAAGGCAGCAGCCCAGCATCTTCCGGAGGCCCTCATGTCCACGATCGCCCGCAACCAGTGGTACGTCGCAGCCTACGGCCGTGAGGTCGGACGCGAACTGTTCTCCCGCACCATCTGCGAGGAACCGATCCTGTTCTGGCGCACCGAGGCCGGCGAGGCCGTCGCGATGAGCGACCGCTGCGTGCACCGCCGCTACCCGCTGTCCGAGGCGCCGAGCCGCCTCGACGGCGACACCGTCGTCTGCGGCTACCACGGATTCACCTACGG
This sequence comes from Rhodococcus opacus B4, assembly GCF_000010805.1. Taxonomy (NCBI): domain Bacteria; kingdom Bacillati; phylum Actinomycetota; class Actinomycetes; order Mycobacteriales; family Nocardiaceae; genus Rhodococcus; species Rhodococcus opacus. Next base: position 4,390,221 of record NC_012522.1, on the reverse strand, counting down.
CAGCGACGGCGGCTGCGTGTTCGTGCCCGGCCAGAAACGCGTCCCCCGCACCGCCCGGCTGAGGCAGTACCAGGTGGTCGAGCAGGATTCGTTCGTGTGGGTGTGGATCGCCGACCCGGACAACCCCGAGCAGGGCGACCCGACCCGCATCCCCCGCGCACCGTGGATGGACTCCCCCGACTACACCGTCGTGTCCGGCATGGAACCGATCGACTGCAACTACGGTCTGCTCGTCGACAACCTGATGGACCTCTCCCACGAGACGTACCTGCACGGCGGCTACATCGGCACCCCAGAGGTGGCCGAAACCCCGATCACCACGGAGATCGACGAGGACCGGAACGTCATCTACGTCTCCCGCCACATGGACGACGCCGAATGCCCGCCGTTCTACTCGAAGTCCACCGGCATCGAGGGACGCATCACCCGCTGGCAGGACATCGAATACACGCCGCCGTGCCTGTACCTGCTGCACAGCCGCATCGCCCCGATCGGCGCACCCCTGCCCGGCGACGACGGCACCGACCCGCACGCGTTCCACAGCGAGATCGTCTACGCGATCACCCCGTCGACGGAGAATTCGACCCTCGACTTCTGGGCCGTGGCCCGCGACTTCGCACTCGGCGACGACGCCGTCACGACCTTCCTCGCCGAGAACAACCGGACCGTCGTGATGCAGGACGTCGTAGCGCTGAACATTCTGCAGCAGGCCCTCGACACCGAACAGGACGGCTACCAGGAACTGTCGATCAACATCGACGCCGGCGGCCTCGGCGCACGCCGGATCCTGAAGAAGCTCGTCGCCGACTCCCGCACCGCGGTGCCCGCGTCATGACCATCGAACCGACCCGGATGCTCCGCGGCGCGAACGTTCTGCGCATCGTCTGGCTGCCGGGCACCGACCGGCTGCGCGGGGTTTGCCACTGCGGAGCGGCACACGAGGCCGACGACCCCGCCGCCCTGTGGGAGTGGCTCCTCGCGCACCCGGTCGGACACCGCGCCGTCGACTCGCCCGCACCCGACGATGCCGCACCGCCCCTCGTCGCCGTTCCCGTCTGACCCGGAGAGACCGCCATGCCTACCGCCCCCGAACCCGTACTCGAGCTGGAGCTGACCGCCAGGACCACCGGCGCCGACGGCGTCGTCGTCCTCGAATTCCGTGACCCGTCCGGCGCGGCCCTGCCCGGGTGGACGCCCGGCGCGCACATCGATCTGCTGCTCACCCCGGAGCTCACCCGCCAGTACTCGCTGTGCGGCGACCCGGCCGACACCGGCACCTGGCGCGTTGCCGTGCTGCGGGAGGCGATGGGCCGCGGCGGTTCGCAGTTCGTGCACGACAAGCTGAGCGAAGGCGACACTGTCACCGTCCGCGGACCGCGCAACCATTTCGCGCTCGAGCCGTCACCGCGGTACGTGTTCGTCGCCGGCGGCATCGGGATCACGCCGATCCTCACCATGGCGCACGCCGCGGAGAACGCCGGCGCCGACTGGACCCTCGTCTACGGCGGACGCAGCCGCAGCTCGATGGCGTTCGCCGACACGCTCGCCGAGCGGTTCGACGACCGGGTGGTGATCCACCCCCAGGACGAGCACGGGCTCATCGACCTTCCCGGGCTGCTCGGCAACGTCCGGGAGAACACCCTCGTCTACTGCTGCGGGCCCGCACCGCTGCTCGACGCCGTCACCGCCCACTGCGACGACTGGCCGTCCGGCACGCTGCACCTCGAGCGGTTCGCCGCCAAGGACCTCGAGGAACCGGTCCGGGCCGAGGGGTTCGAGGTGGAGCTGACGCTGAGCGGCAAGACCGTCACCGTCGCCCCGGAGCAGTCGATCCTGCAGGCCGTCACCGCCGCCGGCGTCCAGGTGCTGTCGTCCTGCGAGGAGGGGACCTGCGGAACCTGCGAGACGCCCGTGCTCGGCGGTACTGTCGATCACCGGGATTCCCTGCTCACCGCGGACGAGCAGGCGGCCAACGACACCATGATGATCTGCGTCTCGCGTGCGAGCTGTCCACGCCTGACGCTGGAACTGTGAGACGGAGACCGAGCAATGGCGATCACCGGTTCGGTGACCATTCGCTCGCTGCGGCTCCTCGAGCTGTTCACCCCCGCGTCGCCACGGCTGACCCTCAGCGACCTGTCGCGGAAGTCCGGGTACCCGCTGAGCACCGTGCACCGGCTGACCAGCGACCTCATCGAATGGGGCGCCCTCGAGCGTGACAGCAGCGGTCGCTTCACGGTCGGGCTGAAGCTGTGGGAGATCGCGTCGCTCGCGCCGCGCGGCACCATGCTGCGCGAACTGGCGATGCCGGTGATGGAAGACCTGTCGCAGATCACGCGGGAGAACGTCCAACTCGGCATCGCGGAGGGCACCGAGGTCGTGTTCGTCGAACGCATCGCCGGGCAGAAGGCGGTACCCGTGCACACCCGCGTCGGTGGCAGGTTCCCGCTGACGGCGTCCGGCATCGGGCTCGCGCTGCTCGCGTACATGCCCACCGACGTGCAGGAGCAGGTGCTGGCCGGGCCGATCGAAAAGTTCACCGAGCGGACCGTCACCGACCCCGCCGTGCTGCGGCGAACCCTCGCCGAGATCCGCCGGTCCGAGGTGGCGATCAGTGATCGTCAGGTGACCATGGACGCCGTCTCCGTCGCTTCGCCGATCTTCGAACGCCCCGGAACGGCGGTCGCGGCCGTGTCGCTGGTGGTGTCGGCGGAGAACGCGTCGGTGAACGCGCTGGTCCCGCTGGTGCGCGCGGCCGGCCGGACGATCAGCCGAGCGCTCCGCCCTCGTCAGCCGTCGTAACCGGGCGGGTGCGACGCTCCCAGGCTCCCGGGTCGGACGTCAACGCGCCGAGGAAGCCGGGCAACTGCCCGTTCGCCACGTCCGCGAGGCTCACGTTCTCGAGCACGGCGCGCAGGTTCACCCGCACCGCGATCCACACGTCCTGCAGTTTGGCCGCGGGACCGCAGTAGTCGACGTCCTCGGGGCGTTCACCGCGCACCGACGCCAGCGGACCCTCGACGGTCCGGATCACGTCGGCGATCGTGATGTCCTCGGCGGGACGCGCCAGCCAGTAGCCGCCGTCGGGGCCGCGCCGGCTGTTCACCAGTCCGCCGCGCCGGAGGTCGGCGAGGACGGCCTCGAGGAACTTGTGCGGGATGGTCTGCGACTGTGCCAGGAACTCGGCCTTGGACGGGGACGGTCCGGCAGCGGCCAGTTCGATCAGCGTCCGCACGGCGTAGTCCACCTTGGCGGTGATGTGCACACCGAATTCCTACCACTCGAGTATGAAAACGGGCAACTCGGTGATGCCCGTCACGTCGGGGTACATTGAACTGGACGCTCGTCTTGTCGTGGAGGAAGCAATGTGGGACACCGTGACGTCGGCCTGGAACTCGGCGCTGCTGACGCCACTGCACGAACCCGTGACACTGGCCATCCCGGCGTTCGTCCTGTTCCTGGCCATCGAATGGTTCGCGGCCCGGCACCTCGAGGACGCCGCCACCGACCCCGACGGCCGGTCCCGCCCGGTGCGGGGCGGCTACGAACGGCGCGACGCGCGGGCGAGCGTCGCGATGGGCGCCGTGTCGATCCTGACGACCACGTTCTGGAAGCTCCTCGCCCTGATCGGGTACTCCGCCATCTGGGTGTACCTCGCGCCGTGGCACCTGCCCGCGGACGCCTGGTACACGTGGGTGATCCTCATCCTCGGCGTCGACGTGCTGTTCTACGCGTATCACCGGATGTCGCACCGCATCCGCCTCATCTGGGCCACCCACCAGGCGCACCACTCGAGCGAGTACTTCAACTTCTCCACCGCGCTGCGCCAGAAGTGGAACAACAGCGCCGAGATCTTCATGTGGATTCCCTTGCCGTTGATCGGCATTCCACCGTGGATGGTGTTCATCGGGTTCTCCGTGAACCTCGTCTACCAGTTCTTCGTCCACACCGAGCGCATCGACAAGCTGCCCCGGCCCGTCGAGTTCGTGTTCAACACACCCTCACACCACCGCGTCCACCACGGCTGCGACCCCGAATACCTCGACCGCAACTACGCCGGCATCCTCATCGTCTGGGACCGGATGTTCGGCACGTTCCAACCCGAAACCCACCGCCCCACCTACGGGCTCACGAAACCGGTGGGCACCTACAACATCTGGACACTGCAGACCCACGAATACGCCGCCATCGGCCGGGACTGGCGCCGGGCTTCGTCGTGGCGCGACAGGCTCGGCTACGTGTTCGGCCCGCCCGGCTGGACGCCGTCAGGAACGCGCGAAGCTGACCAGGAAGTCGACCGTGCCGTTGCCGTCCACGGTCACGAAGCCCAGTGACGGGGGCGTCACACCGAAGTCCGTCCACGTGACCGGGATGCTCCCCGACGCGATGAGGTCGTCGCCGGAGCGCAGCACATCGATGTCGACGGTCACCGGACGCGACTGGCCCTTCAGCGTCAGCATGCCCTGCGCGGACACCGTTCCCACCGAACCGTCCGCGGGCAGCCCGGACAGATCGACCGGCGAATCGAGCGTGAACGTGGCCGTGGGGAACGTCGCGGTGTCCATCACGTTGCCACGGAACTGGTTGTCGCGACGGGACTGATCGGTCGCGATCGTCGCCACCTGTACGGTCACCTCGCCGGCGGTGAGTTTCCCGTCCTCGACGGACGCGTTGCCGGTCACGTCGCCGGTCGACCCGACCACGGTGACGCTGGCGCCGTTGAGGATTTCGTGGACGGTGTACCCGGCAGCCGTCTGGTTGGAGCCCTGCCCGGGTGTGACGGTCCACTGACCGTCGACGGACCCGGTGGCAGCCTCCGCGCCCTCGGTCGACACCGAGGCCGCCGGAGCGTCGTCCTCTGCGATGAATTGGCCGTAGAACCACGGTCCCACCAGCACCGCGAGTACGACAACGACTACTGCGCCGACCAACCACCACAGCTTTTTCATGAGCTCAGGCTAGTTGCAGCTTCAAACGCTGTCACCCGATATGACCTGCGAGAGTCCTGTGAACAAAAAGCTCCCCACCTGCGTGTGCAGGTGGGGAGCTTTGGCGGTGGCGGAGGGATTTGAACCCTCGGACGGGGGTTACCCGTCACACGCTTTCGAGGCGTGCTCCTTAGGCCGCTCGGACACGCCACCGCCGGTGACTTTACCGGATGTGGCGCCCGAGCCCGAAATCGCCAGGTGAAGCCGCCTTACGTGAGCTTGTCCTTGAGGTTCTTCGCGGCGTCCTTGACCTTCTCGCCGGCATCCTTCACCGCCGAGGACGCCTGGTCGGCTTTGCCCTCGTCGCGCAGGTCCGGGTCGCCCGTCGCCTTACCGGTGGCTTCCTTGGCCTGGCCCTTGAGGTCTTCCGCCTTGTTCGAAGCTTTGTCTGCGATTCCCACGAGATACCTCCGTGAATCCGATTTCGAACCCGGTGACGGGTCCGGCGGCGCCTCGTCGGCGCCTGTCTCCAGAGAAGCACGGGTCATGGCGACCCGGCCACAATGTGTCGAGTACCCCACGAAAGCGTTTGAAACCGGTCAGCGTCGCTCACGGAAGAAGTCTTCGAGGATGCCGGCGCACTCGTCCTCCAGAACACCGCCCCTGACCTGCGGGCGGTGTGTGAGACGGCGGTCGCGGACCACATCCCACAACGAACCGACAGCACCGGTCTTCGGCTCCCACGCCCCGAACACCACCCGGGAGATCCGGGCCAGCACGAGCGCGCCCGCGCACATCGTGCACGGCTCCAGCGTCACCGCCAGCGTCGCCCCCTCGAGGCGCCAGCCGTCTCCGTACACCCGCGCGGCGGCCCGCAGCGCGATGATCTCCGCGTGGGCCGTCGGATCCGCCATCGCCTCCCGCGAGTTCACGGCCCGCGACACCTCGACGCCGTCCGCGTCGAACACCACCGCACCCACGGGCACGTCGGCGTCGGTGGCGGCGCGGGCCGCCTCGATCGCCGCGCGGATCATCCGCTCGTCGTCCTGAAGAGTCACGGCGTGCGGGACTACCGGGGAAGCTTGTCGAGGACCCCGGTCAGTTCCGTGGTGAACCCGAGCCGCTGCGCGATCATCGCGAGCTGCTCGTCGGGGTAGAGATCCGTCTCGGACGTGATGACCGCCAGCACGGGTTCGGGCAGACCGAGGTCGGCGAGCAGCGACAGGTCGCCCTCCTCCCATGGCTCGACGTCGTCGAGGTCGTCCGGATCGATGTCCGGGACCTCGACGTTGAGCGCCTCGAGGACGTCGGCGGCGATGTCGTAGTCGATGGCGGCGGTGGCGTCGGAGAGCAGCAGACGCGTTCCGGACGGCGCCGGACGGAGCACGATGAAGAACTCGTCGTCCACGTCCAGCAGACCGAAGAACGCGCCCGCGCTACGGAGGGCCCGAAGCTCCTCCTCCGCGACGCTCAAACTGGTCAGAGCAGCCGACGTGAGGGCCTTCACCTTCCACCGGCCGTCCTCGTGTACTACTGCGACACCGAAGCCCTCCAGATCCTCTGCCCGATCCGTGGAGGCGCTGTTGTTTTCCGCGCGCTGTGCACCCATGAGCGCAACGGTAGCCCGCTGGGTGCCGGTAAATGAAGTCCACCGCCGAATGTGCCAACCTGTTCGGGTGTCTGAAACCCCTTCCACACCTCCGGTGTGCGTGCTCGGCCTGGGATTGATCGGCGGTTCGCTGCTGCGTGCGGCAGTGCGCGCGGGCCGCGAAGCGTGGGGTCACAACCGGTCCGCGCCGTCCGTCGACGCCGCCCGCGCGGACGGATTCGACGCCGACACCGATCTGGTCGCGGTGCTCCAGCGTGCGTCCGCCGCATCCGCGCTGATCGTGATCGCGGTCCCGGTGCCCGCCGTCGCCCCCACCCTCACCGCGATCGCCCTGTACGCACCGAACTGCCCGATCACCGACGTCGTCAGCGTCAAGGCCGAGGTCGCGGCGGCCGCGGCCCGCCAGGGACTCGCCGACCGCTACGTGGGCGGACATCCGATGGCGGGAACGTCGGCGTCCGGGTGGAGCGTCGGCAGTGCCGACCTGTTCCGAGAGGCCGTGTGGGTGGTCGGCACCGACGACGGCGTCGACCCCGGCATCTGGACGCAGGTCGCGCAACTCGCCCTGGACTGCGGTTCCGTCGTCGTGCCCGCCGAGTCCGCCGAACACGACCGGGCGGTCGCGCGCATCTCGCACCTGCCGCACCTGCTGGCCGAGACCCTCGCGATCACCGGCGCCCGCGGCGGACCGCTGGCGCTGGGCCTGGCGGCCGGCTCGTTCCGGGACGGCACCCGGGTGGCGGGCAGCGCGCCCGGACTCGTCCGGGCCATGTGCGAGGGCAACCGCGACGCCCTGCTGATCGCACTGGACGAGGCGTTGACGCTGCTGCAGGACGCGCGAACCGAACTGTCGGAACAGTCGTCCGCGGCGACACTCGTCGACGACGGTCACGCCGCCCGCCTGACCTACGACAACCAGGAGACGTGGGAGATCAGCGGCATCGTCCCCGGCCGCGCGGGCTGGATCGAGGAGATGCGAGACGCCGGCCGGCGCGGGGGGCGGCTCCGCCGCCTGTGAGCCTTTCTGGTTGCTGGAGCTACCAAAAAGGCGCACGAGCGGCGAAGCCGCCTAGATCCGTTCCGCCAGGCCCGGGTAGTCGATGATGAACCCGTCGCGGTCGACCGTCACCGAGGAACTCGATACCGGCGACAGCACGTGGATGCCGTCCGGACCGCTGCTGTAGGTGAGGATCGCGCCCTCGACCCGCAGGTCCAGGAGGTTCACGTAGACGACGGGGACCTCGATGTCCTCGGACCCGAGGTGCAGGCCGTACCGCCGGATGGGCAGGGCGTTGAAGAAGGGGCTGAGCACCATGTCGACGTCGAGGGCGCCGTCGAACGTGGACCGCTGATGGTTGGCGCCGTGCTCCACCATCCACGTGCCCTCTTCGTCCCGGCTGATCGACATCTGCCGCTCACCGGCCGCGACGGACGTCCGCAGCGACAGCCTGCGGGTGACGCCGCTCTCGTCGGTGACGAGGTCGTAGGACGCGCTGAACGCGGGATGCTCGGGGCACTCGCCGCCGATGATCCGGCCTGCGGCCTTGATGCGGTCGCCGTTCAGCTGGACGCGCACCGATTCCATTCGGGGTGCGTTGTCCGCCCGCCACGTCAGTACTGCGGGCCAGGTCGAGGCACCGGAGGCTTGGATGCTCACCTGTCTACGGTAAGCGACGACGGCTCCCGGGGTGGCAACGGGCCGAGTTTCGTTGCAGCAGAGTTGTCGAGAGTCAGGGCTCGGGCTCGTTCCGTGACCGCGATGCGCGACGAGAAGACGACGAGGGCGCCGAGTCCGACCGCGACGTTCAGCAGTGCCCCGAATTCCTGTGCGACGAAATCGAACACCTCGGTGAGCAGGATCGTGACCAGGGCGGCGGCCCGCAGGAACTGCAGCGGCCACAGCTTGCCGTTCCGCAATCGCACGACGGCCGCCCAGCACAGCACGAACGCGATGGCGGACCCGGTGAGCTGGCCGATGGTGGTGATGTCGGTTCCCTCGTCGCCGCGCAAGTCGTCGCCGAGGGTGGCCACGGCGTTGAGCAGCCCCAGGGTGGAGAACAGCGTGAGCAGTACGGCCGCGGTCCAGAGCATGCCCGGACCCTTGGCGAAGGCGGGGGTCGCGCGCCGGGCCAGTTCGCGGGCGGTGGGGACGGTGCGGCCGGTGCGGTCCGGGCAGCGGGCGAGCAGGTCCCGCACGGACGTCAGGGTCGCGTCGTCGGCCCCCGCCGCGGCGGCCCGGCGCAGCTGGGCCAGCGCCTGATCCCGGCGCACACGGTCCAGTCCGCGGTCCAGTCCGCCGAGCGCGATGGCGGCGGCGTTGGCGACGTCCTCCGTCGGGGTCGGCGGCCGCACGTCGTGCAGTGACCGGTTGACCAGCAACAACACGACGATCACCACGTACATGATCGCGATGGACGGTCGGTAGAAATAGTCGTTGGTCTTGGTGACGAACTTGCCGATCTCGTCGAGGAACAACCCGAACCCGATGCCGCCGATCACGACACCGAGGACCCGCGGTTTCATCCCGAGGAACGAGAACACGGTGACGAGGGCCACGACCATGCCGAGCCCGCCCCACAGCACGTGCGCGATGTGCAGCGAGGATCCCCCGACCTGCGGGTATCCGGTGAGGTGGAGGTAGGCGCGGGTGAGCAGGATCGTGACGATCCCGATGATGACGAACGCCTCGACCAGGCCGCTGCCCTGGGCGTCACGCACGAGGTGCGACCGGTTCCGGAAACCCGAGATCATGCCGCCTCCCTGTGCTCCCGCCTACAGGAAGTCTAGGTGCGCTTCGCGCCCGTGAGTACTTATTAACCGCCCGACGTCAATAAGTACTCACGGGTGGTTGGTCATCACAGGCTCAGATCTCGAGTAACGTTCTCGGGTGACTGGTTCGTGAGGAAGGGTGCCGTGACGTCAACCGGGAGCATGGTGGGCCTGTTCGCCGGTATCGGCGGGCTCGAGTTGGGTCTGAGGGAGCACGGCTGGAACACCGAACTGCTCTGTGAGATCGATCCGGGCGCCCAGGCGGTTCTGCGTACCCGATTCACGGACGTCCCAGTGCATTCCGATGTCACCAAGCTGCGTTCCCTCCCCCAGAACATCGAACTCGTCGCCGCCGGATTCCCCTGCCAGGACCTCTCCCAGGCCGGCCGGACCGCAGGCATCACCGGTGCGCGTTCCGGTCTCGTCGACGAGGTGTTCCGGTTGGTGAAGCGGAAGAGGGGCCCGCGCTGGCTCCTGATCGAGAACGTGCCGTTCATGCTGCAGCTGGGTCGCGGGGCGGCTATGAGGCACATCACGGACGCCCTCGAGGACCTCGGCTACATGTGGGCGTACCGGGTGGTCGACGCGCGCGCCTTCGGCCTCCCTCAGCGCCGGCAGCGGGTCCTGATGCTCGCGTCGCGGACGGAGGACCCGCGCGCGGTCCTGTTCGGTGAGGATGCCGGGGAACGCCCCGTCGACGATCCCACCGATTTCCCGTGCGGTTTCTACTGGACGGAGGGCACCCGCGGCCTGGGGTGGGCGGTCAACGCGGTGCCCACGCTCAAGGGCGGTTCGTCGGTCGGGATCGCGAGCCCGCCCGCCGTGCGACTGCCGTCGGGCGAGATCGTGACCCCCGGCCTGGTGGACGCCGAACGCCTGCAGGGCTTCGACCCGGACTGGACGGCGCCCGCCGCGCTGGTGCCCGGTCTGCGGAACAGCCATCGGTGGAAGCTCGTCGGCAACGCGGTGAGTGTGCGGATGGCGTCGTGGGTCGGTCGGCGGCTGCTCGAGCCGGCCGAGTACGAGCGGGGCATCGAGACGCCGATGAAGCCCGGCGACGCGTGGCCGGTGGCGGCGTGGGGCAGCAACCGGCAGGCGTTCCGCGTGCACACGTCGACGTGGCCGGTGCAGGAACCGTACGAGGATCTCAGCGGATTCCTGGAGGACACCCGGCTGCTGTCCGCGCGCGCGACCGCCGGTTTCCTGAAACGGGCCCGGATGGGCAATCTGCGTTTCGTGCCCGGTTTCATCGACGACGTCGAGAGCCACCTCGACCGCATGGGCGGCTTCCCCGAGGCCGCCGCGTAGCCGGACAGACCTGCGATGCCCGTCACCGACCCCGCGACCAGCGCCCGGATGCGGGCGCAGCGGCGCCGCGACACGGCACCCGAACTCGCTCTGCGCCGGGAACTGCACCGGCGTGGGGTCCGGTACTTCGTGGACCGGGCACCGATGAAGGGTGTTCGGCGGCGCGCCGACCTGGTGTTTCCGCGTCGCAAGGTGGCCGTGTACGTGGACGGGTGTTTCTGGCACAGCTGCCCGCAGCACGCGACGTTCCCGAAGAACAACGCGCAGTGGTGGGCCGAGAAGCTCGCCGGGAACGTCACCCGCGACCGGAACACCGACTCGACGCTGACCGACGCCGGGTGGACGGTGGTGCGGATATGGGAGCACGAGAATCCGGTGGTCGCCGCGGACCGGGTCCAGGCCGCCCTGCGCCGCGGACGGTGAAGGTGTTGCAATTCCCACCCCTGGGGGGTCTGGTCGCCGACCGCGGATCGGTGCAGGATGGTGTCATCAGCAACCGTTCGAACCACTTCGGAGGCGCATGATGATCCGCCGTATCGTCGCGGCGGCCTCCATTGCGATTGCAGCAGCGGCCGTCCCACTCGTCGGAGCGGCGCCCTTCGCGGTGGCTGCTCCGGGCGACACGTACATCAGCAATCCCCCGGCCAACCCTGCGGACCAGGGTTTCTGCGAGGACCAGGCCGCCCTCGCGAACAATCTCTCCGCCAAGGGTGACTTCGCGCGCGCCGACGGCGTCGTGTCGGCCGCGAACATGAGCGGGTGCCGGATCTACACGTTCTCCAGCCCGTAATCGCACTCACCCCGGACCGCTGAACTCGCCGGCGTGCGCCGACGCCCACTGCGCGAAGGTGGTCGCCGGGCGGCCGGTGAGTTGCTCGACGAGGCGGTTCGCCTGCTGCGGGGCGTCGACCAGGCTCGCCATCCCCTCCAGGTACCAGCGGGCGTATTCACCCATCGCCGGCGTCAGGACGTCCACCGCCTCGTCCAGCGACACCTGGCGGTACTCGATGTTCCGGCCGAGGGCGGCGCCCAGTTCGCGGACGAGGTCGGCGCGGGTGATCGTCTCGGGACCGGTGAGTTCGTACGACTTCCCGACGTGTCCGTCGTCGAGGAGGGCGACGGCGGCGACCTCGGCGATGTCGTCCATGGCGATGGGTGCGTTCGCCGCTGTCGGATACGGCTCGCGCACGGTGTCGCCGGCGGCGATCTGCGGTGCCAGGATTCCCGCGTTCTCCATGAACTCGCCGGGCCACAGGTGTGTCCATTCGATGCCGGACGCCTCGACGGCGCGTGCGACGTCGCCCCAGTGGCCGTCGTGGGGACCGGAGAGGTCGACGACGTGCCGGACTCCGGCCCGCTTCGCCAGGCGCAGCGCGTCCGGGGCGGTGTCGGGAGTCGGTGCGAGATACAGGGAATCGACGCCGTCGAACGCCGCGGGCAGGCTGTCGAGTCTGCGGAGGTATCCCTCGACGACGGTGACCGAGTCTGGAAGTTGCGCCCTGTCAGGATGATTCGTGAGTGCCCGGACGTCCGTCGCACCCCGCGCGAGCAGGTGGTCGACGAGCATTCGGCCGATGTTCCCGGTTGCCCCCGTCACGAGAATCGTCATGGCTGCACGCTACTACCGCGGCCGGGCACGTGAGTGGCAAAGTGTGCCCCGGCACGCTTTGCCACTCACATGGGGGGGTCAGCTGGTCGGCGGGGCGGGGGTCGTGGAGGGCGCCGGTGTCTCCGACGGCGTCGGGGTGGCGGGGGGCGACGCGTCCGGGTTCTGCACCCCGGGCCGGAGCCGGTAGATGTGCTCGGGCGTGATGACTTCGGTGACGGCTCCGGCGAGCGCCGTGCTCGGTTCGCTGTCCTCGTACGGGACGTCGGTGTTGAGCATGATCGCGACCGTGGTCTCCTTCTCGGGAAGGTAGATGCACACCGTCTGGTAGCCGGGGAGGCTGCCGTTGTGCCCGATCCAGCCCGCGATGTCGAAGATACCCAGGCCGTAGCCGACATCGGATGCCAGACCCGGCGCGGTCACCGTCTCGAGCCGCTGCGCCTGCGTGGCCGGTTGCAGCAGTGTTCCCGTGGCCAGTGCGGGCGCCCAGATGCGCAGGTCGTCGAGGGTGGAGATCATGGCGCCTGCCGCCCAGCCCCAGGACGGATTCCAATCGGTGGCGACGGCTTCCTTCTCGTCCAGGGTCTGCTCGGTGTAGCCCTGCGCGTGCGGTTCGGGGAACGCGTTGGTGGTCGGGAAGCTGGTGTCCGCCATCTTCAGCGGCTGGATGATCTTCTGCGAGATGTACTCCGGGAGCGGCATTCCGCTGACCTTCTCGACGACGAGCCCCAGCAAGACCGTGTTCGTGTTCGAATACTCGAACCCCTGGCCGGGTGGGAAGGACGCGGGCTGGGTGAACGCGTAACCCAGCAGTTCTGGAGGCGTGAAGTTCCGCATCGGGTCGGAGAGCAACGCCTGCTGGAAGTCCTTGTTTGCCGTGTAGTTGGGCAGCCCGCTCTGCATCCGGGCGAGTTGGCGCAGCGTGATCTGGTCGCCCGCCGGCACGCCCTCCACGTACTTCGAGATCGGGTCGTCGAGGGCCACCTTGTCTTCGTCGACCAGTTGCAGCAGACCTGTCACCGTGAACGTCTTTGTCACACTGCCGATCCGGTGATAGAAATCGGCCTCCATCGGCGCGCCCGTCGACTTGTCGGCGACGCCGAACGCCTTCACGTAATCGCCGTCGGGCCCCCACACGCCCACGATCGCGCCGGGAATCGCCGCCATCGACATCGCCTTCTCGATCGCCTCGTCGAGTCGGTCCGCGACCCCCGGGTCGATCTGCGCGGGGCCCGCCTCGGCCGCCGGCGATCCCGTCTGCGTCGTCGTCGAGGTCGCCGAGGCGCCCGTCGAGGACGAGTCGTCGGAGCACGACGCCGTCACCAGCAGCAATGCCGCCGCGACCGCCGCGAGGCCTCGTCGTCGATACATCTTGGTCACGACCTGAGCTGTCATCGTGCGTCCCGTCGTCGAGGTGCCCCTCTCGGGAATTTACCCCGCGACCGCCGGGCGAATGTACCTTTCGGCGCTTCCGAGGCGCCGGACGGTACGTTCGCCCTACTGCGCACTCTCGGTCGCGTATTCGGCCAGCAGCCGCTTCTCCTGGTCGCGTCGCGGGAAGAAGAAGAACACCACCACGGCCCCGGCGCACACCACCAGGATCGCGGCGAGGTACGCACGGTCGTCGCCGTCCAGGAACGCGCTGCGGGCGGCGGCGATGATCTGCTCGGCGTACTGCGGATAGCGTTCCGCCAGCACCTCGGCGCTGGAGTACGACTTCGTGAGCGCCGCTTGGGTTTCCGGGGTGATCTGGCCGGCATCCGGCGACGAGGCGATCGTGGCCGACAGCGACTTCGCGTAACCGGCGGTGAGCACCGCGCCGAGGATCGACTGCATGATCGCGCCACCGAGGTCGCGCTGCAGATCGGACGTGCCCGATGCCATGCCCGCCCGCGACACCGGCACCGAACCGGTCAGCGACCGCGACGCCGGAGTTCCCGCGAATCCGACCCCGATGCCGACGAACGCGTAGGCCAGCGCCACCCACCAGTACGTCGCGTTCTCGTCCCACCACACCAGCGCGACGACCAGTCCGAGGACGACGAACAGGTAGCCCAGGAGCAGTGTGAACCGGGCGCCGTGCGATTCGACGAGTTTCGCTGAGCGGGGTGCGACGACGACCATGGCGACGGCGGCCGGGATGATCGCGGATCCGGCGGCGAGCGTGGAGTACTCGAGCACGTTCTGGAGGAATTGCTGCCCGATGAACATCGCTCCCATCAAGGCGCCGAACACGATCACCCCGCCGACGGCGGCCACCCAGAACGTCGGCCGAGCGGCGACGTGCAGATCGAACAGTGGGTGCGCCGCCCGCCGTTGCTGCAGGAAGAACGCGGCGCCCGCGGCGAGGGCGATCAGACCGAGACCGACGGCGAGTGCGCCGGAGCCGTCGACGGGCGCGAAATTGATCGCGAGGATGAGGGCGGCGATGAACACGACGGAGATGATGCCGCCGAGATTGTCGACGGGATCGGTGGTTTCGTTGACGTGGGCGGGCACCCACAGGATGGCGGCGACGAGAGCGAGGCCGGCGAGCGGAAGCGTCACGAGGAACACCGAGCCCCAATGGAACTGTTCGAGGAGCGCGCCCGACACGATCGGTCCGAGCGAGGAGATCGCACCGCCGAGGGCCGACCACAGTGCGATCGCCTTGGTGCGGGGCGGTCCCGACCACAGCGCGGTGATGATCGCGAGGGTGGTGGGGTAGGCGAGCCCGGCGGAGACGCCACCGAGAACTCGTGCGAGGAACAGTATTTCGAAGTTCCCGGCGAACCCTGCGATCGCCGATGCCGGCAGCGACAGCGCCATGCCGAGCACCAGCATCTGCTTGCGCCCGTAGCGGTCGCCGAGCGCCCCGAGGTAGAGGACCGACGCGGCCAGCCCGAGGGAGTACGCCACCGCGATGAGGTTCAGCTGCGTCTGACTCGCGTCGAACGCGCGACCGATATCGGGGAGCGCGACGTTCGCGACGGACAGGTTCAGATTGGCGACGGCGGCGACGAGGATGAGGGTCGCGAGGGTCAGCGTCGCTCGGGCCGGCGCCTGCGTCGATTCGGTTCGAGTCACTGTCTGCTCCCGGGGTTCTCGTCTCCTCGTAGGCCCGCGGTGTCGACCGTCGGTTCGGGACTCGACGCGAGCAGCGATGCCGCGAGCGGGAAGAGGAGGACGGTGATCGCACCCGCCGCGACGAGCACGGACGCATTGGCGGACGTCATGTCGCCCGAGTCGACGGCCACTCCCGTGACCGCGACGATCAGCGGCAGACCGGTTCCCGCGTACAGCGCCAGCTGGGTGCGTTCGCGGACGGTGAAGGGTGGGTCCGTGCCGTCGGCGCCCCGGTCGAGTCTTCCGGCGAAGTAGACCGGGCCCGACCGTACCAGCAGGATCAGCAGGACGAACGCGATCAGGACGCCGGGTTCGGACGCCACCGCGGCAACGTCGATGGCCATGCCCGACGTCACGAAGAAGATCGGGATCAGGAAACCGAACGCCAGGCCGTCGAGTTTGGTTTCGAGGGTCTCGTCGCCTTCGGGCGTGGCCCGCCGCAGGATGAATCCCGCCGCGAATGCTCCGAGGATCGTGTCGAGCCCGAACCCCGCTGCGAGCACGGTGAGTGTGACGAGTAGCAGCATCGTCAGCCGGACCGTGGTCTGCGACGTCGTCTCCGACCCCGACCGGATGATCGCCGTGATCCGGGACCCCTCGCGCCGCACGCGGGCGGGGATGAACGCGACCAGCACGGCCGCGGCCGTGAACAGTCCGAGAACCACGATGGATGCCACCGACCCCCGGGACCCGAGGAGCACCGCCATCGCGACGACCGGCCCGAGTTCGCCGAACGCGCCGTGATTGAGGATCGTCCGGCCCAGCCGGGTGTCGAGCCCGCCCGCGTCGCGGAGGATCGGCAGGAGCGTGCCGAGGGCGGTCGACGTCATGGCGATGGCCACCGCCGTTCCCGCGTCGACCACGTGGGCCAGGCTCAGCAGCGACACCACCGTGAACGCCAGCGCCAGCGAGATCAGCCATGTCAGCAGTGCCCGCCTGCCGCCGCGGCCGGTGATCTCGGCGGTGTCGATCTCGTATCCGGCCAGCAGGAACAGCAGGCCCAGCCCCAGTTCGCGCAGCAGGTCGATCTCGCTGCCTGCCACCGCGAGATCGAAGACGTGCGGGCCGACGACGATCCCGGCGACGAGGAGGAGCACGACCTCGGGCACGAGTTTGCGGGGGAACAACCCGGCGAGCAGCGGGGCGATCACGGCGCAGGCCACGATCCAGAACAGCGAGGCTCCCACGGAAGGCATGCATCACCCCGTTTCTCGAACCGCCGGAAACAGCACTGGGCTCGAGCCTCACAGAGCCCGGATCGGGAGACATCATCCGTAAGGGATGAACGCCACCACCCGGAATCACCCGTCGTGGATGATGCGGCTCTCCGGGCCGGTGGCGATCATCGACATCAGGGCACCCCCAGCGCAGGGAGAGAAGATGTCGAATTCAGCTGAAGATGTCGGTCCGGTCGCGTTTCTCTTTCTCACGTTTCCGGGCGAGCAGGCCGATCCCGAAGTGGTCGAGACCTTCCGGGACGCAGTCGACAAGGGCCTGGTCACCATCCTCGACCTCGTGTTCATCTCCAAGGGAACGGACGGCACGATGCGTCAGGTGGAGGTGGACGAGGACCTCGACAGCATCGGTCTCGCCGCGCTGTCGCTCGAGGCCAAGGAACTGATCAGCGACGAGGACCTCGAGGTGGTGCGCGAATCGCTGGAGCCGGGCTCGTCCGCCGTCGCGCTCGTCTACGAGCAGACGTGGGCGCGCAAGGTCGCGGCCGCCTCCCGAAAGGCCGGTGGCGAGGTCGCTCTCCACCTGCACATCCCGCGCGAGGTGGTCGAGGCGGCCATCGCCGCGGCGACCTGACTCGTCACGCACAGAAACGGAGAACGACATGGTTTTCAGGGGTCCACGCCGCATGGGACGTCCCGGGCTGCTCGGCACGGTCGCCCGGACCGCGGTGATCACCGGCACCGCGCGGGCGACGTCGAACGCGATGAACCGGCGCGCCGCCGATAAACAGGCGGAGGAACAGGAGCGGATCGACCAGGCCGCCCAGCAGCAGTACGCGGAACAGCAGGCAGCGCAACAGCAGTACGCGCAGCAGCCGCCCCCGCCGTCGGCACCCGCGGGCGGCGACGACCTGGTGTCCCGCATCCAGGAACTCGCCCGCCTGAAGGACGCGGGCGTGCTCACCGACGAGGAGTTCGCGGCGGCGAAGGCGAAGCTGCTCGGATCCTGAGCAGCCTCAGTAGAACTCGACGGTGTCGACGCGGTTGATCAGTTCCTCGCCGTCGAGGAACCGGGTGGCGTTGCGCGCGAACAGTTCCGCGATGAGGCGATCCTCCGCGGGATTCAACGCCGCGGTGTGCGGGCTGACCAGCACGTTCGGGTGAGTCCACAGCGGGCTGTCCGAAGCCAGCGGCTCGGACGCGAACACGTCGAGCGCGGCGAACCCGACCCGCCCGTCCTCGATCGCCGCGGTCATGGCGACCTCGTCGACGACGGTGCCGCGGCCCACGCTCACCACCGTCACCCCGGGTTTGACGGCGCCGAATACCTTTGCGCTGACGAGGCCTTCGGTGGCGCTGGTGCCGGGCAGCGTCACGACGATGCCGTCCGCGTCGCCGACCACGTCGGCCAGGCAGTCGGGGTGCACGATCTCGTCGACTCCCTCGACCGCGGTGTCGCGCCTGCTCGTTCCCACGACGGTGGCGCCGAGGGCCTTCAACTTCAGCGCCGTCGCCCGGCCGATGCTGCCCAGCCCGACGATGACGATGCGCTGCCCGGACACGGTTCCCATGGCCCACCGGCCGCTCCACGCCTTGTCGCGCTGCTGGGCGAGTAGCCGCGGGAGGGTCTTGGCCCCGGCCAGCAGGCCGAAGACGGCGAACTCGGCGAGCGGTTCGGCGTGCACGCCCGCGGAGGTGCTGAAGGCGATGCGGCCGAGTTGCTCGTCGGTGAGTCCGGCCGCCTTCACCTGGGCTCCGCCGCCGGCCGGCATCGTGTGCACCCAGCGGAGGCCGGGGTTGACGCGCGCCGTTCTCGTCAGCGCCGCGGGAGTCTCGTCGGGCACGCCGTACAAGGCCTGCGCCGAATCGACAAGGTCGTCGAAGGCCCTCTGCTGCTCCGCGGTCCGGGTGAACGACGGGTCGCCGGAGTGATCACCCGGGAATCGGGAGGGCGGCAGCAGATCCTGCTCGCGGATGAAGTCGATGCGCGGTTCCGCCCGGGTGACGAGACCGATGAGTTCCTCGCTCACGGGGGTCGCGGCGACTACGCGGAGTCGCCCGTCGTGTGGCTTCGAGTCGTGTGCGCTCACTGCAGATTCCTTCGGTACGGGCCAGGTCCGTCGGCAGGGGCCGAGACTGACCATATGTTCAGGACAAAAACTCTGCACTAGTCATGTGATTGAGTCAACACTTTCAATTACGTATGACAAATCACGCTGCGCGCGGTAGGGTCCTCGCCATGCCAGTGACCTGGGTCACTACACCGACCTGTTTGTGACCGCGATGAACGTGGTCCCGTCCGCAACGGAGCAGAAGATGTCCCCAGAATCGAAGAGCGCACCCGTCCGAGCCTCCGACGACCCGGACTACGCCGCGAACCTCAAACGCGCGACGCTCGCCAGTTCCATCGGCAGCGCACTCGAGTACTACGACTTCGCCCTGTACGGACTGGCATCGGCGCTGATCTTCGGTGAGCTGTTCTTCCCCGCGATGGGGGCGTCGGCCGCGCTGATGGCCAGCTTCGGCACGTACGCCGTCGGATTCCTGGCCCGCCCCATCGGCGGTCTGTTCTTCGGCGCCCTCGGCGACCGCCTCGGACGCAAGGCCGTCCTGATGATCACGATCGCGATCATGGGCGGGGCGAGCACCCTGATCGGCGTGCTGCCCACCGGAGCCCAGGTCGGCATCTGGGCGCCGATCCTGCTGGTCGCGCTGCGACTGCTGCAGGGCTTCGGCGCCGGCGCCGAGCAGGCCGGTGCCACCACACTGATGGCCGAGTACTCCCCCACCTCGCGCCGCGGGTTCTTCTCCGCACTCCCCTTCGTCGGGATCATGGTGGGCACCCTCATGGCGTCCGGGGTGTTCGCGATCCTCGGCCAGATCGATCGTGAACTGCTCCTGGCCTGGGTGTGGCGGGTGCCGTTCCTGGCGTCGATCTTCCTCATCGCGGTCGCCGTGTTCATCCGGCTCCGCATGCAGGAGAGCCCCACGTTCATCAAGCTGGAGAAGCAGGACCAGATCAGCGAGAGCCCGTTCCGGGAACTGATCGGCAACTCGATGCCCAGCGTGCTCCGCGGCATCGGCCTGCGGATGGCCGAGAACGGCGGCTCCTACATCTTCCAGACCCTCGGCATCAGCTACGTGACGACGGTGGTGGGCGTCAGCAAGTCGATCGGACCGCTCGCCATCGCGTGTGGCGCCGCCATCGGCATGCTCGTCATCCCGTTCTCGGGCGCGCTGTCGGATCGCTTCGGGCGGATGCGGGTGTACCGGTTCGGTGCGGCGCTGCAACTCGTCCTCGCCGTCCCGTCGTGGTGGCTGCTCTCGCTCGGCAACCCCTACCTCGTGGTGGCGACCCTCGCGGTCAGCTACGGCATCGGCGTCAACGTGATGCTCGGCGCGCAGTGCGCCGCCCTGCCCGAGCTGTTCGGAAACCGTCACCGCTACATCGGCGTCGCGGTCGCGCGGGAGACGAGCGCGATCCTCGCCGGCGGAATCGCCCCCTTCGTCGGCGCGCTGCTGCTGTCGCTGATGAACAACTCCTGGGTGCCGCTCGCGATCTACGTGCTGGTCCTCAGCGTCATCACGTTCGCCACGACGTTCGTGACACCCGAGACCCGCGGCCGCGACCTCGGGCTCGCGTGGGACGCGATGGCCGACCCGGCGCACGGCCCGGATGCCGTCGTCCCGTCCGACAATCGGGTCGACGCATGAGGCTGGCCCGCATCGCCACCGATTCGGGACCGCGGCCTGTCTGCCTGCGCGACGGTCGCTGGCACGAGGTGGCCGATCCGTTCGCGGACACGATGACGTTCACCGGACCGGCGCACGACGTGGACGGGGCACGACTGCTCGCGCCCGCCGAACCGCGGGTCCTGCTCGGGATGGCACACAACGGCGCGCCCGGAGACCGGAACCTCCCGTTGCAGGCGTTCATGAAGTCGGCGCGCACGGTGATCGGCCCCGACGATCCGATCTTCGCCGACGAAGGGTTGGGGAAGGTCGTCGTCGAGGGCGAACTGGCCGTCGTCATCCGGCGCACGTGCCGCAGGCTGCGCCCGGAGGACGTCCCGTCCGCGATTCTCGGCTACACGATCGGCAACGACGTCACCGCCGTCGAGCAGATCGCGCTGGACGACAAGCTCACCCAGGCGAAACACGGCGACGGCTTCACACCGCTGGGCCCGTGGATCGAGACGGACCTCGACCCCGGCGACGTGCCGATCGCCGTGGGCGTCAACGGCATCACCGTTGCGGAGGCGTCCACCCGGCAGCTGGCGTGGAACGTCACCGAGCAATTGGTCCACCTCACCCGGTATCTGACCCTCGGGCCGGGAGACGTCGTGCTCACAGGTTGCCCGTTGACGTCGGGCCCGGTCGAACCGGGCGACCGGGCCGACATCACGCTCGACGGCATCGGCACGCTGAGCAACCCGGTGAGTGCGCTGTGAACCTCTTCGATCTGTCCGGGCGCATCGCTCTGGTCACCGGATCGAGCCGGGGAATCGGCTACGCACTCGCGCGGGGCCTGGCCGGTGCGGGCGCCACGATCGTCCTCAACGGGGTCTCACAGGGACGTCTCGCGCAGGCACGTGAGCTGCTCGGCGCGGAGTTCGGCGACACCCGGGTTCACGCGTACGCGTTCGACGTCACCGATCCCGAACGGGTGACGGAAGCCGTCGAACGGATCGAGTCGGAGGTCGGGCCGATCGAGATCCTGGTGAACAACGCTGCGCTGCAACACCGCCAGCCCCTGCTCGACGTCACTCTCGACGACTGGAACAGGGTGCTCACGACCGACCTCACCAGCGCCTTCCTCGTCGGGCGTGCGGTCGCCCGGTTCCAGATCGGCCGTGGGAGCGGAAAGATCGTCAACGTCTGCTCGGTGCAGAGCGACCTGGCCCGGCCCACCATCGCGCCGTACACCGCCGCGAAGGGCGGGCTGCGGAATCTGACCCGCGCGATGACTGCGGAGTGGGCGCGTTCCGGGTTGCAGATCAACGGCCTCGCGCCCGGCTACATCCACACCGAGATGACGCAGGCTCTCGTCGACGACGCCGAGTTCGACGCCTGGCTCCGCGGCCGCGCGCCGGCGGGCCGGTGGGGCACCCCGGACGACCTCGTGGGCCCGGCGGTGTGGCTGGCGTCGGACGCCTCCCGCTACGTCAACGGTCAGGTGATCTTCGTCGACGGCGGGATGACCTCGGTCGTGTGAGGAACTATCGGGCCGGTTCGGTCTGCAGTTCCCCGAAAGATCGGCGGGTGTGCCGGACGAGTTCGCGGAGCGCAGGACCCCCGACGCTCTTCCAGACCAGCGCGAGGACGGCGGGGATGTCGACGCCGTCGAGCGCGACCGCCGTCAACCGGCCCCGGTAGTCCGTGGCCATCGACTCGCTGAGGATCGCGACTCCCAGCCCGCGGATCGCGAGGTCGGCGACGGCGTCCGGCGCGCTCGCCTGCAGGGCGATGCCGGGACGCAGACCGGCGGCCGCACACGCCTCGTCGAACACTGTCCGGATACCCGTTCCGGTCGGCATACATACGATCGAATGGTCGCCGAGTTCGGCCAGCGTGACGCGCGACCGCCCCGCCAGCGGGTGGTCCGGCGCCACGGCGGCGACCAGCCCCTCGCTGATGATCGGGTAGGCGTCCAGTCCGTCCGGCGGGGCGGTCGAGGTGGCGACGAGCGCGAGATCGATCGCACCGGCGCGGACGCGGTCGACGAGCCGGTCGGAGCTGTCCTCCGTCAGCGTGATCTCGATCCCGGGGTGCGCGACGTGGAACGCGGACAGCGCGTCGAACAGCGGCTTGATCGTGCACGCGGTGACCATCCCGACGACGAGCCTGCCGCGGATCAGCTGGTTGACATCGTCGACGGCCTGCCGCATCGAGTCGGCCGAGGCGAGTGCCGCGCGGGCGTGCCGCAGCGCCGCCTCCCCCGCCGCCGTGAGCGTCGCCGTCCGGCTCGAGCGGTCGATCAGGGTGGCGCCGAGGTCGTGCTCGAGCTGCCGGATCTGCGCGCTGATGCCCGACTGGCTGATGTGGACCCGTTCCGCGGCGCGGGTGAAGTTCGCTTCCTCGGCGACCGCGACGAAGTACTCCAGCTGCCTCAACTCCATAACCAATAATTCTAGTATTCAGCAGAACTATCTGTTGGACTTCCGGTTGCGGCGGCACCACCCTGAAAAGGGACAGCAGTTCACTCACGAAAGGATTCCCGGTGACCGACTACGAGAAGGCCCAGAACCCCGAAGACCTCACCCGACTGTTCGTCGAGCGCAGCAACTCAGGCGACGCGGCCGGAGTAGCTGCCCTGTACGAGGAGAACGCCGTCATGGCGTACCCGCCCGGCAGCCGCACGGTCGGCCGGGCCGCCATACAGAAACTATGGGAGTCGGTGCTCGCGAACGCGCCGCACTTCGAACCGGAGACACCGCTCCCCACCCTGATCAGCGACGACATCGCGCTCACGTCCACCCCGCCGAAGGACGGATCGGGCGCGCGGGCGCAGGTGGTCCGCAGGCAGCCGGACGGAACCTGGCTCCGACTCCTCGACCAGCCGGAGTTCGCCCCGCCCACCAGCTGAGACCCGGTCTGCGCCGACCCCTACACGGCATGAACTTCGTTGTCCACCATTGCATCTGCATTCGGATGAGTGGGATCATAGGGGTCATGCGCAGACCGCGTTGGCCGGCAGTAGCACCACCCACCACCGGAGGACACCGGGTGCACGGCCCCCTGCTCCTCACCGCCGAAGACCACCTCACGCTCGAGCTGTTCGAGATCGTGGCATTCCCGGACGGCCTCCAACTCCGGATGGCGCTGACCGCGACGGGCAGGCCCGCCGAGCTGGCGCAGTACGAGACCCGCCCACTGTCCGACCCCGACGATCCGTCGACGCGGTGGTCCTATCTGTCGGTGCGGGCGCGCGTCGACGACATCGAAGGCGAAGCCGACCCCTACCATCCGGCGGCGGCGTCGAAGCCGTGCGGGAGCGGGCCGCCCGAGTACCGGACCGAGCCGCACTACTGGCTCGACGCGATCCCCGTGTCGGGTTTCATCTCGGTCACCGCCGGCTGGCCGCGGATCGGCCTCGGTTCGACCACCACCACCATCGGGCTCGAATCGAGCACGCGAACGTCGTGATCGTCCCGGCCTGCGTCAGGAGCAGCAGTGGGGGTCGAGGACGACCCGCAGGGCGTCGAGGGCATCGGGCCGCGCGCCGTAGAAGACATTCATCCCGCGCCGGACCGACTGCACCATTCCCGCCTTCTTGAGCTGACCGAGATGGTGGCTGACCGTCGATTCGGACAGGCCGACGCCGGTCGCGAGATCGCAGGTGCACACCTCGCCCCCGCTCGCGGTCAGCAGGATCGACATCAGCTTGAGCCGGACGGGGTCGGCCAGGGCCTTGAGACGAAGCGCGAGATGCAGGGCCGCATCGTCGGTCATCGGGGCGGCCGAGACGGGCGCGCAGCAGATCGGTGCGGACACGTCTACGACCGGCAACGTCTTGGGCATGAACCCATCCTCCCACCTTCTTGACATATGTCAAAAAGGTGGGATTCTGAGAGGGCAAGTAATTCGACATATGTCACACAGGTGGAGGTTCTCATGTCCCGCGCACAACTCGCCCTCAACGTCGACGACCTGGAGGAGGCCGTCATGTTCTACTCGAAACTGTTCGATACCCGACCCGCGAAACTGAAGCCGGGATACGCGAACTTCGCCATCGCACAGCCACCCCTCAAACTGGTGCTGCTGGAGAACCCCGGCAACGGCGGCACCATCAACCACCTCGGCGTCGAGGTGGAATCGAGCGCCGAGGTGCAGTCCGAGATCGCCCGGCTGACCGGGGAAGGCCTCTTCACCGACGAGGAGATCGGCACCACCTGTTGCTTCGCCACCCAGGACAAGGCGTGGGTCACCGGCCCCGCGGGCGAGAAATGGGAGGTCTACACCGTCCTCGCCGACTCCGAGACGTTCGGGTCGAGCCCCCGGCACCCCGACCCCGAAGCCGAAGAGAGCACCTGCTGCGGCACCGCCGCAGACGGCGAGAAGGCCTCCGCCGGCACGTCGTGCTGCTAGGTCGCACGACAAAGAGAAACCCCGTCACCTGTATGGATGACGGGGTCTCTTGGTGCGCCCGAAGGGATTCGAACCCCTAACCTCTTGGTCTGATACACGCGGCACGTCTACAGGCGACGTTGTCGACTTCCGGCCTCGCCCGGTTAGTAGCCCCGTTCCGGATCGGATCGCGGCATGATCGCGATCACCTACGCGGACCGCGATGCGGCGATTGAAGCATGGCGAACGCTCACCGACGATCAGCAGCAGTTTGCAGTCGGGGTGCTTTCACACGCAAATCCCGAGGCGCTTCTGGCGGCGATCGCGTTCACCCGGGACCACCCCGACGCGCCTCGCGCCAGTGCCTAGCCCGAAGACAATCGTTAGGTTCGCGCAACACGTTACGCACTGTGACGAGACACGCTGACCTGCACCGATACAGGTTCGGGGTGACTCGCTGGTAACTGAATAGAGGGGGGAACATCGCGCCATGACCAAATCCGTACCAGTCGGTTGGGTTCCATACCTGGACGACTTCGCTACCGCACTCCGCGCTGGCGGCGCACCCGAGACGACCATCGGCACACGGCTCAACCACCTCCGCCGAGTGGCCCGCACGTTCGGCGCGCCGTCACCGCTCGAGGTCGACGGCGACCAGCTCACCCTGTGGGCGGGTCGGCAGGATTGGTCGATCGAGACGCGGCGGGGATACCGCGGATCACTGCTCGCGTTCTACCGCTGGATGGTCGGTTCGGGACGTGCGACCGAGAATCCAGCGGCTGCACTGCCCCGCGTCGCACCGGCCAAGCCGAAGCCACGCCCGGCACCGGACTCCGTTTACGCAACCGCGCTCATGAAGGCGACACCCCGCGAACGCGTCATGCTCCGCCTCGCGTCGGAGTGCGGCCTACGCCGCGCCGAGGTCGCCCTGGTCCACAGCCGGGACCTCTCCGAAGACCTGTGCGGATGGTCGCTCGTCGTCCATGGCAAGGGTAGGAAGGACCGCGTACTGCCACTACCTGACGAGATCGCGGCCGAACTGCGTCGTCTCCCGCGCGGGTGGGCATTCCCCGGCAACGACTGCGGCCACCTGTCGCCGCGTTGGGTGGGCAAGCTGATGACGGAACTACTGCCGGACGACTGGACGATGCACAAACTGCGGCACCGGTTCGCCACCCGCGCCTACCGGAACACCCGGAACATCCGCGCCGTCCAGCAGCTACTCGGCCACGAGAGCGTCGCTACGACACAGGTCTACACCGCGGTCGACGACGACGAACTGCGGGCAGCGATGAACGCAGCTGCCTGATCACGTAACGAACTGTCCGGTTCGTGCGACGATGCAGGCATGAGAATCACGCACGCCCTGGTCAGTGCCGCCGTTTTGTGCGCGGCCTTGGTCGGCTGCTCCAACGCCGACGACACCACCACACCGTCGACGCCGACCGCCGAACCGTCGCCTGCATTCCCTGGTGCGCCGGTAGACAACCCCGCCGAACAGGTGGCCGACGTACCGACAGAATTCGACGTGCACTGCGACGACCTGCTGATGATGCTCGACAACATGCGCAAACTCGATCCAAACGTCAACGCCAACGAGGTGCTCGACTACTACCTGACCGAATCCCAGTCGTCGCCCGCATGGGATACCACCCCGGCGCTCGAACAGAAGATGGTCATCGCAGCCTTCGAGCAGGCGAAGACAGGCAGCTGCTGAACGCACAAAAAATGGACCCCCCACCCGGTGAAGGTGAGGGGTCCATTCGTTTGATCAGTTCGGTGTCACCGTCAGGTAGGTGACACCCGCTGCCGTATCCAGCACACGACCCGAGGACGTACTCGCAGTCGAATACCCTTCGACGGTCAACACATCCGACGCCGTCAGCGTCACGTTGTTCACCGTCACATCCAACGTGGTGTGCGTGCCGCTCGAGATCGTTTCGCCGAGCACCGTCGACCCGTTCTTCACGATCCTGATCCGCCGCTCCGACGCCGAATTCAGGTTCCATGTGATGCGCGCAAACAGGTTGCACACCCCACCACCCGGCATGACCAGACCATCCGAGGTGATCGTCGATTCGTACCCCGACTTCGCCTGCATCGGCGTGATCTTCGTGTACGTGTTCTGTGCCAACGTCAGCGCTGCTGTGGTGCGCTGCATGCCCTGCGGGTTCATGCTGCCCGACACCACCGGGGCGTTCATCGCCGCCGACCCGGACATCTTCACGGCCGCGATGTTCACGTTCCGCTGCGCGAAGATCACCGGCACCGGCATCAGCGCGTTCACCATCTGCTTCACCGCCGCCACGTTCACACCCGCAGTCACCGCGGGGGCCGGCATCGACACCGACGCCAGCATCGACACCGCCGGCACCATGCCCGTCGACGACACCGTCACAATCGGTGTGCCCATCGCAGCCGACACCGACATCGACACAGCAGCCACGAAGAACCCCGTCGCCACCACCGGCACCGGCATCGCAGCGGCGACCGTCATCGGTGGTGCGGACACCACACCGTCGAAGTTCTCCGACGCCGTCGCGGTCAGCATCACCACCGAGATCTCAGCCGGCAGCACGTCGACTTCGGTGTCGGTGATCAGCCCGGGCGTCGGTAGCGCGACCGTCGTCTGCATGCGCGGGGCCTGCACCACCGCGCTACCGACCACCCCCGACGGGGCCGGCATCGCAGCACCGATCGTCGACAGCACCGGCACCGTGTCGGGTACCGCGTCGGCGCGGACCACCGGGGCGGGGAACGCGACCGTCGCACGCAACCTTGCCAGCTGCACCAGCGCCGGCCGTGTCCCATCCCACACCACGACCCCGTCCAGGATGACCCGCAGCACCTGCTGACCACCGAGCACCATTCTCAGGGGTGCCTGCCCCCTATTGAACAGGGGCATCAGGTCACGCTGCCGTCAGTGTCAGCAGACCCGCTGAATCGATGGTGATCTGGAAGGTGCCGGCCGTCGACGACACATCGGCACCGAAGTCGATGTACCCGATCAGGGGGCGGGTCGCATCCGTTGCGGGGGTGTTGTCGTACACGATCGCGTACCGGGCGGTGATCGTTGCTGTCGACCACGACGGGTCGGCGCAGTCCAGGGTGATGGTGTTCGTGCCGCTGGTGTACGTCACCGTCTTCGATGCCAGCGCCACACCACCCGCGGTGTACCCGGTGCCGGACACTTCGTTCGTCACCTGGTTCTTGTACTGGTGGGTGTCCTGGTCGGGGGTGTGCCCGGCAGTGACGAGCATGATACGAATGTCGTCGCTGTCGAAGTCAATTTCCTTGTTCAGCAACGACTTCAGGAACAGCCCGTATGCCTTCGCGGTAACAGCCATGATGGTTCCCTTTCAGGTTTTGGGTACGAAAAACCCCCGACCGCGGATCGGCCGGGGGTTGGTTGGAACTCGGGGGGTTAGGGGTTGGGCATGACCACGTAGAACGTTTCGGGATCCTGCTCGAGTTCAGCGATCTCCGCTTCGGTGACCCGGGCGATGCGGCTGACGCCGCCCGCGTTGCGGACGAACCCGGCGACCATCGTGGGCACCGTCATTCCGGCGTCGATCAGCGGCCACAGGTTCACTTCCCCGTCGACATCGGGGATCGTGATCTGGTGCATCTGGTCGCGCCATGCCACCACCGCGGGGCCGGGTTGCAGGTTCGACGTTTCCAGTTCGCCCGCGATCAGGGGGAAACCACGGCGAACGTTGGTCACGATGTCGCGTTCGGTGGTGCCCTGCCGAATCGTCTTGCACCAGAAGTCAACTGTCTCGGTTTCGTCGACATCCGCGATGTCGCCGAAGTGCGCAACGAGGATAGGCATCATGCACCGCCTTCTTGATATCCGCACGCCGCCAACGCTTCCGTGTGCGGAACATACGGTGAGTGGTAAATACCCTGCATAGTGGGTTCTTCGACTAGACCATCAGAGTTGCACCCAACGATGAATGTCTGATCCACTTCTGGGAACGCGCACACCGCGAGGTAGCCGAACCCGTAGAGCGGCTCATCGAGTTGGTAGATGTTCGTATGGGGGGGCATCCCGCCCACATCTTGGATCAACAGTGTTGCTTGCATTCTCATCCCCTCACTGTCACGAAGACAGCGCCCGGGGCACCCGCGCCGGGCGCATGGCGGGACAGGTTGCCGCCAATGCTGGTCTTCCAAATGCCACCACCGCCACCGCCGCCCCCGGGCCATCCGCCCGGTCCCCCTCGTAGATCTGTGCTGTCAGTGAGGCTGCTGAAATAGCCACCACCGCCGCCGCCGCCGCCGCCAGCAATTGCAACTCGATTCGTTGGTGCATTCCCACCCTGGCCTCCGACGCCAGATGGGCTGTACACACCCGGAGCGGATAGCGCGTTGCCAGTACCCGAAGTCCCGGACACCGACGAACCATCAACATAGTTCGCCCCGCGACCGCCATCACCCGCGCTGCCGTTGGTCTCCATGATTCCTTCAGGGGTCAAAATGCCACCGCCCGAATACGATCCAGACAACAGGTTGCCGAACTTGGAGGTCTGACCGGCAGCGGTGCCAACGTCGATTGACACGGTTGCAGGCAACTGCTCAGACTTCCATTCCTGGTAGACGTACTTCGCGCCTACGCCGCCTAGCATCGCATTCCCGGACATACCTGCATTCAGGATGGCAACGCCGATCATTTTTCCAGGGCCGGGATTCGTCCACGTGCTGTCAATCATGTACGTGTAGCGAGTGCCGCCAGAAAGCAACTGCTCGATGCGGTTCTCCAGTGCGATCTGATTAGTGCGCTGCTCAGTTGTGTACGTGGAAGCACCACCGATTGTGAAGAACCGGCCCCCAGTCAATGCGCCGATCAGGATCCCCAGAAACCCGCCCGCGATCCCACCCCACAGACCGCCTGACGCTGCTCCCCAGCCACTGTTATAGAGGTCAGCCCGTTTCTGATTGACGACATTCTCTTCTGTTTGCTGGGCGAGACTCGGCACAGAACCATCGTTGCCGGTGATGGACCCTGGCCCCGGGGTTGCACCCCCGGGGCCGTTGGGAATCGTCATGTCACTCCCCTTCCCAATCTGGAACGGGTATACCGTGATCGATCAACGTTCGTTCCAGCTGCCGGATACGACCCTTGTTCTGCCGTTCCCGCTGCTCCGATTGCGTCACAAGGTTGTTCACCTTCGATTCCAGTTCAGCTACCTGTGCGCGCAACCCCGCGATCTGCTCACGCCAATACCCGGCCGCGGACTCGTACGCTTCCTGCTCCGCCTTCGCGCGGATCGGTTCGACCGCCGACTGCACGGCAGCCTGCTGCGACGATCGACTGGTGGTACGCGCGACCAGGATCGTCACAATGCCTGTGACGATGATGCCGGCCAGCGTCCACAGGGGACCGTTTGCGTTCATTCATCACCGTCCAGGGGGTGAGGCATCACCCGAAACATCGGAGTCACTTCGACCGCGTTCGGCCACGACGACACCAGCACCACGATCGATGCCAGCGCGAAATACGTGACCGACGACAGCCACCCTGTCTGCGAATACTCGAGGACCCACGAAATCAGGAACAGGCAACCCCACAGCATCGGCACCACGGCGATCGCCATGAACCCGAAGCGGTCGGTGCGCGGCGGTACCCGTTTCCACGCCGACAGGATCGCGACACCTGCTGCGATCAGCCACGGCCAGGCGAGCACACCCATCGACCATTCCGGTAGCCACCCGAACGTTTGCCGCCTGCCCGCGGTGATGACCACCAGGTACCCGTAGCCGACGAACAGATAGATGAACGCGAACAGCAACAAGAACTTTCCGCGGTGCCCGTTGACGCGGCGGGTGATCGGGCCGGTGATGCGCTCCGCGTGCAGTCTGCGGAACACGAAGCGCACCAACCGGTCAGGCATCAGCTTCGTGTGCGCCGCGGTCGCTGTTCTCCCACGTCTCGATGACGGGGGTAGCGCGCTTGAGGAACACGCCGATCGGGGTCAGGAATGCAGCCGCAACGGCAGCCCACACCCCCACCTGCGCGAGCGGTCCGTCAGCGAACTCGACAGCTGCGAGACCCAGGATGATGACCAGGGAACCGATCACCGATACCAGGAACTTCGCGATCTGCGATGCACTGTAATTCAGGGGGTTCAGGGACAGCTTCGTCGTACTCATGATGTGGTGCACCCTTCTTCAGTGGATGTCCGGCACGATGGTGTCCGGACCGTCGACAGGCTTCAGCGCAGTCGTGCCGTCGGGGGACCACACGATCAGTCCCCGCTCGAACTGCTGCTGCTTCGACCCGTCGCTGTTGGTGACTTCGACGCCGGTCGGCCAGCCGAAGGTTCCGTTCTCGAACCCGCTGCGGTTCCACCGCTCACGGATCGCACCCCACACCGCGAACCCGGGCTGCCCGTACCGTCGGTACAGGGCACCGCCTTCGAACCCCTGCACGTCACCCCACGGCGCACCGCTCGAGTCGACCAGCACGGTGTGGTCACCGATCGGGAAGCCAAGCGCACCCGTCTCCCACCCGTACTGCGAGTACGCATCCATCAGCGCGGACGGCACAGCGATCGCACGTTGCGCGTTCTGCTTCCAGTACACCGACCCGTGCTCGAACGTGGCGATGCGCCCGGTGTCCCCGGGCAGCGGCTGCTCCCCCGCGGTGACGCGGGCACCCAACCAGGCACCGGCCCGGACCGCTTCGGCGTCGATGAGGTTCGGGGCCGGGGGTGCCGGCTGCACCACAGCCTGACCGTGCGCGTGCTTCAGCACCGCGGCGGCGAACACATCCCACGGGAAGTTCGGGCCGCAGTCGGTGTGGGTGCCGATGCCCAACCCTTCGGTGATGCCCTGGTGGTCGGTGCCACCGGATTTCCCGCGGCCGATCTCGTCCCACCCGATGACCCGAGCCTCGAGGTTGTACTTGCGGGCATCCTGCACGAACAGGAACGCGGCGTAGTCGATCGCGTCACCGAACTGCCGCAGCCACACATCGCGGGACTGTGATGCGCGGGACCCGGCGAAGCACAGGTTGATGCAGTACGGGTTGGCGTCGAGGACGGACCACGATGCGTAGTCGGTGTCGATCACGTCGATGCACGTGCTGTTGTCCGCAACATAGTGGTAGCTCACTTCCGCCGATCGGAAGTAGTTCGCCAACGACTGCGCGGTGCCTGGTCCTTCCTGCGTGTGCAGCACGAACAGCCGCACCCGCGAACCCCACCTGCTCGAGTAGTTCGCGTACTCGCCGGTCTGGTCAATCTCGTTGACAGTCACTCTCATTCCTTCTTTCCATCTGCATCCAACACGGTCAGCGCGTCGGCAAGTTTCTTCATCTGGTCCTGCAACTGCTTCTTCAGGTCTTCGGCAGCGGCAGCGCGTTCTTCGTCGGACAGCCCTTCGAGGCGGCCGACGACATCGGGCATCATTTCGGCGACCTGCTTCCGCATGGCAGCCAGCTGCTCCGCCTGGATCGCTTCGTTCTTCGCCTTCAGTTCGACGGCCTTCGCGGTGTCCACCCATGTGCCCGTCGGACCGAACGGGCTGTGCCCCATCGCCGGCGGCACGTACTCGATTTCCTGAAGGTCGGGGTTGTGCCGGTACCCGGCTTTGTACTGCCGGGCCGACCACTTCCGCAGAATCTCCGGCTTCGTCAGCAACGGCACACTGTGACCGTGCGTCAACTCGAGCGCCACATACGACCACAGGAAATGTTCTTCCGGGTTGTTCATGTCGCACTCATGCTGAAGCAGCAAACCTGTTGGCATTTCAGTTCTCCTGGTGAACGATTCGGATTCAGTACCAGCGCACACCAGGCGCACCGTCAGGTGTCGCCATGATGCCGCCGTAGTTCGGGTGCCGGGTGAAGTAGCCGGCGACACTGTCGACGGTTCCGGCGACGTTGCGGCGCATGTCGCACACACCGTCCCCGCGCAAGCAGTCCTGCTCCACCGGGACCGGGAACGGGGGCCGGCCCCCGAGCATGCTGATGCCGGGGACGATCGTCGGCCACACCGTTTCCACACCCCCGGGCTGCCGGGGATCCGCATACAGGCGG
Organism: Rhodococcus opacus B4; assembly: GCF_000010805.1. NCBI lineage: Bacteria > Bacillati > Actinomycetota > Actinomycetes > Mycobacteriales > Nocardiaceae > Rhodococcus > Rhodococcus opacus. Next base: position 4,357,613 of record NC_012522.1, on the reverse strand, counting down.
GCACGGAACCGGTCACGCACCCACGTGACCTGCACCGCATCACCCATCACCGACGCACCGAGCGAATACCCGGTGCCCACGATCTCCGCCCGCGGGCACTCGAGGCGGGCACGCTCGATCGCGTGCACCGCGGCGGGGACCCCTTCAGCGCGGGACTGGTCGTACGACACCGGGCCGAGCGGCCACACACTCGCCGGGTACGGGACGACCCGCACGTCGGCACCGCCCGCCCGGTACCGGTCCAATGCAGGGGACATCGCGTGCGCACCAGGGTCACCGTTGCCGCCGACAGCGACCACGATCTGATGGGCACACGACGCCGCCTGCGCCGCCGCCGGTGCGACCACCACACCGACGACGACCATTGCGCACGACAGAACAACAGCAGCGAGACGACGCATCGACCCGCCCCCTTATCTGTTAGACGATGGAAACACCGAGGTTCTGCAATGTGGCAAGCGCCTTCGACAGCAGCCGGGAACTGCGTTCCGCCCACGTCATCATCGCTTTGTTCTGACCGACCTTGACCTCCCACGAATGCGGGGCGTCCGAGGTCCAGTCGAAGGCGAGTGTCATTTCTTCCACCTGGTCGACGAAGATCGGGTCGGTGGAAATGGAATCGGTCATGCCCTGCACCGTGGAACCGACACGGTCCGCGGGCAGGATGTGGATACCGGGAATGTAAGGGCCGCCGTCGTACAGTTCGATCGCATGCCCGGTGGTGGATTTCGTTGCAGCCAAACCTGTTCGCAACGCCGCGATCGCGGACAGCGTCCAGGCGTTGTTCGCGCCCTGCTGGAACATCTCCATCAGGTGCACCCACCCGAGGTTCTGCACCCGCGCGGACGACTTGTACTTGTTCCAGGCGAGGATGGTTCCGCGCAGCATCGGCATGATCACCGTCGCCGCGATGTCACCACCGGACGAGAATCCTGCGAGGAAGAAGTACGACAGCAGGTTACCGACGGTCTGAATCGCGAGTTCGACGGCAGTGTCAACGAATTCGTTGCCACCACCTACCACGACTTGGACAGGGCCTGCGGGTGCCCACGACAGTTCGGATGATTCGATCCCCGAATAGTCGCTGTCGGTGAGCACGATCCAGGGGTGCGACGGTGCCTGCCGACCATCCCAGTTGGGCACGAAGTACGACGACGGGAATGCCTGGTTGTCGCTGACGAACGTGTCCACCTGCTCGATGAATCCGCCGATGAACTGTGTCACCGTGCGACGGAACCCGTCGAACGCGTTGCCGCCAGTGCCTGTGCCCTCATCAGCGAAGTACCCTGAACGGTCCAGCACTTCGAACACCAGCACACCATTGCGCGGGTTCGTCACCCCCGCAATGCCGGTGACGGTTTCGCCCTCGCTGGTGAACACCCGCCGATATGACAGGTACAGCTGCCCGTCGTCCAGCGCGTCTTCGATCACCTTGTCGATCGGATCCATGCGCGAGGCAAGCAGCGTCCACAGTGAGCTGTCTTCCATGAACGTGGGCGACTTGATCAGCACCTGCCAGTCGTTCATGTCGAACGGGCCGTCCCAACCGCCCCCGTCGAAGGGGTCGTCGGGTAGGCCCAGGCTCCACAGTGAAGCCTGGATGCGCAGCAGATTCAGCCAAATTATCAAACTGATTGCCCAGCATGAGGGACCGATGATTGCGAAAACCCTTGGGAACTGGAAGATGTCGATCGGCAGCACCGGGTTCGGCGCACCCAACAGGTACTGCAAGAACTGGATGTCATCGACAAACGTGACCTCGAGGAACCGCACGCCGTCGCGTTTGCGTAGCGTCCAGTTCTTCAGCAGTCCCGTCCAGCGCATCTTCTTCCCGACCGCATCCACCCGAAGCACACAGTTCTTCTTCAGGGTGTTGTCGTTCGGCATGCGCATCAGCCACCGCGCGATGTGGTGGTCTGCGCGCAGCAGCACCGTCGCTGTGGCTGCGCGGTTCTTCTTCCAGGAAGCCTTCAGTGATGTGCAGTCGCTGATGTTTCCGCGTTCGATCAACCCGTCGTTGGGGTTCTGGCTGTTCGTCCACAGCGACACGTCGGGTGGTTGCCTGCGCAGGAACTGGTGTTCCTGCCTGATCACATCACCCTGCCGGTACGCTTCTTCGAACGCATCCATGTTGATGGTCGGCGCGGTGGGTGTCGCCACGCCGATAATGTCCTGCATGACGGTCATCGCTTCCCCATTCCGAACGGGCGGGTGAATGCGGGGGTGAACCGCACCTGCACACCGCAGCCAGGCTGTGCGCCGGTTACCGACACCGGCAGGTACTTCGGGTTCAGCGCGGTGCCAGTGTGTTTCGGCACCGGGTAGATGAACCGCTTACCCGCTGCGCGCGGCCAGAACGCCGTCTTGTTCGACGACACCAACTGTTCCTGCGATTGCCGGGTGCGGACCGTCACCGTGCCGTCGGCCTGCACTATCTGCGGCAGGGTGACCGTCCGTGCTGCACCTGCATCGTTCTGCCAACTGAAGTCAGGCAGGGTCCAGATGCCTTTGTTGCCCGTCGGCGGCCCGATGATGACGTATTCCAGCCACATCTCCACGTCGCCTTCGTTCCAGAACGGCAGCATCGCGGAACCCGATGTGCCCGACTGCAACGTGTACGACGAAGCCAGCGTTCGCCCCATGTAGTGCGGGTTCTCGCACGCACCGGGAACCAGCAGGGACGCATCACCGAATAGGTGCGGGTCCTTCCCTTCCCACGGCATCGTTTCGTATGCCTTCGGTTCAGACAGCAGACGGACCCCGAGATAACGGGATCCGTCTGCTGTCTTGTGTTCCATCACCGTTTCGGATTCGTAGTCGAACGACTGCCGAAACTCGCTGTCGATTTCCCGCCAGTGACCGGGACTGTTGCCGTGAATGATGAACGTGTAGATCGGATCGCGCCGCAACCACTTCTTCCCCTGGTACGCCGACGACTGCGCCGACGGGATCCAGAAGGTTTTGACGGGTGCGTCGATCGTGTTCTTCATCTTCGGTGACAGTTCGACACCTTCTTCACCTGCGCGTGGACCAGACACGTGCCACTTCCGGCCGTTGACGCCGTGCGCGATGATCTCCTGCATGTCGAACGTGCCGTCAACCAGCATCAGTGCCACCCCATTTCTGCCTGGTTCTCGCGCGCCTGCTGAAGATCGCGAAGGCGCATGAACTCTTCGCTGGTGCCGACGTTGACAACGCCGTAGTTGGTCGAGTGATCCCGTGTCACAGGGGCACTCGTCGCCATGGCGTTCTCGCGCAGGTTCCGCATCGCACCCGAGACACCCGACGTGACGAACCCGGCATCGTTGTTGATCGCCTCGAGCAGCGGACCGTTCGCGTTGGCAGACTCCGCGTTGACCACGAATTCGTCATGCGACAGCGCCGCGAAGATGCTGTCGCTGATCGACGAACCCTTACCCTTGACCTTGCCGCCCATCCAGTACCCCGCCGTGGTGGGGAAGATGTTCTGCGGTCCGCCGTAGCGGTCGTCCGTGTAGTTCAGCGCGGCAGCGATGTTCGGTTCCGGGTCGGTTTGCGTGCCCGGGTACCGCACATCCATGTTCGCGTCGAACGTTGTCTTGATGACCTGAAGCAGACCGATCGGCAGGCCGGCCGCCTGACCTTCGGGGGTGTTGTTCACTGCTTCGGGGTCACCGCCCGACTCGATCTTGATCTGCGACACGACGATGTTCGCGTCACCGACGTTGCGGCCCGTGTTCTGCAAGATGCTCTGCACGGTCCCCAACCACTGTTCGGCACCGCCGGCGGGGTCGTAGACGTGCGAGCCGGGGGCTGGCGGGTTGGCGCTACCACCGGGTGGCTTCACGCCGTCCTGTGAAGGTGGCATCGGTGCCAGCTGCAACGGTTCGATGGTGATGCCGGGGTCGCTGTACGACTGGTAGTTGTACCCCGACGGACCGGGCGCGGTGCCCGTACCCTGCCCCTGCCCCTGCTTCGCGCGTTCTTCGTTCAGCCGCTGCTGCTCCGTCAACCCCATGTTCAGTGCGCGGTTGTACGTGTTCGACTCCGACAGGATGCTGTCCTCGAGTCCGAGCGCCCCAAGGAACCAGTCGGCAGCCAACCGGCCGGCCTTCTCGCCGGCACCCTGCAACGAAGTGGTGACGAAGTCCTTGTCTTTCTCTTCCTTCGTCTTCGGCTCCGTCGAGTACTGACCTGCCTGATCCCACGACTGCCCGTAGTTCTGGCCGAGCATCCCCGACCCGTACGTGTCACCGGGGTTGCCGCCGCTGTACGGGTTGAACGTGCCGTTCCCTGCGCCGCCGTACGACGGGTCACCGCCGAAGTCGGCACCGGGGATGTTCCCAAAGCGCGAACCACCGAACGACCCTGCACCGCTGTCGTCCATCGGGGGACTGAAGCGCGAACCCGGCAGGTGGTACTGCAACGGGAACGATCCGTCGTCGGCACCCAAAGCGGGACCGCCCCAACGAACACCGTTGGACCCCGACGATTCACCGTTCGTACCGTCCAGGGTGAACGCCATGTGCCCATCAGCACCGGGCAGCGGGTTGACGCCGACGCTGAAGTACCCGCCCAAACCGGGTTCGAACCCCATAGCGGCAGCCGAACTGGTCGTCGCGAACTTCGTCGTGTCGAACGCGCGGCTGTCTGGGTCGCCGCCGGTGAGGATCTGGTACACGCCCGACGCGTACATCGAGCAGTCCAACCCGCCGAGCACGTAGCCGATGCCGTCCTTCGACGCCGCCCACGATGCCGCTTCACCGACGACACCACCGGCGGCCAGACCCTGCACGCGCCCCTTATTGATCGCGTTCAGCAGGGGCAAGTTCGCCGCCGTCGCATCAGCGTTGACGACGAACTCACGATCGGACAGCAGCACCAGGTTCGCATCGTCGCGGGGGCCGCCTTCGCCACGGAACAGTCCGCCGTCGGCCTTCGCCTGCAACTGCTTGCCGCGACCAGCACCCAACCCGACACCCTTCGTGCCGTCGGTTTCGGGGGCTGCTGCACCCGCGGTGATGTTCGGATCGTTCGCCCAGTTGATCATCGACTGACCGAAACGCTGCGTGTTCTGCTTCGCGTTGCTGAACGGGATCGACGGCATTCCGTCACCGATTCCCTTGATGATCTGGCCCAACGCACCGATCGAACCCTTGATGACGAGGATGATCCCATCCCAAACGCGACCGACGTTCTGACCCATCGACACGAACCAATCGCCGATGAGCATGATCGGGTTGTACATCGATCCCATCGCGTCGAGCAGTGGTGGGATCACGTTCGTCGCCGCCCATGTGAACGCATCGAGAACGGTCACGATATGCGGAAGGATCAAGGTGAAAGCGTCGGTTAGCGGTGGAATCACTTCCAGCGCAAGCCGTGTCAGTTCCGGTAACAGAGGCGACAGTTCCACCAGCAGATTCGAGAACGACTGAAGAATCTCCGGCAGGTACGGCATCAGCTGATCCAAAGCCTGAACCAGCGCCTCGCCTACAACACCCGCGCATTCAGCGAACAGGGGTGCCAGTTGCTCGAAATGCTTTGCCAGGATTGGGATTACCGGGGTCAGTTCTTCAGCGAACTTCTGCACTACCGGGGCGAGTGCGATCATCAGGGCACTGAAGTTCTGAGCCATTCCGACTAGGATCGTGCCGGCCAAGTTCGCCAGCACCGGCACAACAGGTGCGAGTGCGGTAAACATGTCAGCGAAAGCCTGTGATATGACCGGTAATACAGGTTCCAGTGCGACGAAGATGTCGACGATCATCTGACCGACGGTGCCTGCGATCTGGTTGAACGACGGGGTCAGTAACTCGAGGCTGCGACCCCACGATGCGAACAGGTCCCCGAGGATCGGGCCGACGGTCACACCGAGTGTCGTCATCATGACGATCAGTTCGTTCAGCCAGGGGCCGACGCCCTTCAGCATTTCCGCGAAGCCTTCGATCGCCTGCGTCATCACACCGCTGTTGTTCAGTTCGGTGAACGCCGCACCGAACTGACCCATCAGTGCGCCCATGCCTTCGCCGAGCGCACTCATCGCGGGTGCGGCTGCCGCACCCATGTCGATGAACCCGGTGATCATCTGCTGGAAACCGGGGGTGGCAGCTGCGAAGTACTGCGGGATCGAATCGAGCAGCGACACCAGTCCCTGCAATGCCGGCCCCTGCAACACCTGCGCGATCGAATCGACGATGTCACCGACTGATGTCGCGATCGCCGTCATGCCGGGGGTGATCGCAGGCAGCACGGTGTTCGCCATGTTCGTGACCGTTTCGGCCATGCCGTCGAACAGCCCTTCCTGCACGGACTGCTGGAAGGTGTTGAACGCGCCGCCTTCGGCGTTCAGGGCACGCATCGCGAGCACGAACGCCTGCGCCGATGGGGACAGCTTCGCCATGGCTTCGGCGGCCTTGTCGACGGCGGCAGGCGTCTTCTCCTGCTCGATGTTCAGGCCGGCCTGCGCGTCACGCAGTTCCTGCTGCGCCTGCGTCAGCTTCTCCTGCGACTGCGTCAGCCGTTCGTTCGCCTGCTGAACCTGCGCGGAACCTTCGATGCCGACACGGTTCGCTTCTTCAGCTTTCGCGCGTGTGTCCTGGTTCCGTTCCTGCACCTCGAGCAGCCGTTGTTCGGACTCCGCGACCCGCTGCACCGCTTCGGCACGATCCAGCCCTGATGCTTCGCTGTCGTGCTCTGTTTCGTTCAGATCCTGACGGGCGCGTGCCAGCGCGATAACCGCACCGCGTTCGTCGATCGTGTTGCCCCGGAGGGTCAGCGACAGATCTTCGAGCTTTTCCCGCTCGTCTTCGCGCGCGCGGATCACATCTTCACGCGCGTCTGTCTCGTCCTTGATCGCGTCGCGGACGCCCTTCTGCGCGCTACCCAGCTTGCGGTACGCCTGTTCCTGCTTCTGCGCACTGTCGTCGACTTCGTCGCCGGCAGCCGACGATGCGGCACCGACCGCGCTGAACGCGTCGGACACGCCCATCATGCCGACACCCAACGATGCGACTACCGGGACGCCGACAGCACCGAGCGCACCCAAGCCTGCGGTGAGGGATCCGACGGCACCGATCGCCACAGGCAGCAGCGCCACCAGCGCGGTGACAGCGGCGGTGACCATGCCCAACGACCCGGCCGCCGACGATGCGCCACCACCAAGCGACGACATGCCCGACCCTGCGCCGCCGACACCGTCGCCCAACTGGTTCATCTGCTGAAGCAGTCGCCGCACAGCCGCGCCGTTCAGGTCCACATCGACACCGACGGTTCGGTCGCGGGTCAGGTACGCCAGTTCAAGTTCGGCGAGGTTGCTGTCGATGTCGATGCCGACGGGCACTGTGAAGTCACGGGCGATCGCGATTGCGTTGATGCGCGCCTGAAACTCCGACATGTCGGGGTTGACGCGCACGTCGACACCCATGTCGACACCAGCGAGTTGTGCGCGAAGGTTCGTGGCGAACGTCTGCACGTTCGCGGGGAACAGGTCGACACCGAGGTTGGCGTCGATGTCACGAAGCCTGGTATCCAGTTCAGTTGCGAACCCGGTCAGGTCGGGGCCGACCTTCACCGACGCACCGCCAGCATTGAAATCGACCACCGACCCGCCTCCAATCTACTTACGGTGCATAGGCACCAGGTATCAACTGCGACACTCGATTACGCAGCCGTTTGCGCTTACGTTCGCGCCTGATCAACACGTGCTTCGGGACGGGGCGGGGTGCGGTCGGGGCCGCGTTGGGGTCGTTCCCCGCCGACGCGTAGACCACCTTCACCAGCAGATCGATCATGTCGGTCAGCCGCTGCGCCGTCGGATCGAACCACCTGAACGGGATCGGATCGTCGGGGTTGGCAGGCGGTGACTCTGGTTGATTCGCCAGGTATTCCGCGATCTCGTCGTCTTCCATCAGCGCCGACTTGTACGCCGAACCAGGCGGGAACTGGTCCTTCAGTTCGAACAGTTCCCGCCAGTCGCGTTCGTCGCGGAACCACTGGTTCAGGTCATACCCGTGCAGGTAGTACGCCAAGTCCCACCGGAGTTCAGAGCCGTAATCCCACAGAAGGTTTACGACTCCTGCGACCCCCCCGGTGCCTCACTTGCACCGCGGCCGAAGAAGTGGTCGATGACCTTGATGCCGAGCGCACCGAGCATGGCCGGCGCATCGTCGCCGTACTCGTTTAGACGCTCGAGGATCCGGCCGAAGGACAGGGGGTCACCGACCGCGGCTTCGAGCACACCGAACCCGTCGTTCTTCTGCTGTGCGACCGAGATCAGTCGACGCTTGAACAGGTCGGGGGATGTGATGACGATCGGCGGGTCGAACCCTTCGGCTTCCCCGAGGATGAAGTCGGCGCGGCGCTTCTCGCCCTTGCCCTTCGCCCGGTCGTACAGTTCGTCGAACAGTCCGTGCTTCTTCTCGTCACTGGTCTTCGATGCGGGTGTCTTCTTCTCAGCCATGCTGATTCAGCCTTCTTTCCCTGGGTTTCCCTGGTGATGGATACAAAAAATGCTGGCCTGCACCACCACCAGGAAAGTGATGCAGGCCAGCTGTTTTCGGGGTGTGATCAGGAAATGGTCACACCAGGCGACGTGCCGCCCGTGAGGGAAGCAGTCGCGGTCACCGTGGTGACGGGCACGAAGAAGTCGAAGTCGAAGCCGTCGGTCGCGTTGCCGGTGACGTTGACGCCGTTCTCTCCGACCGTGGTCAGACCCTCGAGCGCGGACTTGATCTGGAACCGTGTTGCGTTCCAGGGCAGCGCCGACGTGACCTTCGAATCGACGGTGATCGTGAACGTGCCGCCGGTCGGACCACCCGTGATCGCGAGGTGCTTCACGACGGTGCCGACAGTCTCACCGAAACCGTTGTGCTGGTTCAGCGCCTGGTTGCCCTTGCCGGCCATGCCGAACGCCACGTACCCGCCGAACTCGTTGTCCTCGTACGCAGACAGGCTGATCGGCGTGGACAGCGCACCGTCCATCTGAAGGCTGATCTTGCCCGACTTCACGACCGACATCTTCGGGAAGATCCAGAACGGGATGACTTCGTTGTCCTCGGGGCCGTCGATGCCGAACAGCATGATCGACCAGAACTGAACCGTGGTGGTCGCACGCTTGATCGCGCGCCACTCGCCGGTGGTCTCGTTCGCCTGAATTTCGGACAGGTCCATTCCCCAGAACATGCCGAAGTTGATCTTGCGTACTTCCTGCGCGGTGAAGTCGAGCATCACCGATTCGGCCGTCTTGACGGTACGGCGGGGAACCAGCGAACCGTACCCTTCGATGTCGGCAGTCTTGCTGTCCGGGCTGATCTCGGCACCAGACTTCTTCTCGATCTCGCCGACCGACTGCCACCCGACGGGAAGCGCGTTCAGGGCACCGTCGGCACCCGTGGTCAGGCTGTCGGGGATCTCCGCCGTACCCCACGGGCAGGCGACGATCGCGAGATCTCCGGGGATGACGACAAGGTCATCATTCTTGTCCTTCAGTGACAGAATGGAACTCATGTTCACTGTCCTTTCGTGAGTGCGCCCGATTGGGCATTACCGCAGCTTCGGGCGAAGCTCACGGAGTCTTCAGTACCCGTTCGTAGTCGGGCAGACCGCGCGGATACCGGGTCACGACCTCGAATGTTGCAGGCACTAAACGAAAGTCGGGGTTCAGTTCGGGTATCTGCTGCGGCCCGATCATTTCGTTGCAGCTGTGGATGTGCGTCTTGGTGACACCGTCTTCGCGCAGCACAGTGCCGCCGCGCTTATACGCGCGCAGAATCTCGCGGCAGAACCCGAGGACCGCCCACGACTCTTCACGGCTGCGACCGATGACACCCAACTGCACCTGCGCGGCGTCCATCATCTGGTCGTAGTCGAGCGACCCGCCCTGCCGGTACACCCGCACGATCGGCAGCACATCGCCGTAGTTGTCGGGCAACCAGGTGCATGCGGTGCCCTGCGGGGTGATGTCGTCAAGGTGCGGTTGCAGCAGATCCATCACCAACAGTTCGGCATCTTCGAAACTGCCCTGATACCAGTCCGGGAAATCAACCACCGCTGATCGCCCCCAACATATTCAGGACCGTGTTCAGATCGTCGGCTGCCTGCTGCTTTCCTGCGCGGCCGGCTTCGGTGGATCCGGGGTGGATGCCGCGACCGAATTCGTGCGGCAGCACCGCAGGCGATTCGACGATCAGCCGCCCGTACCAGCGATCCATGCGCCGGCCACCGATGAACGTTTCGACGCGTGCACCGCGGGCAGTACGACCGGTGCGCTTCGCGACGATGCCCTGATAGATCGCCTGCCCGATCTCCGCGCGCTCGCGCACCAGGGAACGCATCTTCTGCGACTTCAGGAACTGTCCGATGCCGGCATGGTCGACGCTGACGTTTTCCATCAGATCACCGCCTTGACGTTCACCGTGACGCCTGGTTCCCACCCGCTGAACGGGTTCCGCACCCGTGCGGGCTTGCCGTCGACCCGGTAGAAGTCGCCGTCGGGAAGTTCGACACGATCCGATGCGAGGATGTCGGCACCAGCGGGGCACGACAGGCGCACCGACGACAGCACCGTTTCACGTCCGTCGGTGTCTTCGGTCGTCGACGGCCATTCGATGCCGACGTTCTCGATGTCGTGCGAGTGCTCGAAATCGCCACCGTCACCCGTGCGGGTGCGGGGGGGTCGACGCCAGATCTTCACTGTCTCACCGTGAGCAAACATCAGTAGGGCCTACTTCCCCGATAGTGATCCCCGTACTGGTTGTAGTAATCGGATTCGCCGTACACCGGGAACGGGTCGTAATGCCCTTCGACGGGCACATACCCTGTGCCCTCGAGATCGTCGCCCCGTGTCGTCTCCAACGTCCACAACCCGCCGCGCTTCGACGTGCGGTGCCTGCGCAGGATCAGCAGTTCCCCGGCGGTGAATATCTGTGTCGCAAGCTGATCGGGCAGGCGAACACTGAATCCGCCTGCCTGCTGCCACACATACATGTCGGGGTTGTTGAACGTGCGCTGCGCGACCCGAAGGCACACCGCCACCACGTCGGCAGGGACCGAACCAGTGGCCCAGTCCCTGCCGCACTCTGAAACGATGAACGCCGAAGTGTCCTCGAGAATCGCTGAAGCGCGGGTTTCGTTGGCACCAGAGAACGAATCTTTCCCGACCCTGTTTGCCAGTTGCGTTGTGCTCGCGAATGCAGTCATCTGTCAGACCCTTCAGTGTTCGTCGGATCAGCTGACCGTGACAGCGACGGTGTCGGTGTGACCCTGGTAGGTGACGGTGATCGTCGACGTACCCGTCGCGACGGCGGTGATCAGACCCGATGCGCTGACGGTCGCCTTCGCGGGGGTACCCGACACGAAGGTCGCGTTCCGTGCGGGCACGGTGTCGCCGCCGTCGTCCTTGACGGTGATCTGCTGCGTTGCGCCCGGGGCCAGGGTGACCGTTGCCGGGGTGACATCGACGGTCGCGGACTTCAGCTGAAGCCGGACACCACGCACGAACCGATCGGAATCCTGCGCCTCGAGCACGTGCCCGAACCCTGCGTACGTGTCGACCAGGCTGCGGTCGGTGGTGGACACGAAGTCGTAGTCACGCAGCCACCGCATCGCGAGACCGTTGTACGACTGCGATGCACCGTACGGGGCACCGTCCGGAACGACAGGGGCGCGTGTGACCATGGTGAACGCGGTCTTGTGGAACGCGTACCCCTCGTCGTCGTCGAGGCTGTTCGACACGATCACGTCGAAGCCGGCGATGCGGCCGACGAACGCCTCACGCAGAGCAGCGTCGCTACCCGACTGGTCGGCGTGCACGAACTGCGGATCCTTCAGGATCGCCGCTTCGATACCGGAACCGACGACCAGCACGCGCTGACCGAACGGCACGTTCTCGTCGTTCAGCGCCTTACGCGCGTCGACGAAGCTGTCGTGCGTCTTCGCCGGGTCGACGACGATCGTGAAGGTGTACGGGGCGGAACGGAATTCGTTCGCAACCGCATCTTCCATACCCTCAGCCACAGCACGCACCTGCGGTGCGAGGATCTGCACACCGAAGTTGGCGATGTCGAGGGTCAACTCCTCGTCGGTGGTGGGCACCGCCGAGTAGATATCGGTCGTCAGGGTGACGTCGATCTTCTGCTCGGTCAGGGTGTCCATGATGATGTTGCGAGCGTTGCCCGTGGCGCGAAGCTCACGGGTGCGCGCGGTCAGCCGGCCAGGCACCCGAATGCTGATGGTGTCGTCCTTCGCACCAGCGAAGTCGCCGAACCCGTTCAGCCAGATCAGACGGGGCAGGATCAGTTCGCGCTCGAGCATGCCGAGGGTGAGGGCAGCGAACTGCTCTGCCTTCACGAATTCATTTACGGCCATGATGATTCCTTTCGATTGATGAACCCCGAAATGTCACGGCCGACATGCTCGAGGGTGTGGAACGGTCAGCTGCGGGGGATCATCGCAGCGAGTTTCTTCGGGTCGGTTTCGACAGGTTCGTCGTCGGGTGTGCCGCCGCCACGCAGGTTTTCGCGTGGACGACCCCGCTGAACCGCGGGACCCTTGCGCTGTTCCTGTTCCTGACCGCCCTGCTTCGTGCCGAAGGCTTCGGCGAAGTCGGCAGCGTCAGCTTCCAGTTCTTCCCGCGTCTTGCCTTCGAGCTTCTTCGCGTACTTCAGGGGAATGCCGGCCGCTTCGGCGACAGACTTCTTCAGGTCCAGGAAATCGCGCTGTTCACGATCGGCGCGCATCTCCTTCACCTCGTCAGCGAGCCGCTGCATTTCGGTGCGGGTGTCACCCGCCGCCGCAGCCTGCGCCTTCAGCTGGTCGTAGTCGCTGTACTTGTCACGTTCCCGCGCAAGACGTTCGTTCACGACCCGATCCAGATCTGCCTGCGTGAAGGTGCGTTCGCCCGCGCCACCGTTGTCACCGCCGCCCGAACCGCCTGCCACTGCGCCGCCACCGCCGCCGCCTGCACCCTTCAGTGCCTGGGGTCCGTTGTCGTTGCTGTTGCCGCCCTCGCCGCCGTCCCCGGTGCCAACACCGCCAGGGCCTGCGCCGACCAGAAACCGAAGATTCCCGTACTTCCCGCTCATCGCGTGTTCCTTCTTCCCGTATTCGCCCGTCGGCATTGACCGGTCACTTTGGATGCGCTGACCGTTCACGCATATCCCTGCAAAGCAGGTGCACCCCCACCAGGGATCGAACCTGCTGGCGCGCCAGTTACGCTGTGGGGGTTGACAAGTCAGAACTTGCCGGACTTCAACCGCTTGATCGTTTCCATGTGCCACCGCACCTGCGGCGACGACGGATCCAACAAATGCTCGAACAGCAGGTCACGAAGCGACGCTTCGAGTTCGGGCACGAACCCGCGCGGGTCACCGAGTTCGTCGAGCGGGTTCGGTGGTGGCGTGCGATCCTCGTACGCCTGCCGGAACGCCTTCAGCGCGTCAGCACCCGACTTGTTCTTCGTCGAGTCCTTCCACATCTCGTTCCACACCTTCTCCTGCTCCGACGGCTTCCAAGGGCTGTACAGCGCCTGAATGGTGCAGCCGCACCCGTCGTGCACCTTCGCGGTGCCGTCGCCCGTGAACCGCGGATCCGACCTGTCGAACGACGTGCCCTTGTACACCGGCCCCCTGGTGACGAGCATCGCGCAGAAGAAGCATGGTTCCCCGTCGGTCACCCTGATCCAGCCCGAAGCCTTCTCGTCGAGCCGAACCGCCCGGGCGACTGTCTGCCGGCCGCCGTCCGCGACGATCTTCTGCGCGACCCTGGTCGATGCTGCTTCCCCGGCCAGCATCGCTTCGGGTTCCCGCACCGACACGCGCGACTTCTTCTTCACCGTCCCCGGGCCCGTCGCCAGCAGTGACACCGCAACCCGGGGTCGGTCAATCTCCGTCGGCACCAAATCGCGTGCAGGTGTCGCGGTCGGCAACTCGATCGCACGCAGGTCCCGCACGTACCGGGCAGCCAACGCTTCCGACTCCTGGTTGCGGCGCTCAACGATCGGCAGCGCAGCCTGCACCCACCGTGTCTGTGTGCGATCCAGGTCCTGGTAGTCGAGCAGCGGCCACACCGCATGCAGGTCGGTGACCGTTTCCTGCACGATGCGCTGCTGCTGGACGCTGAACCACTTCGACAGCCAGCGGCCGAACCTGCTTCGTGCCATGCCGAACCACCCCCATTCACGTGCGTTGCAGGGGCATAGTGAGCAATTCTGGGCGGGGTGACGGTGTCATTCGATCGGCCTACCTGAGCGGGCCGAACGGTCGTATTGGAGAATGCTGCCCATGGTGAATACACAGGTCGGCACAGCGGTGCGCCGGAATCATGATCTCTGGTTTGTGCTGATCGTCGCCTGCATGGCGGTACCTGTCATGGCGAAGGGTTCGGTCACTGCACTGATCGGCGTGTTCGTCCTTCTGATCTGGGCCATCCTGACGACCGCACTCAAACTGCCCATGCTTCGCAACATGTGGATCGTGGCGCTCGCGTGGGCCGTTGGGCAGACGTTGAGCAACTACGACCACGGCCAGTACTTCATCACGTTCCTGATGTACGTCGGCCTCACCATCGCAATACTCGCGTCAGGCCTGTACTGGATTCATGAGACGGTCAAGATGTCCGTTGCCTCCATCTCCATCGCAGTCGGCCTGGGATGGTTGCTGCTCAAGCTTGCAACCGGCGTCCTCGACACCATCAATCCGTGGAAGTACGGGCTATCCACGCCGGTCGCCATCATCGTGATCGCGCTCGCATACCACAAGCAGGCGTCCCGCAAGACGATCGCCTTCCTATTCGTCGCGCTCGCCATCACGTCACGGATCTACGACAATCGAATCCAGACGGCACTCTTCGCGGTTGCCGCGATTGCCGTGCTGTTCGTGACCGACGACCCGGAACGACAGCGAACCCGGGCAAAGAAGACACTCGCCACCCTCGGCGCGATCGTCGCGTTCCTCTATCTCGCATACCCCGCCGCAGCAGACGAAGGAGTCTTCGGTGAGCGGGCCATGATCCAGCAGCAACGAGACGACCAGAACGACGCCAACTTCCTGGTGTCGATCCGCAAAGAACTGCCCATGACCGCATACTTGGCTGCACAAAACCCCGTGTTGGGTATCGGCTCGTATGCAAAGATCACCCGCCAGGAGTCGGCCGAAGCGATCCGCTTCGTTGAGGGGTTCACCGGGCCGATCTCCTACTCCGAGCGCGTCTACTTGACGGGCGGACTCGATGACCGGGCCGGGTACAAGGCTCACACCGAAGCCGTCAGCGCCGTCCTGTTCGCAGGATTCCTCGCGGCCCCGTTCTGGATCTGGTTGATGATCCAGAACGGGAAAGCGATGCTGTCGATTGCCCGCGGGCGTGCCGTACTTCCCGGACTGATGTTCTACATGATTGGCCTCGTGACGTGGGACCTACTGTTCTCCCCGATGAATAGCAACACGCACCTGACGACCGGGTTTCTGCTGTTCCTCATCGCGGTGAGCGTCAAGAAATTCAGCGCCGAGAAGCCGTCAGGCGGTACTGGAGAGGACGAGCTGAGCCAAGGGGCCAAGGTACTTCACAGTGACCGTGCCGCGAGCGGACGTCGCGCCTGACGCCGCATTAAGCCTGGCTTTGATGTAGATGGCACCCGGCACGTCGGTCGTGTTCCATTCAAAGTCGACTGCCACACCAGCGCTGGAGTCGCTATCCAGAACAGTCGCCGTCACCGAACCGCCAGTGGGCCGAACCAGCAGCCGCTTCGTTGTTACGACGAATGGACCCGGAGAGACCCCGCCCGAGGTGAATCCCGACAGCGTCGCTTGAACGACACCGCCGATACCGGAGGTCGGGGTGAAGCCGATCAGCGTGGAGTACGAGGCGCCCAACACGGGCAGGGCGTTGGTGTACTCGGTCTCGACCGTTCCCATAGGCGTGTTGCCGAGGTTTCCGATGCTCTGGTCGCGGAGGATGACGCCACGGCCATTCTGCCGACCGATCGTATATCTCGAGCAGTTCTGGTCAACGAATACTCCGGGAGCTGTGTTGATCAGGTTCGGCTCGATCAAGAACCTTGTGCAGTTCTTGAAGTAGATCGCACTGAGGGACACGCCACCCTCGATGTGGTTGCCGCCCACGAGCACGTTGCTGACATTCTCGAAGTAGCAGGCAGTGTGCGAACCGTTGAGGATGAGGTTGTCCTTCACCTCGATACGGTCAAGCGCATTAGCGGTGGTCGCAACCACGTAGACCGGGTCTGCGCACACGTCCGCCCCGAACTCATTGTCGCTGATGATGATGTTCGAGAGGGTTCCTGTGCCGCCCGCCGCCTGAGTGAATGAGACGCCCCTACTCGTGACGTTCTCGATGCTCGAACCGGTCACGAAGATATCCGATGTAGCGATCCCATCCGCGACCACGCAATCCAAGCCGATACCGAACCGGCCAGCATACTTCCGGTTTCCGTTCACCTTCGAGTTGGAGACACGGAGGCCACCGCCCGATATCCATCGGATCGCAGCAAGCGGATTGCGCGGAGTCGATACGACGGAGAACGTCACTCCCAAGATGACCTGGTCGCCCGTGTCCGGCTCTGCCGCGTTGCTGAATGTTAATCCGTATCGGACGGGGTCGAGGATGTGCGAGCTGGTGAAGGTGGGATAGGTGTTCGATTCCACTGCCACGCAATCGTAGAAGCCGCTCACCAGAGCCCTGTTCAGGTGTCCGTAATGGGCTCCTGCGTAGCGGATGCCCACGCCCGCGGTGGGTCCACCGTGCAGGTTCACCAAGGCGATGTCCTCGATGACGGTTCCTGCCGCCGAGATACTCAGACCGTCCGCCGTGGGCGAGAGTGAGACCAGGCGCGATGCCGGCGCAGATCCGGGCGGTTTGCTCCCACTCCCCGCGCCCCACAGCTTCACTGAACTGGCGAGCGTCAGCGCCGAGATCAGGTACGACGCACTCGGGAAGTAGATCAACCGTTGACCGGCGGCATCGATAGCAGCCTGGATCGCGGCGGTGTCGTCCGTTCCGTATCGCAGCGTCACCGTGTTGACAGCCCTTGTCGCCGCCACGGACAGTGTGGCCTGCGTGCCGGAACTCACCGCCGAAATCACTGCAATCAGCGGCGGTCCACTCAGGTCCACTGTGGGCGGGACGGGTGCGAACGCGCCAGAGGCCGGAACGCTGGAGCCGATGTCAGTGAATGCTGCACCGATCGTGGTGTCGAGATAGGTCTCGGTACCAGCAGCAGACGAGCGGTAGATCCGGTAAGAGATTGCACCGGCAACCGCACTCCACGACAAAGCCACTGAGCCAGTTGCCCCGGTCGTGACCGCCGATACCTCAGCGCTCGGCAAGGCGACACCGTAAACCGACTGCGGGCAAACCTTGTAGTAATACGTGCCAGCCGCAAGAGTGCCCCCGGTGGTCGAGGGGGTCGCAGTGACCGTGCCGATTGAGGGAAGAACGCTGCCTGCTCCCGCGCCGGGTACGAGGATCGACTTCCCGACATCTGCGGACGTGAACACGGGCGTGCCGCTCCCCGACAAGGTAGCCGAGCCCGCGGAGATTGAGCCGTAGTTCCGGCTGACGAAGTCACCCTTAGCGCCGAAGTCCTTGACGTTGAGCATCAACTCGGACTTGCCAACTGCCCGTGCGGACCCGTCCGGCTTGATCGCATCGTGGGCCGACTGCGATGCCTTCGCGGCCACATCTGCAACCACAGACTGCGGGGCATAAGTGGCATTACCGACAGCAGTCACCCGCGCATCCACGTCATCGACGGACAACGGTGTCACAGGAAGAATCGCCGGCGGACGGTTCACCGGCAGCCAACCCAACGCGACGAACGTAGCCAGTTCCGACCGGTTGATCCTCTGTTCGACACCATCCTTCGAGATCACGAGTTCCGCCATGACGCACCTTCCCTTGAGTCGACCACCGTCACACCGTCGACACCCGGGCCACCTTCGACCGGGGTACCGTCGTCGTGCCGCAGCAGCACATCAGCTGCGATCGCGTCACCGCCGCACTCGTCCCACGCGTCTGTCGACCACACCGTCAGGCACTCCCCCGACAGCCGATCGACCACCGCAACCGACGTGTCAACGCTGATCTCGTCACCACTGATCGGGCACCTGAACGCCTGCCGCCGCAGTCGGGCGACGATGCTGTCACGCTGCATTCCCGCCGCCCCCTACCGTGTCGAGCGATGCCAGATACATGGTCAGCGGGTCGGCATCCAGGATCATCTGCGACCACTCCTGAATGTCGTCCTTCGTGACGTTCGGGATCTTCGCCCACAAGGCCGGCGCAGGAATCTTCAGCTGCGTCGCACCCTTCCCGAGTGCGTCCATAGCCTGCGACAGCGACCTGATTTCCAGGTCCTGCCAAGTGACCCGCGCACCGAAGTCCTGCGCTGCATCATCGTCATTTCGGAACTGCGCATCCAGGCGCAGTGCCTGCGAATGCGACTTCGCGAACGACATCTGCCGTTCGAAGATCTTCTGCGTGAACGGTGCCCGGGCGGCGGTGATCGCTTCAGCCGACAGGTTCACCATCTGACCTGTCAGGTTGTGCGTCGGGGTCTGCGTCACCGCAGCCATGGTTTCGATGTCCGCTGTTGCAGCCTTCAGGAACCCTTCCATCGACGTTTCGTCGAGGGTCCCGAACTTCGTGTCCGGGTCTTCCGCAACCAGGAAATCCTGCTGCCGCAACCGCAGCTTCTTCAGGTTCGCCTCTTCCTCATTCGAAGCGAAATCGGCCATACCGGAAGCGGTTCGAACCTTCCAACTGTTGAAATGCTGCACCATCAGACGGTCATAGACTGTCTTGTTGATGCGGGCGGCCATGTCGATACCCGGCTCGACTTCACCGATGCAGTTGCCGTCCAGGTCCAGGATGTTGGTGTACCGCACGACCGGGCACACCCCAGCTTCGTGCCCCTTCGCGTCGATGAACCGCAGGTTGTCTTCGTCGCCGTGCAGTTCGTAGATGCATTCGTCGTCGTACAGTTTCACCCGCTTGCCCTGCACGTCGACCGCATACACAGGCCAATCATCTTCTGCGGGATCCTCATACGCGGCGAACATGCGGAACGGGGACTTACCCCGCATCACCGACAGCGCGTTGCCGTCGGCATCAGTACCCGGCAGGACCACGTTGAACGCATACCCGTACTGAATCGCCGCCCGGTGAATCGCGGACTGCCGCAACGGGAAATCGTTCGCGTTCCACGTCTTCCACGGGCCTTCGGTCAGTTCCTTGCCCTGCGGGGAACGGTACCCGTCGACGAACAGCGCCTGCGTCATCGTCGTCGTCACCAGCATCAGCCACGGGGTGCGCGACAGCTTCAGCAGTGCACGCAGTTCCCGGGTCGCACCGCGCGGCGCATCGGGCATGTTCTGCGACCACGACGACCAACGCTTGATCACTTCGAGTCGCTGGCATTCGAGCCTGCGGAACCGCAACAACTTCTGCGCTTCGTCGATCGCCTGCTGTGCGCTTAGCATGTCACCACACCTTCCCTGTTCGCTGCTTGGGCTGTTTTCCCGACAGCGTCATGAACGCGTAGGCAGCATTTGAAATCGCCTCGAGCGGGGTGATATCGACCGAAGTGTCGACCCGACCCCAACCCCACGACGAACCGATGTTGCGCTTCGTGGCACCAGCAACAGCCGCATTCAAAGCGGGCTGATTCCCTGTGTGCCGCAACCTATCTGCGTGCGTCTCGTCATAGACCAGACCAGCAGCAGCACACACTTCCCGTGCCGACATCATCACCGTGACCGCCTCAGCCTCACGGAACTTCGGCATCAGACCACCCGCCGGCGTCGACGGATCCAACCCGATACCCATCGCATCCGACCCCCGGTACGCCGACATCGCCATGTCGTACAACCAATCGGTGCCCGTCCGTGTCTCGAGCAGTTCCACATGCAACAGCCCGTCAGCGTTCCTGCCGGCCACCGCCAACGACACCTGCGTGCGATCCAAAGACACCGCCAACCCCAACGCAACCTGGTTGCCGTCGGGGACCGTCGACATCACATCGCCGCAGTCCTTCCACAACACCGCACCGATCGGCGCATCCCGCCGGCCAACATCAGCGATACCCAACCGTTCACGGGCAAAGTCGCCGTCGGTCATCGCTTCGCGTTCGGACTCGATGAACTCGTCGTCGATGCGGATCCCGTACCCGGGGTTCGCCAAACGCCACGCTTCGTGATCGTCCAGGTCAGCATCATCAGGTGCCGACCATTCGAAGTACGCCAGCCGGCGGCCGCCCTGCCGACCACGTTCCTGCACACGCCGCAACACAGCGCTGTGCGGCAGCGGGGCCGACGACGTGTACCAAAGCTGCGGGTTGTCCCGCGCCGACATCGTCGGCATCAGCGCGGCCAGCGCCTCATCAGGCAGTTCGTACGCTTCGTCGAGGATGTTCAGATCCCCGGAGAAACCGCGGCCCGACCCCTTCGACCGGGCGACGAACTTCAGACGGGCACCGACCGACCGACCCTTCTTCGGGTGCAGTTCGACCGACACATCTTCGTTGCTGAAGCGGAACTGCTTCGTCAGATCGTTCAGTTCCGGTGTCTGCTCGATCAGCTGCTTGATCCGCAGATACGCTTCCTTGGCTGTCTTGAATTCGTGCGCGCTGTGCAGCAGCGTCTGTTCCCCGATCAGGAACAGCCCGGCCAGTTCACGCGCTTCGATGACCGCGCCTTTACCGTTCTGCCGGGGAACCAGCAGCGCGACTTCGAACGACGACCACTTCGAATCCTTGCGCCGACCCAACGACTGGATCAGGACATGCTGCTGCCATTCGTCCAAATCCAAACCGGCAGCGGCGGATAGGTCGCACGCGTCTTCACCGAGTGTGGTGAAGAACGGGGGGAAGTTCTCAAGTCGCGGTTTCTGCGAGCCTAGCTGCGGCTTCTCGAGCAGCAGCCCGTTCGGCGAGTTCATTGATCAATCCCCCGCCCTTCTGCTGCCGGGGGGTGTCCAACTTGCCGACGCCCAATGTCTTCAGGATCTGGTTCAAAGCCAGCTGCTGTTGCCGCGCTTCGGACAGCGCGTTGTCGACGATCACGTCGATGCCGCTGCCGTCTTCCTTCGCTTCGAACGTGATCCATTCCTTCGAGCGGCCGCGCAGAATGCCGTTCATGCGCTCGAGGCGGTCCGCGATGCGGCACGCTTCAGCGGCCAGCACGGCGGTCGCGGCGTCGAGTTCGTACGTGTCGGTCAGCGCCTGCCACATCGCCTTGCCGCGGGCGAGTAGGCCGGCCGGCTCGAGCAGCTTCGGGGACAGGTCAGTCATCGCTGCTCGCCGTGTCGATCGTGGTGGATCGCGCCCGGGCAGCGCTTGCTACCGCACTCCGGGCACAGCCACATGCGCCACTCGCCGCCGACCGCAGTCAGGCACTCGCCGCACGGGCAGCCCGGATACAGGTCCGCAGGGTACCTCGGTGTGGGGCCGCCGCGCCGTAAACGTTTCCCCGCGCGCTCGGCACGGCGATCCGCCCACCGGCCGGCCAACACCGCACCGACGCCGACCAACCCGCCGACCACCAGGGCGGCGATCTCAAATGCGTTCACAGCAACCACCACCCGTCAAGTTCATTGAATTGATGCAGTTCAGGGGTTGACTTCGCCCCTGCGATGTGCTGGGGAGAGAGCGGGCGCTTTGGCGGTTGGTGTACCGCTGTGGCGGCGTGGGGGGCACCCCCCACCCTTGGGGGTTTGCACCCTGGTCGGACCTGTGTGTCACCGTGTTCGCCTGCGTGTTCAGGCGAACCAGTTGCGACTGTGCCTGACCTTGGGGAGTGCGTGGGCGTTGGTGCCGTTGCCTCGCCGACTGTTGCACCCGAGGTGGGCCGGCCGCAGGTTGGTGGGGTCGAGCAGCTTGGGGTCGTTGGCTTCGAGCCGGCTGACTGGTTCGACGTGGTCGACGCTGAACGACTTGGGGTCTGGCCATGCAACGTCGGGGTCGATGATGTCGCCGCAGATCCAGCAGATGTTGCTAGTCCTGCGAACCCGTTCGCGTGCCCTTCGATATGGTCTGCCTTCTCTGCCCCGTCCACGTGGTGGCATAGGTCGCTACCTTCCACTGGTCCAGTTGCCTGTCGAGCAGGACTGACAGCCTGCGTTCGACCATGAGGTCTGTGTCTAACCCGGTGTGTTCGGCGTGTTCACGTGCGGCGCGTACTCGCGTCAGGGTTTCGGTGATGCGTGCTTCGATGGGGGTCACGGCATTGACCCCTTACCCCACACACGCCCCCGCAGTGTTGTTGGCGCCGGGGTTGTTTCGTAGTGGTGGTGTACGTGGTTGTGTTGCACGGTCACTGGTGCTGCTGTGGTGGTGTCTGCCTGGTCAGTGCCGAGTGCTGCCATGCCGAGTCGTATGAGTACGTGGCCGGTGATGTGTACGACTGCGGTGATGGGGTCGACCATGGCGCACCTGCTTCACTGGTTGGGTGGGGGTTGTGGGTAGTGGTGCGCAGCGTGCGGCTCACCGCTTGCAGTTCGGGTCGTGCCCGTCGGTGGTCGTACTGGCCACGTCGGGTTGTCAGCTTCGGGTACAGGAGTCTTGCAGTTGACCCGTTGACGCACCGCTACCTACAGATATGGGCGTACGCACCGACACACAGCCCGTGATGCTTGTGCGTCGGTGCGTTCGCGGTGTGGCTGATGCGCTGCCAGCCCTTGTCGGTGATGGACCAGTGAGAACATCACCGTATCGGGGGCGCTGAAATCTGCCTACGGCTCGCAGCCTAGGTCCGATCGGTTTCAGTTCCTGGTTCGTTGTGCTCGGGTGTCATGCTGCCGCTTGGCTTCGGTCCATCCGTCCAGCCAGAGTCTCTGTTCGAACGATCCGTCGTGATGATCGTGACACCAGACGCCTTTGCCGTCCCAGAAGGCAGCCTTGCCCTGGTCGTAGATCAGTTCGTATGCCTGTTCGTCGTCGGCTTCCTGCTGTGTCTCATTCATGCTGCCGTGCTCCGCTCGATGCTGTGCGCGAGGTACTTGTCGAGGATGTCGCCCAACCTGAAGACGTTGTCGCCGCGGCGGTTCTGTCCCCGGATCAGTGAGGGGTCGCGCGATGCCCATACACGGATCCTGGTTGCCCGGACTTTGATGCCGTACAACTCCCCCAACGCTGCTTCGAGTTGCGCGGCTGTGTACAGGACTGCGCGCATGCGTTGCTGGTTGGTTCGCCGGCGGGTGTCTACGTCGGTGAGTGCGGTGCATGCGGGGCAGGTGACGGTGACTTGGTCGCCGGTGGCGTATAGGTCGCGGGTGCAGAATCCGCCGTCGTCGGGGTACATGGCCATGCAGGGGCCGAGGTATCGGCGGGTGTGGATGTCGACGGCGCGCAGGGTGAGTTCGGTGAGGGTGACGAGTTCGTCGTATGCGTCGTCGGCGTCTTCGAGTCGTGCGATGAGTAGTACGGATCGGGACAGCCAGCGTGCGCGTAGTGCGTCGTCGGCGGTGAGTAGTTGCCGCATTTCGGTGGGGTTCATGGCGGCCCGGAATGTCCAGTATTCGAGGGTGTGGGTCATGATCCAGGCGACTTCGGATGCTTCGGCGTTGAAGACTAGGGGTTTTTCGCCTGTTGGTGCACCGCCGCCCTGGTTGTCGTCGGGTCGTTTGTCTTGGCGGGTGACGGTGATTTGTAGGTCGGTGGCGAGTTCGGCTGTGAGGTTCAGTTTGTCGCGGAGCACTTTGACGCAGTGCATGCAGATCAGGTAGGGAGCGTATGCGATTGCGTTGCAGCATAGGCACTTCACAGCATGCTCCCATCGCAACGGTGAAGGGCGTAGGGGTTGATCACCTGCGAGCAGCGCCAGCACAGTTCGGATGGGATACGCGGTTGCGGCGGGGGGGTGTTCGTCCATGCCGATGCGTCGATCATGGGGTCGTCGGGCAGCTGCCACATTGATGCCTGTGCTTCGCGCGCCTGCCGCATCTGATCGAGGATCGCTGACGCTGTCTGTGACAGGGGTCGATCGATGAACTGTCGGGGTACCGCCGTCTTCGCTGCGAGGTCGCGTGACAACTGCCGCATGTGCGCCATGGTGCCTTCGCGTTCGGTCGGTCGGCGCAATCCCGTCCTGTGTGTCTTGTGGAGGATGACTGGTCGGTCACCGGGCAGCCAGCGTCTGACGATCACCGGCGGGTAGTCGGCGGCGATTGTCAGGGTGGGGTTGATGGTGATCCGGTGCCCTTTGTCGTCGCCCTTCGCGGACAGTGACCAGCGCGCGTTGGGGTCGACTTCGAGCCTGATCGGCACCCCTGTGTCGATCAGTCCGTCGTGAATGGTGCCGATGGACTTCGGTCGCTGGTACGCCAACGACGGGCAGTCGTTGTGGTGGTCGCCGGCGGGGGCGATGCAGTATTCACTGTTCGCGCAGGCGGGTCGGATCGTGCGGCCGATGCGGGTGTGTTCGCACAGCACGTCGGTGGCACCGCAGACGGTGCAGGGGTCGTCGACGACGGGGTCAATGATGACGGCGGGTTCGTCGAGTTCGCTCGAGCCTGGTTCGCAGGGGCAGTCGCGGCCGCAGCCGGTGCAGTATCGGTCGATTGCGCGCTGTCCCGGTGGGGTCAGGTGTGTCATGTTCATCGTTCCTGCGTCTGTCCGGTGATGAGCGCGACCAGGTCCCGCACGGTCATGTGCACCCACTGGTCGAGGGGGTCTGTGGTTCCGCGCCGTTTCGCGACGACGACACCGGCCAGTGCGTCATCGTTCCCGGCTTCCAGTTGCGCTTCACGTGTCCATTGGGGCAGGGACGTGGTGGCGCAGTCCTTGCATTCGATTACGAGGCGCTGGCCGTGAATGCGAACGCCTGCGATGTCGCCCCGGTCCTTCGCCCCGGTTTTGACGCGGCGGTCGATGCGGTCGTCGCCGAGTGCCAGGGCGAGTCCGTCTGCGATGAGTCGTTCGAAGCGCGAGCCTGCTGCTTTTGCTGATGCTCGGTTGCGTGCCATGTGGTGTCCTTCGGTCAGTACGGGCAGGTGTCTTGGGGGGTGTGGCGGTCGCGGGTGTTGCGCTGCTCTTCGGGTGGTGGGGGTTGGCAGTGGTGGGTTCGGTGGATGGTGCCGTGGTGGGGGTTGGGGTTGTTGGCGATGCTGACGGTGTTGCGTCGGTAGAGGTGGTCGTTGACGCGGTGGTAGGTGCGTGCCCCGGTGAGTAGCGCGGCGAGTTCTCCGAGTTGCGCGAGCGGTATGGGGTCCAGCGCGAGGTCGAAGCACTGGTGCAGCGCTGTCCAGATGTCGGTGCCGCATCGCCGGCAACGCGTTTTCTTGGGTGCGGTTTCTTGGAGGTGCGCGGGCCAGCGCGACATCAGTCGTCGGTCCAGGCGGCGCAGCACGGGCCGACTTCGACGAAGTGGGTGCGGCGGTAGGTCTCGCAGTTCATGTCGACCCGGTGGGAGCTACAGCACGGGGTGTGGGTGGTTGCGGTGGCGCGTTGCTGCTGTGCGTCTTCGCAGACGGCGATCAACCGGTCGCGCACTTCGCCCCACTTGGCGGGTCGCTTCTGGTGTTCGGGCATGGCAGTGGTGTCCCTTCGGTCTGGGGCTTCGTGCCTGTGTGGACATCGGTGTGGACATTTCGGGGTGGTGTGGACATCTGTGGACATGTCCACACCCCGGTTCGGTGTGGAAACTCGCACAGGGGGAAGTCAATATAGTTAGTTTATCTATTCATCTTTTTAACCAGCAGTAATGCTTATTGGGGATTATTTTCGTTTTAGGGGACCCTTACCGAATTGACCCATTTTTCGCGGTTCGGCATGTCCACACGTACACAGATGTCCACACTTCGCGGCTGCTCCCACTTTTGGTACGCCCGTACCACCTGTGTACTTCTGTCCACACATGTCCACACCCCGCCTGCTGCTGTGGACATGTGTGGACATTTGTCCTCACTCCGTCGGGGGCAGTGACTGATTGGGCAACCGCAGCACCCCCGCTTCGAGCACCACCACCCCCGCCGCAACCTGAATCTGCATCGCTTCTTCGACGTAGTCCCTGTCCCTCGAGGCGATGCGCCGGTACGCGTACCCGGGGGTCTCGGGTCCGTACTTTTCGAGGTTCGCCACGATCCGCCGGCCGATGCGCTGAACCCGTTCCGACCCGGCCGCGTCGTCGGACTCCGCGCGTCGCATCCCGTCGAGCCGACCCATCGCCCGCGCTGCTTCCACTTCCGCCTGCGACAGCGTCGTCGACACCGATGCGCGGGTGCGGTCGGACATGTCCATCAGGATTCCCGTCAGCGTCCAGTCGTTGTCGTTCACGTCGGTCCGCCCGTCGAGCAGTGCCAGCGCCACAGCAGCTTTCTCCCGCACGAACAGCGCGTGCCCGTCCAACGCATCCCCGTGCCCCTGCGAGCGCCGCACGTGGGCGTCGAGCACGGTGTCTTCGACGACTGCGGGAACGGCGATGCTGCGCGCGTACGACCCCCACACGGTGCCGCCTTCGGGGATTTTCAGTGGCGGCGGTTCGGTGGGTCGAACCCTGCTGATGTCGGGGTCGTTGGTGGGCAGCCACAGGAACCGCTGCGGTGTGCCGCCGCCCGCATCGGACAGCAACGCGCCGGCCCGTTCGGGCTGCACCCCGAGGCTGACGGTCAGTCGGTAGTTGTGTTTCCCGACCAGCAGCCGTTTCGATGCGTCGGCGTAGGAGAACCCGATTTCTTCCCCACTGAACGCGTTGCGCAGTTTCGGCATGATCGTGGATCCGGTGCGCCCCCCGATCGATGCGAGGGTGTCGACTTCTGCGATGGACAGCATCGCCCCGTTGCGGACCCGTTCGATGTCGTCGGGGTTCTTCCCCACCCTGCGGATGAACAGGTGCGCCAACCCTTCCCCGGATCCTTCGGGTGCGATGTAGCAATCACACGGCAGTGCGTCAGCTGCGCAGGATTCGCTGGTGCCTTTGCCGCCGCCGCTGTTGCCGACCAGGGCGACGAAGAAGTTCAGGGAACCCCGCCCCCCGATGATCGGTGGCAGGGTGATCCAGGGCGGGATGGTGGTCAGCGCGCGGCACATGATGACCCCGAGCACGGACCAGGGGGAGCACATGCGGGCCGCCGCCCACGTCTTCACCGCGGCGAGGGATGGGCGGGTGGTCCAGAACCAGTCGCAGTCCGCTTTCCATGCGGCGTCATCCCCGTCGGTCGAGGGTGCCGCAGGCGCAGACCCTGCTTCTGCTGAAGTCGTGTAGGTGCCCGTGGATGGTGCGTTTGTCGTCGCAGCGGCAGCAGCGGTCGGTGACTGCGCAGAAGGTGATGCCGATGCTGTTGCTGTGTTCGTGCCAGCAGCAGGGGTGACAGGACATTCAGCAGACACCCCCGCAGTCGGTGCACCGGTCGCCGATGTGTTCGCCGTCGAAGATGATGCGCCGTCGGTTGCGGTCGGGGTGGGCGCATCGGGGGTTGGGTCGGGGTGCGCACTGTTCCTGGTGTCCGCAGGCGAGGCAGCCGCGCCCGATGATGCTGCCGTCGGTGGGGTCGTGGATGTCGAACCAGGCGTGGAACCCCCCGGTGTGGGGTTCGGTGCAACGGGTGCCGTCGTCGGGTCGTGCGGTGCCGCACCCGCAGCATCCAGTGCCGTGCCAGCAGTGCTCGTGGAGCATGTGGTGTCCTTCGGTGTCGGTGCCAGACCGGCCAGCACCTCGAGTGAGATCGTGGGGGTGGCGGCGATCAAGGCGTGCCCGCGGGTGCCGGTGACCATGCGGTCGAATTCGTTGCGTGCGTCGTCGATGCTGTGCCGGCTGCCGTCCTGGATGACGACGAACGCGAACGCTTCCCGCAAGGTTTGCAGCGCGGCCGGCACCCCTGCGCATTCCTGCTCGGCGAGGCGGAGCAGCGCGAGCACGTGTTGGTTGGTGGTGTCATGCCTGCTGCCTGCCCCGGCTTGCAGGTCTGCGAGTGCGTGCCCGAGTCGGTCGGTGACGCGCAGATCCATTTGCCCACCGGGCATGTCCCGCAGTGCTGCTTGTACGTCGACGGGTTGCAGGGTGTCAACGATCGGTGCCTCGAGGGCGGTCAACCAGCGGTCGGGAAGGGTGGGCAGTTCGTGGGGTTCGGGGACCACCGTTTCGGGTGCATCAGTCCCGTCGGGCATCACCCACCTGTAGGTGCTCGAGGTGAGGGGGTGCACCGAGGGGGCGACGATCGCATAGCGGTGGAAGTACTGCACGATCTCGATGTCTTTGGTGCCGTCGAGTTCGATGATGGTGCGCAGCGCGGTGCCTTCGGGGATGGTGAAGAACCGGATGCCGCTGACACCGTCGTTCCGGGATGTGCTGATCCAGGTGTCGGGCAACGGTCCCCACAACTCGAGCGCCCGGGCGAACGTGACCGCGCCCTGCTTCTTGTCATAGGCGTCGACATCGATGCCGATGATGTTCTTCGGCATGCGCAGTGCGATGTTCGATGCGGGTTTGTCTTCGGTCCACGCCATGAGGTCGGCGTATGACGGGTACACCCCTTCGTACCCTGTGTAGCCCTCGGGGATAGGCCATTTCGTGCCGGGTCGTTTGGTGGGGAGCACACCGCGCCACCCTGCGTTCCACAGTTCGGTCGCACCGTCGGCGTACGGGGATGCTCTCGGTGTGTCGTCGGGTTCGGGCATCACGGTCAGTTCTCCTGTGCCGCGATGATCGCGTCTTCGTAGTCGTACCCCGCGGTGCGCACTGCCTTGCGTGCGTCGGCGTAGTTCTCGCCGTACTGGATCGTCGTCATGATGAACGTGATGACGCACAGGATTCCGGCGACGATGATCACCCCGCTGAATCCGACGTGCACCCACCAGGTCAGCGCTATCCCGGCGATGGTGGCGGCGAACAGCCCGGTGGTCGTGACGGCGTACGCGGTGAATAGGTTCTTCTCCACCTGCTGCTTTTCGCGAGCCTGGTCGAGTGCCCGCAGCGCTTTCAGTTCTTTCGTGGTGGTCACAGCGCGTCCATCCAATCCTGGTCGATGTCAGCGAATTCGCCGACGACGGTGATCGCGATCGACTGCCCGGTCAACCAGATCACGGTGCAGGGGTCACCGTTGTGGGGAATACCTTCGACGATCGCGGTGATGTGTCCGGGGTTCAAGCTGATCTGAAACGGTCCTTCGGCGGGTACGGTGTTGCCGATCTTCACCACGGTCAATGTCTTCACTTGATTTCCAACCCCTCCACTGCCTCGTTGAACGCCCGCACTGCGGGGGCGATCGCTTCGGCGACCCGCTCGAACGCGGCCTTGATTTCCGTCATGCCCCGCTTCAGTGACTGCGTCGCCACGTACCAGCGCACGTCGGGCAGACCGAGCAGTGCGCGCTGCTCGTCGTATGTCATTGCTTCCCAACTGTTCACGGTGTTAGTTCTCCTGTGCGTCGGTGTCGGGGATCAGCCAGGTGAGGGTGATCCCCTTCGATGTGCGGGTGCTGTCTGCGAGGATCGCGTCCGGGTGCGGTCGCTCGATGTCGAACTCCATGCCGTACTGGTCGGCGGCGGGGATGCGTTCGATCGAAACCTTGTGGTGCATGTGCTGCCCTTCTGATGTTGTTGCCGGGGGAAGTCGTTCACCCCCCTGCACCGGCAGTGGTGCCGGTGCAGGAGAGTCAGCGGCTACTGCTGCGCGTTGTTCTGCTGCATGTTCTGCAACAGTGCGAGCGCTTCGGGCGGCAGGTTGGAGGTGTCGAACCCGGCGGCCGGGTTCGGTGCCTGCTGCTGGGACGGCGGCTGGATGGGAGCCTGCTGCTGCTGGACCGGGGGTGCCTGCTGCTGCGGGGGCAGCTGGTATCCGCTGTTACCGGGTGCACCCTGTCCGCCGTATCCCTGCGGGATCTGCTGCGCCTGCGGGTACTGCTGCGGGGGTGCCTGCTGGTACCCGCCGCCCCCTGCCGGCCACTGCTGCTGAACGACCCCACCCTGCGCGAACTGCTGCGGCTGGAACCCCTGCGCGATCTGGTCGCCGGCGGCCGACAGGAACTGCGCCTGCGGGTTCGGCTTCACGTACTCCGCCGAATACAGCTTCGTCGGGTTCAGCCGCGGGTTCTTCGCGTTCGGTTCTTCCCCCGTGAACGTGAAGTACAGTTCCCCACCCTGCTCCACCTTGTTCGCACCCACCGCCTTCAGCGCGGCCGCCAGCGCGTACTGCTGCTTCCCGCGGACGTAGAAGCGGCGCTGCCCGTCATCATCGGGGTTGGCGGGGTCACGCAGATCGGTCTGGACGGTGACGATCATCTGCATGCGCGGCGACCCGTCCTTCCACGTCAACGGTTCGTCGGTGTCGAAGTCCGTCTGCTGCTTGATTTCGGGGTCCATCGAGACGACACCGCCGCGGCGGGTGCCGATCGGGTCGTCCTTCTGGAATGCTGCCGGGACGCTGCCGCCGAACAGGAATGATGCCTGGTCCGTCATGTTGCTGTGCTCCTTTGTTGCTGTGCTGCTTGGGTTTTCCTGATCCGGCACGTGCCGGGAGTCTATGAATGTCACGCCTTGCCGCGATCTGATCCGACAAGCACCAGGGTTCCCTGCTTGTCGAGCATCGACCGGACGTAGTCAAGGGCTTCGGGGAGTACCGCCACGTAGCACCCGAGTCGTGCCGCCAGCCATTCGGTGACGCTGTTTGTTGCCGCCGTCGACAGCACCAGGTCGGCTCTTACTGGGTCGTCAGACCTGTCACTGAACACGTCGATGGTGGTGCCCCGTGCTTCGAATTCATCGGTGATGATCTTCACGATCCGGGGCGTTGAGCTATGCAGTGCAATGCGTTTCACGACTTTGCGTTCCCTTCACACTGGTTGTAGGTAGTCGGGTTCGGGTGAAACCACGGGCAGAATGTGCAGTCATCACCCGGCGTGGGCGCGATCATCCGGAACCGGTCCGGGTGCTGGTCCAATCTGAGTTCGTCGCAGATTTCGACGATGCTGTTCATGCGCCGTTCAGCTGTGACCGGGATCTGCGGGTCATAGGGTTCGGACCACAGGTGCGCGTTCGACAACATCCCACCGCGGGGCAGGAAACAGATCGCCACCCGCTTCACGTCGAACCCGAGGTTGGCGTACCCGCGCCCGTAGGTGTGGGCCTGCACCCGGTACTGCGTGGATGGTCCCTTCCGTTTGTAGTAGCTGAACCTGGTGGTGCCGGGGAGTTTCCAGTCGATGACGGTGCCGGTGTCGAAGTCGAACACGTCGCAGGATCCGGTGCCGCCGGGGCCGGGGTGCGCGGTGACCCGCGCTTCGGGGATGTACCGAACCCGGCCGATGTGTGCGTTCCACTTCTCGATCGCCGCCTGCAACCAGGTGTGCGTCGCGGTGCCCACGATCGACGGCAGCGGGTCACCCTTCGGCACCCCGGGTGCCTGCATCAGCTGGAACGCCAGTTTGCGTGCGCATTCCTGCCCGTACTCCGACGGCCCGATCTCCACCTGCATGTGCCGGGGGGTGGTGTGATAGGCGTGCAGGATCACTTCCTTCAGGTCCGCCAGCAGTTCGACGGCCGGCAGTCCTTCGAGGTCCAGGAACGCAGCCTGATCAGTCATGGTCACCCCCCTCGTTAAACAGTTCTCGCAACACGTCTGCGAGTTCGTTGACCTCGGACATAACCTGCCCGTGCTGGTGGTCGGGGTACGGGTGAATGATGATTTCGACCTTGCCGCTGCCGCTCACCAATCGGCCGCCTGATTGATTCACCACGGGTTGCCGCCCATCTGATCCCAACTGTCGATCGCCTTCGACGCTGCTTCGCCGAGTGTCTGAATGCGGCGATTCGGGTCGACGTTCTTCGTGCGGGGGTCCCCGGTGCCGAGTCGCACGTCGGCGTCGGTGACAACTCGACCGACGTGCCCGATGCGAGACAGGGTGATGGGGTTGCCGTCGACGGCGATCTGCTGCTTCGCTTCATTGCCGATCAGATCGATCGCAGTTTCAGCAACCCTGATCCACGACTGCTTCTGCCCTGGGGTACGGCCCTGCCAGAACTGTTCGAGAGTGTAAGGCGATGCCCCCGGTACTGCGGTGTGCCGCACGTACGTCAACTGCATCGCCAGTTCCACCACCCGCGCTTCATCGTCAGCCTGCTTACGCGCCTGCTTCAGTTCGCGCTCGAGACGCTCGACGATGTGATCCAGCTTCGACAGTTCGCTGCGGATACTCGCCCCGCGGCTGGCCGGATACACCCCCAGTTTGTCGCGTTCGCTGATCAACCAGGTGCGGATGGACTTCGCCCCATCCAGGTGACGCTGCAACGCTTCGACGTTGTCGGTCATGACTGCTTCCACCCTTCGTCTTCGAGGATCGCCAGCAGAGCCTGCGCGATGCCAGTGCGGTCGGGGTAAGCCGGCCCCTGCACGTCGGTGTCGGACAGGAACTTCGCGACCCGGTCCACGGCATGCTGACGCTTCGCTTCACGGTCGCGGCGATCCTTCGCCCACGTGCGCAGCAGTTCCTGCGCGGTGCGCGACAACCCGAAGTCAGCGAGAAGTCCGGCCGCCGAATCCAAAGCGTCGGCACTGTACTTGTCGTCGAGGTTCTGCAACGGCGGGGTGATGCTCATGACTGCTTCACTTCCTTGAACGGTCGGGATTCACTGGTGCGCTTGTACTGTTCGAACAGATCGGGGTGATCCTTCGCGAACGCCGACTGGTCGAACTTCGACGACTTCACCGGGGTCCAGCTGATGACGGGTGCACCGTCGACGACCGCTTCGGCATCCCCGCCGATCTCCGTTTCCAGGGCGGCCCGGGCATTCGTCTCGATGGTCTTCAGTCGTGCCTGCTCTGCGCGCGCCCACTTCCACAGTTCGTAATGCGCGCGGCCAGCTTCGGACAGTTCAGTCATCCTGTGTATCTCCTGTGATGTGTTGGTGTGCTGATGGGTTACGAAGCCTGTGCGGTGTTCTCGCGATTCACACGCTCACGGTGGGCACGCACCATGCGTTGCGTGAACCCCGTCCGGGCGGCGATCTCATGATTCGAATGCCCCTTGCGGATCAGTTCCTGCACGATCCGACCCGGCTCCTTCGATGCCTGCCCATACGTGCGGCGGTCCTTGATCAACTTCCCCGACTGCTGCAACACCTTGCAGTCGCGCATCACCGACCGCACCGACGCACCAACCTTCGCGGCCACAGCGGCAACGGAATAGCCGTCGTTGATCAGTTCCTGCACCTTCACCCGACGATCGGACAGTTCCTGTTCGATCACCTTCTTCGGCTTCTGCGGGGTGTCCCGCTTCGGCCGGTAGTTGGCGTCCGCCGCACACAGTTTCAGCTGATGCATCAACGGGCCGGTGCGGGTACCAGACAGGTACACCCCCGCCCACACCCCGTAATACTCTTTGTTGTCCAACGCGGACTGCGCGCACTCACGTCGCACCGGGCAGTGGTTGCAGAACTTGCGTGCCTTCGTGATCGACGCATCCCGGGTGGGGTTCTCGCGGCCGGCGTTGCGCTTCGGGAAGAAGATGTCAGGCTGCCGGTTCCCTGCGCACGCGGCGCGCAGCTTCCAGTTGGGATCGCGGTCGTCTTCGTCGACCGGCTGTTCCCGGTCCGCGATGAACGATGCCAGTGCTTGGTGTGCGCCGTACCCGATTTCGGTCATCGTCGCCACATCCTGACCACACCCTGCAACGTCCACCAGGCGAGACGTAAGGTTCGCATCATCGTCGGTATTCCCTTCTGACCCGCCCGTCTTCGCGCCACGAATACCGAATCTCGTCAGCGTCGTCACACCAGTAGTGGTCGCGGCCATGGTTGTAATCTCCTGAGCAGTAAAGGATCTGTGTGTTGTCGTCGGGGTTCAGCGCGCACTGTGTGCACGTGAAGATCGAGTCCGGGATGTTGATCGCACCCATGTCGTCACCCCTTGCGCTCGCGGTGCATGCGCTCGAGGTCGTCGGCTGCCTCACGCAACAGTTGGGCTGCGGCGAGATCGCAGACGCTGCGCCCGTTGCCGCCGAAGATCTTCAGCCGCACCTTGTCGGGTCGGTCGGGGTCGTCGCCTGCCACGACCACCACGGCTGCGTAGCGCAGGGCGTCGGCCAGTGCCGGGGGCATGTCGACGCTGACCTTCTTCGGTGCCTGGTCGTCAGTCATGTGACATTTGTCCTGTCATGATCAGAATCGTTCGGATCGCAGCCAACCGTTCGACCGCCGCCGACCATCGCTTCGCGTTGAAGTTGGTCGGGCTCTGCCGGTACTGATGCTCGGTGGCGTCGGCATGCGCTTCGGCCGCGATGTACTGCGCCCACGTGGTGCGCGTCGGGTTAGTGGGCATCGTCGCTGCCCTTCGGGAACAGTGCGTCACGGACGGCGGGGGGAAGGTCGATGTCGTCGTCTTCGGTGATCGACTGCTTCAGTGCGTCGAAGCTGATCTGCTGCATGATGTCGTTCGCCACGTGGGCGATGGACTGCAACAGTCCGATGGTGTGCAGTTGCTCTTTGCCGGGGAGGGGGTGGGCGAACCCTTCACCCATCTCGAATGCGTGGCCGGCTTCGGTGACGCTGATGCGCCACACGACGGGGGCGCTGCTGATCTGGTCGAATTCGTGGACTGTCTTCGGGTCGTTCAGATTCACTGGTCTGACTCCTGTTGTGTGTTAGCGGAGTTCGAGGGTGTCGAGCAGTTCCCCTGCAACCCACATCTGCGCGAACGATGCGAGTTCCCATGCGGTGATCACGGCACCGAGCAGACGGGTCATGGGGTGCGACCTTCGGCCCGCGCGACGAGGTAGTCGACGCGGCGGTGCAGGTCCTCGAGGGTGTTGCTGCCGTGGAACAGCAGTCGGGCGTCCGCGATGCCCAACCCCAGGGCCTTCATCGCGTACTGCTCGACATGCACCAGGCCTTCGTCGGTCTCCACAACATGCGCGTTCTCGGCGGTGTCGTCGAAGTGCCCGGTGCCGTAGTCGTCGACCGACCCGGTGAACACTCCTTCGGCGTAGCCGGATGAGTCGGCGGGGTGTGCGAACTTCCCTCCGGTCAGTTCGACTGTCCAGCCCGCGAAGCACATCGCCGTACCGCAGGGCGAATCGCTGCCGTCAGCGTCGTTGTACAGGTAGGTGCGCGGGGCGCGCCAGTCACCCTGGTACCACTCGTCGGGGTTCGCTTTGATGTGCGCGAGGACCGTATTCAGCAGTGCCGCATTAGGTTTCGCGGTGTGCTGGACGTTGTCGGCGTACTCGCCGTACGTCACGTCGGCGTAGGCCGCGGGGACGATGGGGGTGTTGGCGTCAGTGCTCATGCGTACAGTTCCTTTGTGCTCGGCGCGGGTATGGACATCAGCTGCGGTTCGATCAGGCCCTTGTCGATCGCGAGCAGTCGGATCTGCTCGGCACCGAACGGGGTGACATAGGTCGTGTGCGACGCGTGACCGTTCGTCTTCTCCTGGTCGTGCGTCTTCACCGAGAACCAGCCGTCGAACTTTGTGTTCGCGTACGGCTGCCGACGACGTGACCCCTTCGAGATCAGAACCCGCTCGTCGTACAGCAGGGACCACAGCGCGCGGTGCTTCGCCCCGATCAGATTGGCCACGGTGTCGATCAGGTAGCAGCCCTTCCCGTTGAGGAAGGTGTCGAATGCATCAGCCTTGCGCTGGTTCTTCTCGGCGGAGTCGAGAGCCAACTGAAGGCCCTGGTTCATCTGCGCGAGGAATGCCCGCTCAGTCGGCCCCAGTGACGACAGATCCAGAGTGGGTACCCCGTAGCTACCCGTGCGCCTGATTGACGGCAGAACCTCTGTCGTGATCCATCGGCGGAACCGCTTCGCCTCCGGCTTGCGGCTCTGGAAGATCAGTTCGTAGAGACCGGACTCATTGACGACGGTGATCTGCTGTCGACCACCCGCCGTGAGGGTGTCGGTACTACCGACATCCTTTCGATCGAGCCGGCCGACCGCGTCACGCGAGTTGCGGATCTCGAGGATGGTGCACACATCTGCGAGTGCGAACTGCGGCGTATCGATGGACCCGAAGACGCGGAACTGGTTCCCATCCTCATAAGTGAGGAGGTCGAGAATGCCGGATGCCGTAGGATCGGTCATCAGATTCTTCCTTTCGAGGGGTATGGATCGAATAGACCGTCGGGTGGTGGGACACCTGGCGGTCTTTCTCATGCGGCCGCTGTGCTGTGATCAGCGAGCAGGTGTTCTGGCGCGATACCGAGGAGGTCGGCTACCTTCCCGAGGTCCTCGACGCTGAAC
The DNA here is from genome assembly GCF_000010805.1 of Rhodococcus opacus B4. Lineage (NCBI taxonomy): Bacteria > Bacillati > Actinomycetota > Actinomycetes > Mycobacteriales > Nocardiaceae > Rhodococcus > Rhodococcus opacus. Next base: position 4,321,459 of record NC_012522.1, on the reverse strand, counting down.
TGGACTCGGCCGAGCATTCGGCGCGATGCCGCCTGCTGGGTGATGTCGAGGGCTTGTGCCAGATCGCGCTGCGTGAGGCCTCTCCGGGCTAGCTCTGCGCGGACGTTTGTGGTTACGCGCTCAGTGGTTGATTTGGTCACGAGTGAATTTGTAGTCGCTCAGCGCGTAACTTGCAAGCGTGTGATTCACGCTCGGCGTGTCGTGAACACGCTGCATATGAAGCTGATACGCGTGCACGCTGGCATGTACACGCTCAGCGTGTTAGCGTTTCCGCATGAGCACAGCACTGAATTCGATCGACGGAGACCGTGGCGAGTCGCTGAACGACGCAGTGGCTCGACGTTTGCGAGGCAAGATCGCAGAGTTGCGATTGAGCGCCTCAGAGATCGCGCGCGCGATCGGCATGACTCAGGCAGCTATGTCTCGGCGGACCCTCGGTAAGACCGAGTTCACGCTGAACGAGCTCGATTCCATCTGCCAGGCGACAGGTATCGACTTCGAGTACCTGGTGACGGGAAAACAAAACCCCCGCCAGGGAGGACCTGACGGGGGTGGTGTGGTGCGCCCGAAGGGATTCGAACCCCTAACCTCTTGATCCGTAGTCAAGTGCTCTATCCGTTGAGCTACGGGCGCATGTTCTTCAGTTGTCTATCTTGCACCGGCCGACTAGGCCCGGTGTGGCGGAGGCGAGAGGATTTGAACCTCCGGTCCCTCGTAAAAGGGACAACTCATTAGCAGTGAGTCCCATTCGGCCGCTCTGGCACGCCTCCCTGGGGTGGTTCCGATCCCTTCGGACCGCCGGTGCGAAAGATTACACACCTTTCCACCACAAAGGCAAAACGGCTGGTCAGCGCGTAGGAATGGCCGCTCTAACGCAGGTTGCTGTCGAACCAGTCGAAGATCCGCCGCTGCGCGTCGACGATGGCCTCGGCACCCGGGTCGTCGTCCCGGTCGGGCACCTGGGGCGGTTCGTCGGCCCGGTGCGCGAGCCCGGCATAACTCACGACGAGTCCCGCGACGTCGGACTTGGCGGTGGCGTCGCGCAGCATCTCGACCTGATCTGGCGGCGTGGACGGATCGTCCTCCCCGTACAGACCGAGCCACGGCGCCTTCAGCCCGGGCGCCGCGTGCACCAGCGCAGGCGCGTCTTCCGACAGCGGTTCGACGATCCCGCGGGCGGCGACACTCACGGCGGCGCCGACGGGACGCGTCGTGGCGACGAGCAGGGCGGCCGACCCGGCGTCGTCGAAACCCAGCACCCCCACGCAGTCGGCGTAGATCCCGCGCGCGATCAGCCAGTCGAAAGTGGCGTCGAAGTCGGCGAAGAGAGCGTCGCCGAACACCTCGGCGTCGCTGCCGGCCGGTTCCCGGTGGAAGAGGTGCGGCGCTACCGTCACCCACCCCTCCATCGCCAGCGACCGCATCAGATCGAGGAGGGCATCACTGAAGGTGCGCGACTCGTGCAGAATGACGATCCCGCCCCGCGCCGGACCGTCCGGTTCCACCGCGGTGAGCGGAACACGCCTCTGCGGGTCTACGGGCGCGTCTCCGGACGTCCGCAGGGCTGCACTGTCCCTGAAGAATCCCGACATGTCCCTACCTTGGCACGAAGGGGGCGTCGGCGCAGTGGATCGGGAGGCGCATAATCGCCTGGTGACTCCGCGAACCAGGACAGACCTCGACACGATTACGGCCTACGTTCCCGGCAAGAGCTATCCCGGTGCGATCAAGCTGGCCAGCAACGAAACGACGCTGGGCCCGCTGCCGAGTGTCCGGGACGCCATCGCGGACGCCGCCGCCAACGCCAACCGCTACCCCGACAACGGTCACGTCGCCCTGATCGCGGCCATCGCCGACCACTTCGGGGTGGCCACCGCGAACGTCGCCGTCGGAGCCGGGTCGGTGAGCCTGTGCCAGGAACTCGTCCACGCCACCTGCAACGACGGCGACGAGGTCATGTTCGCCTGGCGCTCCTTCGAGGCCTATCCGGTGGTCACCAGGGTGGCGGGCGCGGTTCCGGTCACGGTGCCCCTCACCGCCGACTACCGGCACGACCTCGATGCGATGGCGGCCGCCGTCACCGACCGCACGCGGCTGATCTTCGTCTGCACCCCCAACAATCCGACAGGGCCCGCCCTGAGCACGAGCGAACTCGAGCGGTTCCTCGACGCCGTGCCCGACCGCGTGGTCGTGGCCCTCGACGAGGCCTACTTCGAGTACAACCGGTCGGGCACCGACGGCCTCGACCTGTTCCGCCGGTACCCGAACGTGGTGGTGCTGCGCACGTTCTCCAAGGCCTACGGCCTGGCGGGCCTCCGCGTGGGATATGCGATCGCCGATGCGGCGATCGTCGCCGCGCTGAGCAAGGTCCACATCGCGTTCACGGTCAATGCCGTCGCGCAGGCCGCCGCCATCGCGTCGCTGGCCGCGTCGGGAGAACTGCTGGCACGCACGGACGGCGTCGTCGCCGAGCGCAACCGGGTGCGCGACGCCCTGCTCGCCGCCGGGTACGAGGTGCCCGAATCCGACGCCAACTTCGTCTACCTCCCGCTGGGCAGCCGCTCCGGGGCGTTCGGTGCGGCCAGCGCCGAGGCCGGTGTCCTGCTGCGCCCGTACGGCGACGACGGAGTGCGGATCACGATCGGTGATCCCGAGGAGAACGACGCGTTCCTCGCGTTCGCGACGAGCACCGAGGCGCGCTCGATCGCGAACGTCGCAGTCCGCGCGTAGCGCCCGTCAGACGCCGAGTGCGCTCTTCAGCACCGGCCACGACGTGCGCAGTTCGTCCTGCCAGTACGGCCACGAATGCGTGCCGACGTTCCGGTAGACGAACGTCGCCGGGATCGCGAGCTGAGACATCCGCTGCTGGAACGTCTGCGTGCACAGGTTCGCCGCCGCCTCGAGAGGACCACCCACCGCGATCGTCGACGCGATGTCTCCGCTGATCTCGTACGGTCCGGGAAGGCCGTTGCCGGTGGAGATGTAGATCTGCTTGCCGCGCAGCGCTTCGGCGTTCACCGACGGATCGTGAGCGGTCCAGGCGGGGTCGGTGTCAGGCCCCCACATGTTGGCCGGGTTTCCGCCCTTGAACGCCACCGTGCCGCGGACCGAGTCACGCGAGCTGGGGTTCGAGTTGTCGAGGCATCCGCTGTAGGCCGCGAGTCCGCGGTAGAGCTGCGGGTGCCGGGTGATGAGATTGGCGGCGCCCATCGCGCCCATCGACACACCCGCGACGGCGTTGACGCCGTTCCCGCTGAAGTTTCGGTCGATGATCGGCGGGAGTTCGTTGGCCAGGAACGTCTCCCACTTGTTGACCCCAAGCGTGGGGTCGGGGTGCAGCCAGTCGGTGTAGTAGCTGGCGGTGCCACCCACCGGGAGCACCACGTTGACCTTCTTGTCGGCGAAGAACTGGACGACGTCCGTCTTCTGCGTCCAGGTGCTCTCCTGGAAGTTCGACTCGGCGCCGGCGCTGACGCCGTCCAGCAGATACAGCGACGGCCGCGACCCACCCCCGGCGGGATGCAGGACCTGCACCTGCACCACCCGGCCCATGGCGGGGGAATTGATGAAGACGGCGCTACGGGTGTCGGTGAGCGGAACGATCCTGTCGACGCTCGCGACGCCGTTGCCCTGGGGCGCGACCGGAGCGGGCGCCGGATCGGCCACAGCAGTGAACGCCGGCCCCAGAAGGGTCAGTGACACTGCCAGACCGACAGCAGCCATTGCTTCGCGACGCATAAAGAAAACCCTCTTCCCCGGACTGTGTGGACCCCGATTGCACAGTACAAAATGCGTCCGGTCAACAAGAGCTTAGAGGTTTTGTGACAGCTGTGTGCTCCGCCGTGATCACGTTGTAGTCACCACGGTTCGCTGTGTGATTGCTCTACTTGGGCAGGGCTGACTTCAACTGGTCCAGACCGTCTCCGCTGAGTTCGTCGAGCGCGGCGCGGCGACCCGTCATCGCCAGCACGAGCGCCAGCATCGGGCCGGAGACCTCCGGTCCCGATCCGGTGGTCCAATCGGTGTCGGTGGCCCGCAGCGTCAGTCCGGCCACCCGCGACTTCGATCCGATCAGCAGGTTCGAATTCTTGTAGAAGTCGGCGACGCGGACGACGGCGTCCATCGGATACTCGTGTGCGATGCCGAGCGGCCGGCGGATGTCCTCACCGTGGACGATCATCTCGCCCAGCATGGCGTCGATCGGGCCCGGTGGGTGGGTGGAATCGGCCATGTGCGCCCGGAATTCGTCGAGCGACTGCGCGGGTGTTCCTTCCTCCTCGTGTGCGATGTCCTTCTCGAACATGGTGTTGATCCGGAATCCCGACCCGACGAGCTTTCCGACGAACTTCGGCGGCGTCATCTTCTCCGTCGCCGTCATGTGCGCGAACACGTCCCGCACTGTCCACCGCTCGCAGAGCGACGGCGTCGACCACTGAGTGTCGGTCAGCGGTTCGAGGTCGTCCACCAGGGCGCGGCGTTCTCGGTGAATCGTGGGCCAGGGGCTTGACGTTGCCATTTTTTCACTCCCTCGTCGCTACGAATTCTCCCACCTCGGGACGTCGGCGGCGAGACCCATTGCACAACGCGTTAGTCACGACTAACGTATTGATCGTGCTCGATCAGTTGGAAGTCGCAGCTGAGCCCACCCGGAGACGCCTCATGCAACTGCTGACCGCAGGTGAACAGACCGTCAACAATCTCGCCGCACACTTCCCTGCGAGCCGGTCGGCGATCTCGCAACATCTCCGGGTGCTCACCGAGGCCGGGCTGGTCACGGCACGCAAGGACGGACGCTTCAGGTACTACCGGCTCGATCCTCAGGGACTCGCACAGCTCCGTACGTTGTTCGACGCCTTCTGGATCGACGAACTCGACCGCCTCGTCGCGGACGCCACCGACGAAGCAGGATCCAAAGGAGACAGCTGATGCCATTCGACAAGACCGTCGTCGTCCCGCTGGACCCGGACGCCACGTTCGATCTCGTCACCAGACCGGACCGTTTGCGGCGGTGGCAGACCGTCGCCGCCCGCGTCGATCTGCAGGCCGGGGGCGAGTACCGGTGGACCGTCGTTCCCGGGCACTCGGCGGCGGGTACCTTCCGGGAGGTCGTGCCCGGCAAGCGGGTGGTGTTCACGTGGGGCTGGGAAGGCGACGAGGAACTCCCACCGGGATCGTCCACCGTGACGGTTACTCTCACCCCGGCCGCCGGAGGCACCGAGGTGCGCCTCGTGCACGACGGTCTGAACACCGAACAGGCCGCCCGCCACGCGGAGGGCTGGAACCATTACCTCGACCGGCTCGTCGGCGCCGCGCAGACCAGCGACGCCGGACCCGACGACTGGGCGGCCGCACCGGACCCGCTCGACGAACTGTCCAGCGCCGAGGCGACATTGGCGATCGTGCAACGCGTTCTGCGCGGCGTCACGGCGGACGACATGTCCCGGCAGACGGCGTGCACCGAGTTCACCGTCTCGCAGCTCGCCGATCATCTCGCCGGCTCGATCACGGCTCTCGGCGGCGCGGCGGGCGCGACGTTCGACGACGACCCCGGTAAACCCGTCGAGGCCAGAATCGCCGACCTCGCCCAGCCCGCGCTCGAGGCGTGGCGGAGTCGCGGCCTCGACGGCACCGTGACGATCGGACCGAACGACATCCCCGCCACTGTCGCCACCGGGATCCTCTCCATCGAATTCCTTGTTCACGCCTGGGATTTCGCGGCAGCGACCGGAGCCGAGGTGGCCGTATCCGAACCGCTCGCCGAATACGTGCTGGCACTGACACACAAGATCATCACGCCCGAAGGCAGGAAGGCCGTCGGATTCGACGACCCCGTCCCCGCCCCGCACACCAGCGATGCGGTGACCCGGCTCATCGCCTACACCGGCCGCCACCCCGTCCCGGCGGCCTGACACCTCACACGGAAAGGTCCAGTCATGCCCACGAAGTCGGAATACGCCCAGGGAACACCGAGCTGGGTAGACCTCCAAACCAGCGATCAGGACGCGGCCAAGAAGTTCTATGCGGAGCTGCTCGGCTGGGAGTACGACGACCGGCCGATGCCCGAGGGGCCCGTCTACTCGATGGCCACGGTGCGCGGCGAGAACGTCGCCGCCATCGCACCACTGCAACCCGACGCGGCCGCCGCCGGTGCGCCCGCGAATTGGAACACCTACATCGCGGTCGACGACGTCGACGCGACCGTCGCGAAGGTCCCCGGAGCCGGCGGCCAGGTGCTGATGCCGGCGTTCGACGTGGGGGAAGCGGGACGCATGACCTTCGTCACCGACCCCACCGGGGCGGCCGTCGGACTGTGGCAGGCGAACAAGCACATCGGCGCCTCACTTGTCGGCGACACCGGCGCGTGCCTCTGGAACGAACTGAACACCGGCGACGTCGAAAAGGCACTCGCGTTCTACGACAGCGTCTTCGGGATCACGTCGTCGATGATGCCCATGGGACCGGACCACACGTACCACCTGCTGGAGGTGGGCGACGATCAGGTCGGTGGATGCGGTCAGCCGATGACGCCCGGCACGCCGAACCACTGGCGCGTCTACTTCGCCGTCGACGACGTCGACGCCAGCGCCGCGAAGGTCGTGGCACTCGGCGGCACCATCGTCGAAGAGGCGATGGACATCCCCACCGTCGGTCGCATCGCCGGTGTCGCCGACCCGCAGGGCGCGACGTTCAGCATCATGACGCCCGAGGAACGTCAGGATCAGTAGCCGTGAAGATGCCGAAACCCTCCGAGGAGGACAAGCAGTTCTTCCGGTCGCTGATCCCCGACACCCCCGGCGTCGAGGTGAAGCCGATGTTCGGCAACCTCGGCGCCTTCGTGAACGGGAACATGTTCGCCGGACTCCTCGGGCCGAGCGTCGGGGTCCGGCTCCTCACCGAGCAGGCGAAGGACGAACTGGCATCCACCGACGGCGTCGGCGGTTTCGGTCCGGGTGAGAAGCCGATGCGCGAATACCTGGCCCTGCCCAACCATTGGCGGGACACCCCGGATCTCGCGGTCCCGTGGATCGAACGCGCGATCGCCGAGGTCGCCGAACTGCCGCCGAAACAGCCGAAGGCACGAAAGCGGTAGCGAACGACAGCGACAACTAGGAGTGCGACGCGCGCTCGGGATCGACGCGCCCGGTCTCGATCAGCCACATCATGACCTGCTTCGCGGCTGCAGGATCTTCGGACCGTGCAGCGATAGCGTAATCATCCTGTGATGTCATCAACTGTCCCACAGGGGTCTTTCGCCGATGCGCCGCGACAATGAAGATCGACGCTGACGGCTGTTCAACCCACAAGCGATACTCGTCCGCGGTCATACCGAGGTACCTTCCGAGCGAGATCGCTCGACCGTCCACCTCACCGGCAGCGTCGTGCCACGCATCGACCCACATCGCTGTCGCGCCGGCACCCGGGCGGATCACGATCGGCGAAGTCGCTCGTTACCTACGCGGACCTGTTCGACGACGACCTCGCGGCCGTGGGCAGCGCGCTCGATCAGGCCCGATCTGCGGGCGAGCGTGGGCGAAGTGTGGGCATCGGCCGAGTGACCGCGACGTCGACAGACAACGAAAAATGCCCTGACCTGGCAACTATCACCAGATCAGAGCCTTCTCACTCTGCGGAAGCGGAGGGATTTGAACCCTTTCTAGCCCTCTGGTCAGACCGGTGAAAGAGCGTTGACCTGCTGAAGAACATCACTGCGATTCACCGGTCATTAGCCGATCTCCCAGCCAAGTGTGTCCAGAGTGTGGCCAGCTCAGGTGTAATCCTTCGTATCTCGGGAAGCTTCGTAATGGTTGACCCCTAAGAAGGTGTGCCACATGCGCCGCCGTCCGCGTGCTTGCAGGCGCTTGCACTGGTACCAACCCGCGGTCTCGATCGCCACTTTCCGCGCTTGCGCCTGCGGGGTGTCGAGGGCCATCTCGAGGGCAGGCTCAAGGTCCGTGTCGTGAGCAGCGAGTATTACAACGTCATACTCGCCCGACACGACGGCCTGAACGAAGTTGAGTGCAACGAGGACGTCGACTCCCTTCTCTTGCGGAGTCAGGATGTTGTGGACATACCGATACCGCAGGGGCCGGTATGTAACCTCCACGCGCGAGTCTCGGGTCCATTCCGCGCGCTGTGCCTGCGAACGGCGATACGAAGTGGAATCGTGCTCGTTCGAGGGGAGACCTCGGTACACCTCCACCTTCGCAATATCCGCAGGAGGCGTGTCGGCACCTTTCGCGTTCGCTCGCGCCTTAAGAATCTGTTGAGCGAGAAGCAGTGGATGCAGAAGAGACTCATGGGTCGGAGTCCCCTCGGGGGTGAACTTCCCACGCGCCGTCAAATGCATGTTCTGGTAGTCGACCACGACCGCGACGCGCTGACTCAAGAGCACCCCCAGAAATAGAAAGCCCCACCAGTCCCGGAGGACGGTGGGGAGCTATGCCTCTAAATTAGGCAGGCCGTCATAGCCTGTCAACTCATCGATTTTGGACCTGACCTGGCAATACGCCCCGCAAGGGGTCTGAGTTGAGCTAAGACCGGACAGTATGGTGGTACTACCTTCGACCCCTCGGGTCCGACAAAAAGTCGCTCAAGAACGCAAGTAGGCGGCAAAGAAGGGGTCTGCAGCAACCAATCCGATGGCAGAAAAACATTGTCGCCAAAGTGTGATCTAAATCACACTCCTCGGAGAGGCGCAAGCTAGTTTCAAGGATACTCCCGGTTACCCACAACCTCGAACAACAGTGACGCCCCGCAAGACTTGGGCCTATCTATTGAGCATGGGAACCAGATGACCGGCCGCGCCGTCCAAGCAGACATGAGCCCAAACGACCCGGCTCGAGCGGAGACGCCGGCGCCAAGGTCAGCTTCCCTCCGACCCTGGCGCCGGTGAGGTGGAAGGTACCGCGGAGGACTGACAACATCGGTCCTCCGCAAACTTTGAACCCTCCGCGGACTTTATCCACCTCCCCCGCGGCGAAGGCGTCTCGGGCGTCTGAGGTCCCTCCCTACCCCCCTTCACGTGCACAGGGAGGGCCAGGGCACACAACAGTGCCCCCGCGTCTCACAAGGTCGGCGGGGGCACTGCCCGGTGCGGTGCGGTCGGTAACCTCCTCAGGAAACCCGACCGCTGCACTGGTCTACGGGGTGACGGTGATCTTGACGATGCGCTTCGGGTCGAGCACGTTCCAGCCGGTGCGCCAGGTGACGCGGATCGCAGTGGAGTCGGACTGGAAGAGCGGCTGATCGGAGATGGCCAGCGCCAGCCGGCTAGCTGCGGCGATGATCGTGGTGCGGTCGACTCCAAGGATGGCCGTGGTCGGTGCCTGAGGGGTCACGATGACCGGGACGCCTCCCAGGGAGCGGATAGGTGCACCCTCGGGGCTCGAGAGGTTCACTACGGTCTGTGCACTGCCCGTCGTGACCTTCAGCTTGGCAATGGCAGCCCACGTGGCAGGGTGCATGATGAACTGCGAGGCTCGGCCACCCTGCGTCTCGATGGTGGCGATCGCGTCGGTGAACACGTCGAGGTCGGCGTCGAGCATGCCGCCGTCACTGATGCCGGTGAGCTGCAGCAGGCCGGTGGGCCCGGGGTTGGCTGCGGCATTGGACAGGAACGCGGCGTCTGCCTTCTTCTGCACCGCGATGGCGAGACCGTTCGAGAGCAGGCTCGAGGTGGCGCTGCCGTTGTTGCGCATCTCGTTGGAGATGCTGGCGAACGCGGCAACCTTGCCGGTCTGTACGAGGATCTCGTCCAGGTCGGGGCCGCTGTCCGGGATCAGGTCACCCTCGGCGACGAAACCGACAGTGCCGGCGTCCTTCACGAACGGGACTCGGATGCTCGGGGCGTCACCTTCGATTGCACCGGCCACGGTCGCGGCCTGGTAGACGAGGGCGTCGGGGATGGTGTCGGCGGCGGCGATGTAGGTGACGTCAGGCGATAGTGCCCGCGGGCTGTTCGGGGTGGTGTTGATTGCCATGAGTGGCTCCAGTCAGGTGTGCGCATGAGGTGCGCGTGAGTGTGTGGGGTTAGGTTCAGCCGGTCGCGGTGCGCGGTATCGACGTTCACCTAGAGGGCCGTTGCGGCCAGGTGGTGGGGCAGCAATGAGGCATTGCGCCCTGTTGCTACCCCACCAGGGTATCAGGAGTTTTCGTCCGGTTCTGTTTCCCAGCGACCGACGACACCCTCGGCGAGGTAATGAGTCACTGTCTCCCCCTCGGCGACACCCAGTGGGTTACCGTCTGCGTCGGTGAGCAGCTCGGCCGGTCCGGTCACCGTTGCGGGCCCGGGCTTGGCGAGCAGCTCGGTCCATTCCTTCTCGGCCTTCTCGACCTTGTCCCAGTCGATGTTGTCGGTCATCGTGTGCTCCCAGCGAGTATGTCGGCGATTCGGTGTGCGAGTGCGAGTGCCTGTCCGGCGCCCAGTTCGGTTCCCAGAATCGAGATTCCGTTCCTGGTGCGCGTGACCTGGGGCGTGTCCTGGTGCTGGATACAGTGGCCGGTTGCCGAGCGTGTGAGGTTCGCGCAGGTCTTGGCGGCGCACTTGATGGGTGTGGTGCTACGGGTTCCCATGGGTGGGTCCTTTCTCGGTTGCGTCGACTAGCCGATCGGCCAGGACGAGGGCGTCGCGCGTAGTGAGCATCAGCGCTATTCCGGTGGCACCGAACTCGATGCGCACTCGGTTGCTCTTGGTTGCGGTGACCCACGGGGTGACCAGCTCGGCCGCTGTTAGCCGGCCTTTCACGTCGTCTCCCCCGGGAGTTGATGGTTGGCGTAGGCCTCGAGGTATGCCAGTCCTGCCTCTACGATCTCGTCGTACCGATCGGCCTGGATCTGCAGCCATGCGACGTAGGCGCTCGTCATCTCGACATCGAGCTGGGATAGCTCGAGGCACTGCTCGATCTCAGAAGGGCTTAGGGCAGCCCACGGTTTGCCGACGTACCGCAGTGCGCAGTCGTTGGCAGTGGTGATCTCTTCCGGGGTCATGATGCTTGGGCCTCCGTCATTGCTGTCGGTTGGTCAGTTCGTTCAGGGCATCGCCACGCCTCGGGGCAGCCGGCGCACAGCTTCTCGGCCACTGCCTGCCGGTGTCGGGCTTCGTCCTTGCTCTCGCCCTGGCCCTCGTCGAACAGGTCGTGACGACCGATGCACGCGGCCTCGGGCAGTGACGGAGTGTCGGCGAGGATGGATTCGAGCAGGGACACCCAATCCAGTTGCTCGCGCTTCCGCGGGGTCACTGGTCCACCTCGGGCAACAGTGCGCGGACGTCGCGGGCGAAGGACTCGGCCACCCGGTCGGCCGTTTCTCGATCGAAGTAGGTGCCGTCGATCTTGAGTACGACATCGAAGCAATCCTTCTCAACCTCCACAACACTCACCTCGAGCCACTCGCGGCGGGAGGCGAGGAAGTCCTCGGCGTCGAAGTCCCGGGCCTGACTGTCGGTCATGCTGACTCCTTGTTCAGTCCGGAGACGATGCAGGAAACACACTTTCCTGACCGCCCGATTGGCTTGTGACATGCGGGGCAGAAGGCGAATTCGTCGTCTTGCGTAGACGCGTGCTCCCTTGCTCCCTTACTCCCTTGGGGATCGGCGTCCCCTTGGTTACCCCCTGTGACCTGTAAGGGAGCAGAAGAGAGCAAGGGAGCAGCCCTCTCAGGTGTCGCGCACTCTTCTGCCGTTTCTGCTCCCTTGCAGTCGAGTCGCTGCCAGAACCACGGGCCGGGAATCTTCGGACGGAACGCGTCGATGGTCTCGGCGTCCTTGTTGATGCGAGACTTGGCGCGCTTCGCTTTGTCAGTGGAATATCCGGCGGCGTTCGCCGAGTCGTAGACGTCCTTCGCCAACATGGGGCCGGTGGCGAGAAGGTTCAACAACCATTCGTCGATCCCGTCGTGACCGCCGGACTCCCAGGGGGCTTTCGGCTGAGACCGGAGGACGTCCCCGACAATGCGGTCAGAGTCACCGATGATGACGAACCGACCGACGTCTGCTGACTTCCCCGAGTCGGTCGTAACACTCGCCGACTCGATCCGGTAGGTGAGCGCCAGGTCCTCCTCGCCAATGGAGTTCTTCTCCTGCGACATGATCCGATCGCCCTCATCGGACTCGGGGTCCTTCGCGAAGCCGAACACCGAGCGAGCAACTTCGCCGAACGCAGACGACCCGTTGATGCCGGCGACCACGTCACCGTTCCCGGACTTGTTCAGGTGGGCGATACCGAGAACGACACCGTCGATCTTCTCGGCCAGCTTCGCCCACGGTTCGACCAGTGACCGCACCTCGTTGTTCCGGTTGATGTCCGTCTTGGATCCAATCGTGGACATCAGCGGATCGACCACGACCAGCTTCACCTCGGCGGCCTTCAGCTGCTCGGTAAGGTCTTCCATGTCATGCGATGACAGGAACCGGACTTCTTCGCCGTTGATCTCGACCTTCGGCATGAACACCCGATTGAGATCGGCGCCGGCGGCCCTCAGTCCTGGCTTGACAACGTACTTCGCCGACTCCTCTGCTGCGATGTACGCGACGTTGACCGGCTTCCCCTCCCAGTGACCCGCAAGAGTCCCCGTACTTGCACTCGCGGCGAACCAGCGGCCCGCCGTGGACTTCCCGGCACCAGGGCGGCCCGCGAACAGCGCGAGTGCACCCAATGGCACTCGACCCTTGTCGCCGTATGTCCACGCCCACACCGGAACGTCGTCGCGTTCATTGGCAAACGGGGACAGGGTCACCGATCGGAATCCCAGGTTGTCGGCGCCGACAACCTGGCTGGTCACGGTCTCAACTACTTGAAACTCGTCGAGACCATGGCCCGCGGCGATGTGGTCGGCAGCGTCCTTGCCAGTCGTGGCCGTTACCACCACAACCGCCTCGGCGATCGGCTGGAGAATCTCGAGCACTTGCGCCGCGTGCTTCTCCCCCGGCTCATCCCTGTCGGCGACGATGACCACGGTGTGACCCGCGAGCGGCGACCAGTCGAACCGCTTTGCCTTCCCTGCACCCATCGCTGAGCAGACCGCAACAGCCCCCAGGGACTCGAGGGCGTGCACATCCTTCTCGCCCTCTGCGACGTATACCGGGGACCCAGTCTGATGGTCAGCGAGCTTCTCAGCGCGATACAACGCGGTGCCCGACGTGTTCCCCGACTGCCGAAACTTTTTCGCGGGCGTCCGAATCACCGTGCGCCCGTCGCTGTATCGGTACTCGGCACCCTTCGGGTCGTCGAACAGGTCCGCGGTGGTGAGACCGATCGCGGTCAGAACGGTGTCCTTGTCGTCGGCATGTGAGTTCATGAGCACCTGTCCGGCGATCTGCCGGAACGTAACCGAGCGGTCAGCGGACGAGTGCCCAGGTGCCTGCGCCGCCGACGTATCGGCGCCCTGGTCCTGCCAGACGAGACCCTGACTGTGCCAGTGGTCGCGTAGTCGGTCGAGTGCGGTCATGCTGCATCACCGAGCTGAAGTGCGGTGCGGCGCCAGACGCGTGCCGGGGCGTCCCAGTCGCCTTCTGCGGCCCGGGGTCCGTATCCGTGGAACTCGATCCAGCCCTTGCGGTTCAGTTCCCTGACGATCGCTCCGCGTCGGCAGGGCTTGTCGTCTGCGTATGGGGGAAGGACCTCGCCGAGTCGAGCTGCCGTGAACGTCGCACCCTCCGGGAGTCCGTAGACCCACTGTCGGGCAAGGAGCATTAGGTCGGGATGAGCGCCGGACAGGGCATCGGCGACGCCACTGTCGGCATCTTTGCTGGTGGACATCGTTTGTCCTTCTCTGTGTTCACCGAGGAGCTGGGGCCTGGCGGGCATTTCGGCTCCTCGGTTCGCTGTCAATGGGGTGCGGCTGGCGGCATTGACGTAGTGCAGTGTTCGTGTTCGATCAGTGGTGTTCGGTGAAGCGTTGGAACCCCGCGCAGATGATCACCAGGTTCTCGGCGATCAGGAGCGCCGCGAGCGCGAATGTTGTGGTGCTCACTGGAGCCCCTCCCGAATCTCGACCTCGGCCCGAACGCGGTCCTCGTCCCGAACCAACGGCTTGACCTCTTCGCCCTGTGCTTCTCCCAGGGCGGCTGCCAGCTCGGTGACGACGTGCGCGGCCTCGGCGAGCGTGAGGGACAGATGGCCATTCAGCCCGAACGTGATCCGAATCGTCTTGGTCTCGGCGATGTGCTTCACCGTGGGCAACTCGTCGGTGACGACGTCGGTGACGACGTCGGTGACGATGTACATCAGGCCACCTCGGCCCGGTTGCCGGTGGATGCTGCCGCGAGGTACCGAAGAAGACTGAGATTGATTCCTGCGCCGTCGAGCTCGTGCAGGCAGTCGCGCTCGAAGTCGGTGAGTTCGGTCCAGTCCTCGCCAATCTGCTCAGGGAGGGTTGCGGTCGCGGTAAGCTGGGCCATTGAATCTGTTCCTTCGTGAGTGTTGGTTCGGATCTCGTTGCCCTCGATGCCCTGGCCGGCGTCGGGGGCGTTCTCGTTGACGGGCATTCAGGCAGCGCCTGGCCGGTCGTCGGTGCGCTGCATTGTGTTGCCGTCGACCCAGGCGTAAACGTCCGCCCAGTCGTAGAAGACCTTTCGTCCGAGCTTCCGGAACTTCGGCCCGGTGCCCTTGTATCGCTCCTGGGCGAGGCTGGCCTCAGTGATCCGACGAAACTCGGCCACCTCGCTCGGTGTTGCGAGCGGAAGCCGCTTGTCTGCCTCTGTCATCTGCATCTCCTACCATTCTCAGTTCACTCGATTTCGAGCGACATGAGAATAGAAGCATTGAACTGGAGAGGTGTCAAGTCACCTCAAATCAAGTAGCCTGAGCGCATGGACTCACCGAAGCCGCTGACGCTCGTGATCGGCGCGAACGTCCGACGCATGAGAACCGACGCCGGCGCAACCCTCGACACGGTCGCGCAATACGCCCGAGAGGCTGGGCTCAAGTGGTCGACAGGGAAAGTTGGAGATCTGGAATCAGGGCGAGTAAGTCCTACTCTCCCAACACTTCTCAGCGTCTGTATTGCCTTGAGTGCGGCGACGAGGGCACCCGTTGCGCTGTCGGATCTCGTTCAGTGCGACGGCGCGGTACAGATCAACGAGCGCCTCGTGATGGACGGCTCGGATTTAGTCGGCGCGCTCCAGGGGAAGCCTGCGGACCAGGAACCTCCAGAGGGCGCGTCCGCTGCCGAACTAATGCTTGCAATGGCCATTCGGCAGGCGGGCGGCGAGGCTGAGCAGCGCGCAGCTCAATCACTCGGGATAACTGGGCGCCGGTTCGCGGAGCTTTCCCATGAACTGTGGGGCCGCTCATTCGCCGAGGAGCGCGACTCGCGAGCGGGTACCGGAGCGAATGCGCAGAAGCGCGGCCGGGTAGCCCGGGATCTGAAAGCTGAGCTGAAAGCGAGACTTCGGCATGGCAACGATCAGTAGCTACGACACCGCGGCCGGCAAGCGGTGGGAGGTCCGCTACCGAACGCCGGAACGGAAGTCGACCCGTCGGCGCGGCTTCACCAGTAAGCGTCAGGCGCAAGACTTCGCGGCCACGGTCGAAGTCGAGAAGATGCGCGGCGAGTATGTCCCACCGAAGCTCGGGCATATCACCATGGGCGAGGTCGGCCCAGCGTGGCTCGAGCGCAAAGAGTCCGATCTGAAGCCCTCTGCGTACCGTTCCCTCGAAACGTCGTGGCGTGTCCACGTGAAACCACGGTGGGGAACCGTGCGGCTGTCTGACGTCGACCTAGACGCCGTCGAACGCTGGATTGCGGACCTGAACCGCACCAAGGGCGCGACCGTCGTCATTCGGGCGTATGGCGTCCTGGCTGGGATCCTGGACAGCGCAGTCAAGGGCAAGCGTCTGGCGCGTAACCCTGCACGCGGCGTCGAGAACCTGCCTCGCAAGCAGCGGAAGCCGCGGGTCTACCTCACACACGACGAAGTAGCAGCGCTCGCAGACTCGGCCGGCGAGAAGCGGGCCCTGGTCCTGGTGCTGGCCTACTGCGGTTTGCGGTGGGGTGAGGCGATCGGCCTTCGGGTCAGGCACCTGGACCTACTGCGGAAGCGCGCCACCGTCGTCGAGAACGCCGTACAGGTGAACATGGAGATGCACGTCGGCACCCCGAAGTCGCACAAGTCGCGGTCGGTGCCGATACCGGGTTTCGTAGTCGAGGAGCTGGCGCGGCAGTGCGAGGGCAAGGGTCGCGACGACCTGGTGTTCCCTGGCCGCGACGGTGACTACCTGAAGCGCTCGGTGAGCTTCACGGGTTGGTTCACGAAGGCGGTCGAGAAGTCGGGTGTCCCTCGGCTCACCCCGCACGATCTACGGCACACATGCGCTTCCCTGTCGATCGCGGCTGGCGCGAACGTGAAGAGCCTCCAGCGGATGCTCGGGCACGCATCGGCGGCGATGACGCTCGACACGTACAGCGACCTGTTCGAGGACGATCTCGACGCCGTGGGAGACGCCCTAGATCAGGCTGTTTCTCGACCGAGTGTGGCCAAAGTGTGGCCAAAAGCCGACTGACCCTATTCGGTGACAGCAACGAAAAAGGCTCTGACCTGGTAACCATCAACCAGATCAGAGCCTTTTCACTCTGCGGAAGCGGAGGGATTTGAACCCCCGGTGGGTTTAACGCCACGCTCGCTTTCAAGGCGAGTGCATTCGGCCGCTCTGCCACGCTTCCGTGGGCGATCTTATCGGTACGGACGCAGCATCGGGCAACCGGTCAGCGGTCGCCGATGGCCTTGTCGACGCGTTCGAACACCTCGGCGAGAACCTTGAGCTGAGACTTGGTGAGCAGATCGACGAGGTTGCTGCGTACCCCGGCCACATGGGTGGGGGCCGCGTCCGCGAGCCGGGCGCGACCTTCGTCGGTGATGACGGCGAGCACTCCGCGGCCGTCCTCGAGGCAGGTGTCGCGGTTGACCATGCCCTGCGCCTCCATCCGCCGGATCTGGTGGGTGAGGCGGCTGCGGGAGGAGAGGACGCCGTCCGCGAGATCGCTCATGCGCAGCGAACCGTCCGGCGACTCGGACAGCAGCACCAGAATCCGGTAGTCCGCGAGGGAGAGGTCGTGTTTCTCCTGCAGATCCCGGTTGAGGACGTCCATCAGCCGCTGGTTGCCGTCCATGTAGCCGCGCCATGCGCGCATCTCGGCGGGCGTCAACCAGTTGGTCGCGGCCTCGGCGTCGGAGGTTTCTGCTGTCACAGGTTCACATTCTAGTAGTGCGACATTACTTTCCAGTAGCGTGCGGTACCCGAAGAGGCCGAGCGGTCGCTCGGATCGGTCGCGGGCACCGGACGGCGCCGCGTTTCGCTAGCGTCGTTCCCATGTATGCGATCACGATCGATCAGCCGGGCGGCCCCGAAGTCATGACGTGGGCCGAGCAGCCCGACCCGGAACTTCCCCCCGGTCACGTCCTCCTCGACGTCGCCGCGACCGCCGTGAACCGAGCCGACCTGCTGCAGCGCCAGGGGTTCTATCCCCCGCCGCCCGGAGCCAGCGACGTCCTCGGGCTCGAATGCTCCGGCACGATCGCCGAACTCGGCGAGGGAGTGTCCGGGTGGTCCGTCGGCGACCAGGTGTGTGCGCTGCTGGCCGGCGGCGGCTACGCGGAGAAGGTCGCCGTTCCCGCGTCGCAACTTCTCCCGCTGCCCGAAGGGGTGGATCTCCTCGTCGCCGCGTCGCTGCCGGAGGTCGCGTGCACGGTGTGGTCGAACGTCGTGATGGGCGCCGGACTGACCCGCGGCGACGTGCTGCTGGTGCACGGCGGTGGCGGCGGGATCGGCACACACGCCATTCAGGTGGGCGTCGCACTGGGGGCGCGGGTGGCCGTCACCGCCGGATCCGAGGAGAAGCTGGCGCGCTGCCGCGAACTCGGTGCCGACATCCTCGTCAACTACCGGGAAGCCGATTTCGTCGACGAGATCCGCAAGGCGACCGACGGTCACGGCGCCGACGTGATCCTCGACAACATGGGCGGCGCCTACCTCGACCGCAACGTCGACGTGCTCGCCGCGGACGGCCGGCTCGTCGTCATCGGTATGCAGGGCGGCCGCAAGGGCGAACTGGACCTGGGCAAGGTGCTGGCCAAACGCGCCCACGTGACGGCGGCCGGACTGCGGGGACGGCCCGAGTCGGGCCGCGAGGGCAAGGCCGACATCGTCGCCGACGTCCGCAAGCGGCTGTGGCCGCTGATCGCGGAGGGCGCGGTCCACCCCGTCGTCTCGGCCGAACTGCCCATCACCGAGGCTCCGCGCGGACACGAACTGCTCGACTCCGCGGAGACCGTCGGCAAGGTGATCCTGACGATCCCGCGGAACTGACCGTCCGCCTGCCGCCGTCGTCGCCCGATGTGACATTGGTCCGCTCCAACGGAACGAATGTCACATTGGGCGCGGCAGGCGGCCGGGGCGGCGGCGCGGCGAGGACCGGCGCCGGGACTGCTCAGCCGAGGGTAGCGAGCTCGTTGACGAGCTGGTCGATCTCGTAGCGGGTGGTGTACGGCGCGAGTCCGATGGTGACGGCGCCGCCCTCGTCGTTGACGCCGAGGGCGTCGAGCAGCCGAGAGCCGCCGTGGACGCCGCTGACGGTGGCGATGCGCTTGTCGGCGAGGTGCGACGCGACCTTGTCGGCCGAGACTCCGGCGACGGTGAAGCTGAGCGTCGGAACCCGGCTCGGCGAGCGCCCGATGACCATGACCTGCGGCAGCCGCTTCAGCGAGGACATGAGGTGGTCGAACAGGGTGTCCTGGTAGTTCTGCAGCGAGCTGATGGACGCCTCGAGCTTCTCGCGCCGGGAACCGGTGGCCGACTCGTCGAGGTTCGCGAGGAAGTCGATCGACGTGGTGAGGCCGGCGAGGAGCGCGAACTGGTGCACCCCGACCTCGAGACGTTCGACACCCCGCGCGTACGGGTTGAGCGACACCGCGGGGATGCGGTCGAGGAGGCTGGGGTCGCGGAACACGAGCGCCCCGACCTGCGGTCCGCCCCAGGAGGTGGCACCGACGGCGACGACGTCCGCGCCGAGTTCGTTGATGTCGACGTGCGCGTAGGGGGCGGCGCCGATCGCGTCGACGACCATCAGTCCGCCGACTTCGTGGACGCGGTCGGAGGCGACGCGGACGTCGGGCGCCGAGCCGACGATCGGGGAGGCGGCGGTGAGCGCGACGAGACGCGTCGTGGTGGTGATGA
Source organism: Rhodococcus opacus B4 (assembly GCF_000010805.1). Taxonomy (NCBI): domain Bacteria; kingdom Bacillati; phylum Actinomycetota; class Actinomycetes; order Mycobacteriales; family Nocardiaceae; genus Rhodococcus; species Rhodococcus opacus. Next base: position 4,302,290 of record NC_012522.1, on the reverse strand, counting down.
GGTCCTGGAACTGCCAGCTGGGGAGTTCGCAGGTCTCGATCTCGACCTCCGCCCACCGCACCTGGGCGCCGTACCGGCTGGCGACGCGCAGCCACGGCGCCACGTTCGCTTCCTCGTCGAGGCGGGAGAGCACGAGCCCGGTGCCGAGACCGAGTCGCGTGCTCAGCGACTCGGCCAGCCAGGCCAGGAGAACGGATCGGTCGGGTCCGAGCACGACCCCGGCGGGATCGCCTCCGACCAGGTCGGCGACGGCTGCTCGGGCCGCATCGAGAACCGCCGCACTGCGCCGGCTGGACACATGTCGTCCGGTCGACGAAGAGGCAGAAGCCCGGAAGGCCGTGGAGACAGTGCGCGACACCGCGTCCGGAATCTGCATGCCGGCCTGCGGATCGAGATGGATCCAACCGTCGCCGAGTGAGGGGATGAGTCCCCGAACGCGGGCAACGTCGTAAGCCATGCCCGACACTCTAAGACCCCAAGTCAATACGGTCGAAGCCAGCCATCGATTGTTGTTGAATGCAACAAAGTTGGAAAGGGCCAAATCGGACGCACTTTCGCACTGCCGCGCAGGAACAGCCAAGATGGAGGCATGACGAACTCGGAGAATGAACACGTAGTCGTGATCGGTCCCGACGGTCAGCCCATGGCGATTCCCGTCGCGGAGGCTGCGAGCAAGCCCGAGGGCTCCGACGCGGCCGCAGCCGAGAACGGGAACGGCACCGAGTCGATCGCCGACATGGTGGAGCAGCCGGCCAAGGTCATGCGCATCGGAACCATGATCAAGCAGCTGCTCGAGGAAGTGCGCGCGGCACCGCTCGACGACGCCAGCCGCAACCGGCTGAAGGAGATCCACAAGTCGTCGATCCACGAGCTCGAGCAGGGCCTGGCCCCCGAACTGCGCGACGAACTCGAACGCCTCACGCTGCCCTTCACCGACGACACCGTCCCCACCGACGCCGAACTCCGCATCGCGCAGGCGCAGCTGGTGGGCTGGCTCGAAGGGCTGTTCCACGGCATCCAGACGGCCCTGTTCGCCCAGCAGATGGCGGCCCGTTCCCAGCTCGAGCAGATGCGCCAGGGCGCCCTGCCTCCGGGCCTCAGCATGGGCAACCCGCACGGGCCGCACAACAACGACTCGGGGTCGCAGTCGAGCGGTACCGGCCAGTACCTGTAGCAACGGGCAAGAAAGCATGGAACTCGACTCCCGGTAGGCTCGGTGCCCGTGTCAGCATCCGCTATCGAAACCGAGGCCGCAGGCGGCCCGCTCCCGGCGTCCGATTCGCAGACCTTCCGTCGCGCGTTCAAGGACCTCAGGGACGGCTTCGCTCAGCGCGAGCTGTGGCTGAGCCTCGGCTGGCAGGACATCAAGCAGCGTTACCGCCGGTCGGTGATCGGCCCGTTCTGGATCACGATCGCCACCGGCGTGCAGGCCGCGGCGATGGGCATCCTGTACTCCGCCCTGCTGGACATCCCGCTGGACGAGTTCCTGCCGTACGTCACCGTGGGTCTGATCGTCTGGAACCTGATCAGCGCGAGCATCCTCGAGGGGTCCGAGGTGTTCATCGCCAACGAGGGGCTGATCAAACAGCTGCCGTCGGCGCTGAGTGTCCACGTGTACCGGCTGGTGTGGCGGCAATTGCTGCTGTTCGCCCACAACCTGGTGATCTACGTGATCATGCTGTTCGCGTTCGGGGTGTGGCGGCACCTGACCTGGATGTCGCTGGCGGCGATCCCGGCGATCGCGCTGATCGTCGTCAACGCGGCGTGGGTGTCGATCATGTTCGGCATCTTCTCCACCCGCTACCGGGACATCGCGCCGATTCTCGGCAGCATGACGCTGCTGCTGTTCGTGCTGACACCGATCATGTGGACCACGCAGAGCCTGGAGGCGCAGGGCGGGCAGGCCGCCGAGCGCGTCAAGCTCGCCGAGTTGAACCCGCTGTTCCACTACCTCGACATCGTGCGTGCGCCGATGATCGGCCAGGACCAGCAGGCGTACCACTGGTACATCGTGCTGGCCATCACCGTCGTCGGGTGGGCCGCCGCCATCCTCGCGCTTCGCAAGTACCGGGCCCGTGTGCCCTACTGGGTTTAGGGGTCTGAAGCAATGACAGAACATGTGAGTATCGAGACGCGGGATGCCTGCGTCGACTTCCCGATCTTCGACGCCAAATCCCGGTCGCTGAAGAAGGCGTTCCTCGGCAAGGCCGGTGGGTCGATCGGGCGCAACAACTCGGACGTCGTGGTGGTCGAGGCCCTGCGCGACATCAACCTGTCGCTGAAGGAAGGCGACCGGATCGGCCTGGTCGGCCACAACGGCGCCGGCAAGTCGACGCTGCTGCGACTGCTGTCCGGCATCTACGAGCCCACCCGCGGCAGCGCGAGCATCCGTGGCCGCGTGGCCCCGGTCTTCGACCTCGGTGTGGGCATGGACCCCGAGATCTCCGGCTACGAGAACATCATCATCCGCGGACTGTTCCTCGGGCAGACCCGTAAGCAGATGCTCGCGAAGATGGACGAGATCGCCGAGTTCACCGAACTGGGCGAGTACCTGTCGATGCCGCTGCGCACGTACTCCACCGGCATGCGGGTGCGCGTCGCAATGGGCGTGGTCACCAGCATCGACCCCGAGATCCTGCTGCTCGACGAGGGCATCGGCGCCGTCGACGCGGAGTTCATGAAGAAGGCGCGCGTGCGGTTGCAGGCGCTGGTGGAGCGGTCCGGCATCCTCGTGTTCGCCAGCCATTCCAACGAGTTCCTCGCCCAGCTCTGCGACCGGGCCATGTGGATCGACCACGGTCAGATCCGGCAGCAGGGCGGCATCGAGGAGGTCGTCCGAGCGTACGAGGGCGACGACGCCGCCGACCACGTCCGCCACGTCATCTACGAGATGGACCGGGAGAAGTCCGGGCTGAGCGCCTCGGCCGAACGGGACGCCCGTAGCGCTGGATCGAACGACCGTCCCGTTCGCACGGCATCGGAAGCCGAGGCGGAGTCCGCGTGAGCGCTGCGGCCGAGCGGATCGTCGGCGTCGTCGTCACCCACAAGCGCCGCGAACTGCTGGCGGAATCGCTGAAGGTCCTCGGCTCGCAGACGCGCCCGCTGGACCATCTGGTGGTCGTGGACAACGCCGCCGAGGACGACGTGCGCGCACTCGTCGAGTCGTGCGGGATCCCTACCAGCTACCTCGGGTCGCAGCACAATCTGGGTGGCGCGGGCGGCTTCGCGCTCGGGATTCTGTACGCCCTCTCGCTCGGCGCCGACTGGGTGTGGCTGGCCGACGACGACGGCCGCCCCGAGGGGCCGAAGGTCCTGGAGACGCTGCTCGACTGCGCGCAGCGGCACGGGCTCGCCGAGGTTTCGCCCGTGGTCTGCGACATCGACGACCCCGACCGTCTCGCGTTCCCGCTGCGCCGCGGCGTGGAGTGGCGTCGGCTGCGCTCCGAACTGTTCACCGACGGCGACGACTCGGCCGACCTGCTCCCGGGCATCGCGTCGCTGTTCAACGGCGCCCTGTTCCGCGCGTCGGCGATCGACACGGTCGGCGTCCCCGACCTGCGTCTGTTCGTCCGCGGCGACGAGGTGGAGGTGCATCGCCGGCTGGTGCGGTCGGGGCTGCCGTTCGGCACCTGCCTGCAGACGGCGTACGTGCACCCGAACGGCGCGGAGGAGTTCAAGCCGATCCTCGGCGGCCGGATGCACACGCAGTACCCGGACAACGAGACGAAGCGATTCTTCACCTACCGCAACCGCGGCTATCTGCTGTCGCAGCCGGGCATGCGGAAGCTGCTGCCGCAGGAATGGGTGCGGTTCGGGTGGTACTTCCTCGTCACGAGGCGTGATCCGCAGGGTCTGCGGGAGTGGATGCGACTGCGCAAGCTGGGCCGTCAGGAGCGGTTCGAGCGTCCGTAAATTCGGTTGCACCCGGCTTCCGCCGGGTGGGAGCATGGTTTCCGATCGAACGATCCTGAGGTGTGTGAAGGAGTGAGTGTCCGATGACTGTCTCGTCGGTCGACGCCGCGTGCGTCCACTCCCCCTTCCCCTTCGCCTGACCGAACCCGCGCAGTGGTCCGGTCGGCACTCATCGACCCGAGGATCACACCCATCATGTTCGATTCCGAACGCCTCCTGCCCTACGGCTGGAACGACACACTTTCCGACACCTTCGACAACTACCCGGCCGACGGTCGCGAGCCCGGGCGGGTGATCCGCGTGGACCGCGGTCGCTGCGACGTCGCCGCACCCGCCGGCATCGTCCGCGCGCTGGCCGGTGAGCACACGCTCTGCACCGGCGACTGGGTGACCATCCACCGGCACGGCGACGAGATCGCCGTCGCCGATCTGCTGCCCCGGCGCAGCGCGATCGTCCGGTCGTCCGCGTCCGGCCGGTCCGAGGGACAACTCCTCGCGGCCAACGTCGACACGGTCGTCATCGCCGCGGCACTGGACACCGCCCTCGACCTCGGGCGCATCGAACGCCTGCTCGCACTGTCGTGGGAGAGCGGCGCGCAGCCGGTCGTCGCGCTCACCAAATCCGATGTCGTGCAGGATGTTTCCCTCGCGACCGCGGAGGTGGCGGCGGTGTCGCCGGGCGCGGCCGTGGTCGCGGTGAGCGCCGACACCGGCGACGGCATCGACGTCCTCACCGCCGTGATCGACGGGACCGTCGCCCTCATCGGGCCGTCGGGCGCGGGCAAGTCGACGCTCGCGAACGCGTTGCTCGGCGAGGACGTGCTCACCACCGGACGCGTCCGCGAAGGCGACAACAAGGGGCGTCACACGACGGCGCACCGGGAACTGCTGCCGTTGCCGTCCGGCGGCGCCCTGATCGACACGCCGGGACTGCGGGGTGTCGGCATGTGGGAGGCGGCCGACGGCATCGACAAGACGTTCCCCGAGATCGAGGAACTCGCGGCGCAGTGCCGGTTCGCGGACTGCTCGCACGACGCCGAACCCGGCTGCGCGGTCCAGGGCGCCGTGGCGGCCGGCGACCTGCCCGAACGCAGACTCGCCAGCTACCGCAAGCTGATTCGCGAGAACGGGTGGATCGCGTCGCGCACCGACGCGCGGCTGCGGGCCGAGCGGGAACGCGAGTGGAAGACCATCGCCCGCTGGCAACGGCAGCTGTACCGCAGCCGCGGTCGCTGACCGGCGTCCGTCCCGCATCCCGGTTCATTCGCTGAGCCGGGATGCGGACTGGCAACATGGGGATATGTTCGATCTTCGGAGAAAGGCCCGTCTCAAGCTGCAACGTGCCATGTCCGAGGTGATCGCCGAATCCGACCGGCGGTCCCGCGAGCTCACCGAGAACCAGCACGACCAGACCCTCGCCGAGTTGAGCGCGACCAACCAGGAACTGGCGCGGGTGCTGTCCGAGCTCTCCGACGCCCGCATGGAGATCTCCGACGTCCAGCAGCGGCTCGGTGAACTCGAGCAGCAGGCCCGCCGCGACATCACCCAGGCGCTGGACATGCGGGCCACGAACGAGGCCGCGGAGTTCGTGCTCGAACACATGCCGAAGGCGCCGGTGTTCTGGAACCCGCAGGACACGCTGCGGTACGGACTGTCGCAGGTGGAGGTCGAGGGGATGGCCCTCGAGTTCGGGGTGGCGTCGGGCACCACGCTCCGGATCATCGTCGAGCAGTTGAAGGACGCCGAGCACGAGGTGTTCGGGTTCGACGTGTTCTCCGGTCTGCCGCAGACGTGGCGCACCGGGTTCCCGGCCGGGGAGTTCGCGCAGGAGAAACTGCCCAAGGTGCGGGGCGCGGAGTTGGTGCCCGGACTGTTCGAGGACACGCTGTCGGGCTTCCTCGGCAAGCACCCCGGACCGGTGTCGTTCGTGCATCTCGACGCCGACCTGTACTCGTCGACGAAATCGGTGCTCGACCGGCTCGAACGGCGGCTCGTCGCGGGCACGGTGATCGTGTTCGACGAGTTCTTCAACTTCCCCGGCTGGCAGGAGCACGAGTACCGGGCGTGGACGGAGTTCGTCGACCGCACCGGCGTCGGATTCGAGTACCTCAGCTACACCGCCAACCACGAGCAGGTGGTCGTGCGGATCACCGCACCAGCTTCACCGCCTGGGTGACGTTGAACGTCACCCGGTCGTCGATCCGCAGTCCCGACCTCGTGAGCGCGGCGAACGCCTCGGTGTCCTCGAAGTGGTACGGCGGCAGCGTCCACACCTCGTTGGACGTGTGCCGGATGATGCGCTCGCTGTCGCGTTCGTAGTCGGTGAAGAACCAGACCACCGAGCACGAGTCGAGCGCACCGGCGAGATCCGGGACGGCGACTTCGTCGTCCCACAGCGACCCCCGACTCGCGGCGGTGGTCCCGAGCCCGATGTCGCGGGTGCCGTCGAACGATTCCGGTCGCACGTCCTTCACGAGGCGCAGCGACGTGGGGTTCCAGGCCGGTTTGTCGAACAGCACGCAGTCCCCCGGCCGGAGATGCTGCCCGGCGAAGACGTTGGCGGTGCTGAAGTCCATGCCGCTGGGTTTCGCCCACTGCTCGCGCTGCGCGACGTAGGCCGGCGACGCGGCCACCGCGAACACGGCCAGCACCGCGGCGCACTGCCACCATGCGCGGGCCAGCGCGGCCAGGCAGAGTCCGCCGATCAGGGCCACCGCGGGTGTCGTGAACGTGAAGTACCGCGGGAGGTACACCGGGCTGCGGAGCAGCGAGTAGACGAGCAGCAGCGCCATCGGCACCGCGATCCACGGCAGCGCGATCGACAGCACCGCGGGCAGCCGGCGACCGCGCGCCAGCGCCACCGACCCCGCCACGACCAGCACCGCGAACAGCACGGCGAACCACGGTGCGCCGACGAACCACTGGTACTCGGCCACGGCCCGGGGCAGGTGGCCGTCGAGCGGCGGGATCCACGCCACCTGGACGGCTTCCCGGCGCACCAGCGCCACGAACGGCGCCGCGACCACCAGCCCCGCGGCCGTGGCCGCCGCCCATCCGAGCCAGGACCTTCGGGCCGCGCGGAGCAGCAGGAGCGTCAGCAGGTGCGCGGGCACCAGCGTGAGGAGGTAGACGAACAACACGATCGACACCGCCAGGCCTACGGCGTACAGCGCCCACAGCCACCACCGCCGGAGTCTCAGTGCCCCAAGGAGAATGACGGTCAGCCACACCGCGGCCGCCGCCGTGGCCGCGTATCCGCGGGCCTCCGCGGCCGCCCACGTGACGCTCGGCAGGATCACGAACAGAAGTCCGGACAGCACCGCCACCCGCCGGGTCGCGATCAGCGCACCGAGCACCACCACACCCGCACCCGCGGCGCCCACGGCCAGGGCGCTCGGGAACCGCGACGAGAACTCCGACGCCCCGAACACCGCGAACCAGTAGCGCATCGCGACGTAGTACAGGCCGTGCACGGCGTCGATGTGGCCGAGCAGATGCGACAGGTCCGGCCGGGACCGCTGGCTCGAATACAGCGTCGCGACCTCGTCGTACCAGAACGACGGACGCCAACTCCACGCCGCGCCGAGCAGCACACCGAGCGCGAAGACGAGGGACGAATCCCGGAGCAGCCCGCGGTCAGGCAGCTGCCCGGACACCGTCACTGGCCGTAGAGGCGGGCCCAGTTCTCTCGACTGGTGAGCTGCGGCAACGCATCCCGGTACTGACGCTGCGTCGATGCCGCATCCTCGCGGAACCGCTTCATCAGCTTCGCGGTCCGGGCCGTGAGTTCGCGCGCGGTCTCCTTGTCGCGGCGGCGCACCCGCACCCCGGACTGGGACGCGTCGGTGATGACGGCGGTGTCGAACAGCGACACGTGCCACCAGTGCGCCTCGGCCACAGGGATACTCGCGACACCGTGCTGGGTGCGGCCGAGCCACTGGTAGGCCGCGCGCTTGGCGAGGACGAGGTCGATCTTGCTCTTGTCCGGCTGGAAACCGGCGTGCCGGGTGACGAGGTCGGAGTTGCGGACACCGGGGATGTTCGTCGCGGGATGCTTGACGGTTTCCGGGAACCGCTTGCGCTCCTCCCGGATCGCCGCGAGCACGGCCTGGCCGCCGTCCTCGAGTACCTTCGGTCCCTCGAGGAAGTCCTCGATGCCGCGAATCATGGTGTACGCCAACCCGTACTGCATCGACACCAGGTACTGGGTGATCTCCCGCGTCATCAGCTTGCTCAGCGACTTGGCGTCGAAATCGCTGTGCAGCGCGGCCGCGATCAGCGAGTTGCGGATGCTGAAGTACTTGGCCCAGTCGTCGCGGTCCTTCCAGTGGAAATCCGCATGCCACACGCCGGCGTTGGGCAGCGTGACCGTGACGAATCCGGCCGCGCGGGCACGGATGCCGTACTCGATGTCGTCCCACTGGAAGAACATCGGCAGCGGGAGCCCGATCTGCGCGACCACCTCGGCGGGGATCAGGCACGACCACCACGCGTTGTATCCGGCGTCGACGCGCTTGTGCTGCTTCTTCTTCAGCAGGTTGATGTCGTGCCGCGACCCGGCCGCCCAGCGGCCCGCCTTCAGCTTCGACAGGTCTGCTTCCTCCGCGCTGACGTGCAGGTGCTCCGGGTTCATCAGGTACAGCATCTGCGCGCCGACGAGCGTCGGCTCCGAGGTGACGTTCGCGAACGCGTTCATCCGCAGGATCGACTCCGGCTCGCACAGGATGTCGTCGTCCATCAGGATCAGGTTGGCGTGCTCGTTGATGCCCGACACCTCGTACATGCCGCGGGTGAAGCCGCCGGCCCCGCCGAGGTTCGGCTGCCGCAGGTAGACGAGTTTGTCGCCCAGGATCCCGGCGACCTCGGTGAACTTCTCCCGGTCCGACACGTGGTCGCTGCCCTGGTCGACCACGTACACGGCGTCGATGCCGGACGCCATCGTCGGGTCGTTCGCGATGGCGGCGACGGTCTCGGCGCAGTCGTCGGCGCGGTTGAACGTGCAGATCGCGATCGCGGCGGGACGGATCACGGACGGCGCGGCGACGGTCCACTCCAGTTCGCTCACGGTCAGGGGGCCGTCGACGGCGGTGAACTCGACCCACAGGGAGCCGCCGTCGAGGTACGAGTCGAGCTTCGCGGACAGCGTGGCCGTGCCCGTGCCGTCGATCTCCGTCGTCGACAGGATGCGGGAGTTGCCGCCCGAATCGGAGCCGCGCAGGGCAACCACGGCGCGGCCGTCGGCCTCGTGGCGGAACGCGACGGTCACGTCGGTGACCGTGGTCCAGCGCTGGTAGTAGCTGGCCGCGAACCGGCCGAAGTAGGTGTCGGTGTCGACCGTCGCCCCCTTCTCGAGGTGCACCACGTACCGTTCGCGGTGGGCGCGGCCCTTGACGATCCGGGCGTACAGGTCGTCCTTCACCCGGGTGGTCGGTCCCGTGAACAGACCTCGCGCCACCACCAGGCGGTCGGGTGCGCGATGCTCGGTGAGAGCACTCCGTACCGCGGCCGTGCTCCCGTCCACAGGTGCTACCGACGCAGACTCGTTCATAGTGCTCCTACTGTTCCCCGCGAGAGGTGGGCTGGACCGCACCAACGCGACGGCACGATCCTCTTCTCGGTTCGCAGGGTATCAACCTCGCGCCGCGCTCCCCGACCATGCGAGGCGACCTCCGTCCCGGTGACGGGCCCGCAACCGGAACAGCCCCACCCCCATCGCAAGCACATCGGCCCTGGATATGCGGGTTTCGTGGCTGTCGTGGTCGGCGCTCAGACGCACCGGCACCTCGACCGGAACGAGGCCGGCCCGCTCCGCGAGGTAGACCAGTTCGGTGGTGAACAGGAAGCCGGGCTCGGACAGGTCGGGAACCAGTTCGCGGATCAGTTCGCCGTCCATCAGGACGGTGCCCTGCGGATCGCCGGTGCGCATCCCGAGGACCACCCGCCGCATGGCGGCGAAACCCCACGTCAGGGTTCCCCGCAGGGCGCCGCGCCGCACCTGTGAGTCGGGGTGGGCCTTGGACCCGATCACGACCTCGGGCAGCCGGCCGTCGTGGCGCTCGGCGAATTTCTCGGCGCCGTCGAGGTCGTCGAATCCGAACGGCAGGTCGTCGGCGGTGAGCAGCACGTGCGCGCCGCGGCTCGCCTCCGCGCCCGTCCGCAACGCGTTGCCCATGCCCTTCTCGCTCCGCAGGACGGTGAGGGACACGGGCCCGGGCGCCCAGTCCGCGGCGAGGCGGGTGCAGATGTCCGGAGTGTCGTCGGTCGATCCGTTCTCCACGACGATGATCTCGACGTCGTGTCCGGCCAGCCGTTCGGCCACCCGGCGGACGGTCTGCTCGATGACGGCGGCGGAGTTGTAGGCGGGGATGACGACGGAGAGCGCCTTCGGCGCCCGTGCGCCTTTCTGGTCGTGGGAACAACCGAAAAGGCGCACGGGCGCAGCCTAACTCGTAGGCTCGGAACCCGTGGCACCCTCCGCGTCCGTGTCCTCGACCGTCACCCGATCGATACGCGGCGTTCCCGAGTGGACGGTGGCACTGGCGGTCGCGGTGGTGGCCGCGGCCATCGCGACGATTCCGCGGATGGTCGACGACCGCTTCTACTACGGCGGCGACATGCTCGAATCGTTCGTGCCGTCCTGGCACCGGATCGGGACGGAACTGCTGGCCGGGCGGTGGCTCACCGTCAACCCCGACGCCTGGATCGGTGGCAACTACGCCGGTGAGGCGGCCTACGGCCTCTACAACCCCGTCAACCTGGCCAATTACGCGCTGGCCGCGAAGTTCGAGGACCTGTCGGTCGCGGCGTTCGTGATCATGACCGAGTTCCTCGCGTTGTTCGCCCTCGCAACGTACCTGCTGTGCCGCGAATACGGTGCCCGCCGCGGTCCCGCGATCCTCGCCGGGCTGACGATTCCATTCAGCGGTTTCACCCTGTTCTACGAGGCCGGCGGATGGCCGTCCGGGATGATGGCGGTCGCGTGGGTGACGCTGTTCTGGTGGTCCGCGCTGCGCCTGTCCCGCGGTCGCACGAACCCGCTGGTCACCTTCCTGATCGGCGCGCTGACGGTGAGCATGGGCAACCCGTACGCCGCGCTGGGTGCGGTGGTGGTCCTCCTGGGCCTCGGGGTCGAACTCCTCGTGCGACGGGAATTCTTCCGCCTGCTCGTGCTGGTGATCACCGGTGCGTGCGCGGGCACCGGCGCGCTCGTGACGTATCTGCCGCTGTTCCTCAGCGTCGACGTGACCACCCGCGCCGGCAGCACCGGCATCTTCAACGACACGTTCCTGCAGCCGCAGCTCGGCGGACTCGCGGCGATGAGCAGCCCGTCCTACCTCCCGGTGATCATGACGTTCGGCGGCCCCGTCGAGGTCATCCCGTCGCTCTACCTCGCCTGGTTCGTGCTGCCGCTGCTGCCGTGGCTGCCGTGGGGGCGGATCCGCGCCCTGTTCGCGTCGCCGGGGTTCCGCCGCACCCACGGGCGGCAGCTGATCAGCCTCGGGATGATCGCCGTCGTCTACTTCCTCTTCACGTTCGGACCGTCGAACGTCGGGATGTTCCGCTGGCCGATCCGGCTGGTCGAGTATCTGTACCTCTGCCTGCTGGTGGGTCTGTCGCTCGCGCTGTCGCTGGGCCTTGCCCGCGACCGGGTGCGTCGGCGGGCGACGGCTTCGGCGGTGCTGATCGTGCTGGGCTTCTACCTGGCGTTCGCGTCCTCGCCTGCCCTGACCGGCCGGCACGTGCTGTTCGCGCTACTCGTCGCGGCGCTGTGCGCGATCGCATACTTCGCCCGGCGCACCGGCGGCCCGAGCGGTCTCGTCGCCGCCCTCGTCCTCGGCACCCTGGTGGTGAGTGCCGCCCAGGTCTGGTCCCTCACCCACGACATCGAGCGCGGCAGCCGCGCCGACCCGGCGAGCACGGCCACCCTGTCCGGGCAGACGGACCGCTATCAGGGCACCGTCCTGCAGCTCGCCGCGCTGAACGACACCCCGAACGCCGACATCACGGCCGGCCGGATCCTGTTCGGCAACGAGATCATGGCGTCGTCCGTGGAAGGCAGCATCAACGCGTACACCGGCATCGGGTTCACCGAATTCCAGGAGGCCCTGTGCATGGATTACCGCGGCGCCGTCTGCCCCGGCGTCTACGGGGCGCTGTGGCAGCCGGTGAACGCGGACATCCCGGTCCCGCTGATCGACTACCTGCGTGTCTCGACCCTCGTGGTGCAGCACGCGCTGGTGCCCGAGGTGGCGACGACGCCGCCCCCGCCGGGCTGGCACGTCACGGAACGCAGCGATTCCCGGACGGTTCTGCAGCGCGACCGGCCGCTGCCCCTGCCCGGGCGGGTGTCGTTCGCCTCCGACGGCGTCCGGGTGCTCTCGTCCGAGTCGAGCGCGGCCACGGAGACCGTGCGGGTGACGGGCAGCGGCGGCACCGTCTCGTTCGCGCGACTGGCGTGGCCCGGTTACTCGGCCACCGTCGACGGTGAACCGGTGGCCGCGACCGCGGGATGGCACGGCCTGCTCGCGGTGACGGTGCCGCCGGGTGACCACGAACTGGTCGTGACGTTCCGCCCGCCGCGGCAGAACCTGTCCGTCGCGGTGTTCGGCGCCGCGACGGTCGTGGTGCTGATCCTGTCCGTCGTCGACCCGGTGATCCGCCGCCGGAAGGTCAGCGCGGCGACCACCCGGACGACGTGAACGCCGACACGTCGCTGGAGCCGGATCCCGCGACCGCCGCGGACGACAACGCGTCGGCGATCAGCTGGTGGCCGATCTGGTTCGGGTGGTCGCCGTCGTCGGCCAGCAGTCCGGTGGGGTCGCCGTCGCCCCACGTGCCCTTGAACGTGCTGAACAGGTCGACGTATGTGGCGCCCTCCTCGCCCGCGACCTCCGAGATGACGTCGTTGGCGCGCAACGTCAGCGCGGCACTGTCCCGGAGGAACTGCGGGCCGAACAACTCGCGGGCCACATCGCCGTCCGGGAAGACGTCCCAGTATCCGGTGACCAGCACCGCGGTCGGTTGTCCGGCGCGTAGTTCGGCGATGCGGTCGAGCACGGACGTCAACGTGGTCTTCAGCTGCGGAAGCACCGGCGCGAAACAGCCGAGCCCGTCGTCTCCGCCGCAGTCGCCGTCCAGGTAGCCGTCGAGTTCGGCGTAGAAGTCGTTGGCGCCGATGGTGACGGTGACGACGTCGGCGTCACGCACGGCGTCGGCGTCGTATGCGCCGGGTTCGAGGGAGTCCAGCAGGTCGGTGCTGGTCCAGCCGCCGACCCCCAGGTTGGCCACCTGTACGGGCTGGGCGTCGTCGCCGGACAGCTGGTCGCCGAACAGTTCCACGAACGGCGTGCATCCGGGGCATCCGTCACCGGCCGGGATCGAATCGCCCAGGCCGACGAGGGTCGCGACCGCGGGCGCCGACTCCGGCTGCGGTTGCGCCACCGGCGGGGTCGTCGACGTGGAGCAACCGGCGAGAAGCGGAATCAGAACCGCTCCGGGAACACCGAGAATCCAGCGTCGCACGGGGCCTCCCCATCACGTCCTGCGCCTCGGAGGGAGCGCTCGTTACCGGTCCGCACGAATTCTACCGACGGCCGGAGTCGGACGCCGGGCCCCGCGGGACGGTCCGCACGTGCGCCCGCTCGCCCTGGGGGCCGAACAGGCTGAGGATCTCCACCGGCTGCGGTCCGGGATTGCCGAACCAGTGCGGCACGTGGGTGTCGAACTCGGCGACCTCCCCCGGGGTCAGGATCACGTCGTGTTCGCCGAGCAGCAGCCGCAACCGGCCGGACAGGACGTACAGCCATTCGTAACCCTCGTGGACCTGCAGGTTCGGTACCGCGGTCGGATCGCCCGGCGGGATCACGTGCTTGAACGCCTGGATCCCGCCGGGTCTGCGGGTGAGCGGGATGATCGTCGTGCCGTTGCGGTCGAGGGGCCGCAGGTGCACGCGGGGGTCGCCGGTGGCGGGTGCGTCGACCAGTTCGTCCAGGGGTAGCTGGTGGGCGCGGGCCAGCAGGAGCATCAGTTCGAGGGTGGGTTTGCGCTGGCCGGCCTCGAGCCGCGACAGCGTGCTCACCGAGATCCCGGTGGATTCGGAGAGCTGGGCGAGGGTCGCGCCACGCTGCTGCCGGAGTGCTTTGAGTCGCGGTCCCACGGCGTCGAGGACGCCGTCCAGATCGGGTAGGTCGTCGTTCACACCCACCATATTGCCACAGTGGCAAACATCCTTGCCAGAATCGCGATCTCTCCGCACAGTGGACGACACGAGGTCGACGAACGAAGGAGAACGCGATGGAAATCAGTTACGACGTGGTGGTCATCGGCGGCGGCGCGGCCGGACTCGGCGGTGCGCTGGCGCTGGCACGGGCCCGCCGATCGGTGCTCGTGATCGACGCCGGCGAACCCCGCAACGCGCCGGCCGGACACATTCACAACTACCTGGGCCGAGCGGGCACCCCGCCCGGTGAACTACTGGCCATCGGACGCGAGGAGGTCACGGGCTACGGCGGGGAAATCGTGACCGGCACCGTCACGTCCGCCGACAAGGTCGGGGACGGGGAGTTTCGGGTGACGCTCGCCGACGGCCGGGCGGTCGGGGCACGACGCCTGCTCGTGACCACCGGTCTCGTCGACGTCCTCCCCCCCGACATCCCCGGCGTGGCCGAGCGATGGGGTCGCGACGTCCTGCACTGCCCGTACTGCCACGGCTGGGAGCTCCGGGACCAGCCGGTGGGCGTCCTGGCCTGCAGTCCGCTGGCGGTGCACCAGGCGCTGATGTGGGGCCAATGGACCGATCAGGTGACGTTGTTCCTGAACGACGCGAACGAGCCCACCGGCGAGGAGTACGAGCAACTCGCCGCCCGCGGCGTCGCCGTGATCGACGGCGCGGTGGCAGGCCTCGAGGTGCGGGACGACCGGCTGACCGGTGTCCGGCTGCGCACGGGCCGGGTCTTCCCCCTCGCCGCCGTGGTGGTCCCGCCGCTGTTCCGGGCCCGCGCCGACTTCCTCGCGACCCTCGGGCTGGCCACCACCGAGATGGAGATGGCCGGACACGTGATCGGCACCGCCGTCGCCGCCGACGCGATGGGCGCCACCGCGGTACCGGGGGTGTGGGTGGCAGGCAACGTCGCGGACCCGAAGGCGCAGGTGATCGTCGCCGCCGGAGCCGGTCTGACCGCCGCGGCTGCGCTCAACGCCGACCTCATCGCGGAAGACACCCGGCTGGCGGTCGCCGGAGCGCTCAGCCGGTAGCCGACACGGTCGCCTCGTGGACCACGCGGTGCGCGGGCAGGATCGACTCGCGCTCCGCGTCGGCGTCCCCCTCGCCGCCGATCAGCCCGACGTAATGCGCGAGCTGGGCGGCGAGGGGTTCGTCGCTGTACCGGATGGTGGGGATCTCGATCACCGTCTGCTGCTTGTACCCGTCGGCGGGCAGGTCGTCGTCGATGTGCCGGTAGATGGTGATGTCGCGGCGCAGGAGGTCGATCTCGATCAGCCGGTCCGGCTCCAGCAGCGACAACTGCCGGACCTTCCGCTGGCTCACCCGGCTGGCCGAGATGGTGGCCACCGCACCGGATCCGAACCGCAGCACCGCCTCGGCGCAGTCCTCGGCCTCGTTGCGCCGCGAACTGTCGTGGAAGTACCCGAATTCGGCCTTCACCCCGACCGGCGGCGATCCGACGAATCCGATCGCCAGGTCCACGTCGTGGATCAGCAGGTCCGTCGCGACCCCGGTGGGGATGCGGGAGACGAACGGCGAGTGCCGGATTCCGTTGACCTGCCACACGTCGCCGGCGAATTCGCGGGCCGTGCGGACCGCCGGGTTGAAACGCTCGAGCAGACCGCACATCAGCGGGACGCCCGTCGCGGCGGCGCGTTTCACCAGATCGGTGCTCTCCTCGTACGTTGCGGCGAGCGGCTTTTCGACGAGCAGCGGCTTCCCGAGGTCCAGGACGCGGCCCGCCAGCTCGTAGTGCGCGGGTGTCGCCGCCGCGACGACGACGGCGTCGATGTCGTCCAGGCCGTCGAAATCCGGTGCCCACTCGGCGCCGAACCGTGCTGCGATCTGTCGTCCGTGGTCCTCCCGCGGCTCCACCAGCAGCGCCAGGTCGCACAGCGGCGACTGCGCGAGGACGCGGGCGTGCAGCGAACCCATCTTGCCGGATCCGACGAGCGCGATCCGCGGTCGCGTGGACGTCATCACGCCTCCATCGCCTCGCGCACCGCGGCGACGATCCGGTCGACGTCGTCGGTGGAGAGCGCGGCGTGGACGGGAATGCTGAGGCACCGGCGGGCAACGGATGTCGCGACCGGCGTGGGCGAGAGGATCACCCGGGGGTGCTCGCGGTAGCAGTCGTAGTCGTAGACGGTTCTCGGGTAGTAGACGCCGCTGCCGACGCCCCGATCGCCGAGTCGCTGCGCGAGGGTGTCGCGGTCGATCGGCGCGTCCGGCGCGAGGATCACGGTGAACTGGTGCCACACGTGCCCGCGGCCCGCGAGTTCCGAAGGCAGCACGAGTCCTTCGACGTCCTTCAGCCCGGTCCGCAGCGCCTCCGCGTTGCGGCGGCGCGACTCCACCTGCTGCAGATACGAACCCAGTTGCGGCAGTCCGAGACTGGCCTGCAGGTCCGTCATCCGGAAATTCTGCCCCGCCATCTCGTACTCGTAGCGCCTGCGCATGCCCTGATTCCGCAGCACCCGCAGCCGGTCGGCCACCGCGTCGTCGTCCGTGGTGACCATGCCGCCCTCGGCGGTGGTCAGATTCTTGGTGGCGTAGAACGAGAAGCAGCCGAGCCCGAAACTGCCCGCGCCCCTGCCGTCGAACGTGGCACCGTGCGCCTGCGCGGCGTCCTCGACCACGGCGAGCCCTTCGGACTCGGCCAGCGGCATCAGCGCACCCATGTCGGCGGTCTGCCCGTACAGGTGCACCGGCATCAGCACCCGGGTGCGGTCGTTCACGCAGTCCGCCACGACGTCGGGGTCGAGCGCGAAATCGGACTCACCGATGTCGGCGAACCGGGCTGTCCCGCCGGCGTCGAGGATCGCGTTGAGCGTGGCCACGAACGTGAACGGCGTGGTGAGCACCTCGTCTCCGGGCTGGAGGTCCAGCACCCGCAGCGCCGCGATCAGCGCGGTGGTGCCGCTGTTGACGGCCACCGCGTGCCGGGTGCCGACGAGTTCGGCGAACCCCTCCTCGAACCTCGCGACCTTCGGTCCCTGCGCGACCATCCCGGATCGCAGGGTGTCGAGAACCTCGCGCTCGACATCCTCTCCGAAGGAGATACTCGAGATCGCGATCACGGTTCCTCCGATAGATTGACGTGCAGTTCACACCGTCTTCACAGATTGCAACCACTTGAAGGTTCCCACGGTCTGCACGGCTCCTGGAAGGAATCGGCAACTTTCATGACCATCGGTGAAAACTGCGAAATCCATCCGACCGTCGTGATAGGCGACGGCGTCACCGTCGGCGACCGGGTCGGCATCGGCCCGTATGCCGTCCTCACCGGGCCCCTCGATCTCGGCGACGACTGCTGGATCGGCGCCCACGCGACGCTCGGGGCGCCGCCCGAGTGGATCGGGAAGACGCATCCCCGCACGTGGACGGAGGTCAGCCCGCATCAGGGGGTCGTGATCGGCGCGGGCACCGTGATCCGGGAGATGAGCGCCGTCCAGCAGGGTGCCGAGCGGCCGACGACCATCGGCCGCGGCGGATTCGTCATGAACCACACGTCCGTCGAGCACGACGTCCGGATCGGCGAAGACTGCGTCCTCTCGCCGTCCTGCACCCTCGGCGGTCACGTGACCCTCGGCGACGGCGTCAATGTCGGCATGAGCGCGGTGGTGCATCAACGCCGGGTGATCGGGGCGCGCGCGATGGTCGGCATGGGATCGGTCGTCGCCAAGGACATTCCGCCGTTCGCCACCGTGTTCGGCAACCCCGCCGCACTGCGCGGCACCAACCGGGTGGGCATGAGCCGCGCCGGGATTCCCGACGAGGACATCGCCGCCGTCGAGGCGCTGTACGCGTCGGGACGGCTGGGAGCCGACGCGGAACTCCCGCGGTCGCTCGCCGACGCGTTCGCCCGGTGGCGGGAGCTGGCGGTGAAACCGCTCGTTTCCTGATCCTGCGCGCTCCGATTGCTATCGTCGGAACCGAACGCTGCACTGCTGCAGCGCACTGCCGGTGAGGGGGTGGTTCTCGTGGACACCGATCCCGAGATCGTCCCGGACCGCGGCGGCCGCGCCGTCCTGATGAACGCGCTGCGGATCCTCGTCACCCTCGCGATCGTGGTGGCCGTCGTGTTCGCCGTGAAATCGCAGTGGGCCGAGGTCCGGGACACGATCATCCAGCTGGACTGGTGGGCGCTCGCCGTCTCCGCGGTGTTCGTCTTCCTCGGCATGGGTGCGGCGGTGCGCGCGTGGCAGCACGCGCTCGGCGCCCTCGAGCATCCGATTCCCGCGTTCGACGCCGCCCGCTGCTACCTCGTGGGTCAGCTCGGCAAGTATCTCCCGGGCAGTGTGTGGGCGTTCGTCCTGCAGACCGAACTCGTCCGCCGGGCCGGGGTGTCGCGGGCCAACGGATTCGTCGCCGTCCTCGTCACCGTGGGGCTGAGCATCACGTCCGCGCTGGTCGTCGGGCTGCTGGCGCTACCCGCCCTGTTCCACATCAGCACCGTCGCGGCGGTCGCGGTGATCGTTCTCGTCCCGATCGCCCTCGTCTGCTGTTACCCGCCGATCCTCACCCGGCTGGTGAACCTGGCCCTGCGGATCCTGCGCCGCGCCCCGCTGCACCGGCAGCTGACGATGCACAAGATCGGACGGGCCCTCGGCTGGTGTGCGGTCAGCTGGGTCCTCTACGGCGTGCACCTCTGGTTCCTCGCCTCGAGCACGGCGGGTTTCGAGGCGGGCACCCTGGTGCAGTGCATCGGCGCGATCGCGCTCGGCATGTGCGCGGGGGTGCTCGTGGTCGTCGCGCCGTCCGGCATCGGGGTCCGCGAGGCCGTCGTCGTCGCGGCGTTGTCGCCGTTCATGGACAGCGGGGTCGCGCTCGGGCTGGCCCTCGCGTCGCGCCTCGTGTTCACGCTGTGCGAGGTGCTCGCCGGTTTCGTCGCCGCGATCGCGGGTTCGCGGTCGCTGCGCAACGCCCTCGTGCACGAGGATGCGCGGGTACCGCAACCGTCCTGAGGAGACCGCGATGACGGACGCCTGGGAGGTCGATCCCGCGTACGAGAACTACATCGGTCGCTGGAGCAGGCTGGTCGCGCCGCGGTTCCTGCGGTGGCTGGCCGCGGATCCGGGCGGCGCCTGGTGCGACGTGGGATGCGGCACCGGCGCCCTCGCCCACACTGTTCTGCGGACAGCGGACCCGGCCCGGGTGGTCGGAGTCGAGCCTTCGGCGTCGTTCGCGGCGGCGGCCCGGGCCGGCGCGGACGATCTCCGCTTCGACGTGCGGCCGGGCACCGCCGAATCCCTCCCCGCCGAGGACGGCGAGTTCGACCGGGTGGTCTCCGGGCTGGTCCTCAACTTCGTGCCCGATCCGGCCGAGGGGCTCGCCGAGATGCGCCGAGTGACGCGGGCGGGCGGGACGGTCGCCGGGTACGTGTGGGACTACGCGGAGGGCATGCAGTTGATTCGCGCGTTCTGGGACGCCGCGCGCGAGCTCGACGAGGCGGCAGCCAAGCTCGACGAGAGCGTCCGCTTCCCGCTCTGCCGGCCGCGTCCCCTGCACGACCTCCTGTCCACCGCCGGGTTCACCGGGGTGGCCGTGCACCCGCTCGACGTGCCCACCGTGTTCGCCGACTTCGACGACTACTGGCGGCCGTTCCTGGGCGGTCAGGGGCCCGCGCCCGGGTACTGCACGTCGCTGTCCGACGGAAGCCGAACCGAGCTTCGCGACCTGCTCGACGCCCGGTTGCGGCGCGACGAGACGGGCCGCATCGCCTTGACGGCGCGGGCGTGGGCGTTCCGCGGAACCGTCAGCCGATGACGGACTCGGTGGCCGCGTACGCCTTCTCCGCGGATGCCTTCTGCGGGCGCCACCACGACTCGTTGTCGCGGTACCACCGCACGGTCGCCTCGAGGCCGCTGCGGAAATCCTCGTACTGCGGCGTCCAGCCCAGTTCGGTGCGCAGCCGCGTCGAATCGATCGCGTAGCGCAGGTCGTGGCCGGGACGGTCGGTGACGAAGTCCAGGTCGTTCGTGTCGCGGCCGAATACCTCGAGCAGCGTTCCGACGACGGTCCGGTTGTCGACCTCGCCGTCCGCGCCGATCAGGTACGTCTGCCCGAGCGTCCCCTTCTCCAGGATCGTCCACACGGCGGCGTTGTGGTCGTCGACGTGGATCCAGTCGCGCACGTTCTTTCCGCTGCCGTACAGGCGGGGACGCACCCCGTCGATCAGGTTGGTGATCTGCCGTGGAATGAACTTCTCGACGTGCTGGTACGGACCGTAATTGTTGGAACAGTTCGACAGGGTGGCCCGCACCCCGAACGAGCGGGCCCACGCCCGCACGAGCAGGTCGCTGGACGCCTTCGTCGCCGAGTACGGGCTCGACGGGTTGTACGGGGTCGACTCGGTGAAGCGCTCGGGGTCGTCCAGCTCGAGGTCGCCGTACACCTCGTCGGTGGAGATGTGGTGGTAGCGGACGTCGTGGGCGCGGACCGCCTGCAGCAGCGAGAACGTGCCGATCACGTTCGTCTGCACGAACGGCGTCGGATCGGCCAGCGAATTGTCGTTGTGCGATTCCGCGGCGAAGTGGACCACCGCGTCCGACGCCGCGACCAGGCGATCCACCAGCGCGAAATCCGCCACATCGCCGTGCACGAACTCGATGCGGTCGGCCACCGCGTCGAGCGAGCGCCGGTTGCCGGCGTACGTCAGGGCGTCGAGCACCGTCACCTGCACGTCCGGCCGCTCGGCGACCGTCTGGTGCACGAAATTCGCGCCGATGAACCCGGCGCCGCCGGTCACGAGAAGCCTCATGTGCACCCACCCTAGTGGCGAGCCCGAGTTTCTATCCGGCGCGAACACTGGAACACTGCGCACATGCGCGGAATCATCCTGGCAGGCGGCACCGGGTCCCGGTTGCACCCGATCACCCTCGGAGTGAGCAAGCAACTGGTCCCGGTCTACGACAAGCCGATGATCTACTACCCGCTCTCCACCCTGATGCTCGCGAACATCCGCGACATCCTCGTCATCACCACCCCGCACGACGCCGAGCAGTTCCGCCGGCTCCTCGGCGACGGCGCCCAGTTCGGGGTGAACCTCACATACAAGGTGCAGGAGGAACCGAACGGCCTCGCGCAGGCGTTCGTCCTCGGCGCCGACCACATCGGCAACGAGTCCGTCTCCCTCGTGCTCGGCGACAACATCTTCTACGGCCCCGGCCTCGGTTCCCGGCTGAACCGCTTCGAGAACATCGACGGCGGCGCCGTGTTCGCCTACTGGGTGTCCGACCCCAGCTCCTACGGTGTGGTCGAGTTCGACGACACCGGCCGCGCCATGTCGATCGAGGAGAAGCCCGCCACCCCGAAGTCGAACTTCTCGATCCCCGGGCTGTACTTCTACGACAACGACGTCGTCTCCATCGCGCGCAACCTGAAGCCGTCGGACCGCGGCGAATACGAGATCACCGACGTCAACCAGGCGTACCTGCAGGCCGGACGGTTGCAGGTCGAGGTGCTGCCCCGCGGAACCGCGTGGCTCGACACCGGCACCGTCGATTCGCTGCTCGAGGCGGCGAACTTCGTGCGCACGCTCGAGCACCGGCAGGGGCTGAAGATCGGCGTCCCGGAAGAGGTCGCGTGGCGCCGCGGGTTCATCACCGACGACGAATTGTCGGCCCGCGCCGAGACTCTCGGCAAGTCCGGGTACGGCGACTATCTCCTCGAACTTCTCGACCGCGGCAAGGACTGGTGACGTGGAGTATCGCGAACTGAAGGTCCCGGGCGCCTGGGAGATCACCCCGCGACAGTTCGGCGACGACCGCGGCGTGTTCCTCGAATGGTTCAAGGGCTCGGAGTTCGAGGCCGCCGTCGGGCACCCCCTCGACCTCGCCCAGGCCAACTGCTCGGTGTCCGCCGCCGGCGTCCTGCGCGGGATCCACTACACCGACAACCCGCCCGGGCAGGCGAAATACGTCACCTGCGTCAAGGGCGCGTTCCTCGACGTCATCGTCGACCTGCGGGTGGGGTCGCCGATGTTCGGGCAGTGGGATTCGGTGCTCATCGACGACGTCGACCGCCGCGCCGTGTACCTGCCCGCCGGGGTCGGCCACGCGATCCTGTCGCTCGAGGACGCGTCGACGGTGATGTACCTGTGCTCGATCGAGTACACCCCGGCCCTCGATCACGACCTCCATCCGCTCGACCCCGACCTGGGCATCGACTGGCCTACGGTCGGCCGGGACGGCAGCCCGCTGACGTTCCAGCTGTCCGAGAAGGATTCGGCCGCGCCGTCGCTGCAGCAGGCCATCGACGCCGGAGCCCTCCCCCCCATGTGAGTGTTTTCGTGTGCCCGGGTACACGAAAACACTCACCTGGGGGTGGGCGCGCGAACCGCAGTTCCGGGACCGGCGCCAGGGAGTATCTTTCGGACATGTCGAAGCCACCTCTGACACCGAAGGCCGCCGAGATGTTCGCCCGGCCCAATTACGCCACCATCGCCTGCGTCCGGCACGACGGGCAGCCCGTGTCCGTGGCCACCTGGTATCTGTACGAGGACGGCAGGGTGCTGGTCAACATGGACGCCGAGCGCAGGCGACTGGACTACCTGCGGACCGATCCCCGGGTCAGCCTCACGGCGATGGATCCGGGCGACTGGATCACCCACGTCAGCGTCCAGGGCCGGGTGACGGAGTTCGTCGACGACGAAGACCTCGCCGACATCGACCGCCTCGCGACCCATTACAGCGGCAAGCCGTACCCCGTCCGCGACCGGAAGCGGGTCAGCGCCTGGATCGAGATCGACACGTGGCACGGCTGGGGGTCGCTGAAACAGTCCTGACCGAATCCGCGCCGACGACACCCGGGCATGACCACGCCCCGCGCCGCAACGGTCCTCGCCGTGGCCACGGCGGTGATCGGCAGCCTGCTGCTGAGCGCACCGCCGGTCCGCGAACCGGGACCGCCCGCGGCGACGGTGGCCCAGCCCGCGCCGCCTCCGCCACCGCCGCCCGTCGTCCTGACCCCGGAGGAGGTCGAGGCCCGGGTGATCCCGGCGATCGTCACCCTCGTCGCCGATTCGGGGCTCGTCGAAACCGCGGGAACGGGGATCGTGCTCACCCCCGACGGCGTCGTCCTCACCAATCATCACGTGATCGACGGTGCAATCGACATCAGCGCGGTGAGCCTCGGCAACGGTGCGGAGTACGTCGCGGACGTACTCGGGTACGACAGTTCGCGCGACATCGCGGTCCTCCGGCTCCAGGGCGCGGGCGACCTCCCCGCCGCGACCCTCGCGAAGGACACCACCGTCGCCGTCGGCGACCCGGTGACCGCGGTGGGGAACGCCGAAGGAGGCGGAGTCCCGGTGGCGGCGCGGGGTTTCGTCACCGATCTCGGGCAGGCGATCACCGCCCGCAGCTCCACCGACGGCTCCCGGAACCGGCTGAACGGCTTGATCCAGATCGACGCGGCAGTCCGGCCCGGCGACTCCGGCGGCCCGCTCGTCGACGCCACCGCCGCCGTCATCGGCGTCAACACCGCGGGCAACGCCGACTCCGATCCCACCAAACCCGCTCCCGCCCAGCCGAGATCGTATGCGGTCCCCATCGACACCGCGATGACGATCGTCGATCAGGTCCGCGCCGGTGCGGCGTCCGCCACCGTGCACATCGGCGATACGCCCCTCCTCGGGATCAGCGTCACCGACGACGCCCGCGGCGCCGAGGTGCTCTGGGTCAGCATCGGCACCCCCGCCGACGACGCGGGCATCGAAATCGGGGACGTCGTCACCGAATTCGACGGAATCCCCATCCGGTCCTCGGACGACCTCAGCGGACTCATGATCTCCCGGCACCCCGGTGACGCCGTCGACATGCGCTGGCTCGACGAGACCGGAAGACAGCGGTCGACGACGATCGTGCTGGAGAAGGGCCCGCCGCGGTAGTCAGGCGGTCTTGTCCCGGGCGACACCGTCGTCCGGCCGCACCCGCGTCGTGACGAACCGCGCGATACGCCGAAGCACCACACGGCTTTCCGGCAGACCGGGCCACAACGCCGGAAACGCGTGCACCTGGCCGTCCCAGATCTGCAGCATCGTCGGCACACCCGCGGCGCTCAGCCGGTGCGCCATCAGCTCCGAATCCGACCGCAGCACCTCACCTTCCGCGGCGAACAGCAACGACGGCGGCAGACCCTCGAGAGCGCCGTTCACGGGTGAGAGCGCGGGGTCGAGCACACCGTCCACCTCGCCGCCCAGCTTGCCGATGGTGACGAGCGCCTCCACCGGCGCGAACACGTCGCGGGCGGCGTTGGCGTGCACCAGTTTGTCGGCACAGTCCAGGTCCAGCAGCGGCGACAACCCGACCAGTCCGGCGGGCAGATCCACGCCCTCCTCGCGCGCCTTCAGCGCCGTCGCGAACACGAGGAACCCACCCGCGGAATCGCCGGCGAACACCGTCCCCCCTGCGCGGGCCCCGTTCTCCAGCAACCACTTGTACGCCGTCAGGCAGTCGTCGACGGAGCCGCTGATGTTCGTGTCGGGCAGTTGCCGGTAGCCGACATGCATCACCGGCAGTCCGGTCAGCTTCGCGATGGTCGCGACCACCGGCCGGTGCGTGTTCAGCCCGCAGCACAGGAATCCGCCACCATGGAGATAGAGGACGACGCCGTCGCTCAGATCCGGTGAGACTCCCGGGGAGCGGACGATCTCCGCGTCGAACCCGGGCAGCCGCACCTTCTGGCGGCGGATACCAGACGCGGGACGGATCCCCGCCGCGAGGTCCAGCAGCGCGGCCCTGCGGATGGCCGACTCGTTGATCGGCGCCATCCGCACCACGGGCCGGAGGAACCATCTGCATGCCTGGTAGAGAACCTGGGATTCGATACTCGGACCCGCCAGCCTCGCCCCCGAACGGTATTGGACGGTCGGTGTCCCTTTCCGCTGCTGCGCAGACGGTTTGCGGTCGTTCGGCACAGGTTTCATGCCTTCTCCCCTGGTCGCCGGTACCCGTCGCCGTTGACGGATACGTAAGTTCAACCTTGGAGTACCCGCGACGCCCGTGTGTCGCTGATGGTGGCTTCGGCCCCAAGTCGTTATGACCGTTGCCCGAATCGTTACCGCGGCCTGCAGGACGGGAAGCTATGTGCGGATCACCCGAAATCGAGGTCGTCCAGCTCCTCGACCACGGTGACCTTGCGCTTGCGGCCACCCCTCATCCGGCCGATGCCGCGGCGCCCACCGGTGTCCGCATTGCCGGAGGGCAGGATCCGCTGCGGCGCCACCCGGGGACGCGTCACCTGCGCGGGCGGCGGCGCGACCGGGGGTACCACGGGCTCGGACACCACGAGCGGCGCCCGGGGCGGCGGGGCCGCGACCACGGGCCGCGGTGCCGCGCCAAAGGGGGGCGGGGCGGGGACCGCGGAAGGCGGGGCAGGGACACTGGCGGGCGGGGCGGGGACCGGCTCGAAGACCCGCTCGCGGCGAGGCACGCCGGTGTCCCCCAGATCCACGTCGTCGAGCCCGGTCACCCACCGCAGCCGGTGGTCGAGGCCGCGGTCCTGCAGCTCGGCCCAGATCTCACCGTGCCACGCCCCGGGCTCGCCGCTACCGAACGCCCGGGAGTTCGCGCTGACCCACACGACGTCCTCGGACGGCCGGCGGTCCGCGATGTCCAGGACCGTCAGCCAGTTCACCGTGGCCGTGTATCCGCGCCGCTTCCGGTCGACATACGGGCGGCGACGCCGCAGTTCACGGGCCGCGATCTCGAGGTGCGAGGTGTACGCCGGCTCGATCACGTCGCAGCCCATCGCCTCCAGCTGCCGGGCCAGCGAGTCGACGTAGCCGTCGGCCTTCGCCCGCGCGGCGTCGACGAACAACGACAGGTCGTCGCGGAGTCCGAGCCGGTCGTACATCCGGGCCTGGACGGTGAGGGCCTCGATCATCGCGACCGACTCCCGCTGGTACCGGTGGGCGACCTCGACGAGGACGAGGCGGGGGACGAGCACTCGGCGGCCCCGGTCGAGGGCGTCGCGGACGAACGTCTCGAAGCGCGCGTCTCGCGTGACGGCCGAGGTATCGAGAACAATCAGCATTGATCGATTCTCACCGAACACGTCGGCAGCGCCAGAGAAGTTGCTGAGTCGTTACCGAAACACCCGACCAGTCGGTATCACCGCACCCGTCGGGGCATTGCCGTCCGGTTGCCCGGCGGCCGCCTCAGTGGATCTTGAAGATCACCGCGCGCTGCACCACGAAGTTGATGACCGTGGCCGTGCCCTGCGCGATGACGAACGCGAGCGGCAGACGCCACCATTCGTCGGGGAATGCGTGGTACATCACCCAGTTCAGGCCCACCTGCACCGCAAACGTGACCGCGTAGAGGATCACCACGGCGACGAAACGGGCGCGACTCGGTTCCGCCTTGAACGTCCACCGGCGGTTGATCAGGTACGCGGTGGTGGTCCCCGCGATGAAGCTGATCGACTTCGCCACGTTGACGGGCAGCCCGACCACCTCGAACAGCAGGAAGTACAGGCCGAAGTCGACAATCGCCGACAGTCCACCGGTCAGGACGAAACGGACGATCTGCGTCTTCAGGTCCAGTGCGTCGTCGGCGATGTTCTCGGTGACGGGGATCTCCACCGGCAACGGCACATGCGGTTCCTGCTGAGAACGCGAGGGGGTATCAGACACGTCGACGAGACTAACCGCCTGTGAGTACTTCTTAACCGCCCGCGGTTGACAAGTACTCACAGGCGGTAGCCTCTATGCCGATGTCCACGACAGCAGAAGAGCAGCCCGCCCAGGCGCTCCCCACACAGACCCGCACCCTCACCGGCTGGGGGCGCACCGCGCCCACCACCGCGCAGGTGCTGTCCACTCCCGACGTGGAGGTGATCGCGC
This sequence comes from Rhodococcus opacus B4, assembly GCF_000010805.1. NCBI lineage: Bacteria > Bacillati > Actinomycetota > Actinomycetes > Mycobacteriales > Nocardiaceae > Rhodococcus > Rhodococcus opacus. The sequence continues at coordinate 4,275,306 of NC_012522.1, read as the reverse complement.
GAGCGGTCGCCCAGGTCGCGGAGCAGAACGAGTCGAAGCCCGCTCACCTGCAGCGTGGGGTGATCGCCCGTGGCCTCGGCCGCTCCTACGGCGACCCGGCGCAGAACGCCGGTGGCCTGGTCATCGACATGAATGCGCTGAGCAAGATCCACCGCATCGACCGCGACACCCACCTCGTGGAGGTCGACGCCGGCGTCAACCTGGATCAGCTGATGAAGGCGGCGCTCCCGTTCGGGCTGTGGGTTCCGGTGCTGCCGGGCACCCGGCAGGTCACCATCGGCGGTGCCATCGGCTCCGACATCCACGGCAAGAATCATCACAGCGCCGGCAGCTTCGGCAACCATGTGGTGTCGCTGGACCTGCTCACCGCCGACGGCAAGGTGCGGACGCTGACGCCGAAGGGCGGCCGCAACGACCCCAAGGGCGCCCTGTTCTGGGCGACGATCGGCGGCATGGGCCTGACAGGCATCATCCTCAAGGCGACCATCAAGATGACGCCGACCGAGACGGCGTATTTCATCGCCGACGGCGACGTCACCCAGACCCTCGACGAGACCATCGCGCTGCACAGCGACGGCAGCGAGGCCAATTACGAGTACTCGAGCGCCTGGTTCGACGCCATCGCCGCGCCCCCGAAGCTGGGCCGGGCCGCGATCTCCCGTGGCTCGCTGGCGAAGCTCGACCAGTTGCCGGCGAAGCTGCAGAAGAATCCGCTCGCGTTCGACGCGCCGCAGCTGCTGACGTTCCCGGACGTGTTCCCGAACGGCCTGGCCAACAAGTTCAACTTCTCGATGATCGGCGAGCTGTGGTTCCGGAAGTCCGGCACCTACCGCGACAAGGTTCAGAACTTGACGCAGTTCTACCACCCGCTCGACATGTTCGGAGAGTGGAACCGCGCCTACGGATCGAACGGATTCCTGCAGTACCAGTTCGTGGTGCCGACCACCGCGGTCGAGGAGTTCAAGGCGATCATCCGCGACATCCAGAAGTCGGGGCACTACTCGTTCCTCAACGTCTTCAAACTGTTCGGCGAGGGCAACCAGGCGCCGCTGAGCTTCCCGATCCCGGGCTGGAACATCTGCGTCGACTTCCGCATCAAGCCCGGCCTGAACGAATTCGTCACCGAACTCGACAAGCGGGTCCTGAAGTTCGGCGGCCGTCTCTACACGGCCAAGGATTCGCGGACCACCGCCGAGACGTTCCACGCGATGTACCCGCGGATCGACGAGTGGATCGCCACCCGCCGCAAGTACGACCCCACCAATGTCTTCGCCTCCGATATGTCCAGAAGGTTGGAACTGTAGTGATCAACGCTGTCGGGAACCCCCAGACCCTCCTGCTGCTCGGGGGCACCTCCGAGATCGGTCTCGCGATCTGCGAGGAGTACCTGAAGAAGGCGCCGATGCGGGTGATCCTCGCCGCGCTGCCGGGCGACCCCGGGCGCGACGGCGCCGTCGCCCAGCTGAAGGCGGCCGGCGCCAACGCCGTCGACGTCATCGACTTCGACGCCGTCGACACCGAGAGCCATCCCAAGGTCATCGAGGACGCCTGGGCGAAGGGCGACGTCGACGTCGCCATCGTCGCGTTCGGCCTGCTCGGCGACGCCGAGGAACTGTGGCAGAACCAGCGCAAGGCCGTCCAGATCGCCGAGGTCAACTACACCGCGGCCGTGTCCGTCGGCGTGCTCGTCGGCGAGAAGATGAAGGCGCAGGGCTTCGGCCAGATCATCGCGATGTCGTCCGCCGCGGGTGAGCGGGTGCGCCGCTCCAACTTCGTGTACGGCTCCACCAAGGCCGGCCTCGACGGCTTCTACCTCGGACTCGGTGAGGCGCTGCGCGAGTTCGGTCCCCGCGTTCTGGTCATCCGTCCCGGCCAGGTCCGCACCCGCATGTCCGCGGACGTGAAGGAAGCCCCGCTGACGGTGAACAAGGAAGACGTGGCCAAGCTCGCCGTCACGTCGGCGGAGAAGGGCAAGGATCTCGTCTGGGCGCCCGGCGCGTTCCGGTACGTGATGATGATCCTGCGGCACATCCCGCGACCGATCTTCAAGAAGCTGCCCATCTAAGCTTCGCCCTCGTGACGGAAGCAGACGTAGCACCGGCCCGACGGTCCCTGTCGACAGCTGTCGAAATGCTGCTGGGGGCCGTCGTGGCCGCGGTGGTGGCGGCGGTCGGACTGTTCGCGTTCGGGCGGGTGCAGTGGCCGGCGTTCAACTCGTCCAACGTGACCCAGGCCGTCACGACGGTCGGCCAGGTCGTGGCCGTCGCGGGGATCGCGGTGTCCGTCCTGCTCGTGCGACAGCACCGGGCCCCGCGGTTCGCACGACTGCTGTCGTGGGCGAGCCTGTCCGGGTTCGTCACCGTCACCCTCGGCCTCCCACTGGCCGCGACCAAGCTGTATCTGCACGGCGTGTCCGTCGACCAGGAGTTCCGCACCGAATACCTCACGCGGCTGACCGACTCGGCCGCACTGCGCGACATGACGTACGCCGACCTGCCGCCGTACTACCCGGCCGGCTGGTTCTGGGCAGGTGGGCGCGTCGCCAACCTCCTCGGCATGGACGGCTGGGAAGCGTTCAAGCCGTACGCCATCGGATCTCTCGCCGTCGCCGCCGTCGTGGCACTGGTGTTGTGGAGCAACCTGATCCGCCACGACCTCGCCATCGTGGTGTCGCTCGCGACGACGGCCCTCGTCCTGGCCTACGGTTCACCCGAACCGTACGGCGCCGTCATCACGCTGCTGATCGGTCCCGCGCTCGTCCTCGCCTGGGGCGGCCTGAATCGGGTCGACGGCCGCGGCGGCTGGGGTGCCGTGATCGGCACCGGCCTGTTCCTCGGTCTCGCCGCCACGTTCTACACGCTGTATCTCGGACTCGCCGCCTTCGCGATCACCCTGCTCGCGCTGCTGGCGGCGGCGCTGCGCGTGCGCGCCCGGAAGTCCTGGCGGGCGGCGATCGACCCGCTGGTCCGGCTGATCGTGATCGCCGCCGTGTCCGGCCTTCTCGCACTGACGGTATGGCTGCCGTATCTACTGAAGGTCGTGGGCGGTTCGCCCGCCGCGTCGGGAACCGCGCTGCACTACCTGCCCGAGGCAGGCGCACAGCTTCCGCTGCCGATGATCCACTTCTCCCTCACCGGGGCGCTGTGCCTGCTCGGCACCGTCTGGCTCGTCGCCCGTGCGTCGACGTCTCGGCGCGCGCAGGCGCTCGGCGTCGGAGTGGTGGCCGTCTACCTGTGGTCGCTGCTGTCGATGGCGTTCACGGTGCTCGGCAGCACCCTGCTCTCGTTCCGGCTCGAGCCCGTGCTGATCGTCCTGCTCGGCGCCGCAGGCGTCTTCGGATTCGTCGAATTCTCCGGGTGGCTCGTGCTCGCGACCAGCGACAACCCGCGGGTCAAGGGGGCGGTCCTGGTGATCGGCGTGCTGGGTGCGCTGTCGTTCGTCCAGAACATCCCGAAATTCCTCGACTCCGACATCGCCGTCGCCTACACCGACACCGACGGCAACGGCGAACGCGCCGACCAGCGGCCACCGGGCGCCGCCGCTCACTACGCGGCGGTCGACGAGCTGATCCGGGAGCAGGTCCCCCGCGACCGCGACGACACGGTGGTCCTCACCGCCGACACCAGCTTCCTCAGCTTCTACCCCTACCTCGGGTTTCAGGCGCTGACGTCGCATTACTCGAATCCCTTGGCGGACTTCGCCGGACGCGCCCGGACCATCGCGGAGTGGAGCGAGCTCGAGACACCCGACCAGCTGGTGTCCGCGCTCGACGCGGCGCCGTGGCGGGAACCGGACGCGTTCGTGTTCCGGCAGGGCCCCGATGGGTACACGCTGCGGCTCGCCGAGGACGTGTATCCCAACGACCCCAACGTGCGCCGCTACACCGTCACGTTCCCGAAGGAACTGTTCGACGACCCGCGCTTCACCGTGTCGGAGACCGGACCGTTCGTCGTCGTCACAAGAAACTGATCGGTCTGCTCGCGTTTATTCGGCCCTGCCCGCGGGAACACCGCAGCCAATCAGGGCAGCGGGTATTTTCCGCGCCCCGAGGGGAATTGTCGGGACGTCGCGAGGAGCGGTCATGCCGGATGCAGTGGAGCCTCGACGTGCCGGCAGCGGTGCCGAAGACTATCTTCTCGGCACCGCCGGCGGTGAGGTGATCGTGCATTCCGCACTAGCCACGACGATCGGAGCGATCGTCGGTGTCTACGCCGGACACTGGGCGCTTTTCGTGATCGCACTGCTGGGCGCCGCCGTGTTCGTCGCCGGCGACATCGTCGTCCATGTGAGTCGACAAAGGTCGCCGGACATCAGTCCGGCGACCCCTATCAGGCACCCTGTCGGACGGGCTGCCTAGTTGAGCTTCTGCGGCACACCGTAAGTCATCACGGTGTCACCGTTCTCCGTCACTGCCATCGCGTACGGACGGATGGTGACCGGCCCGATAGCACCGGAGATGGAGCCGTGAACTCCCTGCATCCTGACCACAGCCGCCGATCCGTCGAACTCCTGGCCCTCGAGAATCGGAACCGTGGTGATTCCACCTGGCTCCAGGTCGATGTCGAGTTCCTGCGACGGAATGATGTCACCCGCGAGTTCGACGTTGGTTCCCGCGTTCAGACCCAGCGAGAGCTCTGGGAGGAGACCCAGGTCGATTCCGTTACTCGACCCGATTGCGAAACCGAGACCCGGCGTGTTCAGGACGATCGTCGCGCCTGCCAGTGCGACCGGGTAACCGATCTGGTATCCGACGGTGAGCTGAGTTCCCTCGAACTCCTCCGCGTTCGGGCCGGTGATGGCGACCCCCGCGTAACCGTTGTGGAAGAACTCCACGCTGGTGGGAACACCGTCGAGCGGCGGTACCGTCTGGTACTGCGTGTCGCCCTGGACGACTTCGATGCGATTACCTCGTGCATCGATCACGGAGCTGGAATTGTCCACGCCGGCCGACGCCGAGCCGTTGCCCATTACCATGGCGAGCGCTGCGATGCCTGCGACTGCAACCGTCCGTGTGAAGCGTTTGTACCCAAATCGAGATGTGCTGATGTCCGTCATGCCGACCCCATTCAGAATGCACTGCAACCGATACGGAAAAGCATGCTGAGCGTAACCAGTGGGGCAGAAGAATATCCCTGTATTGATCAGAAGTTCACAAATCAACTTGATGTGATACATGCAACAATTACCCGATCGCAACCCGGGAAGCTCACAGCGGCCTCCGGTACCCTCGACCGATTGACATCGACCCGAGAACCGGAGGCGCTGCTGCGTGACTGAGATACTCACCCAGGTCGAGACGACTCGGCCCGCCGAGAGCACCAGCACCACCGCTCGCCCCGTCCGCTCCCGTTTCCGGCCGCACCCGGCCGATGTCGCGGCGATCGGGTTCTACGTCGGGCTTGCCGCATTCGTGTTGGCCCGCCAGTGGAAACACCTCGGAACCGGCTATCTGGTGCGCAGCGGCCAAGACCAGACCATGTGGGAATGGTTCTTCGCGGTCGCCGCACGCTCGCTGGTCCATCTGGAGAACCCGCTGTCCAGCGACCTGCAGAATTACCCGCTGGGCGTCAACCTCATGGGCAACACGGCGATGTTCGGCATCAGCATTCCGCTGGCGCCGGTCACACTGTTGTTCGGGCCGAACGTCACATTCACCCTGGCACTCACACTTGGCTTGTCCGGCACCGCAATTGCCTGGTACTGGGTCTTCTCGCGGCACGTCGTGGCCTCGCGACTCGCGGCCGCCGTCGGCGGCGGCCTGTGCGGCTTCGCACCCGCCCTGATCTCGCACACCAACGGGCATCCCAACTTCGTCGCCCTGTTCCTGCTGCCCTTCATCGCGCTCGCCGTGATCCGGCTGGGCAGCGGCGCGCGACCCGTCCGTAACGGCATCGTGCTGGGACTCCTGATCGCCTATCAGATCTTCCTCGGCGAGGAACCCCTGCTGATCTACGCGCTGGCGTTCACGGTGTTCGGGGTCGCCTTCGCGGCTTCGCGCCCGCGGACGGCGTTCGCGGGAGTCAGGCGCAGCGTCAAGGGTTTTGCGATCGCGGGCGGCGTCGCGCTGGCCATCGCCGCAGTTCCCCTGTGGTGGCAGTTCTTCGGGCCCGACAGCTACCGGGCGATCGAGCACGGTCCGGTGGGCAACGACACCGAATCGTTCACCAGCTTCCCGACGTCCTCCCTGGCAGGCGAACCAGGGTCCGCCGAGTTCAGCATGAACGCGACCGAGGAGAACGCGTATTTCGGCTGGCCACTGCTGATTCTCCTCGGCCTGTCCGCCCTGTGGCTGTGGCGGACGCCGCTCGCGCGCGCCGCTGCCGCGACCGTCGCAGTGATGAGCATCCTGTCGCTCGGGACGTCGCTCACGATCAGCGGCTGGGACACCGGAATTCCCTTGCCGTGGAAGCTGATCTCCCATCTGCCGCTCCTCGAATCCGTCCTCGAATCGCGCTTCGCGATGGGCTGCCTGCCCGCCGCCGCCCTGCTGCTCGCGCTGGGCACCGACCGCGCCCTGGCGTCCGCCCGCGAGGGCCAGCGGACCACCACGCTGCTGTGGGTCGGGTGGCTCGCGGTGGCGCTGCTGCCGCTGACACCGACACCGCTCGCCGTCGTGCAGCGTGACACCGCACCGGATTTCTTCGCCGACGGCACGTGGCGGGAGTACGTCACCGACGGTTCCGTCGTCACGGTGCCGCTGCCCTCCCCGGAGAATGCCCGGATGCTGCGCTGGCAGACCGAGCAGGATCTCGCATTCCCCATTGCCGGTGGATATTTCGTCGGCCCGGCGGGCAGCGAGCAGCGGGGCAAATACGGGCCCGACGACCGTCCGACCGCATTGCTGCTCGCGTCGGCGCAGTCGTCCGGCCAGGTGCCGGTCATCGACGACGCGACGCGGGCTCAGGCGCTGGCCGACCTGAAGTTCTGGAACGCCGACGTCCTGGTGCTGCCGCACACCCAGAACGATCGCGTTCTCCGCGAGACGGTCCGGCAACTCGTCGGGACGCCCGGGAAACCCGTCGACGGCGTGTGGGTGTGGCCCCTGGCCCCGTGAGTACTTATTAACCGCCGGACGTTAACAAGTACTCACGGGTGATTAACATCAGTCTGTGCCACAACCGCCGCTGCCCGACGTTCGGAGCATCCGCACTTCCCGGCTCATCGCGATCGTCACCGGCCTGATCGGTTTCGTTCTCGCGCTGGCCACCCCGTTCCTGCCGGTGAAGCAGGACGCCGCGTCGATCGACTGGCCGCAGGGCGGCACCCTCGGCAGCGTCGAGGCGCCGCTCGTCTCGTACACGCCGCTGGCCATGCAGGTGAACGTTCCCTGCTCGGTGTTCACGCAACTCGGGCCCGACGGCGGCACCGTCGTCTCGACCCTTCCGAACCGGGCGCCCGACTTCGAGAAGAACGGCCTCGTCGTGAAGGCGGGCGCCGACGGCACGGTCGACGTCACCCTTCGCGGAGCGTCCCTGATCTCGGCGGGTGCCGCGGACCTGCAGGACTGCACCGGACTCACCGTCACGTCCGACTATCAGCGGACGTCGGCCGAGGTCACCGGCACCGCCGAACCGCTCACCGGTTCCGTCGAGGGCGACCAGCGACCGCAGATGGTCGGCCTGTTCACCGACCTACAGGGGGCGGCGCCCGCGGGCCTGAACGTGCACGTCGACCTCGACTCCCGGTTCTCGTCCAGCCCGACGCTGCTCAAACTGCTGGCGATGATCGTGTGCGTCCTCGCGACGCTGACGTCGCTGTACGCATTGCACCGGGTGGACGGCATCGACGGCCGGCGGGCCCGCCGCTTCCTGCCCGCGCACTGGTGGAAGTTCACCGGCGTCGACGCCGTGGTGATCGGGACGCTGCTGTTGTGGCACGTGGTCGGCGCGAACACGTCCGACGACGGCTACCTCCTGGGCATGGCGCGGGTGTCGGAGCATTCCGGCTACATGGCCAACTACTTCCGCTGGTTCGGCGTCCCCGAGGCGCCGTTCGGCTGGTCGTACGAACTGCTCGCGGCGCTGGCGAAGGTGAGCACGGCGAGCATGTGGATGCGACTGCCGACGCTGCTCGCGGCGCTGCTCTGCTGGATGGTGATCAGCCGGGAGGTCATTCCCCGCCTCGGTGTGGCTGTGCGCCGCAACCGGACCGCGCTGTGGACCGGCGGACTGGTCTTCCTGGCGTTCTGGCTGCCGTACGACAACGGGTTGCGTCCCGAACCGGTCATCGCGCTCGGCGCCCTGCTCACGTGGTGTTCCATCGAGCGGGCCATCGCGACCGGCCGACTGCTTCCCGGCGCCGTCGCCGTGCTGATCGCCGCGTTCTCCCTCGCCGCCGGACCGTCCGGGCTGATCTGCATCGCGGCCCTGATCGCGGGGGCGAGGCCGATCCTGCAGATCATCATCGCGCGTGGTCACCGGGTGGGATTCGCGTCCCAGATCCTGCCGATCCTCGCCGCGGGAACCGTCGTGATGGTGGCCGTCTTCGCGGATCAGACACTCGCGACGGTGCTCGAGTCGACGCGCGTCCGCACCGCACTCGGCCCCAACGTGGCCTGGTTCGACGAGCGGCTGCGCTGGGACTCGCTGATGGGGATCTCCCCGGACGGATCGCTGGCCCGACGGTTCGGTGTGTTCGTGATGCTGCTGTGCGTCGTGGTCTGCGTGATGCTGATCCTGCGCAAGGGGAAGGTGCCCGGGACCGCGATCGGACCGTCGCGCCGCATCCTCGGCATCGTGTTCGCTTCGCTGCTGCTGATGATGTTCACGCCCACCAAATGGACCCACCACTTCGGGGTGTACGCGGGGCTCGCCGGCTCGGTCGCGGTGCTCGCCGCGGTCGGGGTGGGGGCGGCGAGTATCCGCTCGAAACGGAACCGCACACTGTTCGCCGCGGGGGTCCTGTTCATCCTCGCCGTCGCGTTCACCAGTTCCAACGGCTGGTGGTACGTCTCCAGCTACGGCGTCCCGTGGTGGGACAAGCCGCCGATGATCGCGGGCAAGGGCTTCTCCACGCTGTTCCTGGGACTCACGGTGCTCACGCTGCTCCTCGCCGCCTGGTACCACGTCCGCGAACCGTACGAGTCGGGCAAGAAGCCCAACGGAAAACGCGCCCGGATGCTCGCGCCGTCGCCGCTGACGGTCGCGGCCGGTGCCGTCGTCCTGTTCGAGGTGCTGTCGCTGCTGAAGGGTGCCGTCGCGCAGTACCCCGGGTACTCCATCGCCAAGGCCAACATCGAGTCGGTCACCGGCGGCACGTGTGCGCTCGCGGACGAGGTCCTCGTCGAGACCGACCCGACCGCCGCACTGCTGCAGCCGCTCACACCGGTCACCGACCCCAACGGCGCGGGCGCGTTCGGCGCGACGTCCGCGGAGGGCTTCACCCCCAACGGCATCGCCGACGACCTCACCGCCGACTCCGAGAAGATCGCCACCGGCGGCGCCAACACCGTCGACACCGAAACCGACGAGACGACCACCGGCACCAGTTCCGGCACCGGTGGCGGCACCGAGGCCACCGCCGGAGTCAACGGCAGCACCGTGACGCTGCCGTTCGGTCTCGACCCCGCCCGTACCCCCGTCCTCGGCAGCTACCAGCCGGGCGGGGAACAGAAACCCGCCTCGCTCACCACCGGCTGGTACGGACTGCCCGAGCGCAGCGACGACGCACCGATCCTCACCGTCTCGGCCGCCGGCCGCATCCGCTCGGTCGACGCGGACGGCGTCGTCACCCCCGGTCAAAGCCTGAAGGTCGAGTACGGGGTGAGCGGTCCCGACGAGTCCGTCACCGCGCTCGGCACCGTCGATCCGATCGACATCGGACCGTCCCCGTCGTGGCGCAACCTGCGGGTGCCGCTCGATCAGCTCCCCGCCGAGGCGAACACGGTCCGGCTGGTGGCGGACGACCCGGACACCGACCCCGGCCAGTGGCTGGCGGTCACCCCGCCCCGGGTACCGAAGATGCAGACGCTGCAGACCGTCGTCGGGTCCAGCGACCCCGTGCTCCTCGACTGGGCCGTCGGGCTGGCGTTCCCCTGCCAGCGCCCGTTCGACCACCGGTACGGTGTCGCCGAGGTCCCGCAGTGGCGTGTCCTGCCCGACCGCATCGGCGCCGAGTCCACCAACGCCTGGCAGGACAAGTTCGGCGGCGGCCCGCTGGGCTGGACCGACCAATTGCTGTCGGCGAGCACCCTGGCCACGTACCTGTCGAACGACTGGGACCGCGACTGGGGCTCGCTCGAGCGGTACACACCGCTGGACGAGTCGGCGACACCCGCCGAGGTCGAATCCGAACAGGTGACCAGGTCGGGTACCTGGTCGGCCGGACCGGTGCGTTACTTCTAGAACCGCTCCTACCGTCTGGTAGGCGGCAATATGCCTACTCAGGTTCCTGACATACCATCGACAACCGTGCCCGACGCTCTGACAACCTCCGTCTCCGATCCCGAAGCCACTTCGCCGCCCGCTCGCCGGGACCGGCGGAGTGAGTACCGGACCGCTCGTCTGATCGCCATCGTCACCGGCCTCATCGGGTTCGTGCTGGCGGTGGCCACGCCGTTCATGCCGGTGCAGCAGACCGCCGCAGCGGTGAACTGGCCGGAGAACGGCATCGTCGGCGACCTCGAGGCACCGCTGATGTCGCAGGTCCCGATCGACCTGTCGGCGGCGATCCCGTGTTCCGCGGTGGCGGGGCTGCCACCGCAGGGCGGGATCCTGCTGGCCACGGCCCCCGCGCAGGGCGAGGGTGCGGCGCTGAACGCGATGTTCGTGCGGGTGTCGGACAAGTCCGTGGACGTGCTCGACCGCAATGTCACCATCGCGACGGCACCCCGTGAACAGGTGCAGTCGGGCGCCTGCAGCGAGATCCGCATCACATCGAACATCGACGCGACGTCCGCCGAGTTCGTGGGCCTGACCACCCCGACCGGTGATCCGATCGCCGGTTCCCTCACCGGCGACCTCCGCCCGCAGGTGGTGGGCGTGTTCAGCGACCTCCGTGACGGGGCGGCGCCGGCCGGTCTGTCGTTCACGATGAACGTGGACTCCCGGTTCTCGTCGAGCCCCACGCTGATCAAGCTGGTCGCGATGATCGTGGCCCTCCTCGCCACGGCGATCGCCCTGGTCGCCCTCGGCCGCCTCGACGGCACGGACGGGCGCGGGCACCGCAACTTCCTGCCGTCGCACTGGTGGAAGTTCACCGGACTCGACACGATCGTCGTGGGCACGCTGGTGCTGTGGCACTTCATCGGCGCGAACACCTCCGACGACGGCTACCTGCTCACCATGGCCCGGGTCTCCGACCACGCCGGCTACATGGCCAACTACTTCCGCTGGTTCGGCGTCCCCGAGGCGCCGTTCGGCTGGTATTACGACGTCCTCGCCGCGATGGCCAAGATCTCGACGGCCAGCCCGTTCATGCGACTGCCCGCCCTGATCGCCGGGATCCTGTGCTGGATGGTGATCAGCCGGGAGGTCGCTCCGCGCCTCGGCCGGTCGGTCCGGCGCAACAAGGTGGCGTTGTGGACCGGCGGACTCGTCTTCCTCGCGTTCTGGCTGCCCTACAACAACGGTCTGCGGCCCGAGCCCATCGTGGCACTCGGCGCCCTGCTCACGTGGTGCTCCATCGAGCGTTCCATCGCGACCGGACGCCTCCTCCCCGCGGCCGCCGCCGTCCTGATCGGCGCGTTCACCCTCGCGGCCGCCCCGACGGGGCTGATGTGTGTGGCCGCCCTGCTCGCCGGCGCCCGTCCGCTCGTCCGGATCGTCGTCAAACGTCACCGCCAGGTGGGGACGCTGCCGCTGCTGGCGCCGATCGCGGCGGCGGGCACGATCGTCCTCGTGGTCGTGTTCGCCGACCAGACCATCGCCGCGGTGATGGAGGCCACCCGGGTCCGCACCCTGATCGGCCCGAACCTCGAGTGGTACAAGGACTTCCTGCGCTACTACTACCTGTTCGTCCCGACCGTCGACGGTTCCGTGGCGCGCCGCTTCGCGTTCCTGACGATGATCCTGTGCCTGCTGACGACGCTGTTCATCCTGTTGCGCCGCAAGCGGATTCCCGGCGCCGCCACCGGACCGTCGTGGCGCCTGCTCGGTGTCGTGTTCGGCACGATCTTCTTCATGATGTTCAACCCCACCAAGTGGACCCACCACTTCGGGGCATACGCGGGCATCGCCGGTTCACTCGCCGCACTCACCGCCGTCGCGGTGTCGGCGTCCGCGCTGCGCTCGCGGCGCAACCGGACGATCTTCCTGGCCGGACTGCTGCTCATGCTGGCCCTGACGTTCGCTGGCATCAACGGCTACTGGTACGTCTCGAGCTACGGCGTGCCGTGGTTCGACAAGACCGTCTCCATCGGCGGCCGCCAGTCCAACACGTTCTTCCTCGTCCTGTTCGGGCTGGCCGTCGCACTGGCCGCCTGGCAGTACCTGCGTGAGGGATTCGCCGCGCCGCCCGCCCGCGCCAACACCGAGAAGGGCAGGCGGATCAGAAAATTCGCGGCCGCCCCGCTCACCGTGGTCGCCGGCATCATGGTGCTGTTCGAAGTCCTGTCCCTCCTCAAGGGCGCCGTCTCCCAGTACCCGGCGTACTCGCTGGCCCGCTCCAACTTCGACTCGCTCACCGGGCAGACGTGCGGGCTCGCCGAGGACGTCCTCGTCGAAGGCGACACCAACGGCGGGAACCTCACTCCCATCAACGATCCCGCGCAGCCGCTGGCGAACCCCGCCGACCCGCTCGGCGGAGCGAGCCCCGTCGGCTTCTCCCCCAACGGGGTGCCGTCCGACCTGACCGCCGACTACGTCGAGGTCAAGCAGGGCATGGGCAACACCGACAACCAGAGCGTCGGACCCAGCTTCGAGACCGGATCGAGCGCCGGAACCTCCGGCGGCACCGGAAACGTCGGCGTCAACGGCAGCACCGCCAAGCTGCCGTTCGGGCTCAACCCGGCCACGACACCCGTCATGGGCAGCTACCAGGAAGGCGTGCAGGAACCGGCGACGCTGTCGTCCAGCTGGTACGCCCTCCCCGAACGCAGCGACGACACCCCGCTGATCGTCATGTCGGCCGCGGGCCGCATCTGGTCGGTCGACTCGACCGGCGCCCTCACGTACGGCCAGTCGCTGCTCCTCGAATACGGCAAGCGCCAGCCCGACGGCACCGTCCAGGCCCAGGGCACCTACCTGCCCAAGGACATCGGCCCCGCGCCGTCGTGGCGCAACCTGCGCGTGCCGATCAGCGAACTGTCGCCCGACGCCGACTCCGTGCGGATCGTCGCCAACGACCCCAACCTCACCGGCGACCAGTGGCTGGCGTTCACCCCGCCGCGGGTTCCGAAGCTCGAGACCCTCAACTCGACGATCGGCAGCTCACAGCCGGTGCTGCTGGACTGGGCCGTCGGACTGCAGTTCCCGTGCCAGCGTCCGTTCGACCACCAGTACGGTGTCGCGGAGATGCCGAACTACCGCATCCTCCCCGACCGTCCGCTGGCCGTCAGCTCCACCGACACCTGGCAGTCCGCGGAGAACGGCGGCCCGCTCGGCTTCACCGAACTGCTCGCCAGCGCCACCGCCATCCCCACCTACATGCGGGACGACTGGGGACGCGACTGGGGCTCCCTCGAGCGCTTCGACCGGTACTACCCGGACGCCACCGCGGCCACCGTCGACACCGAGACCGCCACCCGGTCCGGGCTGTGGAAGCCGGGCACCCTGCGGGTGTACCCCACCCCGTAGCGGTCGCCGCTCGGCTCCGCTTACGTCGCCCGCTCCTGCTTGCGTCGGCCAATGTGACATTCGTTCCGTCTGACTGAACGAATGTCACATCGGGGCGCCGGGGCGGGCTGTCCGATACGACGGACACGCACCTGTCGCGGTGACGTTATCCACAACGTCCCACTCATCCACAGGGCAATTTCCGACGTGGGATTCTCGGCGACGCACCGATTCGCCCACGGCATGCTCGGACCCATGCGCAGAGGACGTTGGGCCGAAGACCTGTCAGCGATAACCGCCGTCAGCCGGGACGGGGTGATCCGCGCCGCCACCTTGGAGCGACTCGGCGTCGCGAAGGGCACCATCTCCTCGCGCTGCAACGACGGCGGCCCGTGGCAGCGGATCCTCCCCGGCGTGGTCCTACTGCACAACGGGCCACCGACGACGCTGCAACGCAATCTCGCGGCCCTCGAATACGGCGGCCCGGACGCCCTGCTGTCGGGGCA